>JASFMY010000021.1:0-64305 GCA_050117315.1 Ignavibacteria bacterium
CTCTAATTTTTGTAAAACTTTGTTAAATGTATCGTGAGACGGTATGCCATTGGGTAACTCTAATATTGTTTTTAACCATCCATATCTTTGTTGACCAAATTCTTCCATATCTACGAAATCTTCTCCATTACACACTAAGGTAGACAAGGCTATAAATATTATATCACTTAATTTGTGCTGACATCGGGTGACTACTCGGGGGTCTGTGATTCTACTTAACGCTTCTTCGATTTTGTTTTCCATGCTTTTTTGAAAACAAACTTAACTTTTTTTTTCTATTTTAAACAGACAATCCATTTTCTTTTTTTTGATGCGTTTGCCCTAGATATTTTGGCAGAAAATAAAATAATTATTAAGTTAAAGTCTATTGACGCAATCCACCCAATTTACGAAGCACAAATATTAACTTATATGAAGTTTGCAGGAATTAAAACCGGGTTATTAATTAATTTCAATGCCACAAAACTAAAAGAAGGATTAAAGAGGTTCGTTTTTTAATTCAGCTATAGGAGAATGAAATGGCAAAAAATATAGTTTATCTTAACGGCGAATCATTAACTGTTGAAGATGTAATCAACATTGCTGAGAAAGGATATAAAGTAGATTTCGATCCGGAGAAAAAAATAAACGGATTAACAATTGTACAGAAGTTAAAAAGCGACAGGGCAAAACTTGAAAAGCAGCTTGACGAACATCCCGAAATAAAAATCTACGGTACAAACAAATTACACGGCGACCTAAAGTACGTTGATGTTGATAATGAAAAGCTTATGCTCTATCAAGAGAAGTATATTAAATCTCACAACTGCGGAACAGGTAAGGTGCTTCCGGTTGAATACGTCCGTGCAATGATGGTTATCCGTTTAAATTCGTTTGCGAGATGTCAATCGGCAATGCGTTACGAAACATGCAAGCTGATGATCGACATGCTTAACAACTATGTCACCCCCTGGGTTTTGGAAGAAGGCTCTGTAGGCGCAAGCGGTGACCTTGTTCCTTTATCAATGATTGCGGCTGTCCTGATAGGTTTACCTGAAGCTAAGGCTTTTGTAACGGATGAAAACTATTACCAAAAGAGTGATGCTGAAAAAGAGAAATTTATACTCAGCCCGATAAGCGCACGCGCAGCATTAAAGAAAAGTGGATTAAAGCCGATTAAGCTCGGCCCAAAAGAAGCAATGGGTTTAACAAACGGCACTAACTTGATTACTGCTTTCGCAGTGTTTGCTTTGCGTGATGCTGAAAATTTGTTAGCCAATGCATCGCTTTCCGCTGCAATGTCTTTGGAAGCAATTAGAGGAGAGACAGACGCCTTTGCCGATATAATTTATAAAAACCGTCCTCACCCCGGGCAGATAAAAATAGCAAAAGAAATGAAGTCTTTGTTGCAAGGTTCAAAAAGATGTTCGCGTACTGCACAGATGGACATTTTCATTAATAAACAAAATTCGCCGCTTGATTACGAAGACAAAATAAAAGAGCTTAAGCAAAAACTCTCCGAAGCAATTGACCAGATAACTTCAAAGAAATTTAAAGACATTGTACAGAAGTGTAAAAATAGAATTCTGAACTTTATTGATAAGCGTGAATTTGAAAAAGCACACGATGTCGTTTCTCACGAATTGAAGAAAGATGTTCGTGATAATTTCTTGAATAAAATTATTTCAGGAAAAGAGTATGAAAATATAAACAGGAAAATTAGAAGGCTGCTATCCGTTTTCCCGTTCGATGAAAGGGTGCAGGACAGATACAGTTACAGAGCCGTTCCGCAAGTCCACGGCGCTACTTATGAAGCTGTTCAAAAGTTCAGGCAAAGCCTGGAAATTGAAATTAATTCGGTAACGGATAATCCTTTATTTGAATTCAAGAAAAACGGAATAAAAGCATACAGCGGTGCAAACTTTCACGGTCAGCCGATGGCGGTAATGGTTGACTATTTAAAGATTGCTTTAACATCAATGGGATTGTGTACCGATAAAAGAGTATTCTCTTTATTGAGCAACCACTTAAATTACGGTTTACCTGCCGACCTGGCATACGATTCAGCCAATGCCGACGGGGGCTTAATGATTGCTCAATATGCCGGTGCGGCACGTGCAGCAGAAAGCAGGATACTTTCTAATCCCGCTTCGGTTATGTCGATATCAACCGCAGCAAACCAGGAGGACTTTGTATCAATGGGCAGCCTGGGTGTTGTTCATCTTAAAAAAGTAATCGAAAATATTCAAAAGATTGTCGGTATAGAATTGCTTTGTACCGTAAGAGCTATACAACTGACATACAATAATCTGCCGGAACATTTAAGAGAGCTAGGTAAAGGCACTTCAAAAGTCTATGAAAGTGTTGCCGGTCTTCTCGGCAAGGTTGGTGAAGATAAATACTTGCGCACCGATATGGAAAAAGTTATTCAGCTTGTTGAGTCGGGTGAGCTGGTTTCTGAAATGAAGGAAATATTTTGATAAAAGATTATTATAATGCATATTATATAATATGAATTTTCAAGAGCCAAATATTTCTGAAATTAGAAAAGAGTTTAGTGATTACTCAGAAATAAACTTTTATAAAAAAGGTGGATTTAAAGTAGTATATAAAGCTAGAATTAAAGATAACTATGAAGCATTAAAGTTAGTTTATATCCCTAATCCTAATGAGGTTAATTTAGATATAGAAGAAATAGAATCTGCAAAGAAAAGAGTGTTTAGAGAGATAAACTTATTAAATAATTGTATATCAAAAAACATAGTAAAACTTGGAAATCTTAAGCCAGTTGAAAAAAATATAGATACTAAAAATTTTATTGCATACTCAGAAGAGTTTATTGAAGGTGAAAATTTGTTTGAACTAATAAAAAAGAATTACGAACCTGATGAGAATGAAATACGGATTTTAGTGATTTCTATATTAGTAGCAATTAATGAATTATGGGATAAATCTAAATCAGTACACAGAGATATAAAGCCTTTAAATATTATTAAAACTAATCAATCTGAACGACCATTTGTTTTATTTGATTTAGGAATTGCTTTTAGTATTAATGAAACTCCTTTGACAGTTAATCCTCAAGGTAAATTTCCAATAGGTACAACACTATATTTAGCTCCTGAAATGTTTGATTCAAATTTTAGAAATTCAATAGATTTTAGAACTGACCTTTATGCATTAGGCGTGACAGCATATGAATATGCATCGAGAAAAAATCCTTTTTTCAAAGGTATTGAAAATCCACTATTAACTTTTACAAGGATTTTAAGAGAAGTTCCCCAAAAACTTAAGACTTTAAGGCCAGATTTATCTGATATGCTTTGTGAATTAATCGATCAGTGGATAAAGAAAAAACCTCACTTAAGACCAAGTAACATAAAAAGAATTATAAATAATCTAAAAAATTAGATATGAAAACTTATGCTCAACATGGTTATGGGGATGGACAAAAAACTTCTTTAGGATTAGAAAATGATTATATAGATGGAGTGATTTTTAGTCCGAGGGATATATCAATTTCTAAATTAGAAGAAAAATTAAACGATTATAAAAAATATGAGAGAAAAGATTTTTTATTTGACTCTCAATTTTATGTATCATTATTGAAGAATCATCCAAAGTTAAATCTTAGTAAACTTGCAGAATACTTTGATTCCTATTTTCAATTTAAAACAAAAATTCAGCTGGAATCAGATAATCAAGTTAATGAAACAATAAAAAGGGTAATCGATTTTCAGGAAAATTTACCAACTACTGGAATCATAGCCCCAAATATATTAATATCAAGATCTTTTGATTCAATTGAAGGTGCTATTTCAAGAAACTTTATTAGAAATGCAAAAAATAATTATAATGGTTCAAAACCGTTGTATTGTACATTATGTATTTCAGCTGAATCCTTAATGAATTTAAATGAATTACAAGAATTTCTTAGTATTATTACTTTGTTAGATAATCCTCCAGATGGATTTTATATTTTAGTTTCGCTTAGTCAATCGACATTATCAAATGAATTTTTTAATTCAGATTTAATAGCTAATTGGATGTTATTAAACTACAGTCTAACCCTTAATGGTTTTGAAGTTATTAATGGTTATTCTGATATATTATCTCCTACGTTGGTTATAGCGGGGGCAGATGCTGTTAGTACAGGTTGGTGGTCAAATTTAAGAAGATTTTCGATTGAAAAATTTACACCTATTCAACAAGAAGGTGGTAGTTTACCAATAATAAGGTACTACTCAAAAGCACTATTTAAAAGAATAAGATTTGATGAATTAGCAGCATTAAAAGAAAAATTTCCAGAGGTCTTAAATAATCTGGAAACTGATAATTTTTATTTGAGTAGGGATGACAATAGTGAGTTAAATCGAACTGAAGAAATTTTGCAAAGTTGGGAAACATTAAAAAAACTCTCCAATACTTACGATGAAAATATTAGTCTTGAAGACAAGATTCAAAAACTCTCCGAAGATTTAGACGAAGCCCATGATTTGTTTACCAAAATAAATTATTTCTATAATCTTAATAGAAAATCAAGAGAATATCACATAGAACCTATGCTTAATGGTATAACGAAATTTAAGAAAATTGCAGAAATTTAAATCTTGTTGAAAACTTAAGTAAAGCTTTTCTTTTTGCCGCAATTGACAATTCTTTCTTTTTTCTAGGTGTGTAAATTTTGTCAATTTTTCTATTAACGAAATCAAACGACCAAATCCCTACTTCCAACTCTTTAAAGATATGTAAATTTTTCCTTGCAGATTTTATATTCTCATTCGGTAAAACAACGATCACTCGATTAGAAAAAAATTTATATCTAAACGCTTGCTTAACAGCTGTTCTCCAATCTTTAATTTTGATTTCAAAGCTTGTTATTATTTTTCTAACAATTTTATCTTTGTCAGTTTTTGAATAAGCATATTCTAACAATACTAAATCAGCTATTCCATAACCATTTAGATTTAATTCCTTAGCTAATAAAAAATGCTTGCCTTCCAGATTTAATGATTTGACAAGACTTTTGCTAAAGATATTTAAAAATCTATTCTCACCTTTTTTTTGTGATTCGAAAGTTGGTAAATTTTTTGCGGGTTGATATTTACTTAGAGAAACTGGCATAAGGGCATTCTAAAGTTTTAGTGTAATATATAGAATTTATAAGAAAATTAATAGTTATAAAAAAAATACTTTTTATACTTGCGAATAAACTCTTCAACTTCGTGAAGTCCGCACAGGTAAATTAAGTAATCATTGTCCGGCAGGTGTTCGACGATTTTACCATTAAAACAGTATGAGAATTATTTCTTTTTACTTTTTCAAGATCATTTATAATAGACAAAAGTATAAGGCCATATTTTGGGGAAGAGTTTCCTCGTTTATATTTAAACTTTCCCCTTTACCAAGTAATTGAGAAATAAAATTCATTATAATAAATTACTTGCCAACTCTGCAAGTTCTGAACGTTCACCTTTTTCAAGATTTACGTGGGCATAAAGTTTCTGACCTTTAAAATGATCAATCAAATACGATAAACCATTTGACATCGCATCAAGATACGGATGGTCTATCTGGTAGACATCGCCGGTTAAAACTATCTTTGCTCCTTCGCCTGCACGGGTAATAATTGTTTTTACTTCATGCGGAGTTAAGTTTTGGGCTTCATCAACTATAAAGAAAATTCTTTGCAGACTTCTACCGCGAATATAACTCAACGGTTCAATTACAAGTTTATCGTCCTTAACCATATTATTGATAACAATATACTTGCTGTCGGTCTCTTTAAATTGATCTTGAATTACTTTTAAATTATCCCAGAGAGGCTGCATATAAGGTGCAAGCTTGCTGTCAACATCACCGGGCAGGAAGCCAAGGTCTTTATTGCTCAATGGGACTACCGGCCTTGCAATATATATCTGTCTGTAAAATTTTCTACTCTGTAAAGCGCTTGCAAGTGCAAGTAAAGTTTTACCTGTTCCTGCCTTGCCTGTTAAAGTAACCAAAGGAATATCGTTATTCGATAAGGCATCAACGGCAAAAGTCTGCTCGGCATTTCTCGGCATAATACCGTACACGGCATTTTTATCAATGCGTCTGAATATTTGCATCTCCTGGTCGAGATAAGCCAGCACAGACCGGTTTGCATTACGGATGATAAAATATTTATTAGGAATTAAATCGTTTACAAAATGATCTTTGATTTCTTCAAACGGCACTTCGTAAGGAGGAGAAAAAAACATTTGAAGAATTTCATCATCAAAATCTTCTTCAAAAGCTCTGCCGGTATAAAGATGTTCAACACTTTGAATTTTATCAGTAGTATAATCCTGTGCTTGAAGACCCAAAGACTTCGCCTTCATTCTTAGGTTAACATCTTTGGTAACGAGGATTACCCTGTTTTTTGAACGCGATGTTTTTGATATATCCAGTGCACAGCTTAAAACACGGTGATCCGGGTTGTCTTCCCTAAAAGCTTCTTGTACATCCTGGTTTAATCCCTTGGTAATAAAAATTCTTACTTTGCCTTTCCCGTCACCAAGAGGAATACCGCCGTTAAATATTGCATCGCCGGTTATTTTATCAAGAGTTCTGGTAAATTCTCTTGCATTTAAATTGATTACTTGACTTCCCCTTTTGAAGTGGTCAATTTCGCCGATTACTGCCAGAGGAATGACAATATTATTTTCTTGAAATTGGTGTATACATGTGGGGTCGTGCAGAATTACATTTGTATCTAAAATGAACGTTTTAGGAGATTTGGACTTAGACATATACAACAGTTTAATTAAAAAATCATACCAAATATATTCAAATTAAAATTCAAGTTAAATGAATTTATTGTAAAGATTATTTGAAATCAATTTCCATGGTTTGCTTCAAAGTATTAATTTTGTCATTTTAATGTAAAAGTTTTAGAGGATACTATGGCTATCCAATCAATTAACCCGGCTACTAATGAAATCTTAAAGACTTATGATGAATATTCAATTGAAAAGGTAAATAATATCATTGATGAAGCCTATGAGGCTTTCTTGGGCTGGCGGTTATCTCCCTTTGTCGAAAGAAGAGAATTGATGTTGAACGCCGCAAGAATTTTAAGAAAATATAATAAAGGATATGCAGAAACAATTTCACTAGAAATGGGAAAAATAATCAGCGAGTCTCTCGCCGAAGTTGAAAAGTGTGCCTGGGTATGCGAGTATTACGCTGAAAATGCCGAACAAATTTTAAGTAACGAAAAGATTGAAACAGATGCATCTGAAAGTTATGTAAGGTTTGATCCGATAGGAGTAGTACTTGCGGTAATGCCATGGAATTTCCCGTTCTGGCAGGTGTTTAGGTTTGCTGTGCCGGCATTGATGGCGGGTAATGCGGGGTTACTGAAACATGCATCAAATGTACCTCAATGTGCACTCGCTATTGAAGATATTTTTAACAGGGCAGGATTCCCGGATAATTTATTCAGAACACTTCTAGTAAGTTCCAAACGAGTAACAGATATAATTAAAAATAATCATGTAAAAGCAATTACATTAACAGGCAGCGAACCTGCGGGAATGAAAGTGGCAGAACTTAGCGGGTATAATTTAAAGAAAACAGTTTTGGAACTTGGCGGCAGCGACCCGTTTATTGTTCTTGCCGATGCAGATATTGATACGGCTGTAAAGGTTGGTGTTCAGGCAAGAATGATAAATAACGGCCAGAGTTGTATTGCAGCCAAACGGTTTATTATAGAGGAATCAATAGCCGATGAATTTGAATCGAAGTTTATTGATGAAATGAGTAAGCTTAATATCGGCAACCCATTGGATGAATATACAAAACAAGGCACAATGGCAAGAGAGGATTTATTGTTAGAGTTAGATGAACAAGTAAAACAATCAATCAAAGCCGGGGCAAAACCATTACTTGGCTGTGAAAGATATGATAAAGAGGGTGTGTTTTATAAAGCATCTGTCTTAACTAATGTTGCTAAAGGAATGCCTTGTTACGATGAAGAACTATTCGGCCCGGTTGCTGCAATAATAAGAGCACAAAACGAAAACGATGCAATTAGAATTGCAAATGATTCTGACTTTGGTTTGGGCGCATCGCTTTGGACAAACAATTTGGAGAAAGCAGAAATACTTGCTGAGTTTATCGAATCAGGCTCGGTATTTATAAACGGATTAGTAAAATCGGATCCCCGTTTACCATTTGGAGGTGTAAAGAAATCCGGTTACGGGCGTGAGCTTTCTCACTACGGGATAAAAGAATTTGTGAATATTAAAACTGTTTGGATAAAATAAAAATCTTTAAGTTGTCATTTCGAATCCCCGGCTTGAGCCGGGGTGAGAAATCTCTCCCTTTTAGAGGGAGTACAAATTTTATTGAATTATTAATATTATGATTATCGGATTAGTACGGCATTTCAAAGTAAATATTAAGCGTGCGAATTTTTTGCTAACTCCAACGGAGTTTGAAAAAATTTTGGATAATTACGACATCGCCCCTGTTTATGACCAGGAATTAAATATTAATCATTATGATTGGCAAGTTTGTTATTGCAGTTCATTATCGCGAGCAGTAAATACGGCACAAAAAATTTTCAACGGGAAAATAATTGAATCGGATTTACTGAGGGAAATTCCCATCAAGGCTTTTACGAAGCGGAAAATAAAACTGCCGGCATTTATCTGGCATTTTGTTGCAAACGCACATTGGTTTAAAAACAACCCTTCACAGCCGGAAGGGAAAACTGAATCTTACCAAAGAGCAAAGAAAATTTTGAAAGAAATAATTAACAGCGGGCATAAAAATATTCTAATTGTAAGCCACGGTTTTTTTATGAGGTCGCTTTATCGCGAACTATTAAAACTAGGTTTCAAAGGCGAAATAGAATTGAATCCGAAAAACGGGAAGTTATACACTTTTAAGAATAGTGAATATTAAGTACTACAGTTTTTTTAATGAAAGACTAAGGCCAAGATTTATAAAAATAATAAACAAAGATTTAATCCGCATTCGCTACGGCGGACGAGAAGACGGGGTCTAATTCCCCTTTGCTTGCCCCGAGGTTCATACCATTGATTAAATGTCTGATGAATTGCTCCTTTCAATTTTTTGAAGATATTGACTACTCTATAGAGAATGAATAATTCATGTAATTTTTTATAAAATAAAATGTTACAACGATTCCGGGTTTAACAATTCCTAATGCATAATTGGGGTTTAGTGGTGAAGCCGTATAAAATTTCCTAATTTGTTAAAAATAAAAAATCCCCCGACATCCGGTGATCAGTAACGGCAATTAATAATACTTGATGTAAAAATATATGCAAATGCTTATATAGGGCTTGTCTTCCCGGTTATTTAAGACTTTGCTTCCTGCTCATATATGACTTTTCTTCTTACTCATATGTGACCTTGCTTGCTACACATATAAGACTATGTTCCCTACTCATATGTGACTTGCCGTCCTACTCACATAAGACTTGTCTTTCTACTCATATGTGACCTTGCTTACTACACATATAAGACTATGTTCCCTACTCATATGTGACTTGTCTCCCTACACACATAAGACTTTGGTTCTCTAGGCATATATGACTTTATTCGCTGCTCTTTTGTTTACCCCTAATAATGCATTAGAGGAAAACAAAAACCAATAATCTATAATAAATAAAAAGTTCGTCGCGATTTTCTATTTAACCTTTTTTGACCTTAGATATTATTTGTAACTCATTGTAGCTATATCTATCTCTAATTTCTTTCATAATCTGGGGGTTTAATGAAATCAATTCACCGGAGGATTTTATAAAGATGATAAGGGATTAAAACTTGACTTTATTTCAATGGGACTGCAAACAATTGGTGAGTTGTTAAAAAAGCCAGTAAGAATCAATATTGATATAGTTTATGATATCTGCAAAAACAAGATACCTCGGTTAAGAGTAGAAACCAGCAAGATACCTTCAAACCTACAGTCATAACATTTCAGATAATAAATTAATAACTCCTTCCAAAGCTTCATCAATTTTAGAGATATCTTTTCCGCCTGCTGTAGCAAGATGAGGACGACCGCCCCCGCCTCCGCCTACAATTTTTGCAACAGCTCCTACGATTTTTCCTGCCATTAATTTCTTATCTTTTATCAAATCGTCACTTACGACACAAACTATTCCAACCTTTTCTTCAAATGCTGAAATCAATAACCCAACGCCGCTTTTAATTTTGTTTCTTAATTCATCGCCCATTGATTTAAGCTCATCCATATTCGCCGCTTCAACTTTGCCTTTGAATAAACTTATACCTTTTACACCACCCGGGGATGAAACAATACTGTCAATACCGCCAAGCTTTTCCCGGAGTTTTAATTCCGCAAGTTCCTTTTCAAGTTTTTTCTTTTCATCATTTAATTCCTGAATTCTTAGTTCCGAATTCTGAATTCTGCTTTCCTGTTCTTTCAAATATTTTTCAACTCCTGCCCCCGTAACTGCTTCAATTCTGCGTACACCGCTTGCAATGGAACTTTCATTTATAATCTTAAACAAACCGATTTGCGAACTGTTTTTAACATGAGTGCCGCCGCAGAATTCCATTGTATAATCGCCGAACTGAACTACGTTTACTTTATCGCCGTACTTATCACCGAAGAACATCAAAGCGCCCATCTTTTTTGCTTCTTCAAAAGGTGTATCTTTATGATGAATCATTTCAATATTTTCACGAATCTTTTCGTTGGCTATTGATTCAATAGCTTCAATTTCTTCTTTCTTAACTTTTTCAAAATGTGTGAAATCAAAACGGAACCCATCCGGCGTTACGCTTGAGCCCGACTGCTGAACATGCTGCCCAAGCACTTCTCTTAGAGCCGAGTGCAGAAAGTGCGTTGCGGAGTGGTTTCTCATTATATCCCATCTTCTTTTGGAATCAACCTCTGCTGTTACATTTATTCCGTTTTTAATTTCTATTTTACTTTCATTGTTTACAACATGTATAATTTTGTCATCAACTTTTACAAGATCAATTACATGCAGGTGAGTATCGCCGATAAAAATATTTCCTTTATCGCTTGCCTGTCCGCCGGATTCAACATAGAACGGGGATTTATCAAGAATCAAATATGAAGTTCCGTTTTCATTTTTATAACCTATAATTTTAGTTTCTGTTTTCAGTTCTTCATAACCTGTAAATTCAGTTACTTTGTCATTGCTTAATTCAAATCCCGTTAATCCTTCCCCAAGAACATTAGCAGATGCAATTTTACTTTTAGTTGATTTACGCGTGCGTTCTTTCTGTTCATTCATTAATTCATTAAAACGTGCTTCATCAATTTCAAAACCTTTTTCTTTTGCCATTATGTTCGTTAAGTCAACAGGGAAACCGAAGGTGTCATAAAGCTTAAATACGTCATCGCCGTTGATTGTTTTTTTATTTTCCTTTGAAGTTTGTTTTGAAATTTGTTCAAACAATTCAATGCCCCTGTCGAGAGTTGCATTAAAACTATCTTCTTCAGCTTTAACAATTTTCCGTACGTTCTCTTTATTTGTTTTTATTTCCGGGAAAATTTCCCCGAGGTTTTCAATTACAACATCAATCAATTTATATAGAAAAGGTTCTGTTAAATTTAATTTTCTCCCGTACCTGGCGGCTCTTCTTAAAATTCTTCTTAAAACATAACCTCGTCCTTCATTTCCGGGGATTGCACCGTCAGTTATTGCAATTGTTAAAGTTCGTATGTGGTCTGCTATTACACGCATTGCGATGTCGTTTTCATCTTCGAGTTTGCTTGTATATTTAATATCACATAAATCGCCGACTGCATTAATGATCGGCATGAAAACATCTGTATCGTAATTTGATTTTTTATTTTGAATAACTGCACAGATTCTTTCAAAGCCCATCCCGGTATCAATATGTTTAGCGGGAAGGTCGTGCAAATTGCCGTTTTCATCCCTATTGTTTTGAATAAAAACGAGGTTCCATATTTCAATACATTCCGGGCTGTCGGCGTTTACTAATTCCGGGTTATTGTAATCGTCTCCAATATTGATATGTATTTCCGAGCAAGGTCCGCATGGGCCTGTTTCGCCCATTTCCCAAAAATTATCTTTTTCATCAAATCTCAAAATATGATCGGGATTAATGTCTGTTTTGGTTCTCCATAATTCATAAGCTTCATCGTCCGTTCTGTAAACGGTTGCCCACAAACGTTCTTTCGGCAGTTTCCAGATTCCGGTTAACAGTTCCCATGCCCAGGTAATAGCTTCTTCTTTGTAGTAATCTCCGAACGACCAGTTGCCGAGCATTTCAAAAAAAGTATGGTGATAAGTATCGTGCCCCACCTCTTCAAGATCGTTGTGTTTGCCGCTTACGCGAATGCATTTTTGAGTATCTGCCGCCCGGTTGTAATCGCGGTTTCCTTTGCCAAGAAATACGTCTTTAAATTGGTTCATTCCTGCATTGGTAAATAAAAGCGTGGGGTCGTCAAATGGAACAACGGGCGCGCTTGGTACAATCCTATGTCCTTTATTTTTAAAGAATTCTAAAAATTGATTTCTAATTTCTTTTGATGTCATGCTAAATCCGTTTTAAAAAATACTTTGTTAAAAAGAATATCAAATATAGTAAAATTAAAAAGTGAACAGAAGTTTAGATTTATTTCTTTTTCTTAATCCTAATCTTATTCATAATCTTCTTACTCTTAATTCTTAAAATACAAATTCAGGTTAAGAGTATGATTAAGACTAAGATTAGCAAAAAGATCAATTGATTTTTGTTTTGTCTAATCATACCTTATTATGATATTTATAAAGTTTTTTATAGGATTCTTTTGAGAAAGCACAAAGATTTTTCCGATCTGGAATTGATTAATAAAATCAAAAAATTTGATTCCAGAGCTCTTGAAGAACTCTATGAAAGGTACTCGCCTATTTTGTTTACACTAATCAAAAAGATTGCACCTAACCAGGATACGGCGGAAAAGGTATTGGTGGATGTTTTTGAAATAATCTGGAAGAAGGCTATTAATACCGACTTTGAAACAAGTTCGGTTTACTCGTGGATAATTAATTTAGCAAGAAATAAGATTGTTGATGAAGTAAAAAGAAGTAGAAGCGCATTCGGTAAGTCAAAAGAATACAATGAAGAGTATGAAAATTATTTTATAATACCGGGATTGTCCAAAGAGATAGACAACCTGGAGCTGGCAACGGCTTTGAATATTAAGGACAAAGTTGAAAACTCGCTTGAAAAACTCAGCGATACTCAAAAGTATGTAATTCATTTAGCTTATTACGAAGGGTATAATATTAACGAAATTTCCGACAAATTAAATATCCCGGTAGAAACCGTAAGAAATAAAATTTTAACATCACTGCATACATTAAAAGAAAATTTGATCTCGGGTTAAATGGCAGACAAAGCAATACACGAAATGATTAGCGCTTATGCGGCCGGCTGTATGGATGACGAAAACTTTACGCAGTTCAAAGATTACTGGCATAAAGGCGGCGAACTGCCTGAAAAAGAATTGGGCGAATTGCAAAATGTCATATCATTAGTTCCTGTCATTTTAGAAATTGAAAAACCTCCGTCGGTGCTTAAAGATAAGGTTGCTCAGAGGCTGATAAGTATTCAAAGCGAGATAAAAGAGAAGATTAAAAAAGAACAGGAAATTAAAAGAACCCGTGAATTAGAATTACTGAATAAAACTCAAGAAGATTCAAATTCAAGCCGCGATTCTATCCGGCCGATGTTTGATAAAAAAAAGGAAGAGCCTGAAGAGATAAAAAGAAATTTCTCAACCTACGAAGAATATAGAATTGAAACGGGTGATCTGCCGGATAAAAAAGCCGAAGAGGAAGCTAAACCTAACGAAAAACATGTTGAAGAAAGGGCTGAAAAGTCAACACACTGGATTTTCTGGCTGGTGATCGTAATTCTTGTAATACTTTTCGGAACGGTTTCTTATTTATTTATGCAAAGTAACAAAGAACTTCATACTACGGTTGAGAACTTAAATAAGCAGACAAACAAGCTAAAGTCCCAGCTCAACAGTACAGACCAATTTGTTACAGCTTACATGTCCTTAATTGAATTTATTAATTATAAAGATGTAATAGTAATTAACCTTTCCGGTTCTGATTTTAATCCTTCCAGCTCGGGTAAACTTTTCCTTTCTTTTGATGCGCGGGAAGGACTGCTGAGCTTGAATAATATGCCTGCTTTAAGAGCAGACGAGGTTTATCAGTTATGGATTATAAGCAGGGGAAGATCGTATTCACTCGGAACGTTTGTGTCTGTTCCGGGTAGAAAATTTATTAAAGTTTCCAATATACCTTATGTTCCCGAAACGGAGATAGATTTAATAAGAGTTACAAACGAAGAGACAAGTGGTGCGGATATACCGAAAGGCAATACGTTTTTATTCGGCGCTCTTCCCGGTAAAGCGGATAGAAGAACACGTTGATAAAATTTATCTGTATCTGATTACTAAGTTTACGCCAACCACAACTAATATCATTTCCCAAAAATTCAATAGTCTGATAATGATGTTTGACAAATAAAAATTGAAAACCGAATCCCTGAAAAACAAAATTATAAGAGCAGCAGCCAAAATAAAGGCAATACCGTGAGTTAAATACTTTCGAAGATTACTGTTAATGAATAAGATAATTAAACTACACCCGGTAATACAAATTGAAATACCGAATATAAATGAGCCTGCATTAATTATATAAAACTCTTCAAAGATGAATGAAAAAACACCGGTTAAAAATAGAAAAGAAGAAATAAAAACCACATAATTATTATTTGTTCCAATTGATTTGTATGTTATAACCAGGCCTGTCAGCATAAATATAATGCTCAAAATAATATTTCCGCCCGGGCCGAATATCTCGGTGAAATTGGTAAAGCTTGCAGCACTTATAATTAAAAGTAACAAACCGAAAAATTTATAAAAACTGTCCGGCTTCTCTCTTTTTTCTTTTTCCGTGTTATCGTCTTCTTTCCATATTAAAGGGGCGTTTTCGTCAAATTTGTTATTTTCACTGTTATTCATAATTTGGCAGGCAAAATTTAGTTAGAACCCGAATTTTGATTTTCGAGTGTTAATAACTCTTCTTTCGGTAATTATTTTATCAACTCTAATATCATGAACACTACTTTCAATATATTCAAATATCTGAAACTCGAAAGCAAGAACTATTCTCGGAGAGAAAGTTGTTTTCAATAGTTTGTCGTAATAACCTCCTCCGTAGCCTACCCGCTGCCCGTGAATAGATACCGCCAATGCAGGGATAATCATTAAATCTACGTCGCTTAAATCTTCATCAACCGCTATTGCAGGTTCCCAGTAGCCCTCGTTGTTTTTTACAATATCATCCCAGCCCGTAAAATATGCTTTCCTAAAAGAGCGAGAAGTTTTATTTAGCTTGGGGAGCATTATGGTTTTACCCCATCCTTCCATAAAAGTAATTAGGGTTCTAGTATCAACCTCACCTTTCCTGCTAGCAATATAACAGTAAACGTTTTTAGCGTAAACAAACTCGTCTAGGCCGGTTAGCTTGTCAATTATTAACTTGGTTTTGCTTTTTATTTCTGAATCCGGCATTTCGCTTCTTCTTTGAACGACAATCTTGCGCGCTTCGGATTTTGGTATAAGAGTTTTTAGTTTCACTTATATTTTTTAATAAATTTGAAAATGAAAAACATACTTTTAACATGAAAATAAGAATTCTATTTTTCAATCAAAATATGATTTTGTTTAGTTTTATAAAACAAAGAAATTTTGAATCCTATTAGTACTTTTTTTATCAAACGAAAATAAAAATAAAAGTTGAGGTTGAAATGGAAAAAGTGACTGCTAACATTAAACAAATCGGCGGTATAACATTTGCCGGTAAGTCGGATTCCAATAGGTGGGTGGTAATGGACGGGCCCGAAGAATTCGGCGGAAGCAATGCAGCCGTAAGACCGAAAGAATTATTGCTTATAGGTTTAGGCGGATGTACTGCAAGTGATGTTGTATCAATTTTGAAGAAGAAAAGAGTGAATATTGATGACTTTGAGTTAAACATTACGGCAGATTTAACAGAAGAGCATCCTAAAGTTTATGAAAACGTTCAGCTTGAGTATGTGTTTTACGGTAAAGATATTAAAGAAAAAGATGTTGAAAGAGCAATAGAGTTATCGCAAACTAAATATTGCGGTGTTACCGCTATGTTTGAGAAAGCAATGAAAATTATCCACACATATAAGATTGAAGAAAAATCTTAAAATTTTTAAAGGAGGATTTCAAAAAAATTCTTTTGGAATTCTCTTTTTTCCTTCATATCCTCCATCTTCTACTTTATGGTAAAATTCAATGTTATTTTCATCACTTCGCCAACAGAGAAATACCTCCTCACTGTTTATAATTGGGGGAAAGTCAACTAAGCCTATTGAAAAATTCCAATCTTTATAATAACAGCCTATTTCTTTTAGTTCTTTGATGTATTTATTTCATAGGAGTATTGCCGGCCTTCATTGTTGCTGTTTATCTCACAGCCCATAGATTCCGCAATGGTTTTTAACCGGTAGCCTTTTACAAGGTGTAATGTTTTTTTAGCTTCTTTAATGATAAAATATTTCATTTCAATTGAATTCATATTATATTTAAGATATCTTGAAAAGAGATTTATCTTTTACTATAAAAAGTATAAATAAATTTAAACTTGACAAAATATCTTCTAATGGCTATTTTAACTTTTAACAAATTGAGTTGGCAATTAATATGTCTGAAAAAATTAGTTATGGAAAAAAAGTAGATTTAGCATTAGCAACCTTTGTAAAATTGGCAAGAGCGTATTCAACCGTAGAGAGGAAAGTTGTTGATCATGCACGTACCTTTGGGCTTACGTCGGCACAGTTTGCTGTTATTGAATCCTTAGGTCACCTCGGAGAAATGACTATTGGCATCCTCTGCGAGAAAATGTTAGTCAGTGGCGGAAACATGACGCTTGTGCTGGATAACCTGGAAAAATCAGGTTTAATTAAAAGAGAGCACAGCCAAACCGATAGAAGGGCAATAAACATTAAGCTTACGCAGAAGGGCAAAAGTTTATTTGACGAAATTTTTATTCAGCATGCTAAATACATCGGTACTGTTATGGATGTCATAACTGAAGATGAGCAAAAACAGTTGGGTGTATTACTAAAGAAGCTGGGACTGGCAGTCAAAAAGCTCTGATATAACTTGCCTGTAATATTTTCCTAAATCAACTGCTTAAATCTTATTTTAAAAAAAATATGATTTTGAAAATATTTTTTAGAAAAATAAGGTTTAAAATCTATAAATTAGCTTTCCCGATATAAGTTAGTTTTTATACGAAAATAGTACAGGAGTTGATATGGCGGTTATTAGACCTTTCAAGGCAGTAAGGCCCGATGCAAGAGTTGCTCATCTTGTAGCAAGCGTTCCTTATGATGTTGTTAATAGGGAAGAAGCGGCTGAACTCGCAAAAGATAATCCTATAAACTTTTTAAGAGTAACAAGATCCGAAATTGAATTGGATACCAGAGTAAATGCCTATTCTGATAAAGTATATAAAAAGGCAAGTGAAAATTATATGAGGCTGAAAGAAGAAGCCCCGATGTTGCAGGACGAGAAACCTCATTTTTATGTTTACCAGCTTACATGGGGTGAACAAACTCAGGTTGGTATTGCTGCTTCTTTTTCTGTTGAAGACTATTTGAATGATGTTATTAAAAAACATGAGAAAACACGTAAAGTAAAAGAAGATGATAGAACAAACCATATTGTAAATACCCGGGCGCAAACCGGTGCCGTGTTTTTAACTTATAAAGGTGTTGAGGTAATAAACGATATTGTTGCAGACACAATGAAAAAAAATGAGCCGGTTTACGATTTCAAGACGCCGGATGGCGTTGAACACAAGGTATGGGTAATGCCGGAAGATTATAACGATATTATTGTTTTTGAAATCAGTAAAGTTGATTACTTATACATTGCCGACGGGCATCACAGAGCGGCAAGCGCTGCAAGGGCACAGCAGACAATAAAAGAAAGAAGTGTTAACCAGACGGGGGACGAAGAATATAACTTTTTTCTTGCTGTTTTATTCCCGGCTGAACAGCTTAAAATACTCCCTTATAACAGGGTCGTATTCAACCTTAACGGCTTAGACAAAGACGGGTTTATTGGAAGGATAAAAGAGAATTTTGAATTAACTGAAACCGATAATCCTAATCCGCCTGAAACAAGAACTATGTGCATGTACATAGATAAACAATGGTACTTAATGAAACCTAATGAAAATGTTGCCCCCGGAGATGCGGTTGGCGATAAGCTTGATGTCAGTTTATTGCAGAATTTTTTGTTAACCCCGATACTTGGAATTGAAGATCCGAGGACAGACAACAGTATTGATTTTATCGGCGGAATAAGAGGAACCGAAGAATTAGAAAAGTTAGTTGACAACGGTAAAGCAAAAGTTGCGTTTTCAATGTACCCTGTTTCAGTTGACGATCTAATAAATATCTCGGATGCCGGTGAAACTATGCCGCCTAAGTCAACCTGGTTTGAACCGAAGCTGCGAGACGGTTTAGTAGTACACGAAATATAACTTTTCATATTATAAATAAGGAAGGACGATGGAGAATAGAATTTATAATTTTAGTGCGGGACCTGCCACAATGCCTGTTGAAGTTTTGAAAGAAGCCCAGGAAGATATGCTTTCATACAAAGGAAGCGGAATGAATGTAATGGAAATGAGTCACCGTTCTAAAACTTTTGACGATATTATTAAAACTGCGGAAAAAGATGTCAAGACACTTCTGAATATTAGCGACGATTATTCAGTATTGTTTTTACAAGGTGGTGCAACATTACAGTTTTCAATGGTGCCGTTAAATTTAATGAAGGAAAAAGCAGACTACATAGTAACGGGATCGTGGTCTAAAAAAGCTCTTAAAGAAGCCAAAAGAGTTGGAACAGTCAATATTGCGGGAACAACAGAAGAAGAAAACTTTGCAAGGTTGCCGAAACAGGAAGAACTAAAGCTGGACAGTGAAGCTTCATATGTTCATTTTACTTCGAACAATACAATCTTTGGAACGCAATATAAAACCGAGCCTGAAGTTGGTAATGTACCTTTAGTATGCGATGCTTCGTCGGATATACTTCACAAACCTATTGATGTAAATAAATATGGTGTGATTTTCGCAGGCGCTCAAAAAAACCTCGGCCCTTCAGGATGTGCGCTGGTTATTATTAAAAAAACTCTCCTTGAAAGATCTTCTGATGATTTACATACTTATTTAAATTATAAAATTCATGCCGAAAAAGATTCATTATATAATACTCCTCCGACCTATGCAATTTATTTGATGGGTTTGGTATTCAAACATTTGTTGAAACTCGGCGGTTTGGAAAAAATGTATGAGATAAATAAAACAAAAGCTGCAATGCTTTATGACTATATTGACGGCACAGACGGTTATTACAACGGAACCGTTACTAACAAAGAAGACAGATCGTTGATGAACGTTACTTTTACAACACCAAACGCAGATTTAGATAAAAAACTCATAGCCGAAGCAGGGGAAAAAGGATTTTCCGGTTTAAAGGGACACCGTTCCGTGGGCGGCTTAAGAGCATCTATTTATAATGCTTTCCCAACTCAAGGTGCAGCAGACCTGGTAGAATTCTTAAAAGACTTTAAAAATAAGAATTAATTAAACAATTATTGATCATTTGGAACCCGGGTTCATTTGAAATCGGGTTCGTCTTTTGTAGTTATTGGTAATAGAATAATGAAACCACTATTTATCTTTGCATTCTTTTTTTTCCTTTTCGTTTCTTGTTCAAAAGAAGAAACACCTCCTAAGTTGGAGCTTTCAAATTCTAATGTTGCCGCATTTTATTTGAATCCCGGGTGGGAATTAAATGCTTCATTTTCGGTAAAAGGATTTGTAATTAAAGAAGAAAATAAAAATTTACTTGCCAATCTCATTTATTATGTTAACTTAATTACACCTGAATCAGACACGATAAAATCTATTGATTACGGTACAATTACTAAAATTAGTGATGCAGAATTAGGTCTGATAAGTATTGAATCTCAAATAGAGCTGGACAAAGATTTTTTACCTGGTGAATATAAACTATTGTTCTTTGCAGAAGATAATTTTTCCGGCCAGTATATCAATACGGAAAAATTATTTTTTCTCTCCGTTGAATAAAAAACAGTTCAACAAAAAAGGGAGGTCGAAATGTTATACGAGAGGTTTACAAGCTTAGTAGAACAGCATGCCGAAGAACTTACAAGAAAATGGATTCAGGAAGTAAAGACAAATTCATCCACTCCGAGTTACCGCCGGTTATCTGAGAATGAGTTAGATAGAAGAGTTTATAGTGTTTATAAAAAGCTTGGTAACTGGCTTTTGCAGATTGACCATTCAAGCAGGGAAACAGCGGAACATTTTATTGCAGTAGGAAAAGAAAGAGCCCGTGAAAACTTTAAATTCAGCGAAATTATTTATGCCATTTTTCTTGAAAGAGTTGTTTTATGGGATTACATACAAAGTGTAGGACTGATAAACAACACTATAGAATTGCAGCAGGCATTGGAATTTTATCATAAAATTACGGGCTTCTTTGACAAAGCTGCTTTCTTTGCTGCAATTGGTTATGAAAGCGAACTGGGTAAATCCCATGCTGAAGTTAAAAAAGAAGACTTTCTCGATAAGTCGGTAAGTTCAATCACACGCTGGTTGATAAAAGATGTTAGCATTCATGATATGAAGTAATTTCGATTGAGTCTCTCTGGGGAAAAGGGAGACTCTTTAAATCGGCAAAACTATATCTCAATATATTTTATGCTCTATTCTCCCGCAGTGAATTAACGAGAGTTCATACCCATGAATATCCCTTAATATTCTTATAAGATTGTTAGCCAACTTTATAAGTTAAGAAGAAAAATCCTCCGTAAAGTGTTTTCTTTAGATTTAATTCTTAGTTAAGTAGTGAGGAAAAATGAAAGTACTTGTTACAGGCGCTACAGGTTTATTAGGAAGCAACATTGTTCCCCTCTTGCTGGGACAAAATTATGAGGTCACTGCTTTAGTAAGATCAATACCAAGAGGGCGGCAATTATTTGGTTACAGTATTGCTTATTTGGAAGGAGATTTGGGTAATGTATCTAAATTCGAAAACGAATTAAGAGATTTCGATACGGTCATACATTGCGCAGCTCATTATTCACAATATTATAAAGACGGTAATGAAAACACGCCTTTTAGAATTAATCTTAATGGAACTAAGTCTTTATTAAATGCTGCTTACAGCAAAGGGATTAGGAATTTTATCTACATTAGTTCTTCAGGCGTGCTAAAAACAACAAATGTTGTTAAACCCACAAATGAAAATGATCCTTATGATGAAGATATTGAAGATTCTTACTTTCAGAGTAAGATTGTCGCCGAAAAAGAAGCACTTAAGTTTGCACGCAGTCATAAGGATATGAGGATTATAATAATTCTTCCTTCACTAATGATTGGGCCTAATGATTTTGGTCCTACACCTACCGGAAATTTTATCCTAAGTTTTTTGAAAAAGCAAATAAGGTTTGTTCTGCCCGGAACAATGAAAATTGTGGATGCACGTGATGTAGCAGGGGTAGTAGTTAAAAGTATAACAAAAGGCAAAAGCGGGGAAAGATATTTGGTCGGCGGAAAACAATACCCGATAAGTAAGATCTTAGAGATATTGAGTGAGATCTCAGGTATTCCTGTTCCTTCCAAAAAACTTACCCCTAGAAAAGTTCTATTTATGGCACACATTATGAAATTTATTAGTAAGATTAAAGGAAAGCAGCCTCCCGCATCCTTGAAACTATGTGTCGTTAAAAGGTTGCTAAAAAACTTCTGGTACGATTCTACAAAAGCAGTAAATACATTCGGTATAAAATTTCGTCCCATCAATGATACTTTAACAGACACTGTAAAATGGTTTCAAAACGCTTACATGAGGTAGAAAAGCTTGAGCAAATAAAAAAGTAAGTATACAAAAATAATATTTGTTAACTGTTCCAAGGCATCTAATAAGATGCCTTTTCTTATGCATGCAATATCATTTTTATAAGTTTGTAATTAATTTTAATAATGGTAAAAAACAGATGGAATAGATTAAAAGATGAGATTAAATTATAAATCAGTTTTGCAGAAAAATGCCAAAGGAAATAATAGAATAATTCAAAATAAAATTTTGTCATTTTGTTGTTCTTCTAATTTGTATTTTTAAAAAAACTCCGTAGCTTGAATTTATAATTCCCGCTACGGAGTATACTGTTGCAGGGGACACCTCTTACATTTCCAACCTTAAACCAATTGATGGAACCATCGGGAAATCGGAAAAACTATTTTTACCGGAAATTTCATTAAACGATTCCCCCAATTCATTTTCACGGTTGTAAACATTCATTATATCCAGATAAATATTGGCTGCCAAGAAGTTAGTAAACCGGGTGTGGTAATTTATTCTTAAATTCATGCTGTGATATTCTATATACCTTTTAGTGTTGTTAGAAATTAATTCTTTTGAATATCTCGGTTTGTTTATATCGTTTAATACATTTTCATGAACAATAAATTCATCTTTCGGTTTGCCTGATGCATATTTCCATTTAACCGATACTGTCCAGTGATCATTTATCTGGTATCCGAATAAAATATTAAACATATGCGGCTGGTTAAAATCAGAATCGTAATAAGCATCGCTATCGTCATCTTTTAACCTGCATTGTGAATAACTATAGTTTATTTGGCCGTAAATATTTTTTACAAATCTTTTTATTAAACTAAGATCAACACCGTAAGAGTAGCCTTTCCCGCTGTTTATTGCCAGGTTAGTGTTGCTGTTATGTTCAACAATCAGATCATCCAAAATTTTATAATAACTTTCTGCGTTAAACTTTAAATCATTGGCTAAATAATGGCTGTAACCAATTATGAAATGATAAGATTTTTCGTTTTTTAGGTATTTGTTGTTTTCATTAAAAGCAATCTCACGCATTCTTGGCAATTGATAATACAACCCGGCAGCAAAATTAATTGATGAAAAAGGTGATAGCTTATATGATCCGCTAAAACGTGGTGAAAACAAATTATCATCGGTTAAATCATCATATTCATACCTAACACCCAAATTAAAATCCAATTTTTTTGCCGGCGAAAGTGATGTTTCAAGATAACATGCATATTCCATTCTATTGTTATCAAAAGAGGAGTTAAACTCATCCGGAGTAACAACCAGATATTTATTTGGACCGGATATTTCTTCGGAATCAAAAACGTACAGTGTATCAGCTCCGTTAAGCAATACATTTGTTTTAGATTTTACCTGTTGTGCAGAAAAACCTGTATTTAAGGTCATTTTCTTTGAGAAGTTATATGTGAAATCAAATTTAACACCAAACTGTTCTTGATCTACATGATAATCGTAAATAGTATTTCTTGTAACGATTTCATCTTCTTTTAATTTTCTATCATAAATAGGATCGGGGATTATTTTTCCTTCAACCTGCTTTTGATCCATCTTGCCGTAGTAAATGCTGGTTTGTAAATATCCTTCAGAGCCCGTTAAAGTTCTCCAATTTAAGCCAAGTAATGTTTTTTCTTCCTTGTCCTTTGCTAAATCAAGATCATCATATTCTTTGGACTTTAAATAATGATAAACGTCACGTCTATGTTCTTCGGTTGAATAAATACCAAGAATAGAAATTTTATTGCTTGAATTTAAGTCGGTAGTTGTTTTGAGAATTAAATCATCAAATTTAGTAGTGCCTTCGCCCTCTTCATCAAGCAATTTTAGTATATTTGAAAAATCAATTTTGCGGAATGAAAAAAGTATACTGGAATTTGGTGCTATGTAGACGGGACCATTATAGCGTGCTTCCCAGCCTAATAAATCAAAAGCTCCCCAAACATTGGGACTTTGTTTATTACCTTCCTTAATGCTCAGGTTTAGTAGAGAAGCTCTTTTACCGCCGTATTTTGATGAGAATCCTCCGGCTTGGAATTTAGCTTTTTGAACCATTCCATGTGTAAAAACACTTAGTCTTCCGCCCTGGATTTCCGTATCACCGTCAAGTTCGGAAAAGTGGGTAATTCCATAAAATGGAATGTTATCAAGTAAAATAATATTATCCTGCGGGGTATCTCCCCTTACGGAAAATGCGGAAAATTCGCCACCGTTTGTACTTACTCCCGGCAAGGATTCAAGAGCTCTAAAAATATCTCCAATTGCTCCAGGTGCACGATTTATTTCGCCTTCAGTATATGTATAGTTTGAAACCGGCATATCTTTTTCATAATTAAACAACCCGGATGATACAACAACTTCTTCGCCTTCAATCGGGGTTTCAATTAACTCAATTTCTTTAACATAGTATGTTTTTCTTCCTGTTATTTTTATATCCGGTTCAATATGTGTATTATAACCTATATAGCTAATTTTGATCTTATAAATACCTTCAGATAAATTTTCAATAGCAAAAATTCCGTTTTCATCGGTTGTAGAGCCAAAATCAGTTTCCAAAACAACTACGTTTGCACCAACTAAAGGTTGCTTTGTGGTTTCATCAATTATTTTACCTTGTACTTTTCCCGTATTTTGAGAATAGATAAATTCCGATAAAAGAAAACAAATAAGAACTACAAAAAATTTGTAATTCATGTAACCTCCGGTTTTGTTTTATAAAGAAATATTTCAAATTTGTGGTGCTATTATAGGTTGTGAGGAGCTATATATCTCACTTGATTATAAGGTTGATTTCCAATCTTATAATCCTGGTAAAGTAAATTAACCCGTTTTTCGAAATTTATTACAAAAAGCTGTACGAACAGCTCAACTACATTTCCCGTTAAATCAGAATTTAACTTTCGCTTACTGCTTCCCCGATCTTCGAACACTTTCTCCTTTTTAACCATAGAATTGTTGTTGTCTATTATTTCGGCAACCGTTCGTGTAAAATTCCCGTATTTTATCTCGTCCACGTGAAGCATTGCTCGGAGGGATATTGTTTCAATGCTGCCACCGTCCCACGCCAAAATACAGGTGGGCCAGCCTTCACTGAAGTTTATCCATCGAAGTTTAATATAGGTGGCTATGGCGAGCAGGCACACGGTGACACATTTACTGAGTGGTTAGTGAAGGCAGTAAAATTTTCAAATCATGTTCTTAGTATTGTAATTTAATATTGACCAACAACACTGCAATTTATTTTCTCTTTTGTCCATGCTGACCACAGCAAAGACATTTTGTTTTATTAATGGTCAGTTATGACCAAATTTACTTTTTAGAATTTCATTTGCAGTTAATTATGACCATATTTTAACTTTTTTTATATCATCATGATTAGTTATGATCACATTCAATTTTTTTAATGCTGTCATGGTCAGCTATGACTATTTCTTAGACAAATTATTTTACTCATGGTCAATTTTAACAATGATAAACTTTTTGCTTTTTCTTTGTTTATATACGTGCTCATTATCGCACCTTTTTATTATTCACGACTATTTACGTTAAGTTGACGTCTATGCGCTCTTCCGGGCAGCGTTTGTACATTTGTATTTTGCCCCTCTCTTCCGTCAGTTACTATTAACATTTGACCTGCAGGCTGATGGAGGCAAATATTAGTAAATAAAATTTTTTCATCCGAAGGTGGATTAAATCGAAAAAATTATCCATAGCTTCCGTAGATAATGCCGTATGGTACAAATATAGGAGCGATGATACATAGTATTTTTAAGTTAACGTCTAGACACTATACAGAGTCTGCTCCAATCGCAGGTGTGTTAAAATTGTTAAAAGTCTTTTCGAAGGAGCGTTTTCTGAAATCTTAATTTACATATTAAAATTATTGAGAAGATTTCCTAAACTGAGACGGATTCATGCCTACTTTTTTCTTAAATGCGGCGTTAAATGCGGAAACCGAATTAAAACCAGATTCGTACCCTATAGTTATTATGTTTTGATTATTATAATCCGGATTGGATAAAAGACTCTTAGCTTCATCTATCCGGTAACTGTTTATGAATTCAAAAAAATTCTGATTGAATTTTTCATTAATTACTCGAGACAAATGATGAACGGAAATGGAGAGATGACCGGCAAGTTCCGGCAAGGTTATATTGCTGTTCAAGTAAGGCTTTTCTTTTTCCATATACTTTTTAAGTTTGTCAAAGTATTTAATTCCCGCCTCTTCGGTTAATGAAGATTTATGATATTTCTTTTTTTGTTTATTTGAGGTTATGTTTTCAATGAAAACCGGGTCTGTAAAAACCGCCGGTTTTGTAATGCCGGCATAACCGATGATATAAATAAAAACTGATACTGCAATCCACTGAAAATCCGATTCAAAAAAATGATTGGGTATGTACTCAGCCACAAGTGCCACAAACCAAATTATTGTAAATCCGATAGTAAAAATTTTTAGCCAACCGAAGTTAATTTTATCTATTGAAGAAAAGGATTCCTTAATCCTGATGGAATGACTTTTTAGTTCTTTCGTTGAGAGTATTAAATAAAAGATTGCATGCAAAATTACGGAATCGCCTATTATTTCCAGAGCTAAATACGGTTCTGCAAAATTATAACTGTAAATATATAAAGGAACCGCGGCTGTAAAACAGACAATAAAAGGAATTAAATGATACTGCCAATTATTAATCAACTTCACTGAATTTGTAGTAAGGGCATTAACGTAAAAAAAATATAAGGGACCGAACAGAAATAATAATACTGATATAATTTCTTCGTGGTGAGGTAAAAGTAACTTGTTTTCATATTCTGAAATCGTATGCAAAATAATATTTAAGGAAGATAATAGTATTATTAAAGATAGGAGCCTGTTTGAAAGCCGATTTTCCCTTTTGATGAGATAAAGAGCAACTGATAATATAATACCCTGAAACGCCCCTACAAATAGTATTATTTCTATGATTGATAAATTTGTGTTCATTGATGAGATACTAGCATCCTATTCTGCTAAATTGAAAACCAATATACAAAAGCGATTTAACTAAAATTTGAAGAAAATAATTAAAAACAAATTTTAGTCTGGTTTTTGTAATCTCTGTGGTCCTTTAGAAAAATATGAATGAGTAAAGTTCCGCAGGTTTAACTAAACTAATTTTTTTTCAGATTTTATATCCGAACCGTTTTTCTATTACAGAATGCTGTGAAAAGAGCTAATATAATATTAAAAGAAATTACTCAACGTAATAAACCAACCTGTAACGAAAAAGTTCCGCCGGCAAAAGACTCTTCTGAGTTTATATTGGCAAACCCGTATAAACCCAGGCCTAAAAACCGGAATGGTCGCCAGAATAGTTGGGTTTCCAGCGGAAGTGCAATTGTTGTTTTGATTTCCTTCTTCTCTGAAAACAACCCCTTGCTTCTCTTCCCGGTTACTATACCGATTCCGCCGCCAACTGAGAAAAGTGCAGTTGATGAAAATAGCACCCTTCCGTAAAGCAAACTGTAGTCATTTAGGCATTTACCTTCAAAAAGTTTTCCGCACATAAGAGCTCTTAACGATAGTAGATTTTCGTTAAACTGGTAAGCGGCGTTAAAATTAAAGCTGCCTCCTTCGTCAACAGAGCCGCCGCCAAGACCTAAATCAACCCAGAAGAAATTACCTGATTGTGCAAAATTAGAGCTGCAAAGTGAAACTAGTAAAACAAACAAAAGGCAGACTGATAATGGGGTTAAGCGATTTGTTTTTTGCTTTAACATGGTTATCCTCCTTCAATTTCCGCGGAGTTATTTAAGCATTATTTCATTATGCCTGAATATTTTCAACCAGTAAAAGCTATTGGGCATTTTCTGTTTATGGCAGTAATATTAGTTAAAAGTAATGAATATAGAAATAACATGGAAGTATAAAATTGAATCAGGGGATATCATTGAGTCTATTGAGTGCTGATTTTTTATCCCGGTCAACGGATTTTTATAATTAGAGATAAAAGTGTTACTAATAAAATGAAACAATAAGCAAATAGACATCGAAACTGAGAGATGTATTTTGTGCTTAACTAAACATAAGAAAATCCGATAATATAAATCAGCTTAAGAATTAGGGTGATGCCATTCATTTCTTTTTTATAATAATTAAAAACCGGAGGTTTTTTATGGCGGGTAAAATTAATAAAGTATGTAACGAAATCATTACAAAGGTTTCGGGAGGTA
Source organism: Ignavibacteria bacterium (assembly GCA_050117315.1). GTDB lineage: Bacteria > Bacteroidota > Ignavibacteria > Ignavibacteriales > Melioribacteraceae > JANQIV01. Next base: position 28,223 of record JASFMY010000021.1, read on the forward strand.
ATCCCACCTTGGTAAATGTAACAAGAACCAAATTAATATTGAAAGGAGTAAATCCTGACAGGTATGATGAAAAAAGTGATGATGATTCTGCTGTGCTTGAAAAGCTGAAAGGAATAGCCAACGAATTTAAATTAAATATCATTTTCTAATTAATACGAGGATTACAATGAAAATTAAAGTAGCATGTTCGAAAAGTAAAAATGAAAGTGAAGCAGTAAATGAAATAAAGAATCAATTCAGCGATATTAAAGCAAAACTAATTGTCTTCTTTAATTCTTCAATTTATGATGCCAAAATTATTGCAGAAGAGATTAATAATGCTTTTGAAGGCACGGATACAATAGGATGCACAACAGCCGGCGAGATTGTCAGCGGGGAAATGTTAAAAGAATCATTGGTAGCTATGGCTTTAACAAATGAAGTTGTTGAAGATGTAAAGATTGAAATAATAGAAAATTTATCACGGAATATTAATGTAAATGAATCGGTTAACTCTTTTGAAGACTATTATGGAAGTTTGAAGGAGTTGGATTTTGAAAAATATTTCGGATTGATTTTAGTTGACGGCTTGAGTGGAGCCGAAGAGAAATTAATGGATCAGATAGGAACATCAACAAATATTAATATTATAGGCGGATCAGCCGGAGATGATTTAAATTTTAAATCCACTTATGTAATGGCCAACGGCAAAGTATATAATGATGCTGCCTTATTGGCAATTATAAAAGCAGGTGTAAAGTTTGATCTAATAAAGACTCAAAGCTTTTGTTCTACCGGTAAAGAGTTAATTGCAACAAAAGTAAATGAAGCAAACCGCGAAGTAATAGAATTTAATAGCAAACCTGCTTCGGAAGCGTATGCAGAATCTATTGGAGCTGATATTGAAAATGCTTCTGACTATTTTATGAAACATCCGGTCGGCTTAATGATAGGTGATGAACCTTATGTTAGAAGTCCGCAACAAATTATAGGCAGCACTATCAAATTTTATTGTAATATTCTTGAAGGGATGAAATTGGATGTGCTTGAATCACAAGATATTGTTAACGATACAAAAAAAGCTATCGACGAAAAAGTTACCGAAATGGGTGAGATTTCGGGGATAATTAATTTCAATTGTATCTTAAGAACTTTGGAATTAATAGACAAAAACCAAACAAATGAATACGGAGAGATATTTAAGGATATTCCTACCGTAGGTTTCAGCACATACGGTGAAGAATATATCGGGCATATTAATCAAACGGCTACTATGCTTGTGTTCAAATAAAAAGTTACATGAGTGTTAACGTTAAAAGAGGCTGTATCAAACGTAACACAGATTGACAATTTGTGTCATTTGATGCAGCCTCTTTATTTATTGTTAATTTATCGTAGGCAAATAAGAATATTCTTTAGCGTAGCGCATCATTTGTCCGGCAAAGTCCGTCGGGTATTCTACTTTTACATCAACAATTTTGTCTCCGTTCATTACCGGAACAAGTTTGGGATTTATAAACCCGCCGTAAGGTTTAATATTTAATTTGGCATATCTTTTCAAAACTTCTTTGTGCAGTTCTTGGTCTACTTTTACGCCGTAAGTTTCAACAAGATTTTTAGCCGCTTCAAAGTCTCCTTCGGAAGTAATCCTTTGTATTTCTCTTAACTGCTTGCCGAAAATTTTTCTCAGCTTGTCGTAATCGTTTACAACAATATAAGTTTTGCCGTCACGCTTTTTAATTTCAACTACGTTTTCTTCTTTGCCCATTTCATAAGCCCATTTTGAAATAAGCTGCCTGTTACGCATGTGAGCTTGCGAAATATCTTCACCCAGTTTAACGCGTGCAAGCTGAGTCATATAGCCATTGCGGATATTTCTGTCGTACTCAGCTTTGCCCACTTCCAATGAAGGCATTACTCCTATTTCAATTAATTTCGGATCCAATAAATAATAGATTGCAACCAGGTCAGCCCTTGTTTCTTCAATAGCCGAAGCATAATTCTTTAATGTTTCGTTAGGTGTACCTACACCGGGATTTATTTGCCCGGAAGCATGACCGATTACTTCGTGCATATCGGTATGTAAATCATTGCCGAGGTTCCCGTATTTTTTTGCCCTGTCAATTTCTTCTTGCGAATAGCAGAATTCTTCCAGAAAACCTGTGCCGGCTGCAGCCATATTATACGACTCAACAATATTTCCAAGATTAACAGATTTTGACCCGTGATTTTTCCTAATCCATGTTGCGTTAGGCAGGTTAATCCCTATAGGCGGATACGGAAAAGAATCACCTGATAAAGCTGCAATGGTAATTACTTTTGCCGAGATGCCTTTAACATTTGCTTTTTTGTGTTCATCCATTATTGTTGAATTATCTTCGAACCACTGAGCTTGTTTGCTTATAGCTGCAATCCTTTTGGTAGCTTCAAAATCTTTAAAAGAAATAAGTGATTCGTATGCTGACTTACAACTCAACGGGTCACCGTAATTTTCAATAAAACCGTTAACCGCATCCACTACCGAAGTTGTATCCTTTACCCAAGCAATGTTATATTCATCCCATAATTCAAGATCGCCGGTTTTGTAGTATTCAACAAGCAGACTCAAAATTTCTTTCTGCTGTTCATTCTCGGCAACCGTTATTGCTTTCTCAAGCCAGTAAATTATCTTTTCAATTGCTTCCGAATAAAGTCCACCGATTTTATAAACTTCTTCTTTTATATTACCGTTTTCTTTAACAAGCTTTGAATTAAGCCCGTACGAGATTGGGGTTTTGTCAGCCGGGTCTGCCATATTCTTATAAAATTCTTCGGCTTCTTTTTGAGTAACGCCTTCATAGAAATTCATTGCCGATTTTTTTAATAAATCCGAATTTGAATCCAGGCTTATTTTAAGGGCATCTACTTTTGGGTCAAATATGATTGGCTTAAGCTTCGCTTTTAATTCGTCTATTGTTTTTACTTCTTCAAGCGAGAAACCTTCTGCATTTGAGTTGTCAACTAATTCTTCGAAGTATTCGTAAGAAAAACCGGGATCAAATTTTATAAAGGAATAATGATGATGGATTCCGCTCGAAAACCAGATGCGTTTCAAATAAACCATAAAATTATTCCAATCCTCGGTATTCCTGTCGCCGCTGTATGAATCAACAATATTTTCAAGTGTTCTTTTAACAAGCAAGTTATATTTATAATTTTGATCATATATTATATCTCTCCCGGCAAGAGCAGCTTCGGATAAATAATAAACAAGTTCTTTCTGCTTAAGTGTTAATTCATCAAAGCCGGGTATCTGGTACCGCTGAATACGGATATCGGCAAATTCATCAACAATCCATTTAAAGTCTTCTTCTTTAGTTTCTTTAGAGGAGCAGTTCATAATAAAGAGTCCTGAAATTATTAATAAAAAATATTTTGAAAGTATTTTCATCTTTCACCTTTTCTATTTGTAAGATAAAGTTCAACAAAAAATTTAACGGTTATACCGTGATTTTGTTATTGTTTAAGGTATTAAGATAATAAATTAACCTGTTGTGTGAAATGAGATTTGAAACTGTTCCTCCATAGAGCGATAAATAAAACTGTTGATTTTCAACGTTTGGGGTATGGATATAACACAATTATAAATTAACTCTTTTTATCTGTGCGCCGTGGTGTAACAGTTTTTTTAAGCTCATTTCCTGCCCTAAACTTTTCTTGGAGGAATTGACGATTTGGCCTACTTGTTATTATAAAGTTCCCACCATCTGGCTAACAATAATGGCAATTGATAATATTTGATATGGAGATATATGTAAATGCTCGTATAGAGCATACCTTCCCAATCGTAAAAAACTATGCAGACTCCTCATATATGACTTTGCTTCCCACTCACATAAGACTTGCTTCTCTACTCATTGTGACTTTGCTTCCTACTCATGTCTGACTTGTCTCCCTATATATCTAAGACTTTTCCTCCTGGTCATATATGACTTTCTATGCTGCGAAACTATGCTAAAATTTTCGTAAGCAAACTGATGCTCCTTTCCGGATGACTGTTATTAAAATATAACTTAAAAAATCAGCAAGGGAGATTAGGACAACTTGTCCAACCCGGACAACTATGGTCATATAAAGTATCGGGACATTCTGTCTCGAACTTTGTTATTACATCAAAGCCAACAACTGTGCCCTTGACTTTTTTCTCTTTCTTTACTGTCTCAAACGATTCAATTTGAATATCTTTGAGATTGAGCTTTAGTTTTTTCATAACTTCCTCCTATTTTTATTGACATTGTGTGTTCTGACACGACCCGTCGCATCCTGTTTCCGGATACGGACATGATTCGTGACAAGTATCATATAATGGATAACATGTATCGTCGTATTTTAGTGTTATTACACAAGCTTCGCATGAATCGGGACAGGTGTTGTCACAGGTTGTTCCAATTTCGCCGGTAGCATTCCCGTGTACTGTCCCGTTGTTGATTGAACCTTTTGAGTGTGTTATAAAAGATTCCACTTTTAGTTCTTCCAAATTTAATTTCAATTTTTTCATATTACTGCTCCTTATTTATTTTTTATTCTTGACCCATTTTGAGGTGGATAAATTTTAAAGGTTCTTCATAACATGGGGCAATTAAATAATCCGGTCGGTTTTAGAAGACCTGATTTTTATTTATATTTAACTTGTTGCAAGAAATATTTCAGAAAGAAACAAAGAAGAAGTATTCTATATTAATTAGCTTATAAGCGAAAGATATAGATATATATTTTATGAATCAAACTTAATTTGGAAATATGAATATTCAAATTTTTGGAACAAAAAAGTGTAGCGATACAAAAAAAGCAGAAAGATTCTTTAAAGAACGCATGATTAAATTTCATTTTCGGGATTTAAGTGAAAAAGGTATAAGCAAAGGCGAATTAGAAAATATTAAAAGAAAATTTAATGTTGAAGATTTAATTGACAAACAAGGCAAGCAATATAGAAAAAGAAATTTAGAGTACATAACCCATGATGTTGAAGAAGAACTTTTAGAGGATGCACTCTTGTTCAAAACTCCGATTGTAAGGAATGGCGGTGAAGTAACTCTTGGTTACGAACCTGAAGTCTGGAAAGAGTGGCTAAAATCGTAAAAATAATATTAGTAACACAGATTTATTATCTGTGCTACTAAGTGCTAATTAAAAAACATAAAAATGGATTTTAAATGCATTCGGGATGGCATGTTTCAATTTTGTCGTTACATGTATCGCCGCAAGCAGTAAAGATGCAGGATACCGGGCAGGTGTCTGGGCATGTAGCGGCGCAAGTGTTCAGACAAGTATTAGGACAGGTTCCCCCGCAAGATAAAGTTGGGCATTCCACTTGTTCTGTTGGTTCGCATTGAATGCAGTTAGTTTCAGTAAATGGCGGAGCAAACCCTTTGATTGTTCCAATACGCTTTTTTTGATTGATGGAAGTTTCGAAAGATTCTACTTTCAAATCTTCCAGATTCAATTTTAGTTTTTTCATTACTTGCCTCCATCTTAGATTTGTGATATGTTATCGTATCTCTATTTCATAAAATACTTCTATTATAAAATAGAGTATATATTTGTAATATATTTTTTATTAGTTTTATCTTGTGTGTTAAGATCATTATAAGTAATTACTTTATTATAAGTTAATTCGATACAGTTAGTTTAATCTTAGGCATCAAAGAAAATAATCTAAATAAATCTAGTAATAAATTATCGATATTAAACAATATTGTCAATTGACTATTTTAGCTATGAATTAATTTGTGTGTTGAAATTAACCTAAGAATTTCAATAATTGTACATTTATTGAAATAATTTTGGTAGATAAAAATTCGTATATGACCATACATGATTAGTTACCAATAAAACCCTACTATAATTACTATCATTATGACAAGTAATAAAGATTGTAATCTATAATTCTTGTAAAATGGGACATTCTTCAAAACGCGGTAAACCTTCGAGTAAAAGATTAAACAATAAATTAGGATAGACCAAATTTGCTTTCTTGAGACCGGATGTAAAACCAGTCTCATAGTACAAGGACTATCGATAATAGTTATTAAACACCTAAAGAATGTTTCGAGTCTTTAACTCTTCAATTAGGTTTTGGTAACCGACAAAGTTTATTGCATCCCACCCGCATTTTTTAGCGCCTTCAGCATATTCTTTTACATCGTCAATAAAAATATGCTCTTCGGAAGGAAGGTTTGTAAATTCTTCAACTGCCCTGTAGATTTTTTCTTCGGGTTTTACGGCACCTACTTCGTGGGATAAAATCAGCTTATTAAAATGTTTAAAAAAATCATATTTTTCCCAGCCGTACTTTTGATGAATGTAATTAGTATTTGACAGCAGAACGAGTTTATAACTTGGTTTTAATTTCGGAAGAAGCGAAACTACATCTTCATTTACAATAAATATCTCTGAATAGATTTTGCAGAATTCTTCTTTTGTTACTTTATTCTCCGTCCAATCCGTCATTATTTTCAGAAACTCTTCGTTGGATAATTCCCACTTCTCAAATTCGCGGTGGATATGATAGTTATTCTTATACTTGTTATAAAATCTTTCACCTAAACCTTCATCAACATTATTTAGCTTATTTTTTATTATATCGTAATCAAAAGGGATTAAAACATTGCCAAGGTCAAAAACTATAACAGAAATTTTATTATTCAATATTTCCTCCGGAAATTAAAAAGTGAAAATAAAAAAAGATCGGGAAATATGAACTCTTCCTAAATAAAAATTTTATTAAAACCCGGTATTTTATGTTGAAGCGTTTACCACAGAATATCCCCGGAATTTTCAAAATTTCGGAGGTCCTTTGAAGCAAAATTAAATTAATTTCGTATCCCAATACAACATTTCTTAGATTAAATCATCTCTTTAAGAAAGTAAATAACTAATTGACCGAATCACCTAAAAATATTGTTGATTTTACACTAATATACAATAAGTACAAAGTACAGATTTATAATTATGTATTAAAAATGATTAGGAACACCATGGCATCGGAAGATATTGTTCAAAACGTTTTCATTAAACTTTATGAAAACATCGGTTCAATAAGAAATAGGAACAGTATTAAGTACTGGTTATTTACAACTACCAGAAATGAAGTGATGATGGTTTTCAGAAAAAAGAAAAGCCACCTGGACCAATTTAATGTGTCGGATATAAATGAGATTGATATTATTTCAAATGATTTACTTTCTGATGAAATCGAAAAAAAAGAATTAAAGGAATTAATTTTATACGAGTTGGATAAAATGTCGGACGAACACAAAGAAGTTTTTTATTTAAAGGAATACGGTGAATTAAGTTATAAAGAAATTGCGGAGTTAATGAAAATTTCAGAAGAGCTTGTTAAAAGCAGGCTTTATAATACCAGGCAAAGATTAATCAGCAAGTTAAAAAAAATTGTAACAAAATAGGTTTCAACATGAGTTCGCAGGAAATAAAAACATTTATAAACCATTACTTTGATGGGGAATTAAACAAAGAAAAAGAAATTTTTCTGTTTACACAACTTTCGCAAAGCGAAGAAGCAAGAGAGTATTTCAAAGAGATGAACTTAATAAAAACTTCGATTGAGCAGAGCAAAGAAGCGTTTCCTGAAGAACTTGAACAGAGAATTTTTAATTCAATAAAAGATAAAACCGAAAAGAGGAAATCTTTTTTTAAGGATAGGAATTTATTTGCAGTAGTCTCATATGCTTTTTCGATTATTCTAATAGCTGTATCAATCTTGCTGTTCAGTGAATTAACTAATTACCAGGATAAATTGGAAAAAACAGTATCTCATATTAATGAACAGAAACAGGTAATTGATTTATTAATGAATAGTCTACCCACAGTAACTGTAACTCCGGCTTATGAAAATGAAGTAATTATTACACCACAACTTTAAGGAGATAGAAATGAAATTCCCAAAATTATTAATTGTAGGTTTATTTTTTGCAACACAAAGTTTTTTACTGGCACAAGTAGAGATAATCTCTTTGGACATTTATGATTACTATGAAGTGAACGAGATTGACCTACCTAAGAATTGTCCAGTTGCAGAGACAATAGTTAAAAGAACCTTTGAATTGCAAAAAGAGCTATTAGAGAGTGAATATTCGGATGAAATAATTGAACTTGAAGCGCCGAATAATTATGAATACAGATTATTTATTAATAAAAACGGTAAAGTAGAAAAAATAGGTATTATTAGGGGATTAGGAAAAAAATTAGATAAAATAGTAGTAAAGCATTTATCGAAGTGGGATTTTCAACCTGCTACTAAGGATAATAAAAAAGTAAAATACCGGTTTAATTGGACTTTTAGCGGTTCTGACTATTACACAGCCGCAAAAGAAATGCCGCAGCCTATTGGCGGCATCAAGGGTATCCAAAGTAAGATTACTTATCCCCAAAAAGCAAAAGAAAATAAAATTCAAGGCAGGGTATTTGTTAGGGCATTTATAAATGAAAAAGGAAAAGTTGACCGCACCGAGATATTAAAGGGCCTGGGCTATGGCTGCGATGAAGAAGCGAAAAATGCAGTTAAGAATACAAAATTTACTCCGGCGAAAAATGAAGGGGAAACAATAAAGTCTCAGGTTGTTGTCCCGATATTATTTAAGCTGAAGTAAAGAGATTTGCAATTTAGGTATTTGCTGTTTCATTAAACAAATTTAACAGGGGGATAAAATGGCACTACCAAAAAATCCGAAAGTAGATTTAAAGGCAAAGTATCAACGTACTTTCGAAATCGGTTTAATTATTTCACTTTCATTTTTGATTTTTGCATTTAAGTTTTTCCCGGAGATTGAAAGAGCAAAGATTGAAAAAGACAAACCGCAGGATATTGTAACTGTGGAAGATATCCCGCAAACGGTTGAAGAAACACTCCCGCCTCCGCCTCCGAGACCGGAACCTGTAATAGAAAACATTACAGAAGATGAGACGTTGGATGATTATGAATTTGAAGAAACCGTTTGGGATGAAAACGATGTTGTTTCTGCACCACCACCTCCTCCGCCAATCAAAGATGAGGAAGAAGAAGTTCCCTTTACTTATTTCGAAGTAGTAGAGCAGCAGCCGTTGCCAATTGGCGGGATGGAAAGTATCCATGCTCGTATTTGTTATCCTGAGACGGCACAAAAAGCTGGTCTTCAAGGGAAAGTATACGTAAAAGCTTTTGTCGATGAGAAGGGCATTGTTCAGAAGGTTGAATTAATAAAAGGAATAGGCGGCGGCTGTGATGAAGAAATTTTAAGAGTTGTAAAGGAAACAAAATTTGAACCCGGCAGACAAAGAGGAAGACCTGTCAAAGTACAGGTAGCAATGTCATTTTTGTTCAAATTGAATTGAAGATTCCCGAAGTCTTCTCTCCCGCCGGGGGACAAGTGAAAATCTCGGGAATCTAATTTAATTACTAGTTTATAGTAAACTTAACACCGCCGGTAATCCATCTTCCGGGTAATGGAATGCCGGCAATATCTTCATAATAGCTGTTAAATAAGTTTGACGCTTTTACGAAGATTAAAAATTTATTTACTTGTTTTGACATTTGAAAATCTGAAATAAATGAGTCGGTAAAGTTTGACCTGTCTTCGTACCTAAAATTCCATGTTTGATCTATATCAAAAATAAATTTGTTTTGAATACCAACAATAAACTGATGCCGCAAATGATCAAGCACATATCTTGATTCAAATATATCTGTTTTTTTATCCGAATCTAAGTACGTGTAGCTAATATTAATTCTTTTTACGGGAGATTTTTTTATTAAGCTTATAGGTGAAAACGACAAATCAATTTCAAACCCATTTGTATTAACTTCCGCAATATTGCGAGCCGACCATGGCTTGCTGCCTTCAAGCCTTACCCAATCAATTATATTTTTTCCTTCTTTCCTGAATAAGCTAATCGTTGAACTTACAGATAAGTTGTTAATTCTAAAACCCAGTTCGTAGTTTGTAGTCTCTTCGTGTTTTAAATCCGGGTTGCCTATTGTAACGGGGTCATTGTAAAATAGTTCCGTAAAACTCGGAACACGGAAAGCCTTGCCTATCGATGCAAAGAGCCTCGTGTTATCGCTTAAGTTTATACCTGCATCAATACCAGGCCAAACTTTCCACCCGATTGAAGAAAAATTATAAAACGATCCGCCGAGTGATATGTCAACTTTCTTTGCAATAGCAAATAAATGTTCGGCAAATATTCCTTTCTTATCCCGGTTACGTTCGCCAAGATTGTTGCTTGTAATTTCATCTTTTATGAATTCAATTCCTAAAGATGACTTACCTAAAGTGGAGTTAATTACGGACTGCAATTCAAAACCGTAAACATTTGTTTCATGTTCGTTATGATAAAATGAAATATTACTTCTGTCCAGAACAAAGTCGTCGTTGTTTTTTCGCCAAAAAACTTTTGGAGAAATTATAATATTTTCTGTTCCGTAATCACCGCTTAAGTTTAAGAAATATGTTTGAGTTTTTTCACCTTGGTTTGGATAGCTTGTTGAATAAAAACTATTAGCTCCATAGTCTTTATCGCTATAGCCGAAGAATAATTTTGTTGCACCGATTTTTGAAGGGAACAATGAGTTAAATGAAAGGTTGATTATTTCAAAATCCGTGTTATACCTGTACCCGTCTGATTTTTGTCTTGCAATCGACACATTGTTCTTCAACACGCCTGCAGAAAAGGAAGAGTTCAGTTCAGTGTTGTAATACCCGTTTTGCCCGCCTTCAATTAACAAATTCAAATTAGGCTTCGATTCTTTTTTTGTAATAAAATTAATTGCACCGCTGAACGCATTCGGACCGAAAATTCTTGAGCCTTGTCCTTTTAAAATCTCAACTCTTTCCAAGTTATCAAGCGATAAAGGGAGATTGAGATTGTGGTGCGAAGTCTGCGGATCAATAATTTTGACGCCGTCAATTAAAATTAATGTTTGTTCGAATGTACCGCCTCGTATTCCGGCATCCGCTTGTATACCTATTGTTCCTCTTTGTTTTAAATCTACCGAGCCCGCAAATTGCAAAAGGTCCTGTATACTGCTCACCGGGGTAAGGGCTATTTCATTTTTATCAATTAGTAAAACGTTTCTTGATAAATTTGAAATAGAAACAGGCGTTCTACCTGCTGTAACAACTACGTCCTCCGTCCGGTGTTCAATTGTTTGTGAGCAAAGTTGAGAGCCAAAGGCTGATATTAAGTAGATAAATAATACAATATTAATGAGCAGAAAATTCTTCATAATATCTCCTGAATTAAGTTTAATAAAATTTGTTAAAAAATAGATTTGTGTGTTGAAAAGATTATTGCGTACCCGGCAGGGTTAAAAGAAGTTTTTTAACTTGCGTACGCGGTAGATCAAAGAACAACTCTGTGTCTCTGCGGCAGTTTAGCACGGAGACACAGAGACATAAAGAAATTATAAACTAATAATATCGTTGTAAATAATAAATGCCATCAAAAGAAGAAGTACAACAAACCCGGCGTTTTGTATTGCGATCTTAATTTTCAAGGGCAGCTCTTTTCCGAATAAACCTTCAAGGGCTATTATAACAAAATGCCCGCCGTCTAATACCGGGAAGGGTAGAATGTTTATTATTGCCAAACTCAGACTCAGCATAGCAAGAAAATATAAAAACGGCACAAGTCCGGTATCGGCAGATTGAGCAGCATATTTTGCAATTTTAACCGGTCCGCCGAAAGCTTGTTTAAATTCTATATCGCCTTTAATAACATTACCAAGCATTGAAAGAGTTAAATAAGTATATGACCCTATTTGTGAAAAACTCATAGAAATTGATTCAAAGAAACCGAAATATTTATAATCGATTTCGCCGGCATATGAATCAACTATAGCTATCCCGATTTTTCCGTCCATTCCGGGAACCACGGAAATATTAACAGTATCTTTTCCTCTTAAAATTGCAGTTTTAATTTCTTTTTCCGGGTTTGAAGAAATAATAGAAATTACATCCGCACTGTTTCTAACATCCCGGCCGTTTAATGATAAAAATATATCCGAAGCTTGAATGTCTGCATCTTTAGCCGGAGAATCCTCCATAACATCGGAAATCATTGGATTTGTTTCTCCGGGTGATATGAATGGTCCTTCTTCTGCAGCTTGGGAAATTACTTCAGAAGGAAGCGTAAAAGTAACTTCCTCATTATTTCTTAAAACGGTAATAGATTTATCTTTAGTAATGTTTTCGACGAAAATTTTGTTTAACAGTTCATCCCAGTTATTTAATTGAGTATTGTCAACTGATATAATTTCATCGTATGGACTAAAGCCAGCTTTAGCAGCTTTGCTTGATTCTTCAAAATATCCAATCTTTGTGGTCTTGTATACTTGTTTCCCCTGGAAATAATTTATTCCCCAGAAAATTGCCAGCGTTAGGGTTAAATTCATCATAACACCAGCTGTGATGACAAATAGTTTTTGGTATGTTGGTTTTGCTCTAAACTCGTAAGGTTTAGGTTCCTGGTTTGCAAACTCGGTATCAAAACTTTCGTCTACCATCCCGGCTATTTTAACATATCCGCCCAGAGGAATTAAGCATAGCCTGTAATCGGTATACCCTTGTGTATCAAAATCTTTTGGTAGATCGCCAAAAGTAAAACCGTTTATTCTATTCCAGCCGAATAATCTTTTCCCGAAACCAATAGCAAAAACATCTGCTCTCATTTTTGAAAGTTTTGCAGCAGCAAAGTGGCCAAACTCATGAATAAAAACCAGTATTGCTATTGTAATTACAAAGTAAATAAAATAATCCATCTAAATCTTACTCCTTAATTATAAATCTTTTTTACATATTCTCTTGTTTTAAAGTCGCAATCAAATATTGTATCTAAATCCGGTTCCGAATTATTTTCTATATTGTTTAATGCCTTTTCAATAATTCCCGGTATCATTTTGAATTCTATTTCCCCTTTTAAAAATTTATCTACCGCAACTTCATTTGCAGCGTTCAGTATACAGGGAGATGTTCCCCCGTGTTCCATTACTTCATAAGCCAGATTAAGACATTTAAATTTTGACTTGTCGGGGCTGAAAAAAGTTAACTCACTTATGGAAGGAAAATCTGTTTCTATGAAATTACTTTCAAGTCTATCCGGAAAACTTAATGCGTATTGAATTGGAAGTTTCATATCGGGAATGCTCAATTGTGCTTTAATAGACCGATCATTAAATTCAACCATTGAGTGGATAATTGATTGGGGATGAATTATCACGTCAATTTTTTCGTTAGGTAAACCGAATAACCAGTGTGCTTCTATAACTTCAAGTCCTTTGTTCATCATTGTTGCGGAATCAATTGTAATTTTGTTTCCCATCTTCCAGTTAGGGTGGTTAAGCGCTTCCTCAATAGTAATATCTTCCAAATTTTTTCTTTTAAAGAAGGGGCCTCCTGAAGCAGTTAATATAAGCTTTCTTATATTCTTTTTATCTTCGCCGATTAAACATTGATAAATAGCGCTATGCTCCGAATCAACCGGAATAAGTTCTGCACTATATTCTTTACACAGCTTCATAATTAATTGACCCGCAACAACGAGGGTTTCTTTGTTTGCAAGTGCAATCCTCTTTTTTCTTTTTATCCCTTCAATTGTAGGAGCCAAACCGGCAAAACCCACAAGCGATGAAACCAATATATCGTAGTCGTTATTTTTTGTTAATTTTATCAAACCTTCTTCACCGGAAAGAACTTCACATTTATTACCGATTCTTGTTTTTAACAAATCAGCTTTTTTATTGTTTTTAACAACCACGGATTTAGGATCAAATTCGTTTATCTGTTTTTCCAATAAATCTATATTGCTGTTCACAGTTAAAGAGTCAACTTCAAAAAGCTCTTTAAAAGTGTTAATTACTTCTAAAGCATTTACGCCGATAGAACCTGTAGAACCTAATATGCAAATTCTTCTTTTTATCATCCGTTAGTCATTATAAAAAAACAATTCATAAAGATAGGGAAAATTAGGGTTAAAATTAAATATTAATAAATAAAGTGAATAAATCGTGCTTACATGTACCTATGGGACAAAGCCAACAAAAGATTTAAAATTACAAGAATATTTATTGATGAAGTTTGTTTGAATAACTTTTTTAGAAGAAATTCGTATTCGCTATTACCTTCCTCGTTTAACGACAATCTCAAACCTTTTGCAGTGGGAATTAGTTTTACAAAAAGAATTATTAAAATAAAAACCATGATTATCTGTTTAGTAACCAGCCAGTGGTTCGAAGAGAATTCAAAGAAGCTATAAGCAGAATTTAGTAATGTAATAACAATTCCGGTAACAAGAATCCCTGAAGCACCTATCATACCGAAAAGATTCACCAGCTTCATGTAGATTTTTATGTTGTTTATTTTTTTATCAACGTTTTGTTCTTGGTTAATAAACGATTTGAGAACAATGTCTGCAATAAAGTTAATAAGCCAAATTCCCGCAAAAATAATATGTATTGTTACAATGGTTTGATAATACATTTATTATCCACTTTGTTTCTCTATGTTAACAAGGTCTTTAAATAAAGGTTCAATATTCCATAGGTCTTTTTCGTCAATGCTGAAAGAAACCGAATCGGCAAAATTATTTAAGATTACCACTGCATTGATACTGGCATCTTTTTTTTCAAGTTCTGCAATTTTTTGAGCGATGTTTTTATTTATTACTATAATATCCGAATAAATATTTTTTAGATCTTTTAACTCCCAGTCCGGGTTTAACCCTTTTATGTTTTTTAGGTATTGAGCAATTAAATACATTGAAAAAATTCTAAACTCTGTTTCTTCCAATGAAGAAAAAGGCAGATGAAATTTTACAAGCGGTTTTAATTTACCCATAATGGGGCAACCGCTCGTGGGCATTATTAAACCTATGATGCTGCTAACACCTTCCTGCACGGTAGATTTTTTTATATATGTTCTTTGAGCAGTTTCTACTTTTATTTCAGCATTTTCGTAAGAGTTCATATTACTAAAGAAATCTATAATATCTATTAGGTTGATAGCTACGGGGCAGTGTTTGTGTTTATTTAGATCCAGCGGGCAGTTAGGACATTTGAAGTATTTTAGTTTTGTCCACTCAGAATATTCCTCCTTCTCATCTATAATTATTTTTAAGTTTTCTTTTTCAATGTTAACAACAAAATTTTTTTCAACCGCATCATTAAAGTTAAAGCTATACTTAATTCTTATAACTTTTTCGGTTTGCATACTTAACTCATGTTTTCAAATATTGCACTTTTTCGAGTGCAGAGTTATACTCTTTTATTAGTTTATCAATAATATCCTTAGCCGGAATAATTTCGTTAATGAGACCTACTCCCTGACCTGCCTCCATCATTCCTTCGTTAAAGTCTCCCTCAAAAATTCCTTTCATTTCTCTTTTGTTGCCTAAAAGGTCTCTCAATATTTCCGGCTGTGCTCCCGAGTTTTCTTTTTCCTGTACTTTGTTTGAAAAATTATTTTTGAGCATTCTTACTAAGGCCAATTTTTTAAATATTAATGTAGTATCATTTTCTTTTGAATCAACTATTTTTTTCTTGTACGCTTCATTAGCAGAGGACTCTAATGATGCGGCAAATCTTGTCCCTACCTGTACACCCTCTGCGCCGAGACACATGGCTGCGAGCATTCCCCTTCCATCAGCAATGCCGCCGGCTGCAATTACTGGTACCTTTAATGAATCAACCAGCCGGGGTATTAATGCCATTATTGTAATTTCATCAGAACCGTTATGTCCGCCGGCTTCAACACCTTCGCCAACAACTGCATCGCAACCAACAGACTGTGCTTTTAATCCCTGTTTAATAGATGAAACTACGTGTACTACTTTTATATCATGCTTTTTCAATTTTTCAATATGCTTTCCTGGATGTCCTGCAGATGAAAAAATTATTTTTATATTTTCTTCAATTGATACATCAATTAATTTTTCGGCATCGCCTTTAAGCAACGGAATATTTACCCCGAAAGGTTTTTGGGTAGCAACTTTGCATTTTTGAATATGTTCTTTTAATAGTTCGGGTTTCATTGAGCCTGCGCCGATTAAACCTAAGCCCCCGCTATTGGAAACTGCCGAACATAACTTCCAGCCCGATACCCATACCATTCCACCCTGGATAATCGGGTGTTTAACATTTAATAACTTTGTAATTCTATTAACGACATTCATAAAGAAGTATTTTATTCAGTTTAGTTTGATAATAGAAAAGAGATTAATTAACTTTGCTCTTTAATTTAAGTAAAAAAAAGGATTTATGAGAGCTATAATTCCCGTTGCTGGTTTAGGGACAAGGTTAAAACCACATACACATTCTATTCCCAAAGTTTTATTAAATGTTGGAGGAAAGCCCATACTCGGACACATCATAGATAAACTCATCGAAGAAAAAATTTTCAAAGCGACCTTTGTTGTAGGCCATCTGGGTGAAATGATAGTTGATTACGTAAAAAAAGAATATCCAATGGTACAGTCGGATTTTGTTGAGCAGAAAGAGAGGCTGGGTTTAGCACATGCAATAAAAGTTACCGGCGATACTTTTGACGAAGATGAAATTTTTATAATTCTTGGTGATACTGTTTTTGATGTCGATTTAAAAAATGTTTTTAACAACAAAAAATCTTCACTCGGCGTTAAATATGTTGAAAACCCAAGAAGGTTTGGAGTTGCAGTACTAGAGAATGATAAGGTTATAAAGCTGGTTGAAAAGCCAAAAGAACAGGTTTCAAATTTAGCTTTGGTTGGACTTTACTATATCACAAACCCAACGCTTTTGTTACAAAGTATAGAAGAACTTTTTGAAAAAGATATAAAAACAAAAGGGGAGTACCAGTTGACGGATGCTCTTCAGATAATGATTGAAAAGGGTGAGTATATTTCTACCTTCCCTGTTGAAGGTTGGTACGACTGCGGTAAACCCGAAACAGTACTTTCGACAAATAGATTTCTACTGACCAAAAAAGGTTCTCAAAAAGAATTAAGCAATGTTGTAATTAATGGACCTGTTTTTATTGCAGAAAGTGCTGTTATTGAAAATTCAGTTATAGGTCCCTTTACTACTATTGCGGAAGATTGTGAAATAAGGGAGTGTATAATAAAAAATTCAATAATCAATCAAAATTCAGTTGTTGAAAAATCCACTTTGGAGGATTCGATTATTGGAAGCAACGCCTTGATAAGAGGTAATCATAAAAAATTGAATGCCGGTGATTCATCGGAAATAATATTTCATTAATAGTGAGGTTTAAATGTCATACTTATTCACATCAGAATCTGTTTCGGAGGGGCACCCGGATAAAGTTTGTGATGCTGTATCCGACGGAGTATTAGATGCAATATTTTCTGAAGACCCGAATGCAAGGGTAGCTTGCGAAACATTTGTTACAACCGGGCTGGTTCTTGTTGGGGGAGAAATTACTACTTCTGCTTATATTGATATTCAGGAAGTTGTTAGAAAGACGGTTAAAAAAATTGGTTATACAAAAGCTGAATATAAATTTGATTCCGAATCATGTTCCGTGCTTAATGCTGTTCATGCTCAATCACCTGATATTGCAATGGGTGTTGATAAAGGTGGTGCTGGTGACCAGGGAATAATGTTTGGTTATGCATGTGATCAAACACCCGAGCTAATGCCTATGCCGATAGTATATGCACATAAGCTTGTTAAAAAGCTAGCAGACATTAGAAAGAAACAACCAAAGTTGATGCCTTATTTAAGACCCGATTCAAAGTCTCAAGTTACAATTGAATACAGTGATGACCACAAACCTTTAAGGGTTGATTCGGTTGTAATTTCTACACAACATGACGGAAAAGTAAAACAAAGTAAAATCCAAAAGGATGTTATAGAAAACATTATAAAAAAAATTATTCCTGCTAAATACATAGATAAAAAAACCAAGTATTATGTTAATCCAACCGGACGATTTGAAATAGGTGGCCCTCATGGGGACAGCGGATTAACGGGAAGAAAAATTATAGTGGATACATACGGCGGCTGGGCTCCTCACGGAGGCGGAGCTTTCTCGGGAAAAGATCCGTCAAAAGTTGATAGAAGCGCTACTTACGCTGCAAGGCATATTGCTAAGAACGTGGTAGGAGCTAAACTTGCAAAAGAGTGCACCGTGCAGCTTGCTTATGCGATCGGTGTAGTTGAACCCGTATCGGTTTTTGTTGATACAAAAGGAACAGGAGTAATTCCAGATAAAGAAATTTCTGCAATGATTGTTAAAGAAGTTGATCTCACGCCGAAAGGTATTATAGATAGATTGAAATTACGCAGACCTATTTATCAAAAGACTTCATCCTACGGACACTTTGGAAGAAAGGATAAAGATTTTGCATGGGAAGCTTTGGACTTGGTGCCAGTATTTAAAAAATACATTAAATAAAAAAGGAGAATTATTTTAGATGGACTATAAACAAGGTAAGTATAAAGTAAAGAATCTGAAATTGGCTGCCGAAGGCAGGAAGAAGATTGAATGGGCCGAATCAAGAATGCCGGTGATGATGCACCTAAGAGAAAAATATTCCAAAACAAAACCGCTAAAAGGTTATAAGATTGCCGGGTGTCTGCATGTAACAAAGGAAACTGCCGTATTGATTGAAACATTAAAAGCAGCAGGAGCGAAGGTAAGTTGGAGCGGGTGCAACCCGTTGTCAACACAGGATGACGTTGCGGCGGCATTGGCAAAAAACGGTTTGGAAATTTATGCCTGGCACGGCCAGAGCGTTAAAGATTTCTACTGGTCAATAGACAAAACACTTGATATGAAACCCAATTTAACCTTGGATGACGGTGCTGATTTAATTTTCACTGTTCATAATAGGTTTCCGAAGTTAGCTGAAAATATAATCGGCGGTACGGAAGAAACTACTACCGGTGTTCATAGGCTTAGAGCAATGGCAGATGACGGTAAGTTATTATATCCGGTTGTTGCCGTTAATGACGCTGAAACTAAATGGGATTTTGATAATGTTTACGGAACTGGACAATCGTCAATTGACGGAATTCTTAGGGCAACATCGGTTTTACTTGCGGGCAAAAATTTTGTTGTAGCCGGATACGGTCACTGCGGCAAAGGATGTGCAATGAGAGCTGCAGGACTTGGCGCTAATGTTATCGTAACCGAAGTGAAACCCACTGCAGCATTAAAAGCTACTCTCGAAGGTCACACGGTAATGCCTATGGACCAGGCTGCAAAAATAGGAGATGTTTTCATCACGGCTACGGGTGTAAAAGATATTATTACCAAAAAGCATTTTGAAAAAATGAGAGACGGTGCAATTGTTTGTAATACAGGACATTACGATTGTGAAATAAATATTGAAGACCTTGAGAAAATAAAGAAAGCCAAAAGAGAAGTAAGGGCTAACAATGAAGAATATACTTTGAAGGATGGAAGAAAAATTTATCTTTTAGCTCAAGGCAGATTGGTTAATCTCGCTGCAGCCGAAGGGCATCCTTCCGAAGTTATGGATATGTCTTTTGCCAACCAGTTTATGTCTCAATTAAGATTAGCCGAATATGATAAACAAGGTATTCTGCTTGAACCCGAAGTTATTGATATCTCTGAAGAACAAGATCAGCATATAGCAGGTATAAAATTGAAAACTATGGGTTATAAAATAGATAAGTTAACTAAAGAGCAGCAAAAATATATGACGGATTATAGTGCTGGAACCTAAGGCAATGAGCTGGTTAAATGAAATTAAAGCCCGGAGAGAATTACCCCGGGCTTTTTTATGCTTCATTAAAAGAGATTGTAAATTTTGTTCCTTCACCCAAATTACTTTTTACTACTATTTCACCTTTGTTCAGTTCAACAAAATTTTTAACTAGTGCGAGGCCCACACCTGCACCGTCATAAAGCCTTGTATAACCGGAGAATTCTTGAGTAAAGGGTTGAAATAATTGTTCAATAAAATCGTTAGACATACCTCTGCCGGTATCTTGAATAATGGTTTTTATTTTACCGTTTATTTTATCCAGCGTAATTTTTACTTCGCCTTTGGCTGTATACTTAAATGCATTATCAATTACATTATCGTATATTTGTTTTATTGAATATTCATCTCCTACTATTTGTATATTCTCCCCAATATTGGAAATGAATTTATAATTTATATTTTTTTCGTCTGCAAACGAACTGAAATTCATGAAAACTTCATCAATGATTTTATATATGTTAATCACTTTGAAGTTTGATTCGTAACTTGTGGTATATACTTGCGACATATTAAGTATTAAGTCAACTGTTCTATATAAACGTTTGCTGTTATTTTCTATTGATTGAAAAATCTGCCTGAACTCCGGGCTGAACTCACCTTCCAGTTCGTTTTTAATTAATTCAGAATAACCTTGTATTGCAACCAAAGGTGATCTTATTTCGTGTGATATCCTTGATAGGAATTCTTCCTTTAATCTTTTTGCTTTTTCGGCTTGAACCAGGGCAAACTTTAAATCGTCCTCAGCTTCTTTTAATTTAGTAATATCTCTGCCGTACACTTGTCCGAATTGATATTTCGGAACACCTTTAATTAAAAATTCGTATGCCCGATTATTAACTTCCATGTAGAAACTTTGCGTATCGTCACTATTAACGAGCAAGCCAAGGTTAAAGGAAGACAAATTCGTGATAACATTTTCAATATATTGGCCCAATAAAATATTATTCCCGAAGATATCTTGTGCAGCTTTATTGGCAACAATAATTTTTCCTGTCACATCAAATCTTAAAATCGGGTCGGGTGAGAGCTCGTAAAATAAAGCCATTAACTCTGCTTGCTGAAGCTTTATATTTTCTTTTTCCTCTAAAAACCTTTGCCTTAACGGAATGATTACATACCTATAATAAACAAAAGATACAAAGAGGGTAACAATTAAGAATATCAAAGAAAACATAACAGGATTGCTTAAACTTAAAAAAGTTTCTGGGGAAACTTTTTGTAATGACTTAAATGTTGAATCAACAGACTCTTTAGTATTGTCATACAACAATAAAAAAATAATAAACATTTTTTCCGTCAAGATATGAGCAAGTAACATCATTTTTTATATTTTTTTTTCATAATAGCACATTTGCTGTTGAGTGACTACAATACTTTTACGTAATTAATTCATTGAATCAAAGGATAAAGTTAAAAATATAATTGGTAAAAAAGAAGTATGTAATTAAAGAGCTTACGGATTTATTTTAATAAAGTTTTTAGGATGGTCATCTTTAAATAATGAGAAATATATTCCAAATAATATTTGAAATAGAGAGGTTAAAATGAAATTAGCTATTGCATTATCAATACCTACCATGATGTTGCTAACCTTTAGTATATTTGTTAGTTCGTAAAACAACAAAGCAACGTAGAAAATATTTATAGAGCTTTCATAAACATTCTGTTTTAAGAAGAAAATAAAAACTTTGAAGAAAATTATAGAGTGAATTATAATGAGAATAGTAAAATAGACTCTAAAATCATTAAAGAAAAAAGAAAGCACGACAAATACAATTAAAGGCAGTATTAAAAGATATTTATTATTGAGTATATCTTTCCATGATGATAAGGATGGTATTAGTAAGTAATGTAGTGAAACAGTATAAACTAAAGGTAGACTAAAATCCCACAATTCATTAAATAAAGTATATACAGGATCATGTATTCCTAAAATTAAAAAGAAATAAAAAAATCTTCCCTGAAACTGTCTAATTGCAGGGAAGATCCATAATAGGATGCTGAAGTAATAAAGAAACCTTGTTACAGAGATTAAATCCAATTTTACTCTTACTTAGTTAACAAAATGGTGGACAGATTGCTGATAATTCTAAAATAATCGGAGTTGAAGGATCGTCACTTTCGGTTTTCATTGTCATTACATTTTCTCTGATTTCGAAATATATTTTTTTACTGCCTGTTGTTTCAATTAATTCTTTTACTCTTTCTTTACTGAAAACATTTAATGGTTCTTCATCATCAATAATTCCGGCATCGTTGGCATTTAATAAACCGTTTAATGAAGCTAATTGATACCTGTGATTAGTTAAAATTTTTCTGTAGTCGTCTGTAATTATAACTTCATTGTTTTTGATTGTGAACATCATATAATTTTCACATTTGTCTAAAATTGATATGAGCTCGACAGCATCAAATTCTACTGATGAAAAAGCAGGTCCGTATAATTTTTCAGCTTCTTCCTGTGTGTAAAGTTTGCCTATTAAACCATATTTTCCCTGCGAAGTAATTAAAGTGGATGAAAAAATAAGTACTGCTAATACAGTTGTAAGAATGGATTTTAACATTTTGCCTCCGTAAAAATTTTGTTAGGGTCACTTTTAATAACAATTAGGTCGATTTTATAAGATAACTTAAAAAGATTTTGATATCAAGGCTATAAATTTTCATTTTGCCTGCACTGAGTTTGGTTACAATAGTAATGTTACCTATAAAATCTACCGTTTATCTTGTGTCCGCATTCCGGGCAGGAATTCCCAATCAAATCAATTTTAACTATTGAATGCCAGTTCCTTTTAATTAATTCCTTTTTACAGTTTGGACAGTAAGTAGCTTGGCCTTCATCATGGTAAACATTACCGACATAGCAATAGTTAATACCTTCCGCCATTGCAATTTGTCTGGCTGTTAATAAGGTCTTAGCAAGTGTCCTGGATTTGTTAAGCATTTTAAAATCCGGGTGGAAAGCGGTAAAGTGCAGGGGAATGTTTTCTCCAAGATTATTTACGATCCAATAGCACATTTCCTTTAGTTCTTCTTCTGAATCATTTTCCCCCGGAATTAGCAAGGTAGTAATCTCAAACCAGATACTAGTTTCATTTTTTAACCATACCAGGGTATCTAAAACATCATTCAAATGTGAGGAGGTAATTTTATGATAGAATTGTTCCGAGAAAGCCTTCAAATCAACATTTGCAGCATCAATATATTTGTAGACTTCTTTGCGAGCATTTTTATCAATATAGCCTGCTGTAACCATTACGGAATTGATATTCTCTTCTCCGGCCAGTTTAGAGATATCAATTACATACTCGCCAAAAATTGTCGGGTCATTATATGTAAACGCTATTGAAGGAGAATCATATTGTTTTGCTAACTTTATTACATCTTCCGGCGATGCATACATTGAATTAGTATTATCAAGTTTTGCTTTGCTTGTTGACCAGTTTTGGCAAAACTTACATCCAAGGTTACAGCCTGCTGTCCCGAAACTTAAAATATTACTGCCCGGATAAAAATGGTTCAGAGGTTTTTTCTCAATTGGGTCAATTGCAAAACCAGTTGGTCTTCCGTAACCTATTGAATACAACTTGTTGTCAATATTCTGTCTTATATAACAGAAGCCTGCCTGTCCGTTTCCTATTGTACAATAACGGGGACAAAGTGTGCAAAGTATTTTCCCGTTATCAGCAGTTTCCCACCATTTAGCAACTTTATAGTTCTGTTCTTTTGTTAAAATTGAGTTTTTCAAATTCTACCTATTTTTTCAAGCTGTCCTTAAACCTAATCTTACTCATACTTACTCTAAAAAAATTAAGGAGTATGAGTAAGGTTATTATTTCTACATACTTTTCAACAGCAATAAATTAGTTAGCGAGATAGTTGAAATTTTTTATTCAACTACTGAAAATTGCATCCAATGTTTTCTGCTTGTATCTGTTATCGGCGCTCCTGCAGTGTATATAATTATGTCGTCTTTTTCAACCAGTTTATTATTGTTTAATATGTCATTGGCCTGTTCAATTGCAATGTTTTCATTCCCGAAGTTGTCGATATAATACGGAATTACACCGTAGTATAGGTTCAATGTGTTTAGTGTCTCAAATTTATCGGCAATTGCTATTATTTTCTGGTTAGGTCTGAACTTTGAAATAATTCTTGCTTTTCTGCCGTAGTGGGTAAAGATAACAATCAAGCTTGCATCAATTTGTTTTGCTACGTTGCAAATTGCGGCACCTGCTGCGTCAAATAGATTATCCACCAGGTCTTCGGGAATTTTGTACTCTATATTTGAATTGTATGAAGGATGGGCTTCGGTATTAAGCAGAATCTTTTTCATTATGCTTACAGTTTCAAAAGGGTATTCGCCTATAGAAGTTTCTGCACTTAGCATAACTACGTCTGTACCGTCCCATACTGCATTGGCAACATCGGTAGCTTCCGCTCTTGTTGGTACCGGGTTGTGAACCATTGATTCCAGCATTTGTGTGGCAGTAATAACAAGTTTGCCGCGTGATCTTGCTTTTCTTATTATTTGTTTTTGGATTAACGGAACTTCATGCGGATCCATTTCTACTCCTAGATCACCTCTTGCTACCATTACGCCGTCTGCTTCGTTTATTATTTCGTCAAGATTATTAACAGCTTCCGGTTTTTCAATTTTTGCAATAATTGGGATATTCTTATTTTTTTCTTTAAGGATATTTCTCAAATCAATTATATCATGCGGGTTTCTAACAAAAGATAACGCTATAAAATCAACTCTATGGTTCAGCGCAAACTCAATATCTGAAATATCTTTTTCAGTAAGAGAAGGGGTGCTTAGTTTCATTCCCGGCAGGTTCATTCCTTTTTTCGGCTTTAGTCTGCCGCCTTCTATAATATCACATATAATAGAGTCATCCTTAATTTCTTTTACCTTTAATTCTATCAAACCGTCGTCAATTAATATTTTATCCCCTATTGAAGCATCTTTTGTTAAAAGTTCATAGGAGGTAGAAATTTTTTTTGAATTGCCGACAATATCTTTAACTGTAATTTCAATTTGTTCCCCTGTTGAAATAAATATTTCATCTTCCGCGAGTTTACCTATTCTAATCTTGGGTCCCTGTAAATCAATTAAAATTGCTATGGGCAGCATATTCTTTTTACATAGTTTATCAATATTACAGAACACCTTTTCAAAATATCCATAGCTTCCGTGCGAAAAATTTAACCTGAACGCGTTTGCCCCGGCATCGACTAATTTCTCCAAACATTCAATTGAGTCTGTGGCGGGACCAATTGTTGTTAAGATTTTTGTTTTTGCAATTTGTTCTAGTTTTCTCTCTGTCATTTCTTTTTCCTGGAAGTTGAGGTTCTCTTCTTTGCGTCGGTTATATATGCCGGTTTTGGTTTAATTCTTACATATAGTTCTTTTAATTTTTTTTCAACGTTACAATAGATTGTATCGGCTTCAAACTTCCCGATTTTTGATAACGTGCCTGCTTTGCAGCCCGTTAAAATTTCAATAGCATCATCTACATTTTCAACAGGGTATATGTGGAATTTTTTTTCTTCTACGGCTTTTAAAATTTCTTCCTTCAACA
Source organism: Ignavibacteria bacterium (assembly GCA_050117315.1). Classification (GTDB taxonomy): domain Bacteria; phylum Bacteroidota; class Ignavibacteria; order Ignavibacteriales; family Melioribacteraceae; genus JANQIV01. The sequence goes on from JASFMY010000021.1 coordinate 53,551, forward strand.
TTAAATCATCGACATTCTGCCGGGGAATTATTACTCCTTGTTTACCGGTTAATCCCCGTGTATTACAAATATCAAAGAAGCCTTCAATTTTTTCATTTACACCTCCTATAGGTTGAATATCCCCTTTTTGGTTTACCGAGCCGGTTATAGCAAGCGATTGTCTGATAGGCACCTCTGCAATACATGAAAGCAAAGCGCAGATTTCTGTTACGGAAGCACTGTCTCCGTCTATCATACCGTAGCCTTGTTCAAAAACCAAACTTGCCGAGAACGAAAGGGGAATTTTTCTTCCGAATTTTTCGCGGAAATATCCGCCGATTATCAATACACCTTTATTGTGAGAGCTGCCGCTTAGACCGGCTTCCCTTTCTACATTAATAATACTACCGTTGCCCAATCCTACGGTAGCTGTTATGCGGGAAGGTTTTCCGAACGAGTGATTATTGGTTCCGTAAACGGCAAGACCGTTTATCTGGCCTATTCTTTCGCCTTCAGTGTCAATCATTATGTTGCCGTCTTTAATCATTTCAGACATTTTTGATTCATACATGCCATGCCTTTCACGGGATGATTCATAAGCTTTAATTACATGAAATGCTTTTACTATATCCGTTCCGTCGTCTTTTGCCCAAAAGCTTGATTCTCTGGCAAGGTCTGCAATATAAGCAAATCTTGTAGTCAGCTTTTCTTTTCTGCCTGCATAACGAGCCCCGTATTCTGCAATTTTTGCCAGGGCGGTATTATCAAAATCGAGCAGGCTTTCTTTGTCAATTAATTTTTTTATAACCCTTGAGTCCTCGACCAAAGCGGATTCTGTATTTTTCATTTCATAATCAAAGTCGGCTTTAACTTTGAATATTTTGTTAAAGTCGTCTTCCATTCCGGAAAGGATAGAATAAATACGGTCGTTGCCTATTAGAATTATTTTGGTGTCTATTTCTATAGGTTCCGGTTTTAATACGCTTGGAGTGTATTGATAGAAATTCGGGTTGTCCTGAATTTCAAGTTTACCGTAAAGCAAAACTCTCTTAAGCGAACGCCACACACCCGGTTCCGTAAATGTATCAAGGGCGTTTAGAACTAAGTATCCGCCGTTGGCTCTTAAAAGTGATCCGGCTTTAATTCTTGAAAAGTCTGCAAACCAGCTCCCCGAGGCATCCCTGTATTTTTCAATTGTTCCGAAAAGATTTGTGTAAGAAGGCGAAGTCTCTATAATTACTGGGCATTCTTTTAACTCTGAGTTATCTAAAACTATATTTACATCATAATCCTGCAGGTAATCAATTACATATCCTTCTTCTGTTTTTTCTTGAGCAGGCTTTACTCCCTTAAAAATTTCAAGCTCGTTCATGATGTTGCTTTTAACCTGTTCCAGATAAGAATTTATTTTGGGATAGTTAAATTTTTCCAGTATCTCATCTATAGTTTCATTTACCAAATCATGCACCGCATCTTTTTCAAGCGTTATAAGCTTTGCCTGGAATTCTTTGCCCAGCTTCAGTGCCGTCTTTGCAATAGACTGGAGTTCTGTTTGATACTTAGTATATTTTTTTGTTATAGTTTCCGCCTGGCTTTTGGTAATTTTATTTGATTGAACAAATTCTCCCAGTTGCGAAATAATTACCGGTTGATTTTCAATTATGGGCAGTACCTCCGGCCGGGGCATTTCCCCGAATTTTACCTGTCCTAGAGCAAAGCCGTCTTCTTTTAGTTTGTCTTCAAACTTTGACATAATTTCTTTCTGCTTTTCACCGAATTCATTCTGCAGTTTTTCTTTCTTAAGTTTTACGGGTTTTGATTCCAGAACATGGGGAATATTCTCCTGGAGAAATTTTATTGAACTTTCTAATTCGGACTTAAATTCTTTTGCCCGTCCCGCCGGAAACAGCAGCAGTATAGGTCTGTCCGGGTCTTTAAAATTGTTTACATAGGCATAGTCGTTAACTGTAGGACATTCGGGGCTGATGGTTTCAAGCATTTGTTTTACGGTTGTAAACTTACCTGTTCCCGATAAGCCGGTTATAAAAATATTATAACCCTGACTTCGTAAATCCACCCCTAGCCGTAAAGCTTTTATAGCTCTTTCCTGTCCCACAATTCCTTCAATTGGTTTGATCTGTGTCGTAGACTCAGCGAATATTTGGGGATCGCAAGTCCATCTTAACTCTTGCGATGTTAATTCTTTAAATTTTAGTTTTCTCTTTAGTGCCATAGCAATCTCAAACTTTTTTATTCTGATGTGAAATAAAAAAATAATATATAAATGTTCCTTTTAAAATATCATTATTATTTCATTAATTAAGCTAATTTCGCAAATAATAGTTTTGCGGCAAAGATTTTAGGTCTTATTTTTCGATGCCGCATCTTTCGGGATGAAGGTAAAGGTCTGTCTATTTTAAAAAGGAAATAAATTTGAGTGAATTACTCCTTAAAAGATTTAACAAACTTAACAGCATAGTAAAGCTTGGGAATTATATTAATGAGAACAATGGTAATATATTTATTTCACCTTTCAAGGGATCCGCAAAATCTCTTTTTGTTAAAGAATTATTCAAAAAGAAAAAAAATATTTTTCTTCCTCAATTAAAAGTGCAGGATGTAAAAGAAACTGTAGTTGAACTTAACATACTCGGATTAAACGGCAGCATAATATCAATTGATAAATTTGAAAATGATGTAATCCAGGAAACACTCACAAACATTTCAAATAAGGAACAATTTATTCTTGTTGCCCCATACGAGATTTTTAAGATACCGCTTCCGTCTAAAGATAACATTATCAAAAGTACAACACGTTTGGAAGTCGGCACTGAATTTAATTACGATGATTTGATTGAATACCTTAATCTTATTAACTATAGGCAGGATAAATATGTTGACGCTGCGGGAGACTTTGCAGTAAGAGGTTCAATAATTGATGTTTGGTCATACAGCGAACGTACACCTTGCAGGCTTGAGTTTGACGGAGATTTTATAGAGTCAATCCGTTATTTCGATCCCGAAAGCCAGCGTTCAGCAGCAAAAATTAATTGTGTAACAATAGCGTCGCCCGTAAATAATGAAGAACAGGAATACTCCTCAAATATTTTTGATTACTTAAAAGATCCGTTGATTATCGCTTCCGAATTTGAATTGAAAAATCTTTATAAAGAAAAAAAAGAAAAATCTGAACTTGAAATTGATGACTATGATGATGAATTAAAAAAAGAATTGTTTGAAGCTGAAGAAGAAGTTAAAGCAGTTGAAGATGATGGGGGGGATGAAATTGCAGGCAACGGGATTAACTCGGTTAATGAATTATTGACTAAAGATGTAAAATGGATCATTGAGCAGGAAATAAGAGAAGGGAACGAGCGGATGGAATTAGGACTGTCCGAACATTCTCAGATCAATTCCAACTTTGAATTGCTGTTTAATTTGTTAAAAGATTATTCTTCAAAAGATTTTAATGTAATTATCACATCGGAAAACGATCTGCAGGGCAACAGGCTGGTTGATCTGCTGTCGTCTTATAACGATGAATTAAAAGAATTAATTGATTCCGGTAAAATAAAATTTGAAGTGCTGGCAATTAAAAACGGGTTCATTTCAAAAAAAGAAAAGCTGTTTATTTTAACTGATTACCAGATTTTTAATAAACCCTACCGCGCATTTTTATCTTCAAAAAAGAAATATAAAAAATCACGGGTAAAAGATTTCGCTTCTATTAAAAGAGGCGATTACGTTGTTCACGAAAATTTCGGTATCGGGCAGTATTCAGGGTTGGAGACAATTAAAATAGGTCAGATACAGCAGGAAAGCATAAAAATACTTTACGCAGAAGGCGGAGTGGTTTACGTAAACTTGAATTATCTGTCGCTTGTAAAAAAATACTCTTCGCAGGAAAAAGGAACCCCAAAATTATCTGTACTCGGCAGCAACGAATGGAAATCAACAAAGAAAAAAGTTAAAGCAAAAATAAAAGATGCTGCAAACCAGTTGATAAAACTTTACGCAAAAAGAAAAGCAGCTAAAGGATTTCAATACAGCGAAGATACAATCTGGCAGAAGGAGCTTGAGGCATCATTCTTTTATGAAGATACGGTTGACCAGGCTAAAGTTACAGAAGAAGTAAAGTCCGATATGCAATCGGAAAACCCCATGGACAGGCTGGTATGCGGCGATGTTGGATTTGGTAAAACCGAGATAGCAGTACGCGCAGCGTTTAAAGCTATTAACGACGGCAAACAGGTTGGCCTGCTTGTGCCCACTACAATTCTTGCCGAACAGCATTTCAATACTTTTCAAGACAGGCTTAAACAATTTCCCGTTAGGGTTGGGGTACTTTCAAGGTTTTTAACTAAAGCAAAGCAGACAAATACAGTAGAAGCCCTTGAGAAAGGGGAAGTAGACGTAATTATCGGCACTCATAGACTTTTGTCGAAAGATATAAAATTTAAAGATTTGGGGCTGCTGATTATAGACGAAGAACACCGCTTCGGGGTTATGGCAAAAGAAAAATTGCGTGAGTTTAAAGCAAATGTTGATACCCTTACATTAACAGCAACTCCCATTCCGAGAACTTTAAACATGTCGCTTTTAGGCGCAAGGGATTTATCAATAATTGCGACACCGCCTCCGAACCGCCAGCCTATTTATACAAGGGTTGAAAAGTTCGACATTCTTCACATACGCGAATGGGTGCTTAAAGAAATTCAAAGAAGCGGGCAGATTTATTTTGTTCACGACCGCGTCCAGTCGATTAATAAAATTGCAGGATATTTATCAAAACATATTCCCGAAATAAATATAGGTGTTGCGCACGGGCAGATGCGTCCCGCCCAGCTTGAAAAAGTGATTTACGATTTCCTGAATAAAAAATACCACATGCTAATTGCGACAAAAATTATTGAATCGGGATTGGATATTCCAAACGTAAATACAATTATTATCAACCGTGCCGACAGGTTTGGTTTGGCTGAGCTTCATCAATTACGCGGAAGAGTAGGCAGGTCTGATAGGCAGGCATACGCATATTTGATTGTGCCGTCATTAAATACAATTACAAAAAAAGCAGTAAAAAGATTACAGGCAATTGAAGAGTACACCGACCTTGGCGAAGGATTTAGTCTCTCAATGCGTGATCTTGAAATTAGGGGAGCAGGGAATTTGCTCGGTACGGAACAAAGCGGGGCAATTGATACGGTTGGGTTTGACCTTTATATGAAATTACTCGATGAAGCGGTGGAGGAACTAAAGAACGAACAGTATAAAGATGTTTTTAAAGATTTGCCGAAACATATTGAAAGATCATCACCTACAATAGATACTTATTTTGAAGTTGGAATTCCAAAAAAATATATGCCGGATCAATCCGATAGGCTGAGCTTTTATACAGCATTATTTTCAATGGTAAAAATTGAAGAGCTTGATGAAATCCGTGAAGAGATGGAAGATAAATTCGGCAGATTTCCGTTTATTGTAGAGAGATTGATTTTAACGGCAATACTCAGGTTTTATGCATCATTTGCATTGTTTGAAAGAGTTGTAGTACAGAGAAATAAAATAGCAATAATTCTGCCGAAAGGAGACCGTGAAGAGTTTTACAAAGAAAAATTTGCGAAACTTATGCAGTTTATAATGGATAATCACAAATCCGATTTTCAATTTGTGCAGGGCAAAGACGTAATGAAACTGGAAAAGAAAAATATATTCACTTCCGAAGAGGCGGTTTTAAGAAATCTTATTGAGTTTTGTAAAGAGATTATTAAAGTAATAGAGTAATGACCTAGTCCAGGATTATTTTTAGTTTAAATTCCCCCATATAAGAAAGAAAATTGTTAAATTGATGCTCTTATTTTAGAAAAGATTACCAATTGTCTTTTTTAGGAAAGTAAAGAAATTAAAGGATAAATAAATATGACTGAATCGAATAAAAATAATATTGACCAAATTAAAGAACAGGAGACCAGGGAATGGCTTGAATCTCTTGAATATGTTTTGCAAACAGGCGGGCAGGAAAGAGTGAAAGAACTGCTGCACGACCTTGACACTTATGCTCATGAAGCAGGGGTTGAACTGCCGTTTACTGCTAACACTCCTTATATAAACACAATACCAAAAGAGAAGCAGCCCCACTTTCCCGGCGGAAGAGAAATTGAGAGAAGAATAAAAAGCTTGATTCGCTGGAATGCTATGGCTATGGTAGTTCGCGCAAACCGTGAATCAAACGGTATCGGCGGGCATATTTCTACTTTTGCTTCGGCGGCTACATTATACGAAATAGCATTTAATCATTTTTTCAAAGGGAAAGATGATAATTACGACGGCGACCAGATTTATTTCCAGGGGCACGCTGCACCGGGAATCTACGCAAGAGCATTTTTGGAAGGAAGGCTGTCAAAAGAAAAACTGGGAAACTTCAGAAGAGAGTTAAAAAAAGGCGGCGGGCTTTCATCATATCCGCATCCGAAACTTATGCCGGATTTCTGGGAATTCCCCACAGTGTCAATGGGACTTGGTCCAATTACGGCAATATACCAGGCAAGATTTAACCGTTACCTGGAAGACCGGGGATTGAAGAACAAAACCAATTCAAAAGTTTGGGCGTTTTTAGGTGACGGTGAAACAGACGAACCGGAAACACTCGGCGCTATTTCATTAGCTTCCCGCGAAAAATTGGACAACCTGATTTTTGTTATAAATTGCAACTTACAAAGATTGGATGGTCCTGTGAGAGGCAACGGAAAAATTATACAGGAGCTTGAAGCAGTATTTAGAGGGGCAGGCTGGGACGTAATAAAATTAGTTTGGGGCAGCGAATGGGATGTATTGCTCGAAAAAGACAAATCAGGCGTACTTGTTAAAAGAATGAATGAAATTGTTGACGGCGAATCACAAAAATATATTGTTGAAGACGGAGCGTACATAAGGCAGCATTTCTTCGGTAAATATCCCGAGCTGCTTGATATGGTCAAAAACTACAGTGACGAACAGCTTGAAAAAATGAAACGGGGTGGGCACGATCCTGAAAAAGTCTATGCTGCATTTAAAGCCGCTGTTGAAACAACCGGGAAACCGACTGTTGTTTTGGCAAAAACCGTAAAAGGTTACGGACTGGGAGAAGCAGGTGAAGGGAAAAATATTACTCACCAGCAGAAAAAATTAAATGAAGATGAGCTGAAACACTTTAGAACAAGATTCGGCATCCCGATCTCAGATGAAGAAGTATCCGATGCACCCTTCTACAGGCCTGCGGAAGACAGCCAGGAAATAAAATACATTAAAGAAAAAAGAAAAGCTTTGGGCGGATATGTTCCGAAGAGACTTGTAAAAAATCAGCCTCTTCAAACTCCCTCAAAAGAGGTATTTGCTGAATTTAATGATGGAACAGACGGACGTGAAGTATCAACCACAATGGTGTTTGTAAGGATTTTAACTAAGCTTCTAAAGGATAAAGAAATTGGAAAACTCATTGTTCCTATTGTCCCTGACGAAGCCCGTACTTTCGGGATGGAATCATTATTCAGGCAGGTAGGAATTTATGCACACTCAGGCCAGCTTTACGAACCGGTTGACCGTGACAGCCTTCTTTATTATAAAGAGGCCGTCAACGGACAGATACTTGAAGAAGGAATTACGGAGGCAGGTTCAATGTCGTCCTTTATTGCCGCCGGAACCGCTTATGCAACGCATGGTGTAAATACGATTCCTTTCTTTATTTATTACTCGATGTTTGGATTCCAGCGAATCGGTGACCTTGCTTGGTTAGCAGCAGATATGCAGTGTAAGGGCTTTCTGGTTGGCGGTACGGCCGGAAGAACAACACTCGCAGGCGAAGGCTTACAGCACCAGGACGGTCAAAGCCATTTACTCTCTTATGCAATTCCAAATCTAAAAACTTATGACCCTGCATTTGCTTATGAATTGGCCGTGATTATTAGAGACGGCATTTACAGGATGTATGAAAAGCAGGAAAGCGTTTTTTATTACATAACCGTAATGAATGAAAATTACGCCCAGCCGAAAATGCCAAAAGGAGTTGAAGAGGGAATATTAAAAGGAATGTACAAATTCCAATCTACAAAAAAGAAGAGCGCAAAAAAGAAAGCTCACCTTTTGGGAAGCGGCACAATATTGAATGAGGCAATAAAAGCCGCTGAAATTCTTGAAAAAGATTACGGCGTAGCAACGGACGTTTGGAGCGTTACAAGCTATAAAGAGCTCCACTATGATGTTCTTGAAACAGAGAGGTGGAACAGGCTGAATCCGGATAAGAAACAAAAAGAACCGTATATAAAAACAATTACAAAAGATGAAACCGGTGTGTTTGTTTCAGCATCTGATTACGTGCAGATTTTAAGTGAAAGTGTCGCAAAACATATTCCGGGTGAATTAACATCGCTTGGTACTCTCGGATTCGGAAGAAGTGAAAACAGGGCCGGCTTAAGAGACTTTTTTGAAGTAGATACAAAACATATCGTTTATGCTGCTTTGTATGCTTTGTATAAAGAAGGAAACCTCAAAAAAGAAGATTTACTAAAAGCGAAAAAATCATTAGGTGTTGATGAGAATAAACCTAATCCGTTAACTGACTAATAAAAAAATTGGAATAAAAATGAGTGAATTTAAATTACCTGAACTAGGTGAAAATATTGATTCGGCCGACGTTGTTGCAGTACTGATAAAAGTAGGTGATAAAATTGAAAAAGATCAGAATGTAATTGAAATTGAGACCGATAAAGCAACGGTTGAAGTACCTTCCGATATTGCCGGAACCGTGAAAGAGGTTTACGTTAAAGCGGGCGACACTGCAAAAGTAGCTCAAGTACTGTTTACAATTGAAGGCGGCGCTGCAACCCCTAAGGTTGAATCAAAAGAGGAACCAAAGCAAGAATACAAAGGATTAAAGGAATTAAGTGATGCTGAAATTAAAAAGTTGAATGAGAAACCTGAAAGTATTCCCGTTTCGGTAAAAAGAGAAATGTCTTCAAAGATTGCTCCGGCATCGCCGTCGGTACGCAGGTTCGCAAGGGAGATTGGAGTTGATATCAACATGGTTCGCGGAAGCGGACCCGGCGGAAGAATATCAATTGAAGATGTAAAAGCATTTGCAAAAAATATAAATGAAGAAATTTCCAAAGGCGGAATCCCTTCAGGCGCAGGCGTCGGAATAAAAAGGGAACCGCTGCCTGACTTTTCAAAATGGGGCGATATAGAAATTAAACCGATGACAAATGTCCGTAAAAAAACTGCAGAACATTTGTCTTATGCATGGGCTACAATTCCTCATGTAACACAAATGGACAAAGCCGATATTACCGATCTTGACAAGCTGCGCAAAAAATATTCAGCTAAAGTTGAAAAGTCCGGCGGAAAACTTACTGTAACTGCAATGCTTGTTAAAGTAGTTGCCTCTGCGTTAAAAGTATTCCCGCAGTTCAACAGCAGCATTGATATGGAAAAGAAAGAAATCATTTATAAAAATTATTATAACATAGGTATTGCTGTTGATACCGACAGGGGATTGATTGTCCCTACTATTAAAGATGCGGATAAAATGAATATAACGGAAATCTCGGTTGCGTTGACGGAATTGTCAATAAAAGCACGAGATAAGAAAACATCAATTGAAGAAATGCAGGGCGGGACATTTACAATAAGTAATCTCGGCGGAATCGGCGGGACGTATTTTACTCCGATTGTAAACTCGCCGGAAGTTGCGATACTAGGTATTTCCCGTTCAGCGTGGGAACCAAAATATATTGACGGCAAATTTGAACCGAGATTCATGATGCCGTTATCATTATCGTACGATCACAGGATAATCGACGGCGCGGATGCAATTAGATTCTTAAGATGGGTAATAGATGCATTGGAGAACCCCTTTCTGCTAAGTCTGGAAGGCTAATTACTTTTTATTCTTAATCATACTCTTACTCAAAAAGAAGATTATGATTATGAGTAAGATTAAGAACAAGAAGACTATGAGGTAAAAGATTGTGAAAACTTATTTTGATCATGAAAAGTTGAACGTATATCAAAAGGCTTTGGCATTTATAAAGTGGGTTGATAGTCTTCTGAAGAAAATAAAGGTGAAAAATACAGCTACTGATAATCTTGATAGAGCATCAACATCCATCGCAATTAATATAGCTGAAGGCAACGGAAAATATACAAGCAAAGATAGATGTAAATTTTTTGATATCTCAAGAGGATCTACTTTAGAGAGTGCATCCTGTTTGGACATTTTGAATGTAAAAGAGTTGATTAGTTCAAATGATTTGCATGATGGAAAAACAATGTTGAACGAAATAGTTTCGATGTTGGTCGGATTAATAAAAAGTAATTCTAATAGAGTATTTGAACAAGAAGAAGGATATAATCCTAAAACTTCTTAATCATACTCTTAATCTTACTCAAAAAGAGATTATGATTAAGAATAAGATTAAGAAGAATAAGAAAAATGTGGAGATAATATGGCAGATAAAAAAAAATTAGTAGTTATTGGCGGCGGTCCCGGAGGTTACGCAGCAGCATTTTATGCATCGGATATGGAGTTGGATGTCACGTTAATCGACGAAGAAAAAAATCCCGGAGGTGTTTGTTTATACAGAGGATGTATCCCTTCAAAAGCATTGCTTCATATTACAAAATTGATTAATGAAGCAAACGAAGCAAAGGAAATGGGAGTAGATTTCGGCAAACCTAAAATTGATCTGGATAAACTAAGAGCGTTTAAAAATGATGTTGTTGCTAAAATGACTGGCGGTACCG
>JASFMY010000022.1:0-61093 GCA_050117315.1 Ignavibacteria bacterium
CCTTCTAATACATCTTGGACTACTTGCCTTTTGAACTGCTCGCTGTAATGTTGTGATTTTTCTTTTTTCATTTTTTGTCCTGTTTTTGGTTGACTTTTTTTGTCAACCTATTTCAGGACTATACACCCCAAACTGCTTTCTTTTTGCCCTCGGAAATTAACTTCATTGGTTTCGTGAATATTGAGCCGCAACCGGAATTAAAAGCCGTAATAACAATGTCGTCCGAAGAAGGAGAATTATAATGCAGCAAATATATCAAACCGCTTAATTCATCAGGTGTTGCAAAAAAAACTATAAGGACTGGTTCTTCCGAATCCTTAAATTCTTCGAGAGGCTTAAATATGGTAATGTTTTTATTAATTTTTGTAGGAACAAATGATGTAACAAAATCTTTAGCCTGCCTCCTGGTTTTAATAAATCTTTCACCGTCTCTTCCAAACACTGTTCCGTCTGTTAAGAAACACTCTATTCCTTCAAATATCCAATCTTTATAACCCAGGTAAAATGCGGAACAATCCCAGCCTGTGGAATTTTTATCTATTGCCACAGTTTGTCCTCTTTTTGCACTTGAAAATATAAGAGGAATTATACATCCGGATCCTTTTTTTGTAAATCTTTTTGCATTTTCAGGCATATTATCGGAAAACATTATACCAATTGGAAAGTAGTTCAATCCAAGGTCTTTTTTAAGTTTGAGGCCTATTTGTCTTGTATTCATAAAACTATTCCCGATGTTTATAAATTAATATAATCAAAGATGTTAAAAGCATAAGCATATTTACAGCACCGAAGATGTCCTTTTTACTTTTCAATTTAATATACTCGGAGATACTTGCCATGATTTGTTTCTGATGAACTGCAATAGCAGTTACTTTTTCCTCCAACAAAATAATGTTGATGGAGTTTGTGATTATAAAAAGAAAGAGGATTTGAACAATGGTAACCCATTCTTTAGTAAAGAAGCCGTAATACTTCCAACTCAGAAGAACAGTACCAATAAGAACTAAGCTAATGCCCGGAATGATTAAAATCTTGGTAATTCCCGATACAAATAACCACTGCCAGTAAATTGGATCTATCGAAGGGGTTTTACCCAAAACAATATTCATAACAATAAATGAAAAGATGCTCCCCAAACATAATATGAAGCCGAGTATTGAAAGCAGCTGATATGTTTTATACCAAAATTCTTTTTTGCTGAAATTTGTTTCCATTGCTTAATTGTTTTTTTGTACAAAGGTAAAAAATAGTTTTGAAAGAAAAAGTTACCATAGGGTAATAAATTATTTACCCGCTAATTTCCGTCTTATTCGACTCAATGATTGCGGGGTTACGCCAATAAAAGAAGCAATGTAATATTGAGGTAATCTTTGTTGAATATGCTTGTATAAATGTAAAAAGTTTAAATAACGTTGCTCAGCATTATCGGTGTGTAATGATATAATATGTTTGACAGCCTTTGTAAAAACACCTTCAATGAATAAATGTCCAAATCGGTCTCCGAAAGATACTTTAGCATAGAACTGCTGCATATTGTCATACGAAATAGAGTAAATTATAGTATCCTCTATAGCTTCAATAGTCTTCTTTGATATAACCTTGTCAATAAAGCTTTCATAATCACAAATGAAATCATTTTCAGCGCTGAAATAAAATATTTTTTCTTTACCATCATCATTTATGCAATGCCTTAAGAGTCCCTGTTCAACAAAAGCAAAATTTCTACAAACTTCCCCACCCTTTAAAAAACATTCATACTTTTTTAATTCCTTTTTGATGAATAATTTTTCAATTGTTTCTATTAGTTTTTGCAAACTTTTTTGAAAAAGTTTAATAATCATTGTGTCCTGTTACCAACGGTTAAGTGTATGAAATGTTAGGGATTGCGGATTTCATTACTATCCGCCGACACAAATGTCGAGGCAGGCCAGAAACTATGCATATCGCACCCAATATTTATACACAAAGTTAAGCCTCATATCATATAATTTGCTTAAACAAGCTATTTTAGGTACAACCTCTTATTTGTCCTTTTGTTTGAAAAGCCAATCCCGAACACTTTCTAATTTATAGGCATAATCAAAAGAATACAATGTTCACCACCACGACTTTGGGTGCCTTCCGGAGTAACAGTGCCTTTGGTAAACTGAACAAAATTGATGTTGTACCCTTCATCAAGAATATCTTGGATATATTTATTCTGTTCTTTGTCTGAAAGTTTTGCGGAAAATTCTTGTATTATACTCCTCGATTTTGTTTTGGGCGGTTACGAATCCTCCTTTTTCTAAAAAACTTGTACGGAAAAATCCGGGAGAAATTATTGTTGTTTTTACGTTAAAAATTTTTGCTTCATTGTATAATGCTTCAGATAAACCTATGGCCGCAAACTTTGCTATATTATAACTTCCCGCAGATCCATTGCCTAAATAACCGGCAACGGAAGAAAAATTAAGAATGTGTCCGCTTTTTGTTTACGTAAATAAGGCGGCAAGAAAAATACCTCAATTTCATCTTTATGTTTCTCAAGCCACTCGGTTAAAATTTTTGCATGATCTACGCGGAGGTTATCCAAAATTAGTAATATTTTTTTATCAACTTCTTTAAGAACTTGATGAATATAACTATATTCATACTCCTCTCATAAAGCATAAAACGTACCTTGCCTTGGTTTGTTACTGTCGATATCATATTGATTAAACTTTGCTTGGCTGATAATCGTATTACAGGCGTTTTCCTTTAGGTGAATAACTTCTTCCATGTTGGCTGTCATTTCTTATTCCCGTTTCATCTCCCCAGTGTATCTCTGCGTTTTCTTGTTTTGCTTTTTGAGAAATTTGAAGATATTCTTCATTTAACCAATTTCTCTACTTTTGCCGCTTGTTGTTGATAGGCTCGCCTTAATGGTTCTTGAGGTGTAAATCCCCAACGTTTCAAGTATTCGCCTACTGTGCGTATCGGCATGTATATCCCCAATTGGTGTTTTATCAATTCTTGTACTGCTTGACGTCTCCACAAGGCAAATGTTAATTTATATTGGTCGGGTGTCTTATCGCATATTAATTTCTGTATCTCTTTTTCTTGCTCAATACTCATGCTTCTAAGATCTCCGTACTGGCGGCCTCTTCTTTTTGATTTTATTCCTTTCTGACCATCGGCTTGATAGGATTTCCACCATTGTGAGACAGTATTGCGATGAACTCCTATAATTTCTGCTATCTCTATAAATTTCTTCCCCTTTTTTCTTAAACGGACTGCTTGTACTCTTAGTTGTTCTTGGTTTTGCGGCGATAGCTTTCTTGCATCTGTTTTTTCCATTTCTATATTTATTACTTTTTTAGATTTTATGTATGTTTTTTATTTGCTGGGTTAATAACTCTAACTTTATATATAAGAGCTATACTATGGGAAAGAAAGACGGTTTAATCCCAAAGCTGAAGCTAATCCTTAATGATAAGGAAAAGCTTGAAAACTTTATTATACAGAATTCTAATCTTCCAGGTCCAAGAGGTAACTTAGAGTTAGCTTTTGCCTTTGCAGAAATTTATGAAGATTTTGATGTTTTGTTGGATTGGACAAAAATAACTGAAGACCAGGCAGATGTTAATAATCCAAAATCATTTTTAGCGGTTTGTTCAGCTGTCTGTTTAGGCAAAATCTATATAAAAAAGAAAGACAAGAAGATAATCACAATCTTGAAAAAATTGGCAAATGACGGAAGATGGAGAATGAGGGAAGCTGTTGCTTTCGGATTTCAAATTATTGGAGAATACGATTTCATAAAATTGAAAGTAATTTTTTCGGAATGGGTCAAAAAATCAAATAACCTTGAGAAAAGAGCAATTCTTGTTTCACTAGCACATCCTTCCTTTCTTAATGAGGATGATGCCGAATTCTGTTTTGAAATCACGGACATTGTCTTAAAAGAAATGGACAGAGAAAATGATTTTGATGTTCTAAGGAAAGGATTAGAATTCACTATCAGCGTATTTGCTGCAGCAAATCCAAAACTTGGATTCAGCTTTATAAAAAAATGGATTGGAAAAGATAAAGTCATTGATAAAATAATTAAACAAAATCTGAAGAAAAATCGTCTTGTTAGAAAAAATCCCGAAGAAGTAAAAAATCTCTTAAACCAGATATAGCATTTTTTCTTGACTCACTCCACTACTATGTTATGTATTGGTGCTATTGGTATGTGCTCAAAAATGACCCGTAACGAAGATTAGTAATCTGCGTTACATACGAGACAGCCTCACTATTTCGTGACAAAGAAAATGAAAAACTTTAATACCGAAACGCAGCTTCTATTACAACTAAAAATTATTCGCTCCAGATTACAGTTAATTGGTGGATTTTATTTGAAGTCATTTTAGTAATACTTATTTTTGCAATCAATTAGAATATCCTTGATAAACGCAATGCGTTTAGTGTGACGTTTGTTGCAAACTCTCAGGAACAATACTACAACATGGAAACAAAAGAATTTAGGATAAGAGAACTTAGAGAATCGGAAATTCGAGGACTAAATAAACTTCCGCCTGTTGATTGGAAATTTGATTATGAAGCTTTCTTACTGGATTTTAAAAACGATGATTTCTTTTATGCCTTTGTGATGACTATAAATGATGAAATCATAGGAACCGGTAATGTGCTTCTTAAAGATAAAGTAGGATGGCTTGCCAATATTATTGTGATTGAAAAACTTAGAGGCAAAGGATTGGGATATCAAATGACTAAATTTCTTGTCGATTTTTTGAGAGATAAAGGATGTGAGACTCAATTGTTAATAGCAACTGAACTTGGGGAACCGGTTTATCGTAAGATTGGATTTAGGAAAATAGCCGAGTATCAATGTTTTGATACTGAAGAGGATTACGATTATAAAATCCCCAACGAAATGAGTGAATTAAAATCCTCTGACCTTGAACATGTGATAATGTTAGATTCAATAACTAATGGAGAAAATAGGTCACACTTAATAAGGAAATACTTTAAAGGCGGATTCGGATACTACTCAACAGATAATGAATTGCTCGGATTCTATCTCCCATGTTTCGGGCGAGGTTTAGTGGTGTCTAAGGATGTTAAGGCAGGACAGGAACTTTTATCTCTTAAGCATTCAGAAAAAGGACAGCGAACTTTATTGCCTATAGATAATATTGTAGGAAATAATTACTTAAAGAAAAAGGGACTAAAAAAAGGATATAAGTGTTCAAGGATGTTTTTAGGAAAAGAAAATAATTGGATCCCGACAAACATATATTCTTATGGAAGTGGATATTGTGGATAATAAACAGAACTAAAATCAAAAAATATTAAATAGAAAATTGAACAATCTTTTTATTTACTACAGGTTATTGGTTTCCTCTAAAGCATAATTAGGGTTTAATCAACAGCTTGATAACATTACACGACTGTACTTCGGACTTGCGCACCGATTAATACCGCAGGAACGTTGGCAGCAATAGGGTTCAGCATAAAACTAACTAATATATAGGTATACAACAATGGCTTGGTTTTTTGAAAAAAGGGATGAAATAAGCAAGGAAGAAATGAAAGACCTTGTTTTTAAAAGTGCAACAGAATGTATTAACAGGGTTTGTAAGAATCCAAAGAAAGTATTATTACTTCCACCCGATATAACAAGAGCTCATAGCGGCGCCGGTTGGATTACAGAGGTATTTTATAACTTTTTTGCACAAACAGCATATGTCTATGTAATTCCAACATTAGGACAACACGTGCCTCACACTATTGAGCAAAATCAGTGGATGTTTGGAAATATTCCTGAAGCTAAGATTTTAAAGCACGATTGGCGCAAAGACGGCAAGCGTTTAGGGATTATTCCTTCCGATTACGTAGACAAAATAACACAAGGTAAAGCGAACTGGGAAATACCAATTTCAATAAACAAGTTTGTTTTAGAAGAATCCTGGGATTTGATAATTAATATTGGTCATGTTGTTCCTCATGAAGTCTTAGGTTTTGCCAATCACAACAAGAATTATTTTATCGGTCTAGGAGGAAAAGAAACTATTTGTGCCTCGCATATGGCAGCAGCCTGCTACGGAATAGAAAACAATTTAGGTTCATTAATTACCCCGTTAAGGCATTGTTATAATAAAGCCGAAAATGAATTTTTAAATCACTTACCCGATGTTTATATTCAGGTTGTAATGGCTTATAACACCGAAGGTGAATTAGTTCATACCGGCCTTTATTGCGGTGATGATCTGGATACATATCTTTTAGCGGCTAAACAATCTATGGCTGAAAATATAACAATTGTTCCCCCATTAAAAAAGGTAGTCGCCATTATGCAAGGTGATGAATTTTTTAGTACCTGGGTTGCCAATAAAGCAATATACCGAACACGTAAAGCAATGGCTGACGGGGGAGAATTAATTATAATAGCTCCCGGGTTAAAAAGATTTGGAGAACAGGACGACGTAGATAAAATTATTAGAAAATATGGGTATACCGGTACCAAGAAAATAATGCAGCTATGGAAAGAGTATGAAGATTTACAAGATTTAACACATGCTACAGCTCATCTTATACATGGTTCGTCGGAAGGTAGATTTAAGATTACATACGCACCGGGACATTTATCAAAAGAGGAAATTGAAGGAGTAAATTTTAATTATCTTGATTATAACCGGGCTTTGGAAATTTATTCACCGGATAAACTTAAGAACGGGTTTAACACATTACCCAATGGTGAAGATATATTCTTTATAAGCACACCGTCTGCTGGGTTGTGGTCAACAAAAGAAAAGCTGAATAATTAAAATATTACTCTTAACGAGTGTATTGGGACCTTACGTAATATTATGGAAAACTATGAATATCAATATCTATAATAGACTGAATGTAAAAGATTCACAACTCTTTAACCGGATTATAGATTTGGATAAAGAAAACATGCTTGAAATTTTCACTAATACAAATAAGGGTTTCCCTATTGAGAAACGGATAAAGAGTTTTGAGTTAGACGGAAAGGTTATAGTAGCAACAAGAAATGAAAAATTAATTGGATATCTTGAATATGGTAATAGTTGGGAAAATCCTGAAGACATCTATATTTCTTCCTTGCAAATTAGGAAAGAAAACAGAGGCGGAAAGTTGTTCTTGTATCTTTTATTAAAGGCACAGGAAGATTTGAAATCATCTCGGTTTAGATATCTTATCTCCGGCGTTCATGTTTCCAACCTAAAAGCAATTAATTTATACAAGAAACTGGGATTCAGCATTGAGAATAACCAAAACACAAGTAGTTCTTATAAAGTAATAGCAACACCAACAATTCTTGATAATAATTTAATTAACAAATTAAATATTCGGGAAATACTATGAAAACAACTATCGTTTATTTATGTCTTCTTATTATTTCAAATTCCTTGTTTAAATCCGCCCAGTACTGATAGAGGGTTAACCTTTATGAAAGCTTTGTCTCAGAGGACATCACAAAGGGAATTTGATACTACAAATTTAGCACTTATTGATCTGTCGGATTTATTATGGGCGGCAAACGGAATTAACCGTCCCGATGAAGGCAAGCGTACGGCTCCGTCGGCACAAAATGCCCAGGATATTGACGTTTATGTCTTTCTAAATTCAGGTATTTATCTTTATAATGCAAAGGAGCATGCACTGGACTTTGTTCTTGACGGCGATAATAGGAATTGTCTCGCAAAATATTTCAATCTATTGTGCATTGACGGGTTTGGCAACAAGACCAAGAGTTGGAACGAATAAGCCAAAACTACGGTAAATTCTTAAACTAAAGGAAACACAATACTTGATGCTGAATCAGCCTGTATCATATAAAAAAGATTAATGCACTGAACTCAACAGCGTGTGAGTCGTGCTGAATTTTAATTTGCTTTCATTATCGTTTTTTTATCCTGAAATCTTCAAGACTTCTGGGATTTTGTATGCTTGCTGTTTCAATTATGTCCGGGAAAAACAAATTTTATAAGTAATTATGAAACCGATTATCGACCACATACAGATAACCGTAAAAGATATAAGCATTGCAGAACCTTTCTATGATAAGTTTCTTCCCGTTTTAGGATTTGATATTAATAACAAGGTTAGTGCTATAATCGAAGAACATGATTTCTATGTTGTAGAATATTCTCACCCCTTATTATCCTTTGCCATTACCTCGCCGAGAAAAGCTTTTCTTAACGATACAATTCATCGCAGAAAGCCCGGAGCATTACATCACCTTGCCTTTAAAGCAGAATCCCGGGCTGAAGTTGATCGACTTTATTCCGAGTTGAAAAATATAGGCGCAACAATTGTAAACAAACCTCAATTATATCCTGAATATGGCCCGGATTACTATGCTCTTTTCTTTAAGGATTTGGAGGGAATAAAATATGAGATTGTTTGCAACGAGCATGAGTGATATTGATTCACAGATAAAAAATTCATTCTTATGAATTTTGTAAGAATCAGCTTTTCTATCTCAAAAAAATATTGATCATTTAAAGGAAAGAGGATATGAGTTTATTCTTGGGGAACGAATAAAAAATGAGAACGATCAGATAAAAAATATTAAAATTAAAAGTTAGTGATGGAGGCACTAAAGAAATAAAACAGATCAATGGTAGAGTAATAATTTCATACTCAGAAAAAAGACAAAAGAAAGATATTCAAAATAGAGAAAGGGGTTTGGATCACTTAAAGAAAAAGATAAAAAGCGGAAAATTGACAAAAGATAATAGGGGATACGATAAATACTTAACAAACACTTCACTAAGCAAATCAAAGATATTTATCAACTAACATATCTATTGCCAAAATCAAATTTTGAAAATAATGTGATCTTGGGTGCTGCATCACACAAAACAGGAAAGAAAATCCGGACATGGCACTTAAGCAATATAGCACAGAAATTGTAAATCATACGTAGTTATTTACAGCAGAAATTGAAAAGATGGCCTATCTGCCTTACAATGAGTTTACAAAGGTATAATTCTGCCGTTCAGCTTAAAGTTTTTTTTGAGCGCTTCAAGCAAAGATTCCGCCTGCTCTTCACTGTTAAATTTGCCTACAATAACAACATTAAAAATTGTTCCTCCGACGGATTTTGTTCTTACATCAGAAAAATAACCTTCGGCTTCAAGTTTGCTTTTTAAGTTCTTTGCGTTGGATATATTCATAAAAGCGCCGGCTTGGATGGTAAAATTATAAGTATCTTCTGTTTTAACTTTAGCAGGCTGTTCAGTTTCTTCAGCGGTTAAAGTCTCTTCATCGGGAATATTTCTGTCCGCAGCTTTTATATAAGGCGAAGCAGGGTATTCACTTTTTAATTTTGTTAAATAGTTTTCCGCCTTTTTGTAAATGCCGAGTGAATAGTAATAAGAAAAAATTCTATAGAGAGATGCATCGGCATAACGGCTTTGCGGGTAGTTATTGTAAATGCCCAAATATTTATTTAGCGCTGTTTCCCCGTCGGTTGTAATTACCGCATTTAAAAACTGAACAGACGGGTCATCAGGGTATTCTCTTAAAAGAGCTTTTGCTTCTGTTTTCGTCTTTTCAATTTCGCCGGACTCAATCTGCTTGAGATATTTTACAATATTAATTTCCTGAGCCGGGATCAGAATAAAATTAAAAATCAAAATGAAAAAATAAAACTGTGTTTTCATTGTCTTTAAAGTTTTTCTCTGCGACTCTGTGTCTTTGCGGTGAAAAGCATTTACCACAGAGACGCGAAGGCGCAGAGGTTTAATAAGTTAAAGTTCTTCCGGATTTATGACCTTAAAAAATTCTTTAGCCGCATTTAATAATTTTTTATCTGCCGAGATAAAATAGTCTACTTTAGAATAGCTATTGTAATAAAGCGCGGAAGCTAACTGGAGTGAATCTAAAGTTTTCAGACTGTATTTCATCCCAAGATTATCAAGAAGTAGTATAGCATTATCCTTAATGAATTCTTCAATAGCTATTATATTAAATTTTTGAAAATCCTTATCAAATAATTGGAATACCTTGGCTAGGTTATTTTTAGAAATTCTTTTTTCTCTGAACTTTTTTAATAAAGCTGAATGTAGTTCTATTCTTGTTAGATCAGATGTTGAGATGAACAATTCTTCCGATAAGTCGGATAAATATTTGGAAAACTTTTCTGTTCCTTTTTCATTATGGTATATTTTAATTATCGCACTTGTATCGAGAAAGAGATTCATTCTTCATCTCGTTCAGAAATAATGTCCTCGGAAATATTACCTTCAATAGATTTTGTCAATTCCCGGACTTTTCTGAAAGATAATTCCTGAAAGTTTACTTTGGGAATTAAAATAACTTTTACATCTGTTTCTTCATCAAACGGTAAATTATCCAGAGACAAATATCCGTCTTTAATTTTCGTATCTATTATATACTGGTTCATTTTTTAAAAAGCCTTTTTGATAGCTATTAATAAAACTAAAGAAATTCTTATTTATTTACCAACCTTTTATCTATGGCTTTGTCTCCGCTTCGTGTCTTTGCTGTGAAAAGCCTTTACCACAGAGACACTAAGGCGCAGAGGGGATTAAACAGTTAACTGTACTTTTTCTTTTTGTGCAGAACTTTCTTCAACATAATCGCCAAACAAAGTAGCTGAAGTAACACGGTTTATTTTTACTTTCACATACCCGCCAATAGAAATTTTTTCGGAGACGGGGATAATCACGACTTTATTGGTGCCGGTTCTGCCCGATAAAAATTGATCCGACTTTTTACTGAAACCTTCAACAAGAATAGTTGTCTCGGTACCGATTAATTCCTGGTTTATTTCGTAAGAAATTTTTTGCTGAAGCTCAATAATTTCGTTTAACCTTTTTACCTTCGTTTTTTCGGGAACATCGTCATTCATTTTATACGCTTTTGTTCCTTCCCTCGGTGAATACTTAAACATGTATGCCCCGTCGTAACGGACTGCATTCATAACGTCTATAGTCATTAAATGATCTTCGTATGTTTCAGTCGGGAATCCTGTAATTATATCCGTAGAAAAACTTACACCTGGAATTATTTCTTTTGCTTTTTCGATTAAGGTAAGATAATGCTCAATCGTGTATCTTCTATTCATCAATTCCAAAATTCTATTTGAACCCGATTGTACCGGCAGATGTATATAGTTGCATAAATTATCGTGTTCTGCAATTGTGTATAAAAGTTTATCCGAAAGGTCTTGGGGATGCGACGTTGTAAACCTTACCCGTATTGACTTATCGACTGCTGTGCATGAAGCAAGCAAGTCTGCAAAGTCTTTCCCTTCGTCGTTATAAGAATTTACATTCTGCCCAAGCAACGTAACTTCTTTAAATCCGCGTTCGGATAGATTTTTTATTTCGGTTACAATTGAATCAAGCAACCTGCTTCTTTCTCTTCCCCTTGTAAAAGGTACAACACAGAAGGTGCAGAATTTATCACAGCCCCGCATTACGGATATCCATGCAGACAAACCGTCTTCCCTATACGGGACAAGGTCGTCATATGTTTCGGTCCGCGAAAGTTTTACCCCGATTCCTTTTTCGCCGTTAAAGGCTGTGTCAATAAACTCGGGCAGTCTTCTGTACTCATCCGGGCCTACTACAAGGTCAACAACCGATTTTTTTTCTATTAGATCTTTTCTTAACCTTTCAGCCATGCAGCCGAGAATACCTATAACGGTACCCGGTTTTTTCTCTTTTATTTTTTTTAGGTTCCCCAGTCTGCCGTATATTCTTTGTTCAGCATTGTCGCGGATGCTGCATGTATTTAATAATATTATATCTGCATCTTCCGCATTTTTACTTGATTTAAATCCTTCCGTATTTAATATGCCTGCAACAAGTTCGCTGTCGGCAATGTTCATCTGGCATCCGTATGTCTCTATATAAACTTTATTTTCGGTCATAGTAAAAATTAACTTTCTTAATTTTTTTTAATAGGCATTGAATATAATTTTTTAATGGTTGACAAACAATTCGGCATTTATTTGTGATTACTGCCACAATTAATTTTAATTATTTGTCCAAATATTATAACTTAGTCTTTGATTTTGAATCTTCTATGAATTAATGAATACTGACTTATTAAAAAAAGCTGCGGCGGAAAAGGCTGTTGAATATATTAAAGACGGTATGATAGTAGGACTTGGTACCGGAAGTACTGCATATCATGCAATCGTAAAAATAGCGGAACTGATGAAAACAAATTCATTAAGAAATATTTTATGTATTCCGAGTTCTAATTCAACAGAAGAAATGGCAAAAGGTTTTGGAATTCCGTTAACCAGCTTTGATGAATATCAATCTATAGATTTAACTATTGACGGGGCTGATGAAGTAGACGAACAATTGAACTTGATTAAAGGCGGAGGGGGAGCATTACTCCGGGAAAAAATATTAGTCCAGGCAAGTAAGAAATTTATAGTAATTGTTGATGAATCAAAATTGTCAAAAAGATTGGGAATGAGTTTTTTCCTGCCTGTTGAAGTTTTTCCGTTTGCAGAAAAACCGGAAAAAAAGTTTTTAGAAAAATTGGGTGCAAAAGTAAAAAAAAGAAAGAATAATTCACACTGTTTTTATACTGATCAAAATAATATAATTTTGGACTGCAAATTTGAATTAATTGAAAATCCCTATGAATTGGGGGCAGTACTTGATTCAAGAGCAGGGATTGCGGGTCATGGATTATTTAACGGGATCGCTGATCTGGTTGTCTCTGCCGGCTTTGGGAAGGATGGAACCGCTGTTGTGCAATTGCGTCCTAAAGAAAATTTTGAAATCAGGCCGTAGGATATAAAAGGATTAAAAAATAATTTTATAGATAATTTAAAAAAATGTTTATATTTTTCTTTTGAATGATAGTGATATGTTTCCAGTAATGATTAAAAAAAATGCTTTTTCATTCGATAAAATGACAAATTAAATTAAAATTAAATTGTACCTCAAAGTAAAATATTTGTTGACAAGATATATTCAAATATTTATTTTACGCTCTGATACAGGAATATTTATGTTTAATACGGATTTTATGTGCCTTGTATTATACATTCATCAGCTTACAATGAAACAAAGCGAAAGCTAACATAAAGAAGTGAGTTTTATTTTTGTTCACAAAATTTGGAATTAATTGGGATTAAAAGTTTTTACAATGTCATTCGTTAAGAGGGTAAATAAAAAAATAAATTGGGAGAAATTATATGGCCAAGAAATTACCGCCTTAAAACAAATCTCATCTCATGAAAAAATTAAATTAAAATTGAAAATATTTTTCAACCAATATGGAGTAATAATATGAATCTTAAAAACATTCTCAAATTCCTACTTCTTTTAGTAGTATTTGTAGGGTTTACAGGTACAGATGTTTATGCTCAAACTCGGTATCTTAACTCTACCGACGGTGATGATAGTTACACCGGAGAAAATCCAACAAACAGCCCTTTAGGAACGGGGCCTAAAAGAACCCTCGAAGGTGCTTTCAACAGTTTCACGAGTGGTACAACTGTAATGATGACAGCCGGTTCATACTCGTATGATCAAAGTAGTATTAGCGGTGGAAATGATGCAGACGGCGTGACTTTAGGTACTGGCGCAAATAAGAGTATGACATTCATAGTTGAAACCTATAACAACAATAATACTGCAAGTATTGACGGTGCTGGTGATTTTGTTATTAACTGTGGCACAGGTATAATAGCATTTCAAGCCAAGGATGCAGGGGTACAGAAAATATCTTATGCGCCAACTGTTGCAGGTGCCCGTAATTTAACTCTTACCACCGGTACGCTTAATGTCGATGGTATAGATTTCATAGTTGGTGCTAATGCAACAAATATTAACCGAACTGAAGGTTCTTTAGTTGGTTCACCGACATATAGCAACAATGCTATGATTTTAACTTATGATGGTACAACCTCTAAAACTGCGGGCGGTGAAGTGCCGGGGACACTAGGTTCCTTAGTGCTTTCAAATACTGCAGCTAGCAAAATTATTTTTAATTCAGCTATAACATTTGGAGCTACTGGTGGCGGTATAAGCGGTACAACAGGTGATGTTGATGCGGACTTTAATGCTCTAGTAACAATGAAACCCTCAGTCACAGCAGGTGTTGAACCTGTCCCAACCATAGCAAATAATCAAAGTGGTGCTGATTGGACATTTGTAGGAGGCGTGACATTTCAGAGTGCTGATGTTGCTAATGGTACACCGTTATTAAATTCGGGAAGTGGGACTATAAAAGTTACAGGAGCACTAGTTTTTGAACAACAAGATGCAACTAATGCTGAAGACAATCCTCATACATTTGCTATATCAAATACTGGAACTGGTAGTTTATCGGTTATCGGCGGAGTTTTCGAAACAGTTACATCTAAAGGATCAAGCTCAGCTTATAGCGCAAATCATACTCCAGTTGTAGACTTTAACTTAGGCGCTGGAACAGCAACGATAGGTGGTGGAACAAGTACAACTTTTACCGGAACTTATGGAACATCCGGCGGTTCAACTGCAACTTTAAATGGTCCTATTACCATTAGCGGTATTATAACAAATGCTGGTACTACTGCTTCTGGAGGCTACACTTTGACAGTTACTAGTACAGGCACTCATACAAGTGCTGGCAATATTTCAGGTACCGGTACATTGTTGATTACTAATGATGGTTCTTTAGCCACCACTTGGAATGGCGCAGGCCAATTGCCAAATGTTGAAGTTGCAAATAAAGCTATACTAACAGTTGCCGCAGCAACCCAAATAAACGGTACAGTTACGTCAAACTCTACTGGTTTGACCACTTTATCGGCAGCTACCAATATTACCGGAGGGATTTTAATAAATAGTTCTGGTAGTGTAACACTAGGAGCTGGTACAACAAGTATTGGCGGCAATGTAAGTGTTACAGGCAGTGGAGTTTTAACTACTAATGTTGCGACAATCGGTGGCTCAATGTCATTGTCCAATGGTGGAGTAACTCTTGGAGGAGATGTAATTTTATCCGGTGATTATAATCAAACTGGGGGAACAATAACTTTTGGAACTTTCACTTTTAATATGAAAGGAGATTTTACTAGAACGGTTGGTACAATTGTCCCCGGTTTCGGTACCCTTCAATTTAGTTCTGGAGGTGCTCAAACATTTTCCGGCGGTACAAACATGCGTGTTTATAACTTTAAAGTAACCGGTGTAGGAACAGGAATTACCTTCGTGAACGGTTCACTTGAAGTAGAGAATAATGCCGAGATATTATCTAATACAACTGTTGCATTAGGTACGTTAAATATAAGGATGCTTGGTGCAGCTCCTAATGCTGCAACTAATAATAGATTTATGAATGGTGGAGAATATTCGTCATCAGGCGGCGGCGGCATCATATTTGAGGCTCCTTCTGGTACTACCTCATATTTAGAGGGCAATGGTATTAATTCAAATATTGAAGTTAGATTAGGCAGTGAAACTGACGTCGTTCAGATCTCAGATGGTCATACTGTTACCTGGTCAGGGTTACTTACTCTAACCCGCGGTACAATTCAAGTTGGTGATGGTGCTGGTGGTAGTGAGCAGTTTAACCCTTCAACAATTATAACTACTCCTACCATCAGGAGAAACTTAGGCGATACATCTCCTGCTAACGGTACTGCCGATGGTTATCCTATTGACGATTCAAACGCAGACGGTACGTTTAATGCCACTAATCAAGCTTATCATTTGTTGTATTTCGGTACTCTGACGGCAAACCAAGGTGTTGGATCAGAATTTGTTGCCGGAAGTACACCAAGAGTTATTGACCTAACAATAAATGCAAATGGTGGTGGCTTTGCAGTGCAAGTGCCTGATGCTATTTATGCATTCTCTGGTAATCTTACTGTTGCAAATAGTGCCATTTTACAATTATTGGGCACTGGCAGCAATGACTTGATTTCTACTGGAACGGATGTAACTCATACTATCAATGGCTCGGTTGTAACCACTACAGTTTCATTATTATTGAATGGAACAGGTGTAGTTAATGGCGGGACTAAAACTACAGCTACTGCAGATGATGCATCTATTGATATTTTAACAGTGAATACAACGGATACTACATATAACTTAAACGGTCTATGGAACATTGGTACATTAAGAGTTTCCGATGGTACTGTTAATGTTGGTATGCAAACACGCGGTACTCCTGCAGATGAAGGTGATATAGGGGTATTTGCTATTACGGATGGTACTGTTAATTTAACTGCAGATGCTGACTTGACTACTTCATTTACAATTTCAAACGGTATTTTTGATTTACATGACTATAACTTAATATTAAACACTGCTGGTGGCAGTTTTACTGCTACGGGCGGAGCAATTCAAAATACAGATGCTGATAGTAAAGGTTTTGTAGTGTTTGATGCAAGTGGTGCCTTTACATTAAATACAGGGACAGTAAACGTTCCTAGAATTCAACAAAGTATGTCTACCAGTGTAACAGCTAATGTTACTCTAACCGGAAACTCTGGATTCAGTCAAATATATAATCAAAAAGCTGGTGCCCTTGAATTAAATGCAAATACATTAAGACTGGCTGGTACAGATTATAATTATACAGCCGGTACCATTGTTAGTACTGCGGGTAACGGTTTGTTCGAAGTTGATGGTATCACAAATCTTAATCTAAGCGCTGACATGTCTATTCCAAACTTAGAATTGGACGATGCAACAGATTCATTATCTTTAGTAGATAATGACGGAGCTACTTCTGTTCCTACATTAGCTATATCTGATCCTAACGCTGCTCCCGGTGTGCTTACATTGACTGCTGGTCACATAAATATGCAGGCACTAGATATTCAATTAGATGATGCGGGAACAGTATTCTCATATGCTGCGGGTACGTTAGAAGCAGTTACTACTAACTCTGTGGATGTAGATAACGACAAAAATGGAGAATTAGTATTTAGCGGCTCAGGTGCTCAAACATTGTCATTAACCAATACAGGATTAGTAATTCCTAACGTAAGGATTGATGGTACTTCTGATGTTTCATTGCCGGCAGTTGGAGCAGCGGGTCATAATGCTTTCACTATTTCAGATAGATTAGTGCTTGAAAGCACAGGTGACTTAAACTTTATAGCAGACGGTGTATTGACTTTAGGTGACGGTGCATGGGTTAAAAGAATGAATAATGGTGGTATTTTAGATAAAGTACCTACATTTGGCGAGAAAATATATAACGAATATGAAGCTACTGCAGCAATTGTTTCTGGTAAAGAACAAAAATCATCTATTACCGGCCTTTATATAAACAATTCCGTCGGTATTGACGTTGATGCAACTCAAAATCTAACAGTTGAAGAAATATTATACTTAAATTCAGGTGACTACGATTTTGAACAAACAGCAAATACAATTTACACAATTACAATGGGTGAAAACTCAACCGTTTATGTAAATGGCGGAACACTAGATAACTCGGGTTCAACTACAGTTACATCATTATTAGGCGGACCTGTAACACTTGAATATGTCAACTCTGCAGGTGGTGTTCTTTCAACTACGAGTAGTGAATTCCCTGCTACCGATGGTTTTGTAAGTACTCTTAAGGTTATGAGTCCGAAAGGATCAGGCGGTGTAGATTTGCACGCTGATAGGACAGTTGGTGATTTATTCATGGAAACAGGTATTGATCTTGTTGCTGCAAGTCCAACTCATGTCAATACAGTTCCATTTGACTTAAACGGAAATGACCTAACAGTCTCTTCTGATAGTTCTGCTACGTTAAATAGAGGTGTATTAACAAATAGCTTGCAGGGAACATCCGCATCAACATTAGATGTAGCTGGTTACCTGATTACATCCGCAAATTCTACTATCAATGATGTTATTGTTAATGTTGGTAAAGATGCTACTTTGGCAGGTAATTATGCAAGTACTGCTACACCAACTGAAAGCATGACAATTCAAGGAAATGCAACCTTTGCTGCATTTACCGGTAACGCTACTGTATTTGGTGGAAGCACAATTAACGGTGCATTTAAAGGTACATTAACAGCCTACCAAGATATAGATGTAACCCTTGCCGGAGGTTTAGATGCGGGAACAAGCATAACATTTACAGGTGATTCTAATCCCCAAAACATAAATCTTGCTGGAGATGATCAAATCACTAACCTAACTATAAACAAAGCAAATTCAAGTAATGAAGTTCATTTGAATGGTGGTTCTTTAATATTAGGTGATCAAGCAGTAACAGCTGCAAGTACGGGAACAGTAACATTTACCAGAGGTCTTCTGATTATCGAAGATGGCAAAGAGTTAGTCCTGGATAATCCTACTGGGAATACAGCCGGACAAGGCTTTGTTGATAATGTTGCATCCGGTGATATGAGCCACGTGGTTGGGACTGTTACCCAGGGTGTTAAGACCGGAACTAATACTTCAAATGGTAGAACTGAATTCCCTGTAGGTACTAAAACAGCTTCGAGACGTGTTGCAATTACAATAGTTGACCAAGGTATTAATCCTGGACCAGTTGGTGTAGATGTATCAGTCAATCATCAGGAAGAAGTTGTTGAAGGTGCTGTTGGTTTACCGATAGACTTTAATGATCACCAATACGCAAGGTACCCTGATTTCTTCTGGAATATTTGGTCAACTGCAGATATGGGCAATATTGATTTTGACTTGTCATTAACTGCAGAAGGATTTGATGATTTTGATGCAATAGAAAATGTGGTTATTCTTAGAAGAGAAGGTACAACTGAAGACATAACAAACAACTGGGATTTACAAGGTGAAGAATATGATAACTTTAGGAGTAATGGAATTCCTACGGTTGTTAATGAAAATTCATCAGGTGGTATAAGACCTCAAAATGCAATCTTCACTTACGGTATGCGAACAAGATTATCAGTTGAAAACGCAATTGATGATGTAATAATCGGTACAGCAGGTGGAGACATTGTTCCAACTAAATATGGTCTTGAAGATAGATTTAGTGGTTTTGAAGGTGATCCTACTTATTCGGCTACTAGCACTAACGAAGCAATTGCAACTGTAGCAGTCGACGGAGATACTCTTCTCATTACTCCTGTTTCTGGGGCAAGTGGTGAAACTTACATTACAGTTAAAGCTTTAGATACTAACAGAGATTTTACCCAATTTACATTCAAAGTAGAAGTTGATCCAACAGTTACAGACCTTGACGATATACTAGGATTACCGACAGAATTTTCACTTAAACAAAATTATCCTAACCCGTTTAACCCGACTACAGTAATTCGTTACGGATTACCGCAAGAAGCTAATGTTGTATTGAAAATATACAACATATTGGGTGAAGAAGTTAAAACGTTGGTTAACACGGTTCAGCAAGCCGGATGGCATGAAATTAACTTCGATGCTTCTAAATTAACATCAGGTCTTTATATCTACAGAATTGAAGCTCAAGACTTTGTAGAAGTTAAGAAAATGATGTTGATTAAGTAAGATTGAGTTAAATAAATTCTTTAAGATGCCCCTTATTTGGGGCATCTTTTTTTTTAAAAAAAATTGAAACTTCTTATTTAGTTATCTGTAAAACAAAATGATTTTTATAATGCGCCTTGAAAATAAATTGTGAACATTATACATTTATATCTTCGAAAAAATCAAATTATCAAAAACAATGAGTATAATAGTAGAAAATCTTACTAAGAAGTATGGTACGCAAAGAGCGGTAGACAATATTTCGTTTGAGGTTAAAACAGGCGAAATAGTTGGATTTCTGGGCCCCAACGGAGCCGGTAAAACAACTACTATGAAAATGATAACTTGCTTTATGGCTCCTACGGATGGAGACATTAAAGTAGCCGGAAAATCTATTCTTAAAGACCAGGAAGAAATAAAAAAAACAATAGGTTATTTACCTGAAAGCAACCCGCTGTACCACGATATGCCTGTAGTTGAGTACCTTGAGTTTATGGCCGAACTTCAGGGAGTTGAAAAGTCTAATGTTCAGGCTAGAATTATTGAGATGATAAAAGTCTGCGGCATAGACAAAGAGAAGCACAAGTTTATAGGCGAGTTATCCAAGGGTTACAGACAGAGAGTCGGCTTGGCGCAAGCTATGATACACGATCCTGAAATACTGATACTTGACGAACCAACTACAGGTCTAGATCCCAACCAGATAGTAGAAATAAGAAAACTTATTAGAGAACTCGGCAGGGAAAAAACAGTAGTATTAAGCACGCACATATTGTCTGAAGTCGAAGCAACATGCGACAGGATACTCATTATAAACAACGGTAAAATTGTAGCGGACGGCACTTCCGAGATTTTGCGAAAACAGACTCAGGGGCAGGAAGTATTAAAGATTGAAATCACCGATGCAGGATCAAATGATACTGTTGTTGAAGCATTACAAAATTTGGAATCTATTTCACTTGTTGATCCTGTTAATGGAGCAGAGAACAAGTTTATTATAAACAGTGCAGAAAATATGTCGTCAAAAAAAGACATATTTAATTTATGTGTAAAAAATAACTGGATACTTACTGAATTAACACCAATTGAAACAAAACTTGAAGATATTTTTAGAGACTTAACAACAAATTAAAAAGTTATGGAAAAAATTTACGTTATTGCAAAAAGAGAATTTCATTCCTTCTTTGACTCATTGATAGCTTATATTTTACTGGTTGTTTTCTTCGGATTAAGCGGCTTTTTTACCTGGCTTTTCGGTTCGGATGTTTTTTTTGTGGGACAGGCGTCAATGCAGCCTTTCTTTTCAATAGCTTACTGGACATTGTTTTTCTTCATTCCAGCATTAACAATGAAAATGCTGGCTGAAGAGAAAAAGAGCGGAACTATTGAACTGCTGCTAACAAAGTCGGTGACCGACTGGGATGTATTGCTCGGGAAATTTTTTGCGAGTGTCGGGTTAATCGTAATTGCACTGGTTTTAACTTTACCGTACTATTTCACAATATGGTCGATAGGTCCAATAGATCACGGCGCAGTGTGGTGCGGTTATCTGGGGATGATATTTATATCAATGAGTTATACGGGAATCGGTTTGTTTTCAAGCAGTATAACAACAAACCAGATCGTAGCTTTTTTGCTGTCTTTATTTATAGGAGTGTTTTTCTTAATTATCTTCGATGTCCTTGCTAATAATTTTACCGGGACAATAGGTTTTATCCTTAATTATCTAAGTCTTTCAACGCATTACGAATCAATATCCCGCGGGGTAATTGACACAAAAGATATCTTTTATTTTTTATCAATCACAATAATGGGATTGTTCTTAGCTGAAAAAGTATTATCAAAAAGAAAAATAGTAGACTGATAAAATTATGTTAACAAAAAGAAAAGTTCAAACATCTATCTTATTGGTTGTCGGAATTATCCTATTGGCGAATGTTATTTCTGATAGGTTTTTCCTGCGTTTAGATTTTACGGCAGATCAGAGATACAGTTTAAGCGAAGCTACAGAAGAAATACTTAATAATTTAACTGATCCGGTTACAGTAACCGCATATTTTTCGGAGAATTTACCGCCGGATATTGAAAAGGTTAGAACCGACTTTAAAGATTTATTGACAGAGTATTCTAATCTTGCCGGCGGACAACTGGTTTATGAGTTTGTTAATCCTAATGAAAACCAGGAAACCGAAATGGAAGCCCAGCAAAGCGGTATATCGCCTTTAATGATAAATGTAAGGGAAAGAGATCAGGTAAAACAGCAGAGGGCTTATCTTGGGGCACTAATACAGATAGGAGAGCAAAAGGAAGCCATTCCTGTTATTCAACCCGGAGCTGCAATGGAATACGAGCTGTCGTCGAATATCAAAAAATTAACGATTGTCGATAAACCGAAATTAGCATTGCTTCAGGGAAACGGGGAACCGGGTTTAGCCCAGCTCCAGCAGTTCAACGAGTTGATTTCCGTTATGTATGAAATAGATACATTAAACTTAGCAGATACAAATCAAATATCATCCGACTATAAGGCTTTGGTTGTTGTTGCTCCTAAGGATTCAATTCCCGTAAATTACTTTTCCTATTTTGATGATTACTTAAGGAGAGGCGGAAGGATTGCATTAGCATTAAACAGGGTAGAAGGCGATTTGAGTACAAGTTCCGGTAGTGAAGTTTCTACCGGCTTTGAAGAGTGGGTAAAAGGTAAAGGCGTTAATATTGAAAAGAATTTCGTAATTGACATCAACTGTACAAATGTAATGGTGCGGCAGCAGCAGGGTATATTCGTAATGAATACGCCCGTATCGTTTCCTTATATTCCGATAATTACAAACTTTACAGACCACCCAATCACAAATGGTTTAGAGTCTGTTTTAATGCCGTTTGTTAGTGAAATAAAAATTGAACCTAAAGATACCTCTATTACTTATATTCCTTTAGCGGTAACATCTGATAAGTCAGGCGTTAATACATTGCCGTTGTTTTTTAACGTTCAAAAGCAGTGGAGGAATTCAGATTTCGGTTTGAAATCTATTCCTGTAGCTGTAGCAGTTGAAGGCAATTTAGCAGGTAATACAAATTCCAAAATGGTTGTATTCGGAGACGGCGATTTTATTGTTAACGGGGAAGGACAAGGGGCAAGACAATTACAGCCCGATAATATTAACTTGATGGTCAATGCCATTGATTGGCTTGCAGACGACACGGGTCTGGTTGAATTAAGAACTAAAGGCATTGCTTATAGGCCTCTTGATCCGGACCTGGAAGACAGTACAAAAGCCTTCTTGAAATATTTCAACTTCCTTTTACCTATAGTTTTAATAATTATTTACGGTGTTATTAGATCACAAGTAAGAAAAAAATCCAGGAATAAATTACAGTCGGTTAGCTATGTCGAAAACTAATTCTAATAAAATTTTAGGTTATGTATTTGCGGCCCTGTTAGTTGTTATTTTATTTATGTTTGTTTTTGACGGCGGCAAAAACGAAAGAACTTTTAGAGATGTTTTGGTTGATATTGATACAGCCGAAGTTGATAATATCACTATTATCACAAAAGAAAAAGATGAAGTGAATTTATTCAAGAAAGATGATGAATGGTTTGTTAAGGTTAACGAAAATAAGAATGCATCAGTCCCCGCAAGTAAAATAAAGAACATGTTTGATCAATTACTGCAAATTAAACCTAAAAGATTAGCTGCAAGAAGCCAAAACAAATGGGAAGAGTTTCAAGTTGACTCGAGTGGTATAAGAGTAATAGTAAAAGACGGAGGATCAACCGAGTTAGATTTAGTTGTCGGGAAGTTTGCCTTCCAACAGCCGAGAAGCATGTCTTCATTCGTAAGGTTATTTAATGATAAAGATGTATATGAAGTTGACGGGTTTCTTCAAATGTCCTTTAACCAGGGAGTAAATGCATACAGGAATGGAAAGATTATTGAAAAGGATTTTGGTGAGTGGACGAAAGTAAGTTACGAATACCCTGCTGACTCCTCGTTTGAAATTACAAAAATGAACGATAAGTGGCTTTCAGTTAATGGTAATATTGACTCAGCCAAAACAGTAAATTTCTTAAGACAATTGCAGAATAAATCCACTACTGAATTTATTGATGATGTTGAACCGGAAACTCTGACGAACCATGATTATTCACTGGTTGTTGAAACAGAGTCCGGGGAAAACGTTGAAATAAAAGCGTATAAAAATGAAGGGAGGTTTCTAATCACTTCATCCGATAATCCCGGGTCGGTTTTTGACGGTTCAAAGAATGATTTTGGAAATAATGTTTTTGTCGGGATAAGTAAGTTTATAAAGTAGTGAAGATATTCACACTGAATAGAATCCCCGAGGTCTCAAAGATTTCGGGGATTTTTTTTATTCTATTTTGAGTAGTTTCTTCAAATCAGCAGTTTTGTTTATAGGCAAATTACATGCGTTATTACTGCACGCATAAACAGTAGCTTCACCTTTATCTGTTATCATGTCTTTTGTGAATCCCGCTATTTCATTAAAGAGATTGGTATGTTCGTCGATTTGAATAACTACTTTATTAGGGATGAAGTTTTGATTTAGTATATCCTTAATTCTCGGGCTAATATTCTCTTTGTTTCCTTTAATTACTACTTCGTGGGAGGAATTAAGCAAGTAATCCAACCCGCAAAGTAAGAATGAAAATGCAGAAGGGTTATTATTGATCTCTTCCGCTGTATAAGAAATTGTTTTTTCAATAATCTCTTTGTATAATTTGTTCGTGGTGATTCTTTCCAGTTTTATAAGATTATAAAGTGCAACGGAATTAGAAGATGGTATCGCCGAATCATAAAAGTTTTTTTGCCTGACAATAAGTTCTTCACTTTTCTTTGATGTTAAAAAGAAAGCACCGTTCTTTTCATCATAAAAATCATTAATGAAAGTATCCTGCTGGGTAATTGCTTTTTCAAAATATTCAAAATTAAATGTCGATTCATAAAGCTCCAGTAATCCATATATTAAGAACGCATAATCGTCCGCAGTTGCAGTAATTCCGGCGGTACCTTTTCTGTAACGATGCAGCAGTTTATTATTTTCGTCAATCATGTTTTGATAAATAAAAGCAACAGCCTTTTCAGCCGCAATTATATATTCCTTTTTGTTAAAAGTCCTTCCGGCCTTTGATAGTGAGGCAATCAGCAGCCCGTTCCAGTCCGTTAAAATTTTATCATCCTTAAGGGGATGAATTCTTTTCTCTCTTTCATTGAATAAAATATTCCTGATTCTGTTTATTTTATTATACAATTCATTTTTTGGTAATTTTAAATTGTTTGCCAATTCACTTATCGGCTTATTAAGAAAAAGAATATTATTGCCTGTTTTGTTTCGTGTGGCTTCATCATAAAAGTTACCGTTGTTCGAAATATTGTATATACTTGAAACAAGATTAAAGTCATCTTCATTTAATAAATTTTTCAATTCATCTTTACTCCACAGATAAAACTTACCTTCTTCGCCCTCACTGTCTGCATCTTCAGCGGAATAAAAACCGCCTTCATTAGACAACATATCTCTAAGCAGGTATTCAATAATCTCTTCCGCCGTATTTTTATAAAATTTGTTTTTTGTAGCCTGGAAGGCTTCTGTGTAAGCATTTAAAAGCATTGCCTGGTCGTAAAGCATTTTTTCAAAATGGGGAAGGAGCCATTCTCTATCGGTTGAATAACGATGAAAGCCTAGCCCTATGTGATCGTAAATACCTCCCAAACGCATCCTGGTTAATGTGTTTTCTACAATTTCTAAAGCTCTGTCATCATTTGTCCTTTTCCAATACCGTAATAAAAACATCAAATTATGTGGCGTAGGAAATTTTGGTTTATCACCAAATCCACCGTATACTTCATCGTAACTATCAATAAGATTGTTAAAAGCTTTTTGGAAAATAGAATTACTAATTTCCCCGGGGGAGTTTTTAACAGAGTAAGTAATTAAGTGACCGGCAATATCATCTGCACTCTTAAATACTTCTTCCCTTTTATTTTTCCATGCGTGATCAATTCCCTTAATAAGGTCAAGCATTCCGGTACGGTTATGTCCACTTTCTTTGGGGAAATACGTTCCGGCATAGAAAGGTTTTTTATCAGGGGTCATAATTATGGTTAAAGGCCATCCTCCGTGTCCGGTTAGTATTTGGCAGACTGTCATATAAATATTATCAATGTCAGGTCTTTCTTCTCTATCAACCTTAATTGATATAAAAGTTTCATTCATTAAGCCGGCAACTACACTATCCTCAAAGGATTCACTTTCCATAACATGGCACCAATGGCATGTTGAATAGCCAATTGAAAGAAACATCGGTTTATCCAATTCTCTAGCTAAGTTAAATGCCTCTTCAGTCCATGGAAACCAATTAACAGGATTATAAGCATGCTGGAGCAAGTAGGGGCTTTTTTCATTAATTAATTTATTTGGTTTTATTGATGAATTGTTCATGATTTTACGCTTTTTGAATTATAACATTTTAATGAAAATAAAAAAAATTAATAAAACCCGATGATTGAAATAAGAAAGTAACTAAAACAAATCAAAACATTTTTCTAAAAAATTTGAATTATCACACAACCCCAAAACATCAAGGCAATTCTAAATTCGTTTGGCATTCTGCGGCCGGCTGTATGAGGCATAACCTTATCACTAAAACTCGTGTAAAAAGTAAATCCAGGGTCAAATTTAGGCCTCGGAGAGTCAAATTCAGGTGAATTTATTTAGAATATTCTTATGAGAAGAATTAGTTCTCGGATTTCATTCCTTTTGAAATAACACCTAGAGCGAACGAAAGTATTGCAGCGCCAATAATTGACCATATAATAGGGTAGGACCTGCCTCCCATATGGATTTCAAAAATTATAGGGAGATTAAATTCTCTGATAAGCCATTTACCCAAAAAAGCGCCTACGAACCCTACTATAATAGAAACAAAACATCCGCCAAAGGAATAACCTGAAATGCTCTGGCCAAGTCCGCCAAAAATTGCCGCAATTACTAATAGGATTAGAAAATCAATTAGAGACATTTTAAGGATAGTTTAGTGTAGATTAAATATAAGTAATTACCTGCAAGTTAAAAATAGTTTTTTAACAGATCATTAAAAAAAGTGCTGTTTTCGTTGTCGTCATTGTTCTTGTACGCATTGATGAGGTTATTAATTGTTCTTTGTATTATTGTTTTAGGAGAGACGTATAAATTAAGAAGATGTAGAATGGATTCATAACTATCTTCGGTTAGAGATTCAAAATCGGTTTCATACAAAATTTTACCGCTATTGTAACAATCGATAAAAATCTTTTCATCATCTAAAAATGTTCTAACCAAAAAATGGCCCGGAAAATTGCAGCCTTCCACTCTTAGGTTTAACCTGTGAGCCACCAGCATATAAATACATGCTAGGCTTATGGGCAGTCCCTTTTTATTCTTAATAACATAGATTAAATTACTATTTAACGGGTTATAGTAATTTTGCTTGTCGCCTTTAAATTCTTTGAAATGAAAAAGAAAATTTGAAAGATCAATTTCGTTGCCGTATGGGTACTCCAGAATAAACTCATCAGCCAAAGCGTCCAAGAGTTTTGAGAGGTCGTCAACGTGTGAAAGCCCGTACTGGTATTTGGCAATTAAATTTAATGCGCATTCAATCTGGTCATAATCGTCAAGTTTAAGTTGCCAATTAGGCCATTCTCTAATTAGCCATTCTTTTCTGTTTTGTTGTAGTATGGGATTTATTATATCAAGCTTATCATCATCAAGAAAATCTGTAAACTCAATTAAATCTTCTTCTAAGTTAATACCGTAGTTAGTAAGACTTTTAATAACTTCCTCCCTTACCGTAACATTATCGTCATCAATAAGTTTTACAAGATAAGGGAGATTAGATTTATTCTGCATATTATTAATCAAAACTTGACTGGTTAAGTTGTTGTTGTTCTTCCGAAGAAAGAATTCTCTCCAAATCTAAGAGAATTAAGAGCCTGTCCTCCAATTTGCCTACTGCTGTTATGTAATCCGAATCTAAGCCCGATACCATTTCAGGGGGGGGCTCGGTAATACTTCTCGGGATTCTCAAGACTTCACTAACTTCATCAACTATAAAGCCTACAGTGTTGTCCGAAATTTCTACTACCACAATCCTTGTCTCCTTGTCGTAGTCTCTTTTCTCCATGCCAATTCTTCTTCTCAGGTCAATTACAGGAATAATTCTACCTCTAAGGTTTACTACGCCTTCTACAAAAACCGGCGCATTAGGCACTTTTGTAATTTGGATCATTCTAATAATTTCTTGAACTTTGAGAATGTCAACCCCGAATTCTTCGTCACCAATTTTAAAGCTGACGAGCTGGAGAATTTCATTGCTTTCATTTTTTTCTTTTAGTTCTTCGGACATCAGTGCTCTCCTATATTGATGGTAAATATAATATTTTTTGATAAAAGTTGTTGTTTACTTATTGCAAAATATTCATAAATATATAATCGGATTTTTTAAAAATTTTCTAGTATTCTTCGAAATGTTTTATCAGATTTTTATGAGAAATTTTTGACTTTTTTTGAATTTCATTCATGTTAAATATGTTCTCAGAGAAGAATAAGGATGGATATTTTGTGGGATACTGGCTCTTAATTATAGCAATGATGCGGGTTATAGGCAATCTCATATACAACGATGATAAAATGAGAAAAATGTATGCTAAGGTAAGTATAACACAATATAAAAAAGCTGGTGCCGGATATCACAAACCGGAATCTAAGAATGGCTAAATTCTTTTTAATAGCTTAAACGGAAATGTAATTATGATAGAGATAACCTCAAAAACCGATTTGATTGTAAAGCCGATTAGTCTGAAAGGCAGCAATAGAATCCAGATCAAGGGGTAAATAATTATCACCGCAATAGCAAGAGGCCAGTATATTACCAACAATATTAACCAAAGCAAAAGTATTTTCATTTTTTTATTTTTAGACGTTCTAAAATGAATTATTACTTATAATTATATGGTATGAAAATAGAAAATTTATTAAACAATTTGTGGAATGTTTTTCGGTATAATCCGGATGGACCGCTTTTATTTAACAGCGGTTTTTTTCTTTTTTTCTTTTTTATTTGTCTTTTATTCAGCCAGTTATTTTATAACAATCGGCGTGCTAAAATTTTTTTCCTACTTTTCGCATCAATTTATTTTTATTATAAATCAAGCGGAATATATTTTGTACTGGTAATAATAAGTTCGATTATTGATTTTATTGCCGGAAGGGAAATTTTTAAATCGCAATCAAAATCTGCTAAAAAAGTTTTCCTATTGCTTAGCCTGGTAACTAATTTCGGACTACTCGGCTATTTTAAATACACAAACTTTTTTATAAAAACAATTAATGATGTTGCATCAGCTGGGCTGGATTTTGCAGACATTTTTCTACCGGTGGGAATTTCCTTTTTTACTTTCCAATCTTTGAGTTATACTATTGATATTTACCGGGGAAGATTAGAACCGGAAAATAATTTTCTCAATTTTTTATTTTTTGTCTCTTTTTTCCCGCAATTGGTAGCCGGACCAATTGTTCGGGCATCAGTCTTTTTACCGCAGATAAATGAAAAACCCGTATTATCCCGGAAAGATATAGGCAGAGCAATTTTTTTAATAGTCACAGGCTTATTTAAAAAAGCAATTATAGCCGATTACATAAGCATTAATTTTGTTGACCGTGTTTTTGAACTGCCCGGTAGGTATACAGGGCTCGAAAACCTTTTTGCTCTTTACGGTTATTCACTGCAAATTTTCTGTGATTTTTCGGGCTACAGTGATATGGCAATCGGGCTTGCATTATTACTTGGCTTTAAGCTGCCGGATAATTTCAATTCTCCGTATCAATCTGCATCCATTACGGAATTCTGGAGGAGATGGCATATTTCTCTTTCAACATGGTTAAAAGATTATTTGTACATCTCTCTTGGAGGCAACAGAAAAGGGAAAATTCGGCAGTACGGTAACCTGATGATAACTATGCTGCTCGGCGGGTTATGGCACGGTGCATCCTGGAAGTTTGTTGTGTGGGGCGGAATTCACGGGGCTGTACTGGCAATTGAAAAGAAGTTCAATATTCCCGAATGGTCGAATAAAAATTTATTAACCAGAATTATCGGCGTTATTGTTACTTTTCATATTGTGGCGTTATGCTGGATATTTTTCAGGGCGCAGGACTTTGGTTTGGCAATGGAAATGATAAATCAGATTTTATTTAATTTCCACGGTGAGATTTTCCTTCAATTTATTGACGGTTATTCTTTGGTATTCATTTTAATTTTGGCAGGATTTATTTATCATTTTATCCCGAGAAGTTTTGATAATTATCTTGAAGGATTGATCACAAAATCACCATTAGTATTAAAAGCATTGCTGCTTGTATTTATAATCTGGCTTGTTGCGCAGGCAAAATCTGCGGATATTCAACCTTTCATATACTTCCAATTTTAGTCGGCAGGTTTAAAACGAAAAACCCGGCAACAGCCGGATTTTCGTGCAAGTAGTTTGAAAGTAAAACATCCTTTTTATGATGCAATAATTTAAGTAAAATTTTTAAATGAAGAAAGGCTACGTATTTCTATTGAGGTAAAACATATTTAACTTACAATTTTTACTTAGTAATAGCTTCTAAAATGTATGGGTGTTAATAATTAATTCAAACCATCTTTTAGTAATTGGTTATGGCTTTAAGGATTCTAAAATTAATAAATATCTTAAAACTTATTTTCTGAATGATTCTCAAAAAACAATGTTAGTTATTGATATAACAAAACCTAAATCAGAAATTATTAATCAGAGCAACGTCAAATTCATTGCTAAGAGTGTAATAGACTTGAATATTGAAGAAATAAAAAGTGTACTGAAAATTTAACTACTATCCTTGAATGATATTTGGGAAAATTTTCACAAAAATTTGATCCATTCTCAAAATAACTCCAAGTCTTATTCAATTTTTTGTTTTTATTAGAAAATCTTGACTAAACCTTCTTCATGGAAAATAATCCAGATAAATTTGTTTATTCTAGAAAATTATTACAATTTATAAACAGATTAATAATTATTCTGGAAAAAATTTACAATGGGTGAGTTAATATTTGCTTCGGCAAACCGTCAAAAATATTAAAATCCGCCCTTGCTCTTTCACGTGCTGCAGGTCTTCCTTATGACAGAAATAGAATCGAACTTTTTGAAAAATTGATTACATATCTTCATAATAAAGAATTCAAGGAACGAACAGAAAATAATTTATCGCCAAATTCATTTAGAAATTTTTCTTTTTTTGAAGCTTATTTCTCTAATTATATCGAAGGTACTGTATTTGAGGTATCAGAAGCGAAAAAAATAATTGATACGGGAATACCGTTGCCTGTTCGAAGTGGTGATTCTCACGATGTGCTTGGAACTTATCAAATAGTTTCCGACAGAAAGAAACGAAATAGAAAAGATTACTTCAGACGAAAACGAGTTCCTAAATTTTTTTCAATCACGTCATAAGATTTTACTCTCTGCACGTGTTGATAGAAATCCCGGTCAATTCAAAGAAAGAAACAATCGAGCAGGGAAAATTTTCTTTGTTGATTTTAAGCTGGTTCGCGGCACATTGATCCGATTATAAGGCATTGACGAATTCTTTTGCACGAGCGGCATACATTATGTTTCTAGTAAGTGAAATTCATCCGTTTGAAGATGGGAAGGGTAGAATTGCAAGGTTAATGATGAATGCAGAACTTGTTAATAAAAATCAGTGTAAGATTATTATACCTACAGTGTTTCGTGATGATTACCTGCTTACGTTAAAAAGATTAACTAATCAAAAAGACCCTGAGCCTTATGTAGAAATGCTTACCAAAGCTCATAGGTTTAGTGAAAATCTTCATTTGAACGCTACGATGGTCTATATAATTATCTAAAAACTCATAACGCTTTTTATGAATCCGATGAAGGAAGACATTTAATAATCGAGTAATACTTTTAATCAACCGAAGTTTTTCCTGCACAAAATTAGAGTAAAAATAAAAAGGGGAGTTACAAAAATAACTCCCCTTAAAATCTGGCGGGGCCGACGAGACTCGAACTCGCGACCTCCGGCGTGACAGGCCGGCGTTCTAACCAACTGAACTACGACCCCGTAGTTTCAAAAAAAACAGAGCTAAATTTATCATTATAAGTATGTAAAAGCAAGAAAATTATAATGTTTTTGTTCCGAAACTAATACCTACTGCATGTCCTGCCTGAACTGCCTGATCCTCAGGCGTAACAAGTTTTTGTTTTGCAATTGCATCTTCAATTTTCA
Organism: Ignavibacteria bacterium; assembly: GCA_050117315.1. Lineage (GTDB taxonomy): Bacteria > Bacteroidota > Ignavibacteria > Ignavibacteriales > Melioribacteraceae > JANQIV01. Next base: position 31,761 of record JASFMY010000022.1, read on the forward strand.
CACTTTGAATTTTATTGCTTCTTAAAGCAACCATGTGTTCAAATTGTTTATTGATTGCCAGTTTAATTGCATTTACACCGAATTTTGTAGATAAAATTCTATCAAACGGTGTAGGGCTTCCGCCTCTTTGTAAATGCCCGAGTACAGTAAATCTTGTCTCTAAGCCGGTATTTTCCGAAATCTTTTTGGCAACCATTTCTCCTATTCCGCCAAGCTGAATTGGATCGGTCCTTTTAATATCTTTTGCTTTAACAACCATTTTACCGTTTTTAGGTTTTGCACCTTCGGCAACACAGACAATGCTAAATCTTTTACCCATAATATTTCTGTTAAGGACTCTTTCGTAAATAACATCCCAATCAAAAGGAATTTCAGGTAATAAAATAACATCTGCCCCGCCTGCAAGACCACCGTTTAATGCAATCCATCCGGCATATCTTCCCATAACTTCAATTACCATTACCCTGTGGTGAGAAGAAGCGGTGGTGTGAAGCCTGTCAATAGCTTCCGAAACAACATATACCGCAGAATCATGACCGAAAGTTAAGTCGGTGGCTTCAAGATCGTTATCTATCGTTTTAGGTACGCCGACAATATTCATTCCCATTGCGCCTAATTTTCGTGAGATGTGCATTGTCCCGTCACCGCCAATTGCAATAAGAGCATCTAATCCCCAGGCATCATAATATTTTTTTGCATTTTTAGATCTATCAAAGATCTTTATTTCCCCGTCCACTTCTTCGGGCCAGTGGAAAGGGTCGCCTTTATTTGATGATCCTAAAATAGTTCCGCCTCTTGCCAGAATTCCCGATACATCTTTGTTGTAAAGTTCAATTGCTTTACCTTCAACAAGTCCTTCAAAGCCATCCAAAATGCCCATCACAGAGAGGCCGTTGTCATGAGCCGGTTTTGCTACACCTCTTATCACAGCATTTAATCCAGGGCAATCACCCCCTCCGGTTAAAATTGCAATTCTTTTAACTCTTGTTGATTTTCCCATTTAGTACCTACTTGTTTTATAATAAGGTTGCAAATATAATAAAAATAACGAAAATAGCTTAATCCCAATATTAAGATTTTTTAATATTTTTGTAGGTCTTGAAGTGGAGTTTTGCTATTTTTTTCAGCTCCTCTTCACCGTAATTATTATATATTGATTTTGCCAATCTTGAAACATCCTCTGATGCCCCTTTCAATAATCGGTATTTCCTTGAAGAATGTTTAATAAACCATTCATTAAAGCTATTACGTGCTAAAATGGAAGCTGCTGCAACTGCAGTATATTTTTCTGCTTTAGGAGTCTGGATAAAATTTGTATTCAAAAATTCAGTTTTTGACTGAATGGTTAATCTTTTATTGCTGAACTTATCTGTTATTACAGTTTTGCAATCAATTTTGTGGAGTATATTTTCAATTACTTTTGAATGGCACCAATCTAAAAGTGAATTCAGGTTGTTGAATTTGTTGTATAGCTGATTATATTTTTCCGGCGTTATTAAAATTACATCGTAATAATCCTTCACTATTGAAACTATCTTTTTGCTTAGAAATCCTATGGTATTATCGTCAATAGTTTTGCTATCGCGAATGTTAATTTTATTTAATTCAGAAAATGTTTTCTTGTTTACAAACACACCTCCTACAACAAGCGGTCCAAAGAAGTCTCCTTTACCGGATTCATCTGTCCCCACATATTCATTAGGTTCATCCAAAGGTTTATCGGTTAGGTTTAACTGCTGTTGTCCAAAAATTAGGGCATATATTTCGTCATAAAAGGTATCTGCTTTGTTTCCCTGGAGAACTATTTTTACACCATTTTTCCCAAAATAGACTTGAATTTTTAATTTAGATTTAGTGTTTGAAACAATAGTCTCATAATTATATTGAAGTTCATTTATAGGCTGTACAATTATATTTTCCGAAATAATTTTTTTTCGAATATCGGAAAGTGTTGCGTACGCTTTATGTTTAGTATCCATAAAAATATTTTGTTTATAATCGGGTTAGCAAAATAATATTTAATCTCCCAAATAAAAATGGAACATGGAAGTAAATTATTGTATCTTTAACAACCATTCTCTAAAATATTTTAGTTATGAAACGGCTAAAAAATGAACTCTAACTTGAAATTTAAGAAAAAGCTGAGTCGTTTATATAATTTATTGTTTCTTGCTTTTTTAGTTTCGGAAATATTATATCCAAACACAAGCGTTTCCAAGCGATTTTCAAATATTAAATTTGAGAGGATCTCTATTGAGCACGGGTTATCTCAAATTACGGTTCACTCAATTTTACAGGATAGCAAAGGATTTATCTGGTTCGGAACGGAAGATGGTTTAAACAGGTACGACGGGTACACCTTTACTGTATTCAAAAATTTAGCGGAGGATTCCGCCTCAATTAGCGACAATTTTATTTGGTCAATTATTGAAGACCGTAACGGAAATATTTGGGTGGGTACAAACGGCGGCGGGTTGAACAAGTACAATTACGAAACAAATTCTTTCGAAAGATATTTTACCGACAGCTACAATAATCTCAGAAAAATTTTTGAAGATAGTAACGGCAGTTTATGGATCGGAACTAATAATTCAGGACTAATAAAGTTTGATCCGGTCAGCAAAACTTTTGAAAAAATAATTGTAGTAGATAACAAAAGAGGATGGTTGTCAAGCAATAATATCCGGGATATATCTGAAGACAACAAAGGAAATTTAATTATTGCCACAGAAGGAGGCGGTGTAAATATATTTGACAGGTCAAACAATAGTTTCAAAGTTATAGATCGAGTTAATAGTAATAATTATTATCTGAATATAAAAAATATTTGGAGCGTTCTGGTTGTTGATAGTATTTTATGGATTGGAGCATATAGCGAAGGTCTTATAAAATTTGATTTGAATAGTTTTACCGCACCTGAGGTACTGTCGTTAAAGAATAACAACGGTTTAATTGGAAACAACATTACAGCATTACATTACTACGACAACCATCTGTGGGTATGTACCGAAAAAGGATTGAGTGTGCTTAATACTCAAAACAATTCGATTGCAAATTACCAAAATAATTTTTCCGATATTAAGAGTTTGAGTAACAACATAATCAGAAGTATTTACAGGGACAGTTCTAATTTAATATGGCTGGGAACATTTGGCGGCGGTGTTAACAAAGTGAATCTTAAAACTAAGTTCAAATTTTATGCGCATGACCCTGTAAACAAAAACAGCTTAGCACACAATATGGTAAGAGCATTATACGAAGACTCAAATGGGAACCTGTGGATTGGTACTATGGGAAATGGATTAAATAAATATAACAGATCGTTAGATAAGTTTGAAAGGTTTGGAGACGGCGGTTCAGGCTTTAGAATATCCGAGAATATTATTACTTCAATACTGGAGGATAATGAAAATAAAATTTGGGTTGGTACATGGGGCGGAGGACTAAATATAATTGACTTTGAAGTAAACAACGGTATTACGGAAATTAAAAATATAAAATACTTATCGGAAAATTCGACCGGCTTGAAATTAAGCAGCAATATAGTGCAGGCTTTATTTGAGGATAGTAATAAAAATATATGGATAGGTACTGAAGAAGGACTGGATATTTATGTGCCTTCAAGAAATAAGATAATTAATTTTAAACATAGTCCGGATCATAAAAATTCGATAAGCGATAACCGTATTCAGTCAAAATCAATAATTGAAGATAAATTTGGAAGTATATGGATTGGAACCTGGAAGGGATTGAATAAATCCGTTTTTAATAATAATGCATCTATTGATGAAATTTATTTTCAACATTTTAGAAATGTGCATAATAATTTAAATTCACTTAGCGACAATAGAGTAATCTCAATTTATGAAGATGTAGTGAACTCAAACGACAGTATTAACATTATTTGGATTGGAACAATAGGCGGAGGTTTGAATAAATTAGAATACGGTCCATCTGGTAAGTTTGCTGAAATTAAAGACTATAAGTTTACAAACTATTCGGAAAAAGACGGCTTGCCTAACGATGTTATTTACGGTATTCTGGGAGACGACCTTGGAAACTTGTGGCTTAGTACGAATAACGGACTGTCAAAATTTGAGTCTGCAAAAAGAAGTTTTAAAAATTATTATATATCCGACGGTCTGCAAAGTAATCAATTTTTCTGGGGAGCTTTTGAAAAAACAAAAGATGGAGAATTATTTTTTGGAAGCATAAAAGGCTTAAATTCGTTTTATCCAAAGGATATTGTAGAAAATGAATTTATTCCGCCTGTATACATTACAAAATTTGAAATTGCAAAGGATAATGAAGTAATTGAATTGAACACGTACTCAAATTTATCGAGATATGAATTTGAGTACGGTTCTTATTCATTGACTATAAATTTTGCATCGCTTGATTTTACTGCCCCCTCAAATAATAAATTTAAATATAGGCTTAAGGGGTATGATAATGATTGGCGGGGACCAACAACAGATTATGCTGTCACCTATTCCAACCTGAATGAAGGGGACTATGAGTTTGAAGTAGTAGGCTCTAATAATGATGGTGTTTGGAATAATAATGGGAGTTCTATTTCATTTGTTGTTTTAACTCCCGTTTGGAAATCATGGTGGTTTATATTAATTCTGATATTGATTATTATAGGAGCAATAATATATTTTGTCATAGTCCAAATAAATAATTTACTTGCAGTGGAAAGATTAAGAACAAAACTTGCGGCGGATTTGCATGACAATATTGGTTCCAGTCTAACGGAGATTTCAATTTTAAGTGAAGTTATATCTACAAAACTAAATAAATCCGAAAAGGACGTTGTAAAGTATCTAAATAAAATTAGCGCCAAGTCAAGGGATTTAATTGATAAAATGAGTGATATAGTTTGGCTTGTAAACCCGAAAAGAGATTCATTATATGACTTAATTCTAAGGTTGCAGGATACTTACTCGGAATTGTTATCGGAAACAAATATTTCTCTTCGCTCGGAAAATCTTAAATCGCTGGAAAAAACAGCTCTTAAAATGGAGGACAGGCAGCATCTTTTTTTAATTTTTAAAGAAGCAATAAACAATTCTATAATGCATGGAAAATGCACTGAAATTACTCTTAATGCTCATGCTTTTGGCAGAAAAATGGAAATGACATTAATTGATAACGGTCGTGGCTTCGATAAAGATGACTCACGCGGAAACGGTTTGGATAACATGAAACTAAGAGCCGAATCTATTGGCGGAAAGCTTTTTATAGAATCAAAAGTAGGTGTCGGAACAGTAATAAAATATATCGGATATATTAACTAATTAAGTAACTAAAATGATAAACGTAGCAATAGTTGAAGACAGCAATACTATTAGAAACGGGTTGGAGATGCTAATAGAGGGTACCAAAGAATACAAAAGCGTTGCTGCCTATGAAGATTGTGAATCTCTGCTGGAGAACATAAACAATTTAGAAATCGATGTTATTTTAATGGACCTGAATTTGCCAGGTATGTCTGGAATTGAAGGTATAAAAAAACTCAAAGAGATTTCATCGGACTACATTATATTAGTGCTTACGGTATATGATGAAAACGAATTAATTTTTGATGCATTATGTGCCGGCGCATCCGGATATTTAATAAAGAAAACCCCACCCGCTAAACTGCTTGAAGCAATAAAAGATGCAAGCGAAGGCGGTGCTCCTATGTCTTCTAGTATTGCGCGTAAAGTAGTAGACTTCTTCCAAAATACTAATAGAATAAACAGCCCGGTTAAGTCGGACGTACAACTTACACCAAGAGAAAAAGAAGTACTGAGCGGGTTGGTAGAAGGTTATAGTTATAAAGCAATAGCCGATTCACTCTTTATAAGCATTGATACGGTAAAATTCCATTTCCGTAATATTTATAAAAAACTTCATGTGCATTCACAGTCCGAAGCGGTTGCAAAAGCAATTAAGCAGGGTTTGGTTTAATTAACTAAATTCTGCAAATCCTTCATAAAACAGTCAATTCGTGTAGTATTTTTCATTTCCCTTATTTGTTATTTTTGATCCATAAGTTGACTTACTGAGAATTCCATAAATGACAAATATAGCAATAGTTGAAGATGTAAAAACGATCAGAGAAGGATTGAAAACATTATTAGAGTCATCTCAGGAATTAAATTGTACGGGAGTATATAAAAGTTTTGAAAATTTTTCCAAATGTTTAAGCGAGTGTAGTCCTGATGTAATCTTACTTGATATAGACCTGCCAGGTATTTTTGGAGTAGAAGGAATCAAAAAACTAAAAACCTTATCGGAAGATTTTATAATAATTGTCTTGACCGTTTATGAGGAGAATGATAAGGTATTTGATGCACTAAGAGTTGGAGCAAATAGTTATCTTGTTAAAAATACACCGGCAGCAAAAATGATAAAGCTGATTGAAGATGCTGTTAACGGGTCTGTAATTATGAATTCATTTATTGCACGAAAAGTTCTGGCGCTTTTTAAGAAAAACAGGCTGCAACATACTATTGATAAAACCGATAAGCAGATTTTAAATATCTTGATTGAGGGAAATAATCTCCCGGCTTTGGGGGCTGAATTAAATCTAACGGTCTCAGAAATAAAGAAACGCTTTAACAGTATATACAAAATTTTGCATAGCCTTTAATAATTAATAAACAAACTTATGAAACAACCTACACATTTGGGCAGGTTGTTTGTAATTTAATGTTTCATTATTATTTGTTAATTAAACAAGTTTTTAGGTCGTTTGTAAATAAGAAATTAAAATAGACAAAAATCTTGGAAAAGAAATCTAATCATATTATAATTTTTTGCATAGTCTCTGTGCTTTTCCTAAGCAACTGCTCATCACCCGAAGACGAAAATTCAATAGCCGAAGTTGGTGCTCATAAAATTACTTTGGATGAATTTTCGGATCGGTATTTAGATTACTTGGTAGTTTCCGGACTGGAGGATAAAATCTCGCTTCGTAAAGCAATAGTACGGAACATGGTTAATGAAAAACTTTTGTATTACTACGATGACAATAAAGCGATATTTAATAACCCTGAATATCAAAAAGAAGTAGAGTGGGCTAAAAAGCAGGTCTTCTTAGCCTATTTGAAAGACATAGAAATATATTCGAAAATAGATGTTACGGACGAAGAACTAAGGCAGGCTTTCGTAAGGGTCAATGAAAAAATAGAAGCCAGGCATTTATATGCTCCCACCTTTGAAGAAGCTGAGAAATTATATAACCTTGTTCAGTCGGGAGTTAGTTTTGAAGAGCTTTCGCAAAGCGTCTTCACGGATTCCACTTTAAGAAACAACGGAGGGTACCTAGGCTATTTTACCTGGGGAGATATGGACCCATCTTTTGAAAAGGCGGCTTATTCAATGAATGTTGGGGAAGTATCAAAACCTGTAAAGACTGCCAAGGGTTACAGCATAATTAAAGTTGAAAATCGTGCTCGTCAACCTTTGCTTACCGAGATGGAATACTTGAAAAAGAAAAACCACCTTGCCAGAACTCTAAAAATAAAAAAGAAAATTCCCTATGAAAATAAATATGTCAACAGTTTATTTGATAAGAGTAAGTATAAAGTAAACGACGAATTAGTTAACGCTATTTTCTCAAAATATTACGGTCTCATAAAATCAAATGAAGAGAAGTACAAATTAAACAATGATGATACTTGCGTTGAATATGATGGCGAAAAAATAAGCGTTGGTGAGATTGTAGAAAAAATTAAAAATATCCCCGCTTATCATTTGGATAAGGTTGATACTCCGGCCAAACTAAAGGTTACTATTGAGAACGTAGTTAAACAAGACTTGCTTATTAAAGAGGCTATCCGCAAAAATTATGATGAAAACATAAATGTTATAAATAAAATAAATGAAAAAAAATTAGATATTTTTCTGAAATATAAAAAAGATGAAGTGCTGGCAAATGCTTCGATAAGTGATTCCCTGGTAAGCAACTATTATAACACTCACAGCGATCTCTTCTACTCTCCAAGAAAATTAAATCTCCAAGAAATTATTGTTAAGGACAAAGCAGCGGCAGATTTGGTTCTATCCAAATTAAACAAAAGTAAAAGCTTTGCCGAATTGGCAAAGGAATATTCGCTTAGGAGATACAGTGCCGAGAACGGCGGTTTCCTGGGGTTATCGGAAATCTCAAGATATGGAAATCTAAAAGACACGTTTTGGAATGCCGATATTGACGAAGTTGTTGGTCCGTTAAAAATAGAAAACTATTACGGAATATTTAGGATTGCCGAGAAAGAAGAAAGTAAACTATTGGATTTGCAATTTGTGATTGATGAGGTAAGTCACAGAGCAAAACTCTTAAACCGGAAAGAAATATTTGCAAAGTACTTTAACTTATTAAAAGAAAAGGTAGATGTTAAAATAAATGAGGAGATAGTAGAGTCGTATAAATTCGAAATATAAAAGTCGAATCTCATAGATTTGTAAAAAGTTTTTTTTTAAGAAGGAGTAACTAATGAAAAAATTTTTACAACTTTTAATTTTGGGGCTTCTTGTTCCGGCAGTTTACCTCAATGCCGGAACTACAGGTAAACTAACAGGCAAAGTAACTGATGCCGAAACAGGGGAAGAACTTCCTTTGGTTAACATTACGTTGGAAGGGACACAACTTGGAGCGGCTACTGATCTTGAGGGTAATTATGTTATTCTGAACATACCACCCGGTATATACACAGTTAAATTTCAGTATATAGGATACCAAACGGTTGTTGTTGAAGGAATCCAGATTTCCATTGATCTTACGACAAGTCAAGATGTTGAAATGCAGACCGCTTCCTTAGAATTGGGAGTGGTGGTTGTTCAGGGAAAAGAAACACTTCAAAAAGATGTTACAGCCTCGCAATCGTTGGTTTCCGCTTCCGAAATTGAAAATTTGCCTGTTGCCGAGCTTAACGATGTATTGCAGCTTCAAGCCGGCGTTAATAAAGATGCAGACGGGAATTTTCATATTCGCGGCGGCAGAACTTCGGAAATAGCATACTGGGTAAACGGTGTTTCAATTACCGACTCTTATGATAACAGCCGCGGTATTGAAATAGATAACAGCAGCGTTCAGGAATTACAAGTCATTACCGGGACATTTAATGCAGAATACGGTCAGGCTCTTTCGGGAATTGTAAACACGGTTACCAAAGAAGGCGGGCAAAAATATCACGGCAACTTCAAAGTTTATGCAGGTGATTATGTAAGTAACTTTACAAGTCATTTTGTTCATATTGATGAATTTAGCCCTATTGTTAACCATAATTTTCAAGGCAGTTTATCAGGTCCCATTCCTTTCGCGGGTGAAAGTTTAACTTTTTTTGCAAACCTCCGTTATGATTATGACGACGGGTATATATACGGTGAAAGGCGTTATAACCCGGACGGTTCGGAAGGCGATGGTGAAGTCGTCCCTATGAATTGGAGTGAAAGATGGATAGGGCAGACCAATTTAAGCTGGTTTATTTCTTCTGCCTTCAAATTAAATTTGGAAGGACTTTACTCGAAAGAAGATTATGAAGATTACACAGATGGCGATGATCATGAATACAAATGGAACCCCGACGGAAATGTAACCAAGCATCCCAGAGCTTACACTACAACTTTTACATTGACGCATACACTTTCCTCCAAGTCATTTTATACCCTTAGAGGTTCATATTTCTTCAAGGACTTTAAAGAGTACCTATATGAAGATCCGTATGATTTAAGATACTTACACCCTGATTCATTAATTAATATTGATTATTCTTTTTTAACCACCGGTACCAACCTTCATCATTTTTTCAGGGAAACAAATACGATACTCGCAAAGTTTGATTTTACCAGTCAACTTGCCGATAACCATTTAGTTAAGTTCGGGGCTGAGGGTAAACTTCACAAGCTTGAATTTGATGATTACACATTAGAACCTAAAGAAATTGAAAATATCCCGATTGAACCTTTTGAACCGGATATCCCTGAGGAGATCTCAAATAATAGAACAAAATATGATGAAGAACCCATAGAATTTTCCGCTTATGTTCAGGACAAAATTGAGTATGAAGATGTTATAATCAACATCGGTTTACGATATGATTACTTTGACTCACGCGGTAAAGTTTTAATTGAACCTACCGATCCTAATATAAACATCCCGCTGCGTTCCGAAATGGAGGAATTAACACTGGCTGAAAGAGAACCTTACTATTATAAAGATGTAACAGCTAAATGGCAGTTGAGTCCCCGGCTTGGTATTGCTTATCCGATTAGTGCTACCGGGGTACTGAGGTTTTCCTACGGGCACTTTTTACAGATTCCAACATTCCAGTACCTTTTTCAGAATGGCCCTTACCAGGTACCGGAAACAGGTTCCGCTTACGGACCATACGGGAACCCGGATTTGGAAGCACAAAAAACCGTTATGTATGAAATAGGTTTTAAGCAAGAGTTTGGCGAACTTTTTTATACCGACGTTACAATGTTCTATCGCGATATTAGAAATTGGATAACAGCCGGTCCATGGCAAGAAACACGAAACGGTGTTACATATTCAATGTACACCAATCAAGATTACTCGAACGTTAAAGGTATTACTCTTGATTTTAAGAAAAAATTTGCCAGTCACTTCTCACTTGATTTGAACTATACATTCCAGGTAGCCGAAGGTACAAACTCAAATCCTGATGATTTATTTAATTCATTAAAAGAAAATGAAGAACCAAGAGTATACTTAATTCCGTTGAACTGGGACCAGAGACATTTGGCTAACCTTAATATATATATAGGCGATGTAGATTGGGGTCTCAGTCTTTTAGCTAAGTATGGTACAGGGTTACCCTATACTCCTTCGATAACTCAATTTATATCGGATAGGGGTATTTCTTCAGGTTTGGAAACGAACAGCAGAAGAAAACCTCCTCAATTTAGTGTAGATATGAGGGCACACAAAAATTTTGATCTTTTTGGTCTTACAATAACAACTTTTGTAAGAGTGTTTAATTTGTTTGATAACAAAATTGTTTCAAATGTATTTGGTGATACAGGTAAAGCAGATTATACAACCGAAGCTCAAAATATAGCCGAAGACCCTGCTCGTCCTAATACGGTAGAAGAATATATAAATTATCCTTGGCATTATGCTGCACCAAGGCGTGTCGAATTTGGATTTGAATTTCAATATTAGATAGAAAATTTTGTAATTGGGAGGTTAAACCTAATGCACAGCAAATTTAAAATAATTACAGTTCTTATCCTTTCTATTTTTCTTACTTCACTCTTGTTTGCACAGCATCAACCAAGTAAAGAGCGTGGAGATGCAAAGTATAGAGCTAAAGGGCAGATGGAAGGAAATAATATAAGGGCAACAATTTTTAATCATGGTCACTCCGGGAGATATGGCGGCGAATATCCTCTTGAAGAACAAACCCCTTATGAATGGCCTAAAAATACTGGTAAAGTCTATCTGGCGCTGACCGCTATTTTTGTTGGTGCGGAAGTTTATGATGAAGCCGGGGACAGACAAAGAATTATCGATGTTTCGAATTACAGATCATCTAATGAAGGTAAAAGTTGGAATTTTGAACCTATCCCGGGATATTATAATAATAGTCTGGCCGAGCAAGAAATTGCAAACAGTGAAAAACCGGAAACATGGCCTGATTCCTGGCCAGATAAACAACAAGACGAATTAGACCCCGGATGGCCGGGTAGTTGGAATGGTTATTTCGGTAAAAATATTTTTAATGCAGATATGGAGATGTTTTACCGCGCCTCTGATGACAATTACGATAGATACAGCTATTATTTTCCAGATTCGACAGATAGAACCCGTAAGGGGCTCGGTATTATTTTGGAAGTCCGTATCATGACATGGACTCAGGTACTTGTTCAAGATGCAATGTACCACATACACAATATTATTAATGACGGAACTAAAGATATTGAAAAAGTTGCGGTAACTGTATGGTTTGCCGATTTTGTTGGAGGCGATGGTGATTCTCAAGATGATATTTCTGAATTTGATCTCCAAGAAGATATATTGTGGGCCAGAGATTCCGATCATAAAGCAACTACATTTGGAGATGACCCTGTAGGTATTGTAGCGGTATCATTACTTGAAACCCCCGGTAATGCAATTGATAGAATTGATAACGACGGTGATGGTGAGCTAAATGGACCTAAAGTTACCGAAGATTTATTAGTAGGTGAAATAGCTGATAACCTTACTGATGATAACGGTAATGGTCTGATAGATGAAAACCAAACTCATATTCCGTTTGATATACAAGTAGGTGTTACATATGCAGATAGGATTGATCAGAACGGTGATGCGGAGGCAAATAGCCCTGTTATTACTTCTGATATGATCAGTCAATCTGCCGGAGATCAATGGCACTTATGGCCTCCAGGTTCCGAAAGTGAGGCTATTCATCTTATAATGGTAGAAGACGATGATGAAGGTTCGGCATTCAAAGATTTTATTGATAACGACGATAACAGTGAAGAAGGCAGTCCTACTATAACACAGGAAATAATTAATCAAGCAGCTAATGATGCCCCTTATTATAGATATCAGGTCCCCGGTACTTCAATTATTTTATACGATGTTAAGTCTGAAGACTTGGGCAAACAATATGCTGACGGAATCGATAATGACGGCGATGGCGCTATAGATGAAGATATCGATGAAGGAATTGACGAAATGGTTGATGAGGCGAGAGATGACGGAATTGATAATGACGGCGATTGGATTGTCTCAAGAGATGATGTTGGCCTGGATGGAGTGGCAAATACGGGAGATTTCGGGGAAGGAGATGGGGTTCCAACTTCCGGGGCCGGAACCGGATTGCCCGGTGAGCCCAATGTAGATTTAACCGATGTTTCCGAAACAGATCAAATCGGTATTACAAGCGCCAGTAAAGTTACGGCAAGCGGTATTCAAAGCGATGCCGAAATGTGGCTTAATTATATGGTCCCCGGTGATTTCTATGAACCCAACGAGCAGCAGGGAGAATACGATTTGTTTGTTTCTTCCGGATACTTTCCTCTTAAATCAGGTCAACAAGAACCGTTTTCAATTGCGGTTATGCTTGCAAACGGACCTATCCCGGACCCGGGTGGTGTAACAAGGAAACGTGAAATATTAAGAAAAAGAGTTAGGGCACAGGAAACTTATAATAACGATTACCAATTTGCCCAAGCGCCCCTAACCCCAACTCTTTCAGCGGTAGCCGGCGACAATAAAGTTACTCTATACTGGGATGACGTTGCCGAATCATCGTTTGATACATACATTGATGGGATAGGGGGCAACGGTAATGACTTTGAAGGATACAGAATTTATCGTTCCACCGATCCTGCTTTTGAAGATGTTGAAAACATTACTAATGGGTATGGTACCCCGTTGTTTAAAACGCCCTTAAAAATCTTTGATATAGAAAATGGATTATACGGTTTCCATCCTGTTGATCTGGATGGGATACATTATCGACTTAGTGATGATATTGATAAAGAAAGTGGAATACAGCATACTTTTGTTGATACTACTGTTCAAAATGGATTTACTTACTACTATACCGTAGTTTCATTTGACCAAGGATATGAGATCGGTGAAATAATACCTTCCGAGTCTCCATATAGTATAACGGTTTATTCGGACGGTACTGTGGCAAAGAGTAAAAATGTTGCCGTGGTTACTCCCGAAGCACCCCCTGCCGGTTATATACCGGCTTCATTAGGAGAAGTTGAGCAAATTGAAGGATTTACTTCCAGTAACATTGGTTACACTGTAAGAGATCCTTTTGAAATACAAGACGGTCATACATACCATATTACTTTTACCGATACACTCTTGCCTAAAACCACGTTGATAGGATATGATACTCTTACTACAAAAGATTTCAGCGTATATGATGCTACGGACGGACAGTATGTTATTCAAAATAGAAGGGCCGTTGCAACAGAAGATGAACAGCCCGTTATTGAAGGATTTCAACTTTTCTTATATAATAATTCGACTGTAACGCTGATAGACAGCTTATCAGGCTGGAACGATACTTCAATGGTTGATTTTATTTTTGAGAAAGTTACCACAAGTAAAACCTTCGGTGGTAAGAGGCCGAATGACTATACAATAATTTTTGATGATAATGTAGGATTTGGAAGGTCTACGGAATTTGTAATTGACGGATCAACAATTCCGGCTAAAGATGTCAACTTTAAGATTTATAATGAAAGACTTGAAGAATATATTGACTTCGGATTTCTTGAACTTGACCAAACCGATGGGGAAGGGAAACTATCGCTAAACGGAGCCTTTAGAGATCGAATTATATTCCTGGAACCGGGCTCTTCGGGAGAAAATGTAATCACTTGGTGGTTCTATTTACCCAGTGGTGTTGATACTGATCCCAACTATAGAATACCTGTTGGCGGGGATACGGTTAAGCTGGTTCTTACCAAGCCATTCTTATCTACAGATAAATTTGAATTGGTAGCTAGTACCCATGAAATAGATAAAGAGCAGGCTAAAATTGATTTGAATAAAATCAAAGTTGTTCCTAACCCTTATGTTGCAACAGCCGCATGGGAACCTAAAAATCTTTACACCACCGGTCGTGGAGCAAGAGAGTTGCACTTTACCCATCTTCCTTCTAAATGCACAATTAGAATATTTACGGTTAACGGAGAATTGGTTGATACCATTGAACATGAGGCTTTACTTAATGATGGTACGGCAGAATGGGATTTGTTAACAAGAGATAATCTTCAAGTGTCATACGGGATTTACATTTATCACATTGATGCCCCGGGCATTGGTGAGAAGATTGGGAAGTTTGCAGTAATTAAGTAAAAGGAATGAAACTCTAAGATAATTTTGAGGAGTTAAAAGTGTTCGATAGAAAAATCAAAATCATATTTGCTGTTTTTATGCTAATACTTACTTCCGGTATTTTTGCCCAGGAAGGAGTATCTAAAACAGGCACAACAGCTGCTAAATTTCTGAGCATCGGTGTTGGGGCAAGAGCTAACGCAATGGGAGGTGCTTATAGTTCACTTGCCAATGACGCTACTGCTCTTTACTGGAACCCGGCCGGGATTGCCTCTATTAATGAATATCAAACGGCATTTTCCCACACTTCGTTGTTTGCAGATATCAATCTTAACTTTGTCGGCTTTGTTATTCCGCTTGAAGAGTTTGGCGTTGTCGGTTTAAGCGTTACTGCATTGGATTACGGCGAAATGGAAGTCACCACAGAATACTATCCCGAAGGTACGGGAGAAACATTCACGGCCGGCAGTTTTGCTTTCGGTTTATCTTATGCAAGAAACATTACCGAGGATTTTGCTCTTGGTATTACGGCAAAATACGTAAATGAGGATATTTATAATTCAAGCGCTTCGGGTTTTGCATTTGATATTGGTACAATATTTAACACACCGTTTTACGGTATTAAATTCGCCAGCAGTATTACAAACTATGGTACGAAAATGCAGATGGACGGGCAGGACCTGCTAATTCAATATGATCCTGATACGCAAAACAGCGGCAACAACGAATCTTTGGATGCTTACCTTAGTACGGATGAGTTTGATTTACCTTTAAGGCTGCAGATTGGTTTGTCTAAGGATATCCGATTCATCAATGGTCAAAGACTTTCATTAGCAATTGATGCGGCACACCCAAACGATAACAACCAATGGGTTAATGTTGGAGGTGAGTTAGCTCTAATTAATGAAATGGTTTTTCTAAGAGGCGGTTATAAAACTCTTTTTTTAAATGATAGCCAGGAAGGTTTAACACTTGGATTTGGATTAAACTATAGCGGGTTGGAATTTTTCAGAATAACAATCGATTACTCATATCAGCAATATGAATATTTAGATAACGTTCATACTTTCGGTGTGCTTTTGGGATTCTAAAATAAATGTAATATGATGAATATATTCACTTTACATCAAGACTTTTTAACAATTATTCACTAACCATTAAGGAGGTAACTATGAAAAAACTATCTACTCTTGGTAGTGTCCTTTTACTTTTTCTTGTTGGCGCTACAACTTTTGCCCAGACGGATGTAACTTTTTCTGTTGATATGAACATCTGGCAGGCAAAAGATCAATTTGACCCGGAAAATGATACAGTATGGGTCGCCGGCGGTTTCAACGAATGGAATTCAAGAGGCAATATGTTAACGGAAACAGGAACGGACAACGTTTACGAAGTTACATTGTCACTTGATGATGGCGAATATTTCTTCAAATTCACTTTTACCAATGGTTCTGTCAAATGGGAAGATAATGTTGGCAACCGTTCTGTTACTCCTGCGGGATCACCCATTACAGCAGGCACATATTTCTTTGATGAAGAACGCGGGACTTACAGTGGTGTTGCTGCAACAGTTGAATTTAATGTTGATATGAGACTTCCGATTATGCAGGGTAATGTTACACCGGGTACTACAAATATATACGTTGCCGGCAATTTTTCAAGCTGGCAGGACGGTGCAGCTTTGATGGATGACTCCGATAGCGACTCGGTTTATACTGTTAGCATAGATACGCTTACATCCGGAACTGTATTATACTATAAATTTATCTACAGTTCGTCCGATGCTGCATCCGGTTCGTGGGAACAGTTTACCGAAGGGGATGATATAGGAAGCGGCGGAAACCGTATTTATGGAATCGTGGATGATGATCCGGGTTTAACTCGTTTCTGGGAAAACACTGATCCAAATGTTGAGCTTGCAGATGGAAGCATAAACTTTGGTGTTGATATGCAAGTAATGACAGAGGCTGGGATTTATAATCCGGTTGCAGACTCTCTTTGGGTAAGAGGCGGATTTAACGGATGGGGTAATGACTTTAATGCTTATCCGGAAGACGAAATAAAAATGAACCAGGAAATACTCAACCCAAATAAGTGGACACTTCCTATAGCTTTTAACCAGGTTGAAGTCGGATCAGACCAGCTTTTCAAATTCTATGTTAATAAAATTGATACAGGTGAAGTTAAATTATGGACTGATGGTTATGAAAGACCATTGAATGTTGGCGGTGGAAATAGAGCGGTAGCTTTTGAAGGGATTGAAGGGCAGGAAGTGGTTTATTACTATGACAATGTTCATCCCGATTGGGTTATTGAAGAAGGCACAACATTAGAGGTGACTTTTAGCGTTGATATGTCATCTGCAGTAATAGCCGGTGAAGAGGAAATCTCATTTAACGCGGATGAGGATCCTGTATACTGGTTACCTGAAGAACCTGCGTTTGCAAGAGTAATGGGCTGGGTTGATTCCGATACAATGCGTGTCTTGGAATTAACCGACCCGGATGACGATATGATTTATACGGGAACTTTAACGGTGGAAGGACCCGCATGGAATGCTTTCGAATATAGATATTGTTTTTATAATGTAAGTGAAGGTGAATTCAAACAAGAAACTTCCGGATATGGTGACTATTCTTATAGAGTGCGATATGCGGCAATGACAGGTACTCGGCAGTTTGTATCGCCTTACGATATGCCGCAAGATTCATGGTTAGACGAGGAAGATAAATCTTCTCAATGGGAAGAACAGCCTGAAGGCTGGGTAACTTCAGTTAATGTTACGGATGGGCTGCCGAATCAATTCGAATTATCCCAAAATTATCCAAACCCGTTTAACCCGTCAACGCTTATTAAGTTCTCTATTCCTAAAGCCGGCAATGTAACATTAAAAGTATATAACATGTTGGGACAGGAAATAAAAACATTGGTTAACAGAGAAATGAAAGTTGGTACTTATGAAGTCAATTTCAATGCTTCTAACCTAGCCAGCGGTATTTATTTCTATTCAATAAAAGCAGGCACCTTTATTTCTACCAAGAAAATGATGCTTCTTAAATAACCTCCATATATTCTTGCATGTGACAAAGCCGGGCTGAATAAGTCCGGCTTTTTTATATTCTGTTCCTTTTCTTGCTTAAGATTTTAGGTATCTAAACTCACAAACAGTGAAGTATCTAACGAGGAACCATTTTCCCAAAACCTTTTCGGTGCGTATATATGGAAATCCTAACGGACTTTGTTTACTTGTTGAAAATAAATGGCCAATCTTGGATACTGAGTTAGCCGTTTAATCACCCGTTACCTGCGCATAGATGTGAATTTAAAGCGAAATATTTATTTTTGAGCAATTACTCCAACTTTTAGAAGGTGGTATTAACTTAGCATGCTGTCTTAAATGAGTTAGCATCCTATCTCACTCCATCCTAGCGTGCTATCCTACTCCGACCTAGCTGCTATCTTACTCCATCCTAGCATACTATCTTACTCCGACTTAGTATGCTATTTCACTCCATCCTAGCATGCTATCCTACTCCGACCTAGCTGCTATCTCACTCCATCCTAGCGTACTATCTTACTCCGACCTAGCATGTTATTTCACTCCAGACTAGTATGCTATCTTATCCCGATCTAGCAGCTATCTTACTTCGGCCCAGCATGCTATCTTATATTTATTATCATACCAATTAAGATCCAGCGTATAAGACCATGCCTTGTCCCAACCCAATGCTGTCAACTTGAGCCTATACTTGTTGCAAATTGGTTTTGGGATTTTGTTTTTATTTCGAACTCACCTAAATCCTCCCCGCCTCCCAAAGTCTCGTACGGCGGGCAGGTCTTAAAAAGAGAGGACTTTATGGCAAAGTCCCAAAACCAATTTGGCTTGTGTATATATTGTTATGAGTCATTCCCGAGTGCCTTTATCGGGGATCTTGCAGCAAAATAGATTCCGTGTAAACCCATCACGGAATGTCAATTCTTAAGTTGACAGCATTGGTCCCAACCGGGGAAGGGCTTACCCCGAGGTTCATACCATTGATTTACGGATCATTTATGACTACATGTTCTCAAGCACTTTTTCAAGTTGAGCTTTTAAGTTTAATGCAGAAGGATAATTCGGGTTAATTTCCAACGCTTTATTGACAGTAGATAAAGCGTCTTTATAATTTTTCTTCCGGCTGTATGCGCCTGCAAGGTTGTATAAAACCTGCTCGTCATTAGATTCATATGACAGACTTTCTTTCAAGTAATTAATTGCCGTTTCATTATTATTTTTTGAAAGAGTAATAATCCCGAGCCATTTGGCTGAGAAAGCATCCGGCGATTTGTTATAACTTGCCGACAAGTATTTTAAAGCTTCATCATATCTATTTCTTGTCATCAAATCGTTGGCTGCCTTTTTATAAAATTCACGAATGATAGGATATTGATGGATTAGTATATCCACATGATTCATATATTTTTTCAAATCATTTTGTCTTAAATAAAAATTAGCCGCATCCTGTTGAATGTCAATATATGCCTCATCGTTTACAACTATTCTATATGCCAGTGAGTCAATTTTATTTTCAGGGTTCAATAACTTATCGGAACTAATTTTATTCTTTCGATCTTTCAGGTACGGCCAGTCGTTTTTAAGAGATTTGATTTTATAATCTGCAAGAGTAGAATCTAGTTTGGAGAATAGGTAGTTGGAAACAGTAATACTGTCTTGTAATCGTGAACTTTCAATTATAGGGGCTACAGGTGGAAGATAATTTTTCAATATCATTTCATCATAGAAAGCTTTGCCAATTAACTGATGCCCCCTTAAAGTAGGATGAAGATGATCTGTCATTAAGTTATCACCGATTATTCCGTCCGGGCAGTTCGATTTAAATACCGAATCAATATTTACAAGTGAAAAATTATATTCGTTGCTTAATTCCTTAATAACATTGTTAAGCATCTCCGGCGCTCTGAATCTAAGCAAATCTAGATCCTTTGCATACCGGAATAACGAATCGGCTTTAATAAATTTTTCATTTGCCAGCTTTGTTTTAGCTTCCGAATAAATCTGTTCCGCAGAAGGCAACTGGTTCGATTTTTTGGATATGAACGGTTGCTGGTCTTTTATGTTTGATACAAGATTGGAGATTATTAAAGGAATTCTTTTCCCGTTTATCATTTCAACAATGTCGCGCATATTCTCTTCAAATTGTTCAATGCCGGATTTATAAACATCCGAATTAAAAGGTATAGACTGGTCTTCCGCCATACGCGACATTAATGTGCCGGCTTTTTTATTCTCATTTCCGCCTAATAAACCGATTGTCCACGAAATAAAATCCCTAACCAATTGAGTTGTTCTATAGTTATTTAAATATAGAATTAGGTTAACCATATCTCGCGATGTTCCAAGTGATTCCATTGAACCAACACCAAGAGCGCCGTAATATTCATTATGCCCGGCGTAGATTAAAATTAGATCCGGTTTTTGTTCAAGTACACCGGGAATAAAATCGCGGGTTGTATAACTGTTAGTAGCGGTTAAACTAATGTTTACTACTTCTATAATGTAACAGGGGTAAACATGCTCTAATCTTTGACGAATATATCTTGAGAAGGAACCAAGCGGCATAAAGGGATAACCTGCAGCGCTGCTCCCGCCCAAAACAAAAATTCTAAAAGTACTGTCTTTTTTCTCTTTATAAAAAGTATCTTGAATTGATTCCGGTAACGTTTGGGATTTATTAAAATATTTTCGCCCAATATCCGTATTAAGCCCCAGTCTGTCTTTAGTAACCGGGATCCATTGATTAAAATTGTAACCGTAATCAAACCCCCTCAGACAAGTTTCCAATATTCCTAAAATTATTACCGGTATTAAAAACATGATTATGTAGAAATAGAAAGGTGTTTTTTTCTTTATACTGCTTATATATTCTTCCACTTCATTAAAGTCTATGTTAAGGGTTTTGGCAATTTTAGAAGCGGAAGAAGTTTTATATTTCTTTTTAATATAGTTTTGTTGCTTTTTACTTAGTGACAAAGTTTTACCGCCCTCTAAATCTTTTTAAAAAAGTTTACTTAATAATCATTATTTGATAAGGGGATAATTCCGTTTCCAGTTTACCGTTAATTGTTTGCAGCTTTTTGCCGGTAATGAGTTCGGTTAATTCTCTGGCAGTTAAATTTTCTAAATCAATTTTTATTTGCTTGTCCTTATTGTTATTGTTTACCAAAACCAAGACAGAATTTTTTCCCATATATCTTTTATAACCGAGGACTTTATTTTCATTGTCAACGTAGATATAATCAATATCGCCTTTTGATAATTCTCTATTTTCGTGTCTTATTGAAATAAGTTTTTTATACCAGCTAAACAAATCATGGTTGAATTCAACCGTATCGTGTGGTCTTTCTTTACCAAAGGGATGAGTGGTTTCGGGTTCATATTCAAATTCGGGCCAGACCATTGGTTTACGGCAATCGGGATCATCACCGCCCCACATACCGGCTTCATCTCCGTAATAAACCATGGGCGCGCCCGGCATTGTCATATTAATACCGACAGCCAATTTCTGAATCATTCTTTCTTCGTTGTTTGGTTTGCGTACCTGCCAGTCCGGGGTTTCACTCGGTTTACCGCCGTGGTCATACCATTGGTCAGGGTTGACAATAACCGAAGCGAGCCTTTCAACGTCATGGCTGCCCATTAGATTCATCATCGCATATAAATTATCTTTTGGGTAGTCTTTTGCAATGGCATTTAAACTGTCTACAAAAGAAGAAGCCCTAATCTGAGTTTTTCTATTCATCACAAAGAGTTTAACAGCTTTAGTAAAACGGTAATTCATAACTGCATCAAAAGTATCCCCCTGTAGCCACGGTGCGGCATTTGTCATTTCGTTTTTATCCCAGTTATGCCACCAAATTTCGCCGGTTAAATATGCCTGTGGATTAATATCTTTTACCCAGCTTCTAAATTTTTTCCAAAAGTTTATATTCACCATATCCGCAACATCAAGACGCCATCCGTCAATTCCGTCGGAAGGATCACCGTTGCCGTCAGGGTCCATCCACCTTTTTACAACGTCGTGAACATGTTTTTCTGCACCTGCGATTAACCCGCTGTTGGTTTCAACTATCTCAGGAAGGTCTTTAACACCGAACCATCCTTCATAGTCAAACTCATTTTCCTCAGTCGCCGGGTCGTCCCACGTTTTGATATAAAACCAATCTTTGAATTCTGAATTTTTCTGATTTTTTATCACATCTTGGAAAGCCCAAAAAGTATTGCCAACATGATTAAAAACTCCGTCAATAATTACTTTTATATTTCTTTTATGTGCTTCATTAATAAGTTTTAAAAAGAGTCTATCGGCTGTAGTCCATTGCCACGTCGAAGGGTCTCCTTGATTTTCCATTCCCCAAATCTCTTTGTCCTTTTCAGGATCAGGCCCGAAATTATTATCAATATGGTGATACATTGCAGCGTCGTATTTATGGAGAGACGGCGATTCAAAAACGGGGTTAAAATAAATTGCGGTAATACCCAATTTCTGTAAGTAATCCAATTTATCTAAAACTCCCTGCAGATCGCCTCCGTATCTTCTGACTCCGGAGTCCCAGTAAAAATCTTTATTAGTTGCTGCTTCCCAGGGCTGAAGTTTATACCAATCCGAAGTCCATGGGTGAACTTGCCAGCCTTTAGGTATAAAGTATGGCCACCCGCCTTTCATGTCTCCGGGAGCCGGGTCATTTGATTTATCTCCGTTCATAAATCTTTCGGGAAAAATTTGATACCAGACTGCATCGCTTGCCCAGCCGGGTACACGAGGAATTATTTTGGGTTGCGGTTTACAGCTAAAAACAATTAATAAAATTGAGAAGATAGAGGTTAAAATTGGTTTCATATAAACCCCTTTTTAATTGATTTTTTGAGGAAAGCTACAATGCATTATATCAAAAATTTTACTCATTTTCTTCTTTTTCCTGCTATCATTTGTGATAAAATAATAAAAAAGAGAACGGCGCTTCAGGCAATAATTATAGGCTGTTCAAGCACTTTGCGTAATTCGGTAATCCACCTAAGAAAAATGAAAAATAATATCCGGTTGCCTCAAAGGAAAAAGTAAATCCGGGTAGGTTTATTATAAAGAAAGTTATCTATGTTTTATATCAATTTTTACTTATTTTTCGTTTTTATTTGTGGCAATTAATCATTAAAAGATTCTGAAATCAGCAAAATAAACCGGAAATAAAACAGGCTAACAATTATGAGCAAAATGCGTGTTTTATCTGAACTATGGCAATTTTTGAAAGAACGGAAAAAATGGTGGCTTCTCCCTATTTTATTCTTTTTAATTTTACTCGGCGGGTTAATTGTATTAACCCAGGGCTCGGCATTAGCACCGTTTATTTACGCTATTTTCTAAAATTTTATTTGGTAGATTTTCTGAAAATTTCGTAACATTGAAGCTCGAAATTTTGGGCTATTGGTTCTTTTCGTTTTTGGAGGGGTGGCAGAGTGGTTGAATGCGGCGGTCTTGAAAACCGTTGACGGTGCAAGCTGTCCGGGGGTTCGAATCCCTCCCCCTCCGCTCTGAAAATTATAACCTCAAGAATGACGAAAGTAAGCTGTTTTAGAGGTTTTTTATTTTGAAACATATTACCTACCTAAATTTAGGTAAACATCAAAATGCGAACTTAAATTAGAAGACAAGAAGGCAGCCTAAATTAACTGGAGTCCCCTTTCTTAAACTAAGTTTGATTTTGTGCTAAGTTTCTCCAATGCCAAGCATTCTTTTCTATATTCTTTAGGTGTTTTATTTATGTGTGTTTAAATATTCTATTGAAATAAGAAAGGTTATTAAACCCGGCTTCGTAGCAAATTTGGGGGATAGAGGAAGAATTGTCTATTAATAACTTACAAGCATAGTCAATCCTAAGCTGGTTAATATATTAGAAAATAAAGTTGACTCTAATTTGAGAGAGTAGTTGTAATACACCTTAAAAAATAAAGAAATCCCGATATTATTAAATAATTATGAATACTAAGAGTTAGTATCTGAAATTATAAGAAATGTTATGTAGCGCAGCTTAAGTTTAATTTCATCTTGCATCTTAAAAGATAATTGGCGTATTCAGATTATGTAAAATTGGCTGTTTCAAGGGAGCCAAAATATGTTTAATTTTCTACCGGTAAAAATACCGAGGAAAATAAATGGTAATTCTTAACCTTGACAAAAAAAGCGATATCCCTTTATTCAAACAGGTAATAAGCCAGCTAAAGAGTAAAATTGATAACGACGTTTTAAAACCCGGTGAAAAACTTCCGTCTACCAGAACGTTGTCGAATAAACTCGGGGTGAACCGTACAACCATCTATAAAGCTTATCAAGAGCTTTGGGCGCTGGGATATATTGAAAGCCGGTCGGGCTCTTATTCGTACGTAAGGCAGAGAAGAGGACTGAAACCGTCAAGCGAAGAATTACCTGTTACCACAATTGACTGGGCAAAAAAAGTAAATCCTGGTGCCGAAGAAGTTTACCGGATGTTCGGTAAAATAAATTATCCTTTCAGCGAAGAAAACAAAAGTTTCGACGGAATTGATTTGGGCAGGCTTCGCCCCGATACGCGAATTTTTCCTGTAGACGAATTCAGAAAATCTTTGAACAAGGTCATTTCCGAAAATGGGAAAGTAGTCCTGGATTACGGGGGTTCCAAAGGATATTTGCCTTTAAGAGAATTTATAGCATTGAGGTCAAGGCTGCACGGCATCTCGGTAAGCGCACAAGAAATTATAATTACAAGCGGCGCACAAAACGCTATAGACCTTTTAATGAAACTGCTGGCTAAACCCCGCTCGCGAGTTTTTGTTGAGTCGCCGACATACGGAATGATTATCCCGACCCTGAAATATTACAACTGCGAAATCGTTCCGATACCAATGCGTGAAGACGGTGTTGACTTAAACATAATAGAAAAAGAATATAATAACGGACTGCCGGCTTTCTTTTATACTATGCCTAATTTTCATAATCCAACAGGGATTACAACAAACCAGGAGCACCGGGAAAAACTGATTGCACTGTTTGAAAAATGCAGGGTGCCGATAATTGAAGATGCATTTGAAGAAGAGATGAAATATTTTGGGAAAGTCCCTCTGCCGATTAAATCAATGGATATAAATCAAATAGTATTTTATATAGGAAGTTTTTCAAAAATTTTATTTCCCGGTATCCGGCTCGGCTGGATTGCCGCCGATAAAGAGTGCATAAACCGCCTGGCTACCCTTAAACGCTTCGGCGATATAGCATCTACTCTACCGGAACAGGCAGCCCTGGCTGATTTTTACTCGCAGGGGTATTACGAACTGCATATTAAAAAGATTCATAAAATTTTCCGCAGGAGAATGATGAAGGCGGTTCAAACGCTCGAAAGGAAAATTAAAAATAAAAACATAAGCTGGATTGAGCCCAACGGCGGTTATACAATCTGGCTCACATTGGAAAATGTTGAGCTCTCTTACGAAGATATGAATAAAATATTTTATTCGAAAAAAGTAAGAGTCGCGCTGGGAAAAGATTTCTTCCCGGTCCCGGATGAAAAGAAAAAGTACTGCAGGCTTTCGATTGCAAGTCTGGATGAAAAAGAGATTGTAGAAGGCATTGACAGATTGGCAAAAGCATTTAAAAAGATATATAAAAGTTAACAATAATATCTAAGCGAGTCTGGAAAAGAGATTGGATGATTGAGTGATTGGTTGATTGGGATTTCAATCATTCAATCAGCCAATCTCTAAAGCAGTCACGGCGATCATTTTAAAATTCTAGTGACATGTCACATTTGTGGTGTCATTTCGAATCCCCGACGTAGTTTGTCGGGGTGAGAAATCTGAACCTCGTGCAGATAGAGATTTCTCTCCGAAGGAGTCCTTTTGGACAGTCGCACAAAACGCTCCTTCGAAATGACAATCTTAGAGTTTATGGCACTTTATTGTTGACATAAAGTTTACTGATAATAAATAATTTGAGGAAAATATGAATTACAATGAATTACTTGCTGAAAGAACTTCCAATATGAAGGCAAGTGCAATAAGAGAATTATTAAAACTAGGGGCAAGTCCCGATTTAATTTCGCTCGGCGGGGGACTGCCGTCGCCGGATAGTTTTCCACTTGATATTGTTACGGAGTTGACGGAAAAAGTAATTGATAAATACGGTTCGGTTGCTCTTCAATACGATATGACGGAAGGCTTTATGCCGTTGAGGAAAGCGTTGATAGATTATCTCGCCGGAAAAGGCATTAACGCAGGGCTTGAAAACATTTATATCACAAGCGGGTCGCAAGGATTTTTGGAAGCTGTAGGAAAAGTATTAATTACACCCGGTGATTATGTAGCAGTGGAAGGTCCCACTTACCTTGCAGCGCTTCAGAGTTTTAATTCCTATGAAGCTAAATATCTACAAATAGAAACAGACGACGAAGGAGTTATTCCGGGATCCCTGGAAGAAATTGTTACCTCAAAACCGGTTAAGTTTATCTATTTGGTCCCGACATTTCAAAATCCGTCGGGCAAAACTATTCGGAGAAAAAGAAGAGAGCAGATTGCCGAAATAATAAAAAAATATGAATTGCTTTTGGTTGAAGACGATCCTTACAGCGCATTACGCTTTAAAGGAGAAGAGCAGCCTGCAATAAAAACGTTGGCTCCCGGAAACGTAATTTATGCCGGCACTTTTTCAAAAATATTTGCCCCGGGCCTGCGCGTAGGTTATTGTGTTGCACCTGAAGAATTAGGCAGGTGGATTGTTATTGCAAAGCAGGGGATTGATTTGCATACGAGTACGTTTACGCAAGCTTTGGCAGCCGAGTATTTAACGGGAGGATATGTGCCACCACAAGTGCAAAAAATTATAAAACTTTATGCACCTAAATTAGAGACAATGCTGCATTCGCTTGAGGAGTATTTTCCTTCGGATTTCAAATGGTCAAAACCCGAAGGCGGAATGTTTCTTTGGGTTGAAGGCTCGAAAGGAATGGACATGGAAGAAGTGCTTAAACGTGCGTTGAAAAAAGGAATTGGTTTTGTCCCGGGTAAATCTTTCTTCCCCGAACCTAATACGGGTTTGGAAACTATGAGGTTGAATTTCACCAATATTACAGAGGAACAAATACGCTTTTCAATAAAAACTTTGGCAGAAGTGTTAAAAGAAGAAACAGAACAGGCAGTCATATAAAGTAATTTTTTTTACTTCTTTGTGTCTCCGCGTCTCTGTGGTGAAAAATAACCAGGAAGGCCGGCAAGGTAGGCGCAGAGAAAATACAAAGAGAGGTAACACATTGAACCGTGGAATTTTTTATGCGCTTTTTTCGTATATATTTTGGGGACTTCACCCTATCTACTGGAAGCTGCTTCAGCATGTGCCTTCCATTGAAATTGTTTCGCACCGTATTTTATGGTCGTTTATATTTTTTACCGTGATAATTTCTTTCCGTAAGGGCTGGAAAGAATTGAAGCAAAAAATAAAAGCAAGCGACAATAAGCTGATTATTTTTATTCCCGCTCTTCTTATAGGATCAAATTGGGCCTTATATATCTGGGCGGTAAACGCAGGTTTTATTATTGAAACAAGCCTGGGATATTTTATAAGTCCGCTAATTAGCGTTTTCCTGGGCGTGATATTCCTAAAAGAAAGTTTAAGAAAATTCCAGTGGACTGCAGTTGCTATTGCCTGTGCCGGGGTTTTGGTAATGACCTTCATTTACGGGCAATTCCCGTGGATCTCGCTTTACCTTGCAGGCACATGGGGAACCTACGGTTTACTTAGGAAGAAATCTCCTCTCGGTCCTGTTGACGGGTTACTGCTTGAAACCGCGACGCTGACGATTCCGGTTCTAATCTATCTCACATTTTTAACTTTAACCGGCGATGCCTCATTTGCAATCGATACTCCGACAACACTGTTACTGATTGGTGCCGGGATAACGAGCGGTCTGCCTTTACTTGTATTTATTGCGGGGGCAAGATTAATAAACTTATCTTTGATAGGGATACTGCAATATATCTATCCCACCCTGATATTTATCATCGGAGCTTTTGTTTACGGCGAAGAGCTCAGCGAAGTTAAAATGATCGGTTTCGCTTTCATCTGGACTGCACTTATAATTTACACGATAGACGGTACATTTTTTTTAAGAAGAAAAAGTATGGCTGTTGCCGATTGAAAAATATAGTACCGGCATGAAAGAGACTGTGTGAAAACTGTAGGGCGAAATGCTGTTTCGCCCAAGTTATTTATTATTTTTTCAAATTTGTATGGGCGATTTACCAAATCGCCCTACAACTTGAATTTTCGCACTCTCTGAAGCCTGTCCGCAACTGCGGAGTCGTGGCTATGATTAATTATCCCACATCTACAACACATCCTTCATGCCGGAGCTATGAAATATTACATTTATTCCACCCATTGGTGTTAAACCGGCCCAACAAACCATCCTAAAAATGCATCAATTTTTCTATAAATATTTAAAGTACAGGGCATTTAAATCTTTTTAACAATATATTTGTTTTGCTTTGTATTTAACCCGAATTATGCATTAGGAATGGTTAAAACCGGAATTGCTGCAAAATCTCTTATTTTACAAATAATTACAGGATTTATTCATCCTCTAATGGATAATCAGGGTTTACTCCAATTACAGGTAATTACCCAAATTTCGACAACCGTAAACCCGTTTAATTATGCTGGGAAAATTTTATACAGCGTAAAACTCCACAAAAAGAATTTAATCACCGAGACGCCGGAGACTACATTCATTATTAAGTTGACGCGTATGCGCCGGCCTACAGATTAAATGCTAACCCCTATTATGCATTAGAAAAGCACTCAATTCATAAGTTTATAAGAAACAATAGGTTACATCAATATTTTCTAATGCATTATCCGGGGTTAACCCAAGTTGATAGATAAAATCCTAAATTGTTTCAAAACAATGAATTATAATTTCTTTGGGATAAAGATGCATAAATATTAATGAGGAATCATAATGTTACGTAACATTTTTTATTGTCATTTAGAACTTCCGGGGCTTTTTTCCTGGCTAAGGCAGGGCGGAGGTGTCGAAAGGAGTCCTTCGGGGAGAAATCTTTTTAGGTGCTTATTGGTAAAATAGAGATTAAAGATATCTCCTCACAAAAAACGTTCGTCGATATGACAGTTAAACACAGTTTTTTACATTTATCTAAATTTCTTTTTCACACTACTGACGTGTCAATTCTGTATTGTCTTCCGGTAATCCCTGTATTAATACATTACGGGGCAGGCTTTAAGCCGGAATAACCTATACTATGTCATTCCCGCACGTATTAAGCGGGAATCTAATTTATAAAAACGACTGTATAGTCCTGAAATAGGTTGACAAAAAAAGTCAACCAAAAACAGGACAAAAAATGAAAAAAGAAAAATCACAACATTACAGCGAGCAGTTCAAAAGGCAAGTAGTCCAAGATGTATTAGAA
>JASFMY010000023.1:0-61013 GCA_050117315.1 Ignavibacteria bacterium
TTTTCCTCTTATTAAGTGCACATGTTTTTTCTTCAATTTATTAATTACTTTGCACTTTTTCAGGGTTTTATTCACCTATCTTATTATTTTTTAAGCTCTTATTTGCTTTTCAGCAAGCCCTAATTACTTTGCACTTTTTCAGGGTTTTATTCACCTATCTTATTATTTTTTAAGCTCTTATTTGCTTTTCAGCAAGCCCTAAGTAGTTATAAAATAAAATCTTGTGGCAATTCTGGTTTTAACCATTTCTAATGGAAAACATTGGCGTAACCTATTGTCTTTTATAGATTTATAAATTGTGTGCTTTCCCAATCCATAATTCAGGGTAAATTGAAAACGTAACTACGTCGTAAATAGTTTATTCATTCAAGGAGATTCTATCGCGCATTTAGGGAGTGGACTCTCTCTTAAGTTAATAGAGTTTCTGCAAAATTAGATATCTAAACGTTTTGTCAATTTCGACCGGCCTGCCTCGCCGGCATGGCGGGAGG
The DNA here is from genome assembly GCA_050117315.1 of Ignavibacteria bacterium. Taxonomy (GTDB): domain Bacteria; phylum Bacteroidota; class Ignavibacteria; order Ignavibacteriales; family Melioribacteraceae; genus JANQIV01. The sequence goes on from JASFMY010000023.1 coordinate 492, forward strand.
GAGAAATCTTTGAAATCATACTCTAATTGAAAGATTCCTCACCCAAAAAACGGGTTCGAAATGTCCGACTTTTTATTTTGCAGAAACTCTAATAAAAAACCCGGTCTCAGACCGGGTTAAAAGCTTGATTAAAATATTACTAGTACTAAAACTCAATTTTCGTTTTTCTTGATTTCGCGTATTCAAGCACAAAAGAACTTGCAACGAAAATTGAAGAGTAAGTACCAACCAAAATTCCAAGGAATAATGTGAATGCAAATCCTCTTAAAACTTCACCGCCGAAAAAGAGTAAAACGGTTACAACAAATAATGTTGTTAAAGAAGTAACAATTGTTCTTCTCATCGTCTTGTTTATTGCAGTGTTGATATTATCTTCCAGCGGGGCGGTTTTATGTATTTTAACATTTTCCCTAACCCTGTCAAATACAACCACTGTATCGTTAATTGAGTAACCCACAAGCGTTAAAAAGGCTGCAACAACGCTGACCGATATTTCCAAATTCAGCCCGGGTATTACTCCATATAGCAACGAAAAGACTCCAAGAGTAATCATAACGTCATGGAATAAAGCAGCAACAGCGCCGACAGCAAAAGCGAATTTAAATCTAAATCCTAAGTAAACAAGTATTACGATTAGCGCTAGTATTACTGCAATAATTGAATCACGTTTTAATTCGCCGCCAATTTTAGGGCCCACAATCTCTTCTTTAAGAACATCGAAGTCGTTGCCGGGTAATTTCTCTCTTAAATTTTCTTCAATCCAGTCTGCTATACCTACACGGAAAACTACATCCAGATTATCTGCTTCCCTGCTTGCAAGGCTTGTTTGAAATCCTTCCTGGAACAATTTTGAGTTCACCTGAGTTGCAATATCAGGTGAAGCAAATCTCACTGTAACTGAGTTTACGGTAGAATCAATAATACTCTTCTGAGTATCCGCGAAATTTTCATCAATGTTTCTTTCAATTGCATTAATAACTTTGGGGAATATGTCGGTTGGGATTTCCTGCATTTCGGTTCTAACAAGAATTCCAGTTTCACCGCCAAAAGTTTTTATTTCGATATTTCCCAAACCGATATTCAGAAGATTATCTCTAACATCGGAAATTTCTACAGGGTTTTCAAACTGCAATGCTATCTGTGTTCCGCCTTTAAAGTCTATTCCTAATTCAACTCCTCTCAAAAGCAGACTTAGTATTCCAAGAATTAATATGCTTCCCGAAATAACATAAGCCATTTTTCTTTTACTCAAAAAATCAATATTAAGATTATCAATAAAACGCATTTATTATTGTCTCCTAAAAAAATTATCCTACTTGAATTTTTGCACCTTTTACAGCCATAATATCAAATACAAGGCGTGTTACTACGAGTGCACTAAATAAGCTTGAAAGAATACCAATCATAAGTGTAAGAGCAAATCCCTGGATTGGCCCGCTTCCGAATTGGTATAAAATTATACCGGTAAAGAATGTCGTTATATTCGAATCAAAAATAGCCGAATATGAATTTGCATACCCGCTGTCGATAGCTGCTCTTACTGTTTTACCGGTTGATAGCTCTTCTCTAATTCTTTCATAAATAAGCACGTTGGCATCCACAGCCATACCAATGGTTAAAATAATTCCTGCTATACCGGGCAGTGTTAATGTAGCTTGAAACGCTGCCAATATTCCCATAATGAAAATTATCGTAAAGAATAGCGCCAGGTCGGCTATTGTGCCGGATTTTTTATAATATATAATCATAAAGACGGCAACCAGTAAGAATCCTATCATTGTGGAGTTAAAGCCCTGGTTGATTGAATCCTGTCCCAATGAAGGGCCTACTGTTCTTTCTTCAATAATGTCAACCGGTGCAGGCAAAGCACCTGCTTTTAGTACTATCTCCAATAATTTTGCTTCATTCAAATCTTCCATCCCGGAAATTCTCGAACTGCCGGAAGGAATCTTCTCGTTGATCACGGGAGCAGAGTAAACATAGTTATCAAGTATAATAGCACATCTTTTGCCAACGTTTGAGCCGGTAATTCTTGCCCATTCTCTCGCACCATCTGAGTTCATTTGCATATTAACAATTGGTTCTGTTGTCTGCGGATCAATGTTTGCCTGGGCATCAACAATAACGCCGCCTGTTAACTCGGAAGTTTTATTAACAAGGTACAACAGGTAGTAATCTTCCTCGTCTTGTGTTGCAAAAGGTTTTGCTCCGAAAACAAACTCAACGTCATTGGGTATAATATTTTTAATTTCATGCCTTGCAAGATAGTTCAATAATTTTGGGCGATCCGCATCTTTTACCACTGCGTCAGCGGTTCTGCCTTGTCCGTCCAATAATCTTGCAATTGAAAAGAAAGGATTTTGTTTCTTAAATTCTTCAGACTCGGGATCCAAAACTTCATTTGAGTCTGCTGCCAAACTTGTGGAATCTGCTGTGTCCAAAGTATCCGCATAAAGGCTCTTTGAAAGGGTTTTGTTGATACTGGTCATTATTGGGAATGCAAAGTCTGCTTCTTTAACTAATTTAAATTCCAGCAACGCGCTACCCTGCAATAATCTTTTAGCTTCTTCTTCTTTTGCAATACCCGGTAATTCAACAATAATTCTTCTTGACCCTTGTTTTTGAATACTGGGCTCGGAAACACCATACTGGTCTACCCTGTTTCTTATAATTTCAATAGCCCTTGTTACGGCATCTTCTTCCTGTTCTTCCAAGCTTGAAATGATATCTGTATCATCTTCTCTTATGGAACCGAAGTACCTGCTTAATCTTATATTTCTCTCTTGAAACTTTGTCGCCAAAGTTGAAACTAAATTTGCATCTGTTATTTTAGACTCGCTTTCAGCTTCGGCCAAAACTTCCTTAAATACGGCGTCATCGGGTTCTTTGCTGAGTTTCTCAAGCAATTTAGAGGTGTTCACTTCCATTACTATATACATACCGCCTTGCAAATCCAAACCTAACTTTACTCTTTTTTCACGTGCTTCTCTAAAAGATTGGTCTGAGTTAAAAATACTATCCCTTTTAAATTCCAAGAAACTTTCAATATCGGCATCCGACATATCGGGATTTGAGCTTAGGGTAGTTTCTTTTATGGATTCAATTTCATTATTGATTTTCTTGGTGTTCTGATAATCTGCATATGTGGGATAAAGCAGATATAAGCATAAGGCAATAGCGCCTAAAATTACAAAAATTCTAAATCTGAATTCTTTCATCTTATCTCTTAATAATTTTTTACTGAATTAAATTTTGAAAGACAAATCCAAATAAAAAGCCGGTTTAATCCGGCTTTAACAAAAAATAAATATTCTATTCGCGAACAACCCAGGTTTTTACAACTGCGTTAACCTCGTTATGCAGTTTTACATTAATACTGTAAATTCCAAGGGTTTTAATTGCCTCAGGAATTTCTATTTTCCTTTTGTCAATATCAAATCCTTTTTCTTTCAGTGCGTCGCAAATCATCTGGCTTGTAACTGTTCCGAACAATTTGTCTTCTTCACCTACTGTAACAGGAATTGTAATAGAGACCTTTTCTAATTCGCTTGAAATATGCTGGGCTTCTTCAAGTTCTTTCTGCATTTTTACCGCAGCTATTTTCTTTTCTTCTTCAAGAGCTCTGATGTTTCCTTGAGTAGCTGCATAAGCAATTTGTCTTGGTAAAAGAAAGTTGCGTGCATAACCGTCTTTAACATCAACAACATCGCCTATTTTGCCTAGTTGATCGAAATTTTTTCTTAGTATTACTTTCATATTATCGTCTCCTTATTATTTAACGGCTTCAGAAATATAAGGCATCAATGCAATGTGTCTTGCTCTTTTAATTGCTTTAACCAACTCCCTGTGTTGTTTAGCGCTCAAACCTGTTATGCGTCTCGGGATTATTTTTCCCTGGTCTGTAACAAATTTATAAAGTTTTTTCGGTTCTTTGTAATCAATGTATTCTTCAATTACTCTTTTTATTTTTTTTGTTTTCATCTATTTCCCGGATTTTTTTTCATTCATTAAATCTGATTCTTCTTCTGTTAAGAATTTATCAAACGAGTTTTCTTCGTAAGAATTATCTGAATAGTCATCATCATCGGAAGCTGAATAATCACCATCATCGCTGTCGTTTTTCTTAAACTTATTAAGAAATTGAATTCTTTTTGCCTTTATTTCAACAATAGTCCTGTTTTTCCCATCGTCAATTTTAAAGGTTCTGCTTTGTAATTCGCCGTCAATAAGAACCGCACTGCCTTTATGAAGCCTATCTTTGCAACTATCAGCGAGTTTGTTCCATGCGACAACTCCGACGTAACAGACATCCTCCTGCCATTGACCACTGCTATCTTTATACCTCCTATTAGCAGCGATGTGGAAATTTACTACGGGCGTATTATTGGATGTTTCTCTGAATACTGGGTCCTTTGTCAAGTTACCCGCAACAATAACACTATTTAATTCAGGCATTTTCAATTCAGCCATTACTAACCTCCATCTTGGTCGATTTTTTAGTCTTTGCTTTCTGAATCTTTTGTTTCAACTTCAAGTTTGCTGTCTTCATTAACTGCAGCAGTTTCTGCTACTTTTTCTTCTTTCTGTTTTTCTTTTTTTCTCCAGAAGTTATCCTGCGCTTCATTATCCATTAATACAGTTAAGTATCTTATAACTGTCTCATCTAATCTAAATGCTCTCTCAATTTTTTTTATTGAATCAGAAGGAGCTTGAAAAGTGCAAACTGAATAATATCCACTTTTAGATTTGTTAATCGGGTAAGCTAATCTTTTTCTTCCCCAATTATTTACGTCTTTGATTGCACCGCCGTTCTCTTTAATAATTCTTTCAACGTTAGCAAGTGATTCTTCGATTTGGTTATCTTCAAGCGCTGCATTAATAATTACAACACTTTCATACAAGTTTATTTTCATTTATCCTCCCTTTGGACTTTTGGCCCCTCGTTTTGAGCGGGGAGCAGGGTTAATAAAATAACAAAATAATATAATATTATTTAATTAATGGTGCAATAACTAACGAAACTACCGACATTAATTTGATTAGAATATTTAATGCGAGTCCCTAGGTATCTTTAAAAGGGTCGCCAACAGTATCTCCAACAACGGACGCTTTGTGGGCGTCAGAACCTTTTGTATACTTAAAGCCGTTTATTTCAATTCCACCTTCAATTAATTTCTTTGCGTTATTCCATGCACCGCCTGCATTGGATTGAAAGATTGCCATTAATACTCCGCTTGCAGTTACACCTGCAAGAATACCTGCAAGCATTTCTTTACTGAAAAAGCCAATTACAACAGGCGTTGCAATTGCAAGCAGGCCAGGTATTATCATTTCTCTTATTGCCGCTTTGGTAGAAATTTGAACGCACTTGGAATACTCTGCTTTTACAGTACCTTCTCTTAAACCTTTTATTTCTTTAAATTGTCGGCCAACCTCATTTATCATTTCTTTGGCAGCTCTTCCTACCGCACCCATAGCTAATGCCGAAAACAAGAAAGGAAGCATTGCACCTATAAATAAGCCGCTTATGATAATCGGCTTTGCCAAGTCTATTGTTTCAATTTCAGCCTGCTGCATGTATGCAGTAAACAATGCTAATGCTGTTAGGGCAGCAGAACCGATTGCAAATCCTTTTCCTATTGCAGCAGTTGTGTTTCTTACAGCATCAAGTTTATCGGTTTTTTGCCTTACTTCCTTGGGCAGTTCTGCCATTTCGGCAATGCCTCCTGCGTTATCTGAAATAGGGCAGTAAGCGTCAACAGCAAGCTGAATTCCCGTTGTTGATAACATACCTAATGCCGCAATGGCTATGCCGTATAAGTTTGCAAATTCGTAAGAAGTGATCAAAGCAATAGTAATAATTATAATCGGGAATGTCGTTGAAAGCATTCCAACGCCGAGACCGGAAATAATATTTGTTGCGGAACCGGTGATAGACTGGTTGGCGATTTCCTTTACCGGTTTTTTGTCAGTTCCGGTATAGTATTCTGTTATTATACCAATTAAAACTCCGGCAACCAAACCTATTATTGCGGAATAGAAAACACCGTTGCTGGTATATTCAAAACCTTTGTATACCCAGGTTTCAGGCAGTAAATAATTTATTAAAAAATATGAAAAAACAGTCATTAAACCTGCAGCTCCGAATTCTCCCGTGTTTAATGCCTTTTGCGGATTACCGTTTTCACCGACCTTTACAAAAAATGTCCCGATAATTGAAAATATAATTCATGCACCGCCGATAAATAAGGGAAGAAGAACAGCAGCTAGTTGATTACCTTCGCTGAAGGATGATGTGAAAACAGCCCCGAATACCATTGACCCGATAATAGCACCAACATAAGATTCAAATAAGTCGGCTCCCATTCCCGCAACATCACCTACATTGTCGCCTACGTTATCAGCTATTGTAGCCGGGTTACGAGGATCGTCTTCCGGAATTCCTTCATAAACTTTGCCGGCCAGGTCTGTTCCTACATCAGCCGCCTTGGTGTAAATAACACCTCCAACTCTTGCAAACAGTGCAATTGAAGAAGCGCCTAATGAAAACCCGGACAGGACATTAATCACTTTAACTATGTTCCAGTTCATGTTTGAATAAGAAATAAATAAAACGCTCAAACCGAATATTCCTAAACCAACAACGTTCATACCCATAATAGAACCGCCGGAAAAGGCTATCTGCAGTGCCTGTCCTAATCCTTCTTTAGCCGCCTGAGCTGTTCTAACGTTTGCTTTTGTAGCTGCGACCATCCCGAGGTAGCCTGCCAAAGCCGAAGATACTGCACCTACAATGAATGAAACTGAAATAAGCCATGATGAATTTTCTTTCCCGGAATTTGAAAGCCCAAGTATTACCGACATGATTATTACAAAGAGGAATAAAACTTTGTACTCAGTTTTTAAAAAAGCAATTGCACCTTCTTTTATGTTGTTTGATATCTCGATCATTCTTTCGTCACCGGCACTTTGCTTGCTTATCCATACCTGCTTAAAGTATGAAAATGCCAATGCCGATAAACCTAAAGCCGGGATTAAATAAATTATATATTCCATTTATATTAAATTATCTCCTTTTGTATTTATATCTGAACTTTCATTGAAAGCATTACTTCTTTTACTGAATAAATTTAAAGTAGATTGAATGTTTTTCCTAATAAAACTTTCAATAAGTTCAACACAAAAATCGATTCGAGGTATTATTTTTTGAGAAGTTTCTTCAGTGAATTTGCTTAAAACATAATTTGCCATTTCACCCTCTTTAAAATCGTTGCCTATACCGAATCTTAATCTCGGGAATTGATCTGTCTGCAGGTGGTAAATAATTGATTTCAGACCGTTATGTCCGCCGTCGCTTCCCGATTTTCTAATTCTGATTTTTCCTAATTCTAAATTTAGGTCATCAACAACTACCAAAAAATTATCTATATCGATTGAATATCTTTCAAAAATGTCTAAAGCTGCAATACCGGACAGATTTACGTAAGTAACGGGTTTGACCAAAAAAAAAGGGAAAGCATGATTTGTGCTTTCCGCAATTTCATATTCCCCTTTTGAAGCTTTGAATTTTATTTTATGCTTTTCGGCAATCTTATCTAGAATGAAAAATCCAATGTTATGCTTTGTATTCTCATATTTTTTGCCGGGATTACCAATGCCGAATATTACTTTAATATCAGCTTGTTCTTCCAAACTTATTCTTCTTCAGTTTTTCCTTTAGAAATTACTTCAGGTTCTTTAGGTTCATCGCCTTCTGTTAATTCTTCATCAATTCCGGCTTCTGCCTCAGCATGTACTTTAGAAACAGAAACAACCAAAGCATTTTCTGAATTTCTAATTTTGATATTTTCGTAACTTAAATCTCCAACATGAATAGCATCACCAACCTGTAGGTTAGAAATATCAACATCAAGGTGTTCCGGCATATGGCGAGGTAATACCTCTATTTCGAGTTTGTGAAGATGAATTTGTAATTTTCCGCCTTCTTTTACTCCGGGAGCTGTTCCAACAATATTAACTGGTGCTTCAAAATGAATAGCATGACCCACTTTTATGCCTTCAAGATCAAAATGAATAACCTTGTCAGTTAAAGGATCCCATTGAATGTCTTTTATGAAGCATCTCGTTTTTTTTTTGCCGTCGATATTTAGACTTATCAAATGCTTTTCGGAAGTAAATACTAACGGATTTAGCTCTGTTTCGTTAACATAAATGGGAATAGGTTCATGGTCGCTTGCATAAAAAATGCCTGGGATTTTAGCATTTCGTCTTAAATCTTTAACTGCCCCTTTTGTAGACAGTTCACGTGTCATAACATTTAAGCTTTTCTCAGCCATAATTTATCTCTCCTGTTTATTTCTAATCTTTGTTAATATCAAATAATGAACTGATGGATTCATTATTGAAACTTCTTAAAATGGCTTCAGCAAATAATTCGGAAGCTGTCTGAACCGAAATTTTGGTGTAATTATCCAAATTATTTAATGGAATAGAATCAGTAACATATAACTTGTCTATGGATGAATTTTCAATTTTTTCTATTGCAGAACTTGAAAACAGAGGATGTGTTGCAACTCCGTAAACTTTCTTAGCCCCTTGTTTCTTTAGTGCTTCCACGGCTGCAACAAAAGTACCGCCTGTGTCAATCAAATCATCCACCAACAAAACATCTTTATTATAAACGTTTCCAATTATATTCATAATTTCTGCAATATTGGGCTCAGGCCTGTTTTTGTCTAAAATAGCAAGCCCGGCATTTAGTCTTTTTGCATAAGATCTTGCCAGCTTTATTCCGCCTACATCCGGTGAAACAACAACCAATGATTCGGGATTGATGTTTTCAAATAGATTAGTAAAAATACGTGATGCATAAAGGTGGTCAAACGGTATATCAAAGAATCCTTGTATCTGGGCTGCATGCAAATCCATCGTGATAACTCTATCGGCTCCGGCTTGAGTAATTAAATTAGCTACCAGCTTTGCAGTTATGGCAACTCTCGGCTGATCTTTTCTATCCTGTCTTGCATAACCGAAATAAGGTATTACAGCAGTTACTCTTTTAGCAGAAGACCTTCGGGCAGCATCAATCAATATAAGCAGTTCCATTAGGTTTTCGGCAGGAGGCATTGTTGACTGTATGATATGTACGTCTCTTCCCCTAATATTTTGCATGTACTTGACCCAGATTTCGCCATCACTGAATCTTTTAAGAGCTACTTTACCAAGCTCAATATTTAAGTACTTAGAAATTTTGTCTGCAAAACCGGAACTTGAACTTCCGGCAAAAATCAACGGTTCGTTACTCATCACTAATTTTTATTTAGTTAAAATAAAACAAAAGTATAAATATACCTAATTAGAAAAGGATAGTCAAATAGGTTGGTGATTAGAAAATCGAGTTATTTTTTTTAACGAAAAAAAATAAAATTAAAATTAATATAACAAAAAGCGCAATATAATATATCCAAACTGGGGTCTCTTTTAATTTAAAAGGCTCAATTCTTGCTCTGATTGTCAGATCATTAATTAAGTCATCCTGGTTAAAGAACCATGTCAACTCATTTGTTGAAACTCTGTCGGCATTGTGTTCAAGAATGTTGCCGGGTAAGTAGTATGTATAACTCATATTTATACTGGCTGCAGTATCGCTTGTAAAGAAGTAGGGGATATTAATTTTATGAGTGAATATTTTTTCTTTTTCGGAAATTGTTTTGTATTCAAATATATTGCCTTCAAGCCCTTTTATATTGCCAAGTTTTTCAATGTCATCGAAATTAAACCATATTTTTGCATGAATGGTACTGTCTCTAAAGTTCCTGTAAACCTCGGAGTCGGTTAAATTGCAGAAAGGAGATGTAAACTTCGAAATGAGAGAATCTTCATTAAAGAAGTTTAATTTAAAATTGTCGGTTGAATCCTTTATAATTTCTGTCCAAAAATGGATAAAACTTTCCCCTGAACCATCTTTGTAGAGTTTAGTTGTCTGCTGGAAATTTATACATCCGTGCAATAGTATTGAAGCAATAATTAAAGGAAGTGCAATTTTTTTCATTTGTAAATTTTATTTTACCTGTTCGCTAAAAATATTTGTTTGATTTCATAAAATAAAGTGAATATTTTTATAATTTCTATTGGATAAGATAAAGGGATAAAATATGCCTACATACGATTATGTTTGTACAAACTGCGGTTATCAATTTGAAGAATTCCAAAAAATGTCGGACGATCCGTTAACCGAGTGTCCTGTGTGTAAAGGAAAATTAAAAAGATTAATTGGAACCGGTTTGAGCCCGATTTTTAAAGGATCAGGTTTTTATGAAACAGATTATAAGAAGGATACGAAAAAACAAACACGGGAAAACAAATCTACTGAAACACCCAAAAAGACGGAAAATAAGAAAGACAATACAAAAGAAAAGCCGGCTGCTTAACCGGCTTTTTAACTAAAAATCTGTTCCAATCGAAATGTAGTATTTTGGCTCAGAGAAACCAGCTAAATTATATTTCCATGCAACATCAAATCTCACAACTGCAAAGAGGAAATAAGTTCTTGCCCCGAATCCTGTACCTACCAGCAAATCATCCGTTACGGTATCACCTGCTTCATTTTTCTTAAATAGTGTCAACTCTTTATTCTCGTTCCATGTTGCTCCTGCATCAATAAATGCGGTACTGAGAATATTTGAAAACAGTAACGGTAAAGGCCCGGTTAAAAGGTAACGAATAAAAGGCATGCGCAATTCAATATTCAGTAATGAATATTTTGTTCCTATTCTTTCGGCGTAATCATATCCTCTTAAAGGTAATGCCGGGGTTAAGAATACAAAATCGGACGCATTTTCCAGAGGAATATCTCCGCTGGCAAAGGTTCTATTAATCCAGTTTTCGGTACCGCCTATGAAGAATCTTTGCGGATTACCTCCGGCTGAGAATCCACCCGAAAATCTGAAAACAAAAGAATTATCATACCAAAATCTGTAGTATTTTCTATAGTCATAAATCATAGAATAGAAACTGCGTTTTGAATCTATAATACCAGGATCACCAAAAAGTGTTAATCTGTATCTTTCACCTTCGATAGGGGAGTAATAACCCCACAATGTATTGTCTTTAACAAAACCCACAGATGGAATCAAATAAGTGACTTTATCAATGTCTTCGGTTATATCGTCCAAATTTTCTGAAGAAACATTTATTGCACTAAAGCTACCTTCTATTCTATGAAAAGTATTCATAGGATAACTTGCAGAAACAACTGCTCCATAGTTTCTGAATCTGAATAAATTAGAACCTAGGCTTCTTGTCAAATATACAAAGCGTGCTGTGTGAAAGGCCTCAACCCCAATATCTAATTTTTTGGGTAAATAATAATAAGCCAGTCCATAGTCGCTATTTTTAAGATCAACCTGTAAGCTTGTTGTTCCTATAAGCCTATGGTTCCCGAGTACATCGGAGAAAGCTAAAACGGTTGTACCTAAAACACCGTAGAAAGTACTATAACCGGCATTTGCATACACAAGGTCAGGTGTAAAATTAATCTTATACCTGTTAACCAGATAGTTGCCGTTTTCATCAAGTTTCTGAGCAAACAATTTTTCACGTGCTAAAACTTGTTTTGTGGAATCTTCTTTCAGTTCGTTTTCATCTACCCCAAAAACATAATTGCTGTAGTCTTTTTTTATGTTAGCGCTATCGGTAGAATTTTCATTGAACGAACCTGAAAAGATGACAACATTATCGTCGCCTTCTTCTTTCTTTGATTCGATAGAGACAACTTCATACTCTTCTTCCGTTGTTTCTGTATTTTTAGATTTATCGTTTACAGATTCAGCTTCCAGCTCTTCTAAATTTTCGGCATTTGAATCAAGCATTTTATGGTTATTTAGTTTTTCTATTTGATCGGCCATAAATGCTGTTGGTTCTAATTCATCTAGTTCAATTTTCATTTCAAACGGGTTATCCATTTGAAAAATATTGTAACCCAGTTTATACAATGAGGTAAAGACCAGTTTTTTACCATCTGCAGAAGTTGAGATTTGGCTTATTTCGTTTAGTGAATTAGTAATAGGTATCGCTTTAATTTCAAGAATTGATTTACCTATATTTTCATCATCTATTTCAAGACTTTTCCGGTATATATTACCAATGCCGTTATAATCGGATGTAAAGAGAATAGATTTTCCATCAGGAGAAATTACGCTAGATATTTCATCACTTAATTCCCAGTCGGTAATTCTTATAACTTCTTTCGTTTCGGTATCAACTTTATAGATGTCTAAATTTTCGTAATAGTGACTGAAAATATTGAAATTTTTCGGCATGTCACTTTTGTTGACAATATCACCTCTATCCGAAGAGAAAAACAATGTTTTGTTATCCGGGGCCCATGCCGGGTCAACATCGGAAAACACATCTTCTGTTATATTTGTTATTTCTTCCGTATCGAAGTTGTATATGTAGATATCACCTTGCAAAGAGTTATGCGCGGTGAAAGCAATTTTACTTCCATCCGGCGACCATGAAACCGATTCAATGCCGTCAAATTTAAATGGGAGTGCTTCTGTTTCTTCTTCGTCGGTATCAACAACATAAATAACATCAAAGCCGTTTTGTTTTCCTGAAAGTGCCAGTCTTATATTATCCGGCGACCAGGTTAGCGATGGGAATAAAACATTCAGTTCTTCAAAGTCGTTTGTTCTTCCACTTTCAACAATTCTTTTAATTTTTTCATTGTCAAAAATATTCATTACGTATACATCCATGTATACATTTCTGTCGGAGATGAAAGCTACTTTATCTCCCTGCGGAGAAATGGCAGGACTTGTATTGTAAAAGCCGCCGTCTTTTTTATTGTTGGTCAGTCTTTTGGCAAAATCACCCGGTTCTTCCCTTGTAGCAATTTCCGGCCAGTATTTTTTCTTCAAATATTTTTTAAATCTTTCATTTAGTTCTTCAATAGAGAGTCCGATGGTTGCTTTGAATCCGCCTTCAACGCCGCCTACACCCTGGACTTTACCAAGAAGTTCGCCGACTTTTTTTTCGCCGTAAGTTTCAGCAATGTATTTGAATAAAGCCTGTCCGCCCCTGTAACCAAAATAACCGCTCATTTCGTTTATATCCGGCATAAACTCGTTGATGATTGCATTTCTTATAAATTGATCAGAATTAGTTTCCCAGTCTGAGGATAAATATTCAGCCATTCCTTCATGGTACCAATGGGGAAGTTGAATCGTAATTCCCTTTGTAATTATGTTTTGGACTGTACCCCCGTAAAGCATATCTCTCATAACGGCGTGAACAAGTTCGTGGTGAATTACGTGCCTGTATTTTTCCCAGTTGCCCTCAAAAGGAACTACTACCCTGTTTTTAAATGGCTCGGTAAATCCGCCGACTCCCTGACTTATATAGCTGTCTGTTGTATTTGTTTCTTGGAAATCATTATGCGAATTATAGACTACTATGGCTACCCTATTGTTGATTCTATAATCGAGTTTTTCTTCTATATTCTGTAATGCTTCTTCAGAAGCGGAGGCTGCAAATTCTGTTATTTCTTTTGCATCGTCAGAAAAATAAATATCGAAATGGCGGGTTTGGATGTAGAACCAATCGTATTCCTTAAACTGCACCCTGTTTTTACCAAAACTTTGTGCGTTTATGTTTGATATAAAAACACAAAATAAAACTGCTATAAAAATTTTCGATTTCATAGTTTTTCCCTATTCAATCATTCATTTATAAAAGTTTATTAAATAATTTTCAAGTCAATTTCTCTTCTTTCTTCGTTAACGTTTATTATTTTAACGTTGACTTTATCCCCAAGTCTAAATTTTCTTTTACTGGATCTTCCGATTATGGAATAATTTTTTTCATCCAGTAGGTAATAATCATCGTCCATATCTTTTAATCTTACCAAACCTTCAGCTAAGCTTTCACATATTTCGACAAATATTCCGAAATTTGCAATACCAGAAATTATCCCATAATATTCGAAACCAATTTTGTTCTTCAAAAATTCAATTTGTTTGAGTTTTACAGACTGTCTTTCAGCGTTAATTGCATTACGTTCCCTGTTTGATGCATGGTCGCAAATTTCACTTAATTCATTTGCCGAAAGCAGGTTTTCTTTTTTTTCAATATAATTAAAAATTAGTTTATGTACTATCAGGTCGGGAAACCGCCTTATAGGCGAGGTAAAATGAGTGTAAAAATCAAACCCCAAACCGTAATGGCCTATATTGTTGATTGAATAAACCGCTTTAGCCATTGACCTTATCGCAATTTCGTTTATAAGCGCCTCCTCTTCGGTTCCCTGAACCTCGTCCAATAATTTTTGAAGAGCTTTGGGATTTGTAAAATCCGCTTGGTATTGATAACCCAAAGTTTTAACGAATCCTGAAAATTCTGCTATTTTATCTTTGTCAGGTACATCGTGAACCCTGTAAACAAACGGATTTTCAATTCTTCCTTTATTTTTGTTAATATGAGAAGCAACAATCTGGTTTGCCAGAAGCATAAGTTCTTCTATCAGGTTATTGCTATCTTTAATTTTTTTTATGTTTACGCCTATGGGTACACCGTTTTTATCAAGTTCAAATTTAACTTCAGGCGTAATAAAATTAATGCTGCCTTTTCTAAGTCTTTTCCTTTTTAGTGTTTTTGCAACGGCATTTAGTTTAAGAATTTCATTTTTGCAATCACCTTCACCGGTTTCAATAATTGCCTGTGTTTCTTCGTAGGTAAATCGCCGCTTGCTATTAATTACCGATTTAACAATACAGTAGTCAACAAGTTTCCCGCGGGGTGTAAATTCAACCATAACAGAGTATGTTAGTCTATCTTTATTCGGAACAAGCGAACAGATATTATTAGATAATTTTTCAGGCAGCATTGGTATTACTTTGCCTACAAAATAAACGCTTGTAGCTCTGTTTAAAGCTTCGTTATAAATTGCCGAATTGAAATCAACATAATGGCTTACGTCGGCTATATGAATTCCGAGGAGGTAGTTTCCGTTATCCAAAAAGTCAATAGAGACGGCATCATCAAAATCTTTGGCATCTTCGGGGTCTATTGTAAAAACAACTATATCCCTTAAGTCCAATCTCTTTTTTATTTCAGAGGAGGGAATTGAACCGGATATCTTTTCTGTCTCCGAGATAACATCTTTAGAAAAGGTATACGGGAGATTAAATTCTCTTGCCAGGGCAGAAATTTCTGCATCATAACTTCCTGCTTTGCCGAGTATTTCTTTTATTTTTCCTTCAGGATTTAGCAACGGGTTTGTCCATTCGATGTCGGAAACAACAACTTTGTCGCCGTTTTTCGCCCTGTTTAAATTTTCAGAAGCTATATAAAAATCTCTGTGTACTTTTATATCATCAGGCTCAACAAAGTAGAATGATTTTGATTTGTTCAATACCCCTACAAATTCTTTACGAGCTCTTGTTACGATATTAATTATTTGTCCTTCTAAATTCTTGCCCCTTTTATTTGCAAGTAACGATACTTCTACAGTATCGCCGTTAAATGCAGTTGATAAATATTTTTCCGGGATAAAAACATCTTTCTTTTTAGTATCTTCCAGGCTAACGAAACCGTAGTTGCCGTTTTCCATAATTGATAATTTGCCGATTAGCGCCGATTTATTTTTTGTTAGCAGTTTAAATCTTTTTCCTGCTTTTTCAAGATATCCCTCTTCAGTTAGTTTAAAAAGAACTTCTTTTAACTTTGCATATTGGTGAGGCTCTGTAGCGTTTAGTTTTTTGGAAAGTTCTTTGGCTTTTATTCTTAATGAGGGACGTTTTTTGAAAAAAGCCTTAATTTCTTTTTTCATTAAAACTCTATTTTATATTTTAATCCTAATTCGTTTATTTTATCTTCCGAGCTTGTAGTTGATTGAATTACAGGGTCCTTTCTTTCCAATTTTATAACTATATTGGGATCAATAGAGTATTCAAATCTGAAGTTGGCATTTTTTAAATTACTGAACACCTCCTGCGGACCTTCGATTATGTATCTAACATTTGATACTCTTCCTGCGACCCTGAAATTATACTGTCCTTTGGTTTGACTCAAACGTACATCGTTTATAAAATCACCAATAACATTATTTGCAAAATCCGTTAATACAGGACTTAGTATTGAAGATGCTGTACTTGCGCCTAATTGGCTGGCGGCATCCTGCTTCTCTTCCTGGCTTAAATTGCTGTCATCTCTGAACCTATTAAGCAAAATAAAAGTTACAGCGTCTGATGCATCATATTGTGTGCTGGGGACTTTATTCTCTATATTTTGACTGCCTACGTAAATTGAAAAAATATCCTCGTTGTTTGATAAATTAGCTCCGAGGTTGTCCAATAAACTATTGATTTTCATTTCAATTGCTACATCGTCGTTTATAGGGTCGCTATAATAGCTTGTATAAGTTCCAACGATATCTATATATGGATTAATTAAATCGGATTCAAACCGCAGATAACCTGTTGCTTCAAATGATTTAAAGAACTCTAATCTTGAGCCGTCCAATAAGTTGAACTGGCCTTGAGCTCTTGTCGCATCTCCCACTTTTTCGTATTTAATGCTTCCCGCTGCATCAACAAAAAGTTTTTGGTTAAACGCTTGTGAAAGAATAAAAACTATTTGTGCCCTGTCTTCTATTTTTATATTAAGATCATAATTAATCAATGAAGAAGCAGGTTTTACTTCATCAGATTCTTCCTCGGCTTGTTTAATGTTTTTTAAAACGAGCCTTTTAAATTTTTCACTTTCTTTATCGATCTTAGTTGAGTCGATTAAATAAACGTAAATAAAATCCTGGTCGTATTGGGTTGCTACTTCCTGGCCTGTTACGTAAGTAAGGTTGGTCTTTTTTAACAGCACTGTTCCGGTTAATTCCGATTTTTTGTTAGAGTAACTAAAGTTCAAGTTGCCATCCGAACCGATCAACAAGTCACCGTAAAATCTGGGACTTACAGCTTGTGTTCTTTGTCCAAGGACTGCTAAATCGCCGTAGATGTCAAGATTAATCTCTTTGAGCTCTAACCCCTTAAAATTTATTTTTCCGTTTCCGTTTAAAGTACCGTTATAATTAGAGCCGCCTGAGTTTGCCAGCCGTAAGGAATCAATAAAAATATTGTTATCTTCAAATAAAATTTTTGCTTTCGCAGAGTAGTCAAGATTATTATCGTCGAATCTGAAATTCGATTCATCAAGCTTGAGAATCCCGTTCACGTTTATATTTTCAAAATTGCCGCTGACTTTTATATCCGATGTTAATTTGCCTTTTTGATTGGTAATATACGGGACTGTATTACCGAGTGATGAAACGTCAAAGTTATCAGAAAAAATTTCCAGATTGATTTCTTTGTTTTTTATAATCCTGTTTTCTCTGCTTTGATAGCTTAGATCATAAGGGACAGTACCGTTAATTGTAAAAAGGGGAGAAGCAGATTCCCTGTCTGAATTAAGCAATTTAATGTCGGTATTGATTATTTCATTTTCATAGTTCAAATAACATTGAAGGTAGCCGAATTCTGAGTTTGCTAGTTTGATATCGTTAACGTCAATAATTAAATTCATTTGCGGCGAAGACAGATTCCCGAAACTGTTCAACGTCATATTTACGTTCACGTCGAACAACTCATCATCGAAGTCTAACAAGTATTCACCAATTATTTTGCTTGAAATATTTTGTATGGACACTTCATAATTATGTGTGTTATCGTTATATATAGAACCGCTGAAATTAAGGGAAGAATTTTGGTTTGTAAGCAGGAAGTTATCAATCTTGAACTGATTATTTGAGACCAATATTTTCCATTTATTATTGTTTTCCCAGACTATGTCCTCGTATTCCAGGGTAACTTTGTCAACATTTATTTCTCTGAATCTTTCTTTTACTTCAATATTACCTTCGAATTCGGCATAAACTTCGTCTTCAATGTCTGAGGAGATATTATAAATAAGTTTATCTTGGTTGAAAGTAAAATCGGCAAGTATATTATTTATATCTACACCCGAATAAACTCTTTTACCTGTAATAGATAAAAGTCCGAGCAAGTTGTCGAAAGATAACGATTGGTTATCCCGGTTGAAATTAAAGTCAGCTTCCAACTCCGAGATATATAATATGTTGAGCGAATCAATGAAAATGAAATAATCGATGAAAGTATTTACAAAAATTGAAAAGTCGTTGGAATTATTTTTGACAATACCTTCTCCGCTGCCTTCAATATCAAGCTTTTCCGCTCCTGTGATGATTGAGATTATTTCAAAATCTTTAAATTCGTAGTCAAAAGAGAATTCGAGATTGCTTTTGATGATATCCGGTAAAACAGGGTCTTCAAACACAGTATTGGTGGTATCGGTTAAAAGAAAGACCGGATTTAAGTCCTGGGCCCTATCAATAAAAGTGTTGGAAATTGTCTGTGCTTCATAACTCAGCAAATCGATAGCTGTTTCCAATGAAAATTCACCATTAATATTAAAATCAAGAAAATCCGAAATAAGGCTGAAACCGCGTACTCCATCTTCAAGACTTAGTTTTAATTCAAGCGAGGTTTCATCAATAAATTTATTGTTATACTCCGATGAGTCAAGTTCAACATAAAAGCTACTCGTCATGGAATCTATTTCAAGATTCTCTCCTGAAATATTAAAAGTAAAATTCAAATTAGAATTGTAAGTTGAATCAAATAAAAAAGTAGCCAGGTCTAAGTTTTTGACATCGCCGTATAAACTATAAAGAGGATTATCTTCATTAGTAAAATCCAAATTGGCCGATAAATTTGACGACGATCCGTTAATTATACCGGTCATCTCAAGTTTTATGTCACGAATGTTGCCTATAGATTTTACATCAATAGTATCAATTGAATAGTTGTTAAATTCAGAGTCTGTAACCAGAACTTTTAGGTCAGCTTGAAGCGTAGTTGGGTCAAGACCTTTTCCTTTAATAAAGCCGCTGGAATTAATTCTTGAATCAATTCCTATTATTTCTTTAACGTTTGCATTTTTAGTACTGAACTCGAGATCATATTCCATAGGTTCGGCACCAACATTCATAAAACCAGAACATGCAATTTTACCTAAGGGTAAAGTTGCTGTAAGATCAGTATTAAATTTTGTCGGTTCTCCCCAGTAATGAATATTTACATCTGTTATAAACAGGTTTTTGTAATTGGGAATATTCAACGAGGGTATCAACTCGTTTACTGTTTTATAATCCGCGATTGATTTTTCTATAAAAATGTCGAGGTACAATTCTCCGGGGGTGTTAAGTTTTTGCACTTTTCCATGTGCGTTTAAATTAGTCTTGTTATAAGCAACATTTAGTTTGTTCACACTAATGTCTCCGAATGTCCCGTCGGCAGACAAATAAATAGACGGAATACCTTTAAGAAAATCAACATCGGCAATAAACGAACTAAGATCGTCAAAGAAAAAAGCATCTGATTCAAGTTCCAACTGAAGAGGGTAGTCTTTGAAGTTTTCCAGCACAACATCACCGAATAAATTCAAGCTGTCAAGCCTTGCCGACAATTTTAATTCGGTATTGTTGGTTAATAAAACCAAATCATTAATTTCTGCAAATTCTGGAGTAATATTGAATTCTCCTTTAAGTTCATTCAAAGCAAACTTTTCAACATTTGGCATAAAGCTGAGGTTGACAATATCAAGTTCATATTCATTATTTGCTATGTCAGCATACAAACCGCTGTCGAGATAGAGGCTGTCTATAATTAGGTTTTCGAAATCCATTTGGTTAGATATTTCGGTATTGTTGATGTTCTCAAATGTTTTTCTTACCAGCCGGATATTTTTTAATAAAAGTTCATTTACCTCAAATGAATAGGGGAAGGGTTCTTCACTTTTTTTTGCTGTATCACTACTATCATTTTTTATTTCTATTTGAGCAGTATCTGTTTTTAAGAGATTGGAATAGTTCCATGTAAGGTCTTCATTCTGCAGCAGTTCAACAGATACATCCTGCAATTCT
The DNA here is from genome assembly GCA_050117315.1 of Ignavibacteria bacterium. GTDB lineage: Bacteria > Bacteroidota > Ignavibacteria > Ignavibacteriales > Melioribacteraceae > JANQIV01. The sequence continues at coordinate 20,488 of JASFMY010000023.1, forward strand.
ATTTGTCTGAAATGAATTTTGCCGAGTAAGAGCTGGAGAGGACTTGTTTTAATCGCTATTCTTTTTGCATAAAAAGGAATGTTATCGTTACTTACTAACGAGACCTCTCTTAAAAAGAGTGAAGTGAAAATAGTCCCGTCAATATTATCTATAAATAAACTTCCGTTAATAGTAGAATTAGCTTCTTTAACAATAGTCTCTTTTAAAAATTCTCTAAAAGTTGAAGTTTGTGAAAAACCGAAAAGCACAACTATTATTAGAGCAATAAAACCAAGCAGATAAACAAGGTAGTTAAGCAATCTTTGAAGCAGCTTTATTTTATTTTTTTTTTCTTTCAATTTTTATATCTATCGAGAATAGTATTAATTATTCGGCTTGTAGATAGTTGGGAAACAAATTCTACACGTTCAACTCTACCGCCTGCTTCTTCAACTTCTTTTTTGCCTACTATTTTTTCAAGTTCCCAGTCTGCACCTTTTACAAGGACATCCGGTATAATTGCTTTTATAAGGATATCCGGCGTATCTTCATCAAACAAAACAATATAGTCTACCGATTTAAGATTCAACAATAAAAAGGCTCGGTCTATTTCACATATGATCGGCCTTTTTTCGCCTTTTATGCTTTTAACGGACTTATCAGAATTGAGTCCAACAATTAAAATATCCCCGAAAGATTTTGCTTTGTTCAGATAATCCACATGGCCGGAATGAAGAATATCAAAACAGCCGTTTGTGAAAACTACTGTTTTATTTATCTGCTTAAAATTGTTCCTAAGTGAAATTATTTCATCCAACGAATTTAATTTTATCATTCTGCTAATTCTTTTTTTACTGTATCAAAGAGTTTATCAAGGTAGATCGGGACAATTCCAACTTCTTCGCAAACCAGACCCCCCGAATAATTTGCAAGATAGGAAGCCTCAAGAATATCAGCACCCGCAGAAAGTGCTATTGTTAAAGCAGAAATAACAGTATCGCCTGCACCGGAAACGTCTCTTACTTTCCTAGCTTTTGTCGGAATTCTTCTTTCATCTTTGTGATTGTTGGAATTGAAAATAGCAATTCCTTCTTCGCCGAGTGTTAATAAAGCATATTCCGGCTTTAATTTTTCAAGTAAAAGACTTCCTGCATTTGAGATTGAATTGTTGTCGAATATTCTTATACCGAAAGCGTCTTCTGTTTCTTTCCTGTTTGGTTTGAAAACGGTAACGTTTTTGTATTCGAAAAAGTTGTTAAATTTCGGGTCAACTGTAATTATAATATTATTATTGTTTGCTATTTCGATAATTGTTTTGATTATCTTCTGCGTTAAAACACCTTTATTGTAATCCTGAAGGATAATACCGTCGAGTGAAGTTTTATGGATTTCAATAAAATTTATAATTTTATTTTCAACAGAATCTGTAATGCTTGTTTTGTTTTCTTTATCAACCCTTACAACATGTTGATTATTTGCTATTACTCTTGTCTTAGTTGTAGTCGGTCTGTCATCATCAGTTATAATTCCTGAGTTGTCGATATCTGTTTCTCTCATTAAGTCCATAAAGGTATTGCCGTTATTATCATTCCCAATAACACCAACGGGAATAGGGTATCCACCGAGAGTAGAAATATTTAATGCTACGTTTGCAGCCCCCCCGAACCTTGAAAATTCATTTTCAACTTCAACCACAGGAACTGGCGCTTCAGGAGAAATACGTTTAACGTTTCCCCAAAAATAGCTGTCGAGCATCATATCACCGATTACTGCAATTCTTTTCCCTTTAATTTTATCCCTAATTTCGTTCAATCTATCATTGCTGGTTTTTATCACCTTTTTACCTTTGTAAATATTCCGAATTGATTAGTTAAATTTATTTTGAAAACTCCTTTTGATGTTGCAAGCCAAATATTTGTTCCGTCAAAAAGTATGTCGAAAATTGACTCGGGCAGCTGTTGGTCTCTTATTAACTGAACTTTGCCCGTTAACGTATTTATAATTGCCAGACCTCGTCCGTACTGTTCTTTTGAGGTTTTCCCGAACTGGTATAAACCTGCCCATATAAATTTTCCTGTTCTTTCAAGGCAAAAAACCCCGTTGCCGGAAAGGCCCGTATTCATTTCATATTTCTTCCATTCGTTTTTTCTGTTATACCTGTAAAGTCCGCCTACGTTATAATCGGGGTTGTCCTCTGTAACGAATTCGTCCAAACCAATCCAAATGTTATTTTGTTCCACTTCAAGTGAAGCTACGGAAACGGTTTCTCCCTGTCCCCTGAAATAGTTGAATTTATTATCATAAAAATAAAGAGCGTCATAAATATTTTCTGATTTCGATTTATTATACTTATGTAAGCCGGCTTCCGTGCCGAACCAAACTAAGCTGTCACCGTCAACCGAAATTGTTTTAATAATATTGCTTTTCAGGTTACCGTCTACCGTCAAATCAAAATCAGTAAAACGCCTTTTTTTGATATCAAATTTTGTTAAATATTTAAACCTACCTATCCACACAACATCATCTGCCTTATCATATTCAATTGCTCTAATCCAGTTACCCAGTTGTCCACCTTTACCGAATTTTCTCTTAGACCATTTGTTTCTTTTTTTGTCAAATATCAGCAGTCCGTCTGCCGAGCCTGCAAATACATATTTGTCGTTAGCATCAATGCAGTAAAAAAAATCCAACTGGATATTACTGCTTTTGGTTGAATATTCGGTTTGTTTGCCCGATTTAATATTGTGTTTGATGATTCCTTTTCCCTGGGTGGCAAACCATACATTAGTGCCGTCACTGCAAAGCCCTGTAACAGTAATATCTTTGTAAACATTTTCAACTACAATTTCGGTTTGGCTGTAAACCGAATTCATTGATAAAAATAAAGATGCCGTCAGCAATAATGTGATTTGGATAACTTTAGTCATTATTTTTTCGTTAGTATCATTTTATTAAGCCAACTAAGATAAAAATTTCTTTATCGATAAACATTATAAATACGTTATTGTTTCTTATTTAACATGTCTTAATAAGATAAGGTATTTAGATGGAGAAGACTGTGTTGAATTCTTTTTCAAACCCTTTTATTAAAGATTTGCTCAGAAGTTCGTAATCGGTTTTTTCGTTTGTTATGGTTTCAATCTCGGTAGTTTTGTTGTTTAATTCATCGGATAACGAAGAGAGGGTTTGTTCATCAGCATTAGCGAGGTATTTGGTTAAATTTCTATGGTAAGCGCCGCATAAAATTGAGCCGTGCTGAAGAATTACATTTGCTACCTTTCTCTGGGCACTGCCTATAAGTTTTTTCCCGTTAAATTTTACTTCGCTCTTTGCAGTAGATGCAAAACACATAACCCCGGAAGGCCGGTTAATTATTTGAGCAAAATTCGGCTGTACATTTTCGAGTTCAACTTTAGAGAGTTTATTATTGTAACCTTTTAAGCCTTCAACCAAGGCTAGAGATATTTTTTTATAAATTTCTTTTGCCGTTAAGCTTACGGGCATTACTACCGAGTAAGTAATTTCTTCGGCATGAAGGATAGCCCTTCCGCCGGTCGGTCTTTTTACTATATCAGTATTATCTTCTTTTGCTTTTTCTTGATTAATATCTTCAAATTTTTGATTGGCGCCGAGTGAAATTGCGTAAGGTTTCCACCGGTAAAGTCTGAAATAACATTCATCGTTTTTACTTTTTTCAATTAAGGAGAGATCAAAATCCATGTTGAAGCGGCCGGTGTTGCAGCCGCTTTCAATTAAGTGCCATTTCATTTTTTGAGGACGGTGCGTTTGCTTTTATTAAGAAACTCGAGTATTAATTTTACGTGCGGGTTATCTCCCATTTCAGCTTCAAGTTTCTTTTTTGAATCGGCAAAGTTCAAACCGGAATTGTAAAAAATTTCGTATGCTTTTTTAAGAGCATTTATTTCTTCCGAAGAAAAACCTCTTCTTTTTAAGCCTACCGAATTTAAGCCGGAAAATCTTAATGGCTCGTTTGCGGCAAGAACATACGGGGGAATATCAACTACTGCTCTAAATCCTCCGCCGATCATTGTATGTGAACCAATTAAACTGAATTGATGCACCGGTGTCATACCGCCGATTATAACATAATCGCCGATTTCTACATGGCCGCCGATTTGAACTCCATTGGATAAAATACAATTGTCGCCTAAAATACAGTCATGTGCAATGTGGACATAATCCATAAGCAAGCAGTTGTTCCCGATTTTCGAATAACCCAGTTCGCTGGTTCCTTTGTGAAGGGTTACAAATTCTCTTATTTTGCAATCATCACCAATATAAAAATATGTCTTTTCGCCTGCGTATTTTAAGTCCTGGTTAACATTTGAAATTGATGCAGATTGAAATATCTGAACTCTTTTCCCAATTCTTGCTCCGTCATAAATACATACATGCGGACCAATCTTTGTGTCATCGTTAATCTCAACGTCGTCATAAATTACGGAATAAGGGCCAATCTCTACGTTCTCTCCGAGTTTTGCTTTTTTACTAACAATAGCTGTTTCGTGAATATTAGTCATTATTATTGCTCTTCGTCTTTTTGTTTGTCAACTACAGCGGCGGTAAATTCTGCTTCCGAAACAAGGTTGTTATCAACAAATGCTTTTCCTTTCATAACAACGTACCTGCTTTTTTTCTGGACCATTTCAATTTCGAAGACAAGCTGGTCGCCGGGTACAACAGGTTTTCTGAATTTCACATTATTTATCGCCATGAAGAAAACAAGTTTTTCCTGCGGGTTTGGAATTGCATTCAGCAATAAAATACCGCCTGTTTGTGCCATTGCTTCTACCTGAAGTACACCCGGCATAATGGGCTGCCCGGGAAAATGGCCTTGAAAGAAATGTTCATTGACCGTGACGGATTTTACTCCGATAACTTTTTTGTCCATTTCAAGGTGTGTAATTTTATCAACAAGTAGAAACGGGTGGCGATGGGGAAGTATTTTCTGAATTGCGTTTACATCAAATACAACACCTTCAGTTTTTAGATGCTGGTATTTCTTTACTAATTTTTTCTGCTGGTAAAGTTTTCTGATTTTTTTTGCAAACTCAACATTGGCTTTATGCCCTGGTCTTGCAGCAAGTATTTGAGCTTTTAGAGGAACACCTATTAAAGCCAAATCACCAATCATATCTAAAAGTTTATGCCTTACCGGTTCATTTTTAAATTTCAGCGATTTATCATTTAGGAAACCTGAGGCACCAACGCTTATTTTATCTTCAATACCGATTTTTATCCTTAGGTCTTCTAATTCTTTTTCAGTAATATTATGATCCACTATCACAACGGCATTATCTAAGTTGCCTCCTTTTATTAAACCTACATCAGCCAGCGCTTCAACTTCGCTAAGAAAGCAGAAAGTTCGTGCCGGGGCAAATTCGGAAACAAATTCTTTATCGAGGTCAAAAAGCCCGGAATGCTGACTACCTAGAGCCGGGTTTTGATAATCAACCATTACTGTAATTCTGTAACTATCAAGCGGCAGGGCAACTATGTCGATCTGCGCTTCTTCATCGTGATGCATTACCGTATCGTCTATAATTAGATAATCTTTGGGGGCCTGCTGCTGAACAAACCCTGATTCGAGTAAAATTTCGACATACGGCATAGCACTACCGTCTCCAACCGGGGGTTCAATACCGTTCATTTCAATTATTAAATTGTCTATTTGTAATCCGTAAGTTGCAGCCAAAACGTGTTCAACAGTATGTACTTTTGCGTCGCCTATTCCTAAAGTAGTTCCTCTTGAAATATCTATTACGTGATCTACAATTGCAGGTATTTCGGGGTTGTCTCCTAAATCTGTTCTTACAAATTTTATCCCATAATTTTTAGGTGCGGGTTTAAAGGTCATTGTACATTCATGGCCTGTGTGCAGGCCTGTCCCGGAAATAGAAACTTCCTTGGCAATAGTTCTTTGAAGTTCGAGCATTAAGAGTTATTCTCCTGATTATTTTCTAACAAGGTTTCCAGTTCGCCTATTTTCTTTTCCAATTTAGCTATTCTTTCGGAATATTTCGGCAAATTTCTGATGTGCGATTCAAGACGTAAACTAACACCCATTTCTTTTGCCGGATAACCAAAATACTTCCCTGGTTTTTTTATCGATTTGGAAACTCCGGACTGTGCCCCGATTATTACTCCGTCGGTAATTTCAATATGCCCAACAGTTCCAACTTGACCGGCTAATATACAACTTTTTCCTATTTTAGTGCTACCGGAAACTCCTGTTTGAGCTGAAATAACAGTATTTTCTCCAATTTCAACATTATGTGCTATTTGAACCAAATTGTCAATTTTAGTTCCTTTCTTTATAACAGTAGAGTCCAATGCCGCCCTATCAATTGATACATTTGAGCCGAGCTCAACATCATCTTCAATAACTACATTGCCAATCTGAGGTACTTTTTTATATACCCCGTTTTTATCGGGTACATAGCCAAATCCATCGGACCCGATCACTGTATTTGAATGGATAATAACCTGATTGCCGATTAAGATGTTTTCACGGATTGTTACGTTCGGATAAATTAAACAGTTTGAACCGATTGTTGAATTATCAAGAATAACTGTGTTGTGCAGTATCTTCGTGTTATCACCAATAGAGCAATTATTCCCGATTACAACATTTTTTCCAAGAACAACGTTTTTCCCTATCTGGGAATTTTGTCCTACATGTGCAGTTTCGTCAATTCCTGTAACCGAAATGTCGTAATTGAAATATTCCATAAGAATTTGCTGGAATGCACCCTTGGGATCTTCCACCAAGATATAAGTAATATCATCTCTTTTTTTTTCAGTGTCTGGTTTAACTAAAACTGCAGTTGCATTTGTAGTTTGAAGGTATTTTTCGTAAGAAGAGAGATAAAGAAATGTTAAATCACCTTCTCTGGCGTTTTCTATTTTTGCTACGCCGTTTAAAATAATATCAGAATTTCCTAAAATTTTGCCGCCAACTAAATTGGCGGCATCTAAAATATTTATTTCCATTAATTGTCATTTTAGTTTTTCTAAAACATCTAGTGTTATGTCGTACTCATCTTTCGCATATAGAAAAAGAATATCACCGCTGCGGTCAAATACAAAATCCAATCCTTTTTCTTCAGCTACTTCTTTTATTGCAGTAAAAATTTTGTTCTGCACAGGCTTCATTACTTCATCTTGTTTCTTGAATAATTCTCCGTTAACACCGAATTTTCCCTGCCTGAACTGATTAATTTCATCTTCAAGTTTAATTAATTCCTGTTCTTTTTCAATTCTTTTTTGGTCGCTCATTATGAGTTTGCGTTCTTCATAGGTATCATATTCTTGCTGCCAATTTCTTTCAAGTTTGGCTAGTTCATCCTGCCATTCTTGGATTAAAGCGTCAAGGCTGGCTTGAGCATCCTGGGCATCAGGCAGGTCTTTCATTATTGTATCGGAATCGACATAACCGATGCTGATTTGGGAATAGATACCCGAACTGAATAATAATAAGAAGAAACTAAATATTAATATTATTTTTTTCATGCTGTTTTTGGTTTATTTGTCTTTTTTTAATCTGTCTAAAACTTTGAAAGTTATATCAAAATCAGAATCTCCGTAAAGTAAAACTGAAGTAGTTTCTGTTTTATCGAATACGAAGTTATATCCTTCTTCACCTGCAACAGCTTCAATTACCTTCAGCACTCTTTCACGTATAGGTTTATATAACTCAGCCTGTTTGATAAAGAAGTCGCCGCCTTGCCCAAATTTTTGCTGTTCATATTCTTGAATGGCTTGGTTATCTCCTGCCAACTCCTGCTCAGCTAGTTGACGTTCAGCCTCTTGCATTGTTTCGGCTTTATTTTGGTAATCGGTAAACTTTTTCTGAAACTCAGCTACCATGCTGTCTCTTGATGCTCTCCATTTGCTGGCTAGTGCTTCCAGGTCGCTTTGCGCTTTTATTGCCGGGGCATATTGTTCATATATTACTTCAGAGTTAACATAGCCTGTTTTTTGTGTTATCATCTGAGCAAATGAATTGACAGAAATAGTAAAGAACAATAGTATAAAAAATAGTTTTTTCACTTTTACCTCATGTTATGTTTTGTTTATGTTATAATCCTCGTCCAAACTGAAAATGAAATTCCCATTGTGGTTGTTCACCATCAACCGATAGCCTATCAAATCCGTAGCCATAATCAAAACCCAGTAAGCCAACAGGTTGAACAAGCAATCTTGCACCAAACCCGGCAGATCTTTTTAAGTCAAACAAATCTGCATCTTTGATATTTAAGAAAGTATTTCCCCCTTCTGCAAATGCTATTACGTAGATGGGTATAGGTTCCAAAGCAAGGGCGGCTCTTAACTCACTTGTATATTTAACCATTACTCTACCACCCAATATATCTCCCGAACTACTTACGGGGCCAACGCTTCTGTCGTCATAACCTCTTAAAGGAGTCGTAGCAATTACTAAACCGTTGCCTCCCATATAGAAAAATTCAAAAGGCTGGATAGGAGTGTCGTCTACTATTTCGTTAATATATCCAAAAGTAGAGTTTGTATAAAGAGTTAACCTGTTTGAATTAAATAATCTTTTATACCAATCGGCGTTGAATATTATTTTGAAGTAATCTACATTCCCTGGTAATAGCGGCCCGCCTGAAATTTCGCCGGAGATAGCGAATGAAGAACCGGTGGAAGGGAAGATCGGGTTATCAATATTATTTCTACTAAGCGTGGCGCCGACAGTATATTGCCTAGATAATCCTTCTACATAAAAGCTACCGCCGTCTATAACGTCGTTGAAATTAAACTTGAAAAATCCCTGGATGTTAAAATAGTTATCAGGCCAGGTTAAGCGTCTACCAACTTTTACAGTACCGCCAATTTGTCTTAAATCATATACATATCTTTGTCTTGTATCAAAAACATCAAATCCCACAAGAGTAGGTGTATCTAAAAACCATGGCTCGGTAAACCCAAGTCTAAATGTTCTATAAAGGTTACCTACACCAAATGTCCAGTTGAAATCAAGCACCTGCCCGCCACCTAGCTGGAACGGCTCTGTGATAGAAAAATTTGTTAGAGTAACTCCTATTGAACCGCTCATACCGAAAGAACCGCTGTAACCTATCGATGCATTCAGGTAATCGCTTGATTTTTCTTCAACACTAAAATCTACCGCAACAGTACTGTCATTCATTGGACGGGGATTAACACCTTCCTGGTAAAGTTTTTCCACGTTAAAATAGTTTAGGTTGGCAAGCTGCTGGATGCTTCTGAAAATGCCGTTCCTACTGTAATAATCACCGGGAATTGAATAGAGTTCTCTTCTAATTACTTTGTCTTTTGTTTTGTCGTTACCTCCTATGTTAACCTTGCCGATTTTGAATCTACTATTTTCATTTACACGAATTCTAAGGTCCAGTGAATCGGGAGCTACTTTTTCTTCGTACAGATTTAAGTTAAATGCGAGATAACCTTGATCTTGATAAAGAGAAGATACATCAGATTGTTTTTCATTGAAATAAAGATTCTGGTTCAACAATTCGTCATTGTAGATGTCGCCTTTTTGAAAACCAAGACGTTCACTCAATTGTTCATCTGTATGAATAGTGTTACCTTCCCAAATAATATTTCTTATCATGTATTGCGGGCCTTCGCTAACGCTTATAAATATATCTACTTCTTTTTTATCATCTGAGAGAATTAATGTATCGCCTAAAATTTCAAAATCTCGGTAGCCGTTTTTTTTGTAAAATGCGTACAATAATTTTTTATCTTCTTCATACTTGTCTTTTATAAAAGTAGAACTTGACCAGAATTTCCACCAACTGTGTTCGGATGTTTCTTCGAACTCCCCTTTTAGGTCGCCGTCATCATAAGCATCATTGCCAACAAAATCAATTTTTCTTACCTCTATACGGTCGCCTTCTTTTATTCTAAACAATAGAAGTTTTCTTTCTTTTATTTTCGAGATTCTTCTAAAATCAAAAGCCGGGTCGTATTCATAAAAAGTTTCATATTGGTCTGTAAGATTTTCATCGTTACGCCAGGTTACAATTATTTCATCGCTGGTAGTGTCGGCTTCAAAAAAGGAAAAGGTGTCATGTGTTATTTCCGCATTTAATAAACCCTCTTCATCATATAATTTTTTTATGTTGCGCTTAATTTTTGAGATATCCTGGGGTTTTAATGTTTGTCCGCGTACAATTGTAATTTCGTCGTGTATATCGTCTTCATCAATTTCATCATTTCCTTCAAACAAGGCCTCTTCCAACCTTGGGTATTCTACAATTTTAATAACTAGAAAAATACCTCGGTCAATTTTTTTTTCAATTACAAGTTGAACATCCTTAAATATTCCCAGTGCCCACAATCTTTTTATAGCGGTTATTGTTGCATCACCGGGAACTTCTATTTCGTCTCCTTTTTTCAGTCCAGTATTCGCAATAATAGTTCTTTCATCTGTAGAAACGTTGCCCTCAACTGTAATGTCTAAAATTTTATATGCGGACCTGTTCAATTGGGCATAATTTATATTCAACAGAAATAAAAAAAACAGAAGGCTATAACTCAACCATTTGTTTGGGGAGTTTTTCCACATTTTTGTTTTTTTCTTGCTCATTATTAATTTGTTCGCTAATAAGTCCAAATCTTCTTTCCCTTTTTTGATAATCTTCAATTGCTTTAAGAAATTCTTTATAACCAAAATCCGGCCATAAGACATCTGTTATAAAAATTTCCGAATAAGCTATTTGCCACAAAAGAAAGTTGCTTATTCTAAACTCACCACCGCTTCTGATCATCAAATCAGGATCGGGAATATTACTTGTATAAAGGTAATTTGAAATAAGCTTTTCGCAAATGTCAGATTTTGAAATTTTTCCTTTCTCAATATCCCGGCAAATATTTTGCACAGCGTTTGTCAACTCCGTCCTTCCACTGTAACTAAGTGCCAAATTTAGAGTCATTCTTTTGTTGTTCCGAGTTTTTTTAATTGCTTCTTGCAGCTCGTTTTGAACAACTTCCGGCAGTTGTGACATATCGCCAATTGTCGTAAGCCTTACATTGTTAGAATGAAGTTCGTTTGTTTCACTCTGTAAACTCTTAACAATTAATCTCATAAGTGTTGAGACTTCTTCCCGGGGTCTTTTCCAATTTTCGGTTGAGAAAGTATACAAAGTTAAATATTCTATCCCCAGTTGAGCACATAATTCAACAATTTCTCTTACTGTTTCAACCCCATTTTTATGCCCAACAACTCTGGGTAATCCTCGTTTGGCTGCCCATCTACCGTTGCCATCCATAATAATTGCTACATGCCTGGGTATATTTATTTTGTCTTTTATCGAATCAACATATCTTTTCGCATTATCAGACAATTTTTTTTTCAAAATCTTACTCTTTTTTAAATTTTATTTGACCCACCAAAATAATCGCCGGCATTAAAAATGTCAAGAACCTTAATAGTTAATGAGTTTTTTCAACGTGGGAGTTTATACAACGGGATTTTAAAATTGTGTCAGTAAAAATAATAACTTATGATTTTAAAGCTCTGAGAGGGGATTACAAAAGTTTGTCTTCCGGTAGGGGAACCAGCTTTATTGATCTTTTAATTTCATCATCAAATTTTGAAATCAATTTTTTAGCGTATGCCAAACTATTACCGGGAGCACCCACAAATAAGATCACTTTTTTGTTTGAATGCCTTGTGGTGCGTGTTGCCAAAAATTTAAGTTTATTAATAGTAACGGGGTTTTCCAGTTCTTCGTTTGATAAAACAATACCCAGCGCGTATCTTTTTTTTAGCTTACCTACAGCATCAACTTCATATTCCCCAACGGGTTTAGGTTCGGGTAAATATTTTCCGTATTTCCTGCTTAGTGTTAGGAAGCCGTTTTTCCAGAAATGCTGAATCAGCATATCTATTTTTTCGTGGTTTTGTATTTTTTTCATATTTTAGTTTAAAACAGTTAAGATCGGGATTATCGGCGAAAATCTTTTACTGTTAAGTACCTTTATATTTGTGATCCTGTTGTATTCAAATTTTTTTACTTCGTTTGAGTTTCCTACTCTTCCGAAAATTACTTTCTTCCCGTTTTTATCAATTGAAATGTAATAAGGTTCTAAAATCACTTCGTTTAATCCGTATAAAAACCTTAGTTTTCTTCTGCCGGAGATGGCTCTATTAAAAATTTGGCTTTTCATTTTAACCTCGTATTAATTATAGCGGCGGTAAACACCAACCACTTTTCCAATTATTGAAAATTCTTCCTTTTTATTAAGAGTTATTGTCGGGTAATTTTCGTTTTCCGGGATAAGCAAAACGGTATCCCCATCTCTCTCGTAGCGTTTTACTGTAGCTTCATCTCCCACCATTGCTACTATAATTTCGCCGTTGCGTGCGTTCGGCTGTTTATTTACAATTATAACATCGCCTTCGAGTATTCCTGCATTCATCATGCTATCACCTCGTACTTTCAGCCCGAAAGATTCCGACTTTTTATTTACCATAGTTTGGTCAACAATTAGCGAGCCTTCAATGTTTTCTTCGGCTAAAATAGGAAAGCCCGCAGCAACACGGCCGAGAATAGGAATCTCAAATACATTGTCGTTTGAAACGGATTTTGTGTACTCGGATGTAATATCATAAACAATTGAAAGTGCTCTGCTTTGATTATCCCCGGAAGTTAAATAGCCTTTCTTTTCAAGAGCATCTATGTGGCGTTTTACTCCGAATGTGCTCGCCATATTAAAATGCTTTGCTATATCGCGGTATGACGGGGCATAACCGTTTAATTCTATGTAGCCTTGAATAAAATCTAGAATTTCTTTCTGGCGTTTGGTTAATTCTTTTTTCATAAATAGTGCTCCTTTGTTCACTATTGTAATATAGTGTACGAATGAGCACTTGTCAAGAATAATTTTTTATGAATTCGGTTGCTAAACTGACTGAATTAACGTAAATTCCGTCGGTTGAATGACTGTATTAACATGAATATAAAGAGAGAAATTGAAAAACAAATAAAAAATAAGCTTTTACCCGGAAAGGTGCTTTTGTTGTTTGGTACAAGAAGAGTTGGAAAAACTTTTTTGATGAATCAAATAATTAAATCACTCAAGGGAGAATCTTTAGTTTTAAATGGCGAAGATTTGGAAGTTCAGGAAATCTTAAATAGAAGGACAATTCAAAACTATAAAAATCTAATAGGGAACAAAAAATATCTTTTTATTGATGAAGCTCAACACATTCCTGAAATAGGTAAGAAGTTAAAATTAATGATTGATGAACTTAAAAATCTGAGAATACTTGTGACAGGTTCATCTTCATTTGATTTATCGAACTTATCAGGTGAACCTTTGACAGGTAGAAAAATGACCTTTATGCTGTATCCATTTTCGGAAAGAGAAATAAGTAAGAATGAAAATTTGATTGGCAGGAAAGACAATTTAATGCAGCGGTTGGTTTTCGGGAATTATCCTGAGGTATATAAACTGAAAAATGAAAACGATAAAATTGATTATTTGAAAGAACTGGTAAACTCATATTTATTAAAAGATATTCTGCAATTTGAAGGTATTAAAAATTCGAGTGTAATATTCAATTTATTAAAATTGATTTCGTATCAAGTAGGTTCATTTGTATCATACGAAGAATTGGGAAAGCAGTTAAATATCAGTAAAAATACTGTAAATCGTTATCTTGATTTATTATCCAAGTCTTTTATTATTTATAAACTGAACGGTTTTTCCCGAAATTTAAGAAAAGAAATAACTAAATCTCCAAAGTGGTATTTTTATGATAATGGAATTAGAAACGCAATAATTGCCAATTTCAGCAGGTTCGAATTAAGAGATGACATTGGAAAAATTTGGGAGAACTATCTTGTTGGGGAAAGAATAAAATTCCAAAATTATAGCAGAATGGTAGTAAACAATTATTTTTGGAGAACTTACGATAAACAGGAAATAGATTGGATTGAAGAAAGAGATGGGAAATTATTTGCTTTCGAGTTCAAATGGAAAGAACAAAAAAGAAAAATCCCTGCTGCTTGGATTAAAAATTATCCTGATTCAAATTACGAATTAATTAGCAATGATAATTATATGGATTTTTTGAGTTGATTTTCGAAAATTATCTACATTGTACAATAAACAATTATTCATAAACAAGAGAACTATTTTATCAACCGAAAAAATAAAGAAAACCAAATGGAAATATTATCCCCCGAAGAAGTTAGAACTATTGGCTCATTAATTGAGAAAGAACACAACACACCCGAATACTATCCTTTAACAATAAACTCGCTGACAAACGCCTGCAACCAGAAGTCAAGCCGTAACCCGGTTGTAAGTTATGACGAACTTTTGGTAGAAACGACAATTCAGAAACTAAGAGATAAAAAACTTATTGCAAAAGTAACCGGACCGGATCAGCGGGTACCTAAATATAAACAGATATTTACAGAGTTCTACAATTTAACAACTCCGCAAATTGCTGTTATTTGTATCCTGTTTTTAAGAGGTCCACAGACAATAGGGGAAATAAAAAGCCGAAGCTACAGGATTTATGAATTTAAGGATTTGGCAGAAACGGAAAACACACTTGAAGAATTAATAAACATTGATGGCGGATCGTTTGTTGTAAAACTTTCCAAAGATACGGGAAGAGAAAACCGCTACACACATTTATTCTCCAGAGAGCCGGAACTATCGGAAGAATCAACTAAAAAAATAAGTGCTGATGATAGGATAAAAGAGTTAGAGCAAAAAGTAAATTCACTTGAAGAAATGTGTAATTCCTTGAAGGAAGGTTTTGAGAAATTTAAGAAAGAATTTGAGTAAAGCTTCAATCCACGTTAGATAATCTATTTGGCTGGGAAATACGTCAATAATGGTTATTGACGGGCAAAAATGTACTTTAACTTATTATTTTGGTGCTGTCTTAAATGTAACACAGAGTTCCCGCCTTCCAAAGTAGTACGGCGGACAGGCAAATCTGCATTACGGATTATAAAAAAACTAAATAAATCCATTCCTAAAATTAAACTGTAACCGGGTCATCCGGACCACATACATACGGAGTTACTGCACATGTATCACCGCATGTTTGCTGGCATGTAGGCTGATCGCAAGTATGACATGTATTAACACATGTATGGGGACATGTGTTTGCATAAGTCGGCCAGCAAGTCGGGTTGCCCGAGCAATTTACGCATGTCGGCATATAACTAATCGATAATCCAATATCGTCACCGTTATAACCTTTAGCCGTACCCTTGTTATTTAAGCTGCTGTTTGTTGTTTCAAACGAATCAACTTTTAGTTCTTCTAAATTTAATTTCAGCTTTTTCATTTTTCGCCCTTTGATTTAATTAATTAACAAACAATATGTATTCCGCGATTAAGTCTTAATCATTATCATGAGTTGGGTCCGGCGGTATACAAATGAGATAATTGCTGACCTGGCAAATAACCGTAGTATTACAAGTTAAAGGACAGTTTGACTCACAGTATGAAAAATAACTGTATTCTTTGGTTTCGTTAGAAGTTTCATCACAATAAGCTTTTGCTGTCCCCCTGTTAATTAAACTGTCTTTTGTCGTTTCGAATGAATCGACTTTTAATTCTTTTAAGTTTAGTTTAAGTCTTTTCATAAAACGGTCCTAATTTTTATTAATTATGAACCGTGAGAATGTCCGAATATTATAATAATATCAAACTGAACCTATCCGCCATACTTTATACTAAGGGAGACAGGCTCACGGTCTGTGATACAAAAAGATTTGAAAAAGACCCGAACAAAAAAGTTCGGGATTTTTCTATGAATTGATTTGAGAATTATTTCAAAAATCAATAATAATCATCGTGATAATCGCCACAAGTCAGATCACAATCAGATTGATAACATGTGTGAGCAGTACAGTACTGCAAAGAACAATTGACTGCCTTGGACCTGCATTCCGCTGACCCTGTTGCATTAGAATTTTGGTCGCAATTTCCTTTTGCCGTTCCTTTATTAATTAGATACTCATTTGTAATTACAAATGGATCAACTTTTAATTCTTCCAGATTTAGTTTTAATTTTTTCATAGTGCCTTCCTAATAAGTTTTGTAATATTTTGAGATATTGATGAATTGGATATTGCTTGAAAATCATTTAAATACCACAAGTACATCCGTGGGTTAAATTCGGTATGCAGGTGTGTGCGTAACAGGTCCCGCAATCTGTGTTAACCGTACGGCAAATATCTACCGAACATTCCGGTTCGTTGTAAGTGTTGCCCGTTCTTTGCGGATTATTTTCATCACTTTCTGCCGTTGTTGCAAAGCTTTGTACTTTGAGGTCTTCTAAATTTAATTCCAAAACCCTGCCCATTTTTTCCCTCCGTTTTATTTGTTGAGAATTGATGCTTTTAAATTTTCTTCATTTAAATAAATAGATAATTGGCATTTAAATCTATAGGCTAAAGGCTCAAATTATATAGGCATTTGTCCCGGTAAGTAGTAAATGATTTTTAAGAGGTGAACGACTCCGTATCGATTAAGCCTATTTTAGCTGCATATTTCATTAACTCGAAAGAATTTTTTAACTCAAGTTTATGCATAATATTCGAAGAATGATTTCTTACGGTTTTAGGGCTGATGTAAAGTTTTTGGGCGATTTCTTTATTGGAATTACCGGTTACAATATATCGCATTATTTCCTGCTCCCTTGCCGTAAGTTTGTTGTAGCGGTTGTTTGTTGTTTTGGGCTTATCCTTGGATGATCCCAGTATAAAAGAAACAACTTCTTTGGAAAGTAAATTATCCAGGTAGTAACCACCTTTAAGAACAGTCTCAATGCATTCAATCAGTTTGCCTGAAGCTGATTCTTTTACCAGGTAACCGCTGGCATCGTAATTAAATGCTTTACTTATGTTGCTTGATTCGGAATGCATACTCAATATTACAGCGGTAATTTGTGGAAACTCTTCCTTTATTTCGCGCAAAATTTGAATACCGTTTATATCGGGCAGAGATATGTCAATTATAACCAAGTCCGGCTCAAGTTTTTTTACCAATTGAAATCCTTCATTGCCGGTGCCGGACTCTCCTGCGATTATGAACCTGCAATCCCTGTTGATAATAGTTTTAATGCCTTCCCTGAACAAAGGGTGGTCGTCAATAATTATTATCTTTATTCTTTCGGTTGATTCTTTCTTCTTCATATTGAATCTCCACGTAAATTTTTGTGCCCTTACCGGGAATTGATTTAAAAGTAACAGAACCGTTCAACAGTTTAACTCTATCTTTAATATTTTTTATTCCCATGTGTTTATTTGCTTTTAATAATTGTTGATTAACATCAAATCCTTTTCCGTTATCTTCAACTCTTAAAATAATAAAAGGAGATGAAGCTACTAATTTTATTGATACTTCTTCTGCCCCGGAATGCTTTCTTACGTTTGTTAAAGCTTCTTGAATGATGCGGTATAAATTAATTTTAGTATCGTAACCAAGCCTTAGACTTTCAACTCCACTATTGCAGTAATTAATATTGATGTTGTACTTTTTTGAGAAATCATTGCAGAATAATTGAACGGCATCGCTGAAGCTCATATCCTCCAGTTCCGGCAGACGAAGATAGTAAGATAAATCTCTTACCGTCATTAATGACTTTTTTAACAAAGACGAGGCTTGTAAAATGATTTTTTTAATGTCCTTGCTTTGCGAAGCGCCGTTGTTAATTGAATCGAGAATTATTTTAGATGTTGATAAATCTTGAGCCAGGTTATCGTGCAGCTCATAAGAAATTCTTTGCCGTTCGTTCTCCTGTGATTTAATTAATTCCTGGGTGAGATTTCTAATATCTTTTTCTGATTCCATCAATTCTTTTGTCCGCTCGTTTATCGCATTTTCAAGTTTTATCGAGTATCGTTTTTGAGTTATAAAATGATGAATGAAATAAACAACGGTTACCCCGATGATTATATTTAATACGTAAAACCATGATTGGCTATAAAACGGTTTGCTTATTTTAATTGTACTGCTTTCTAAGGGGTCTCCCCAAACTCCTTGTGAATTTTTAACGCTCACCGAAAAAGTATAGATCCCCGGAGTTAAACTTGAAAACCTCACTTTATTGTTGGCAGTTATAAAATCATCTTTCCAGCCGGTAGTTTTGTTATGTATTTTAACCCTGTACATAAGCGATTTTTCATCAATAAATGAATATCCCCTGTAATGAAGGGAGAAGTTGTTTTGATTGTAATCAAGGGTGACCGGATTTTTCGTGTCAATTTTTTTGCTTGAAGCATCTTCCAAGTAAAGTATATCTACAGTTGGTTTTATAATTTTATAGGTATCAAATTCGGAATTATAGCAGGAAAGCCCGTTGTCTGTACCAATCCAAATTTTACCTGATTTGTCAATTTTGAATGCAGATCTGTTTGTTTCATAGCCTGCTAAACCATCAGTAGGATTATATAAAATATGTGTCTTGCCGTTCCACTTTATTACTCCGTTATCCGTACCAAACCATAAATTCCCATCCAAATCTTTGTTTATAAAAAAGGTCGGTCGGGATATGTTAAAAAGCCCTTTTTCATATTTTTCTAATACGTTGTTTTTGAGATAGTAAAGTCCGTTAAAGGTACCTGCAAATACTAACCCGTTGTCGTCTTCGTAAATAGAATAAACACTGTTTGTTTCCTGGTTATCGGATTTATAAACGGTAACGTTTTCTTCACTAATTACTATAACTCCATTATTGGAAGTACAGAGCGCAAGCGAACCATCTTTCAAACAAAAAAATTTTCTAACATAAACTTCTTTAGAAACTCGTTCATCCCTAAAAATTTTTCCATTCTCAAATTTAAATAGACCTTTGGTAGTACCTACCCACGTATTGCCTTGGTTGTCAACGGTGATACCGCTGTACAGCAGATCGTTATCTTCTGTGTATTTATACCATGTAATATTACCGTTAACAGTTAACCTGCCGATACCCAGGAAACTTGAAGCGAATATTAAATCATTCTGCCCTGTTAAGCAAATATCCAGTACTCTTGTAATAAAGTTCAATTTTTTTTTTTACCTTTGAAGAACGGGATTGGTTTTATTTTACCTTTGTAGTTAATCGACAAACCTTTATTGTGGCCGAATACCAAAGTCCCGTCGTTAAAGGATTCAATCGCAGTAACTTCATTCTCTAGGAGCCCGTTTTCTTTATAATAATTTGTAAAAAGACATTTTTGGATTTTCTTTACCTCTCGTAAAGAAGTAACCCAAATATTTTCTTCCCGGTCAATATAAAAAGAGGTAATACTTTCGGGAAAATCACTATCATTAACGTTTATCTTATTTATCTTCCCGTCAATAATGTTTACTATGAAAATTGATTGATAATCACTTATGTAAATTTCATTTTTTTTGTTAACACTTATATACGATTTGCTTTTATTCTTGTTAAACGGAAGAGTCGTTTTATAAGGTAAATATTTTATTGATTGGCCATCTAAATACGCAATGCGGTTTTTTTCTAGAAGCCATAATTTTTTATCAACGCTATACTTGTTATTATGAATTTTGAAGATTGGTTTTGATTTAAGTAGACGGACGATGGTGTTATTGGCAATTATTAAAAGTCCATTGTCAGTAGCTGCAAATGTTGTATCATTTATTATCTTCAAGTCATTAATTTTATTAACCGGTAGATCGATAATATTTTGCCAGACATTATTTTGAAATAGAAACAACCCAAGGTATTCTGTTCCTATTGCTATGCTCTTTGCACCGTAAGTAACCGAAACATCAAAAGATGTAATTAAGGCGCTGTCCTTATGACAGTTATCAAGAATTGATGGAAGAGTTATCCATTCATTATTTTTTAAGCAAATAATTTTTTTCGTAATGTATTTAGGAATTATCCAGATGTTATTTAACGGATCAATAAATATTTTTGCGTTTACGGCTGTATTAGCAAACAATTTTCCGCTTTGCAATTTCCATTCGTAACCGTCATAAGAGTAAATACCTTTCATACAAGTAAACCACATTTTTCCTTGGGTGTCCTGGGCAGCATCGTAAAACTCAAGCGTGGGCAAACCTTCCTGAATTGTATAGGACTTGATTTTATAATTATTTGCACCCAATTGACCCAGAATAGATAGAAAGATGATAAAAATTTTCATAAATGATTTGTAACTGATGGCTGACATAGTATCTATAATATTTAAGAGTTGGCTTATTATTAATGATTATTTTAATAAAGATGATAATTGAGATAACTATAATTTAATAAAATAGCAATTTTAATTTGTTGTGTTTAGGAAAAGCATTGATTGTGAATTTAGTTTGTAAAGGATTTTTTACAGGTGAGAATTAAAAAACCCGAAATCTCCAAGATTTCGGGTTTGAAACGTAATGAATATTATTAAACTACCACTTTTTCTTCGGCTCAAAGAACTCGAAGAAATGTCTGCTGATCATATTATTTTCCATTATTCCTGTGAACTTTTCACTTCCGGGGCCGTAGCTGTATATTCCAACCATCATTGCAGTATGATTCCCTGAAACATATTCAATTTCTAATGATGACCTGTCTTTCTCACCGCCGGTAATAGCTAAGCCGCCAGTTTCATGGTCTGCTGTTACTACAACTAGGGTGTTACCGTCTTTTTCGGCAAAGTCCAAAGCTGCATGAACAGCTGTATTAAAATCTTTCATTTCGCTTTCACAGTATTTGTAATCATTAGCGTGACCGGACCAGTCAATTTGGGAGCCTTCAACCATCAAGAAGAAACCGTTCTCATTTTGGGATAATCTTTTCAAAGCTGCTTCTGTCATTTGTCCCAGTGTATAATTTCGGTCCGTCCCGCGTTCAATTCCTGCCGGGGCAAGCAAAGCAAGAAGTTTTTGGGAACCGTCATAACTTTTCAATAATTCGGGATCGTCAATATATTGATATCCCTTTGATTTCATTTCTTCAACAATGTTTTTGTCGTCGGTTCTTTTACCGCCGTTGCCCTCTGGGAGAAAGAAATTAGTGCCGCCGCCTATTGCAATATCAATATTACTTGTTGATATTTGTTCGGCAATTTCAAATTCCATTCCTCTTGACTCTACATGACTAACGAAACAAGCCGGAGTTGCATGGGTTACTTGACATGTTACTACTATTCCTGTTGCATAGTTTTTGGTTTGGAGATATTCCATAATTGTTTGCAACTGCTGTTTGTCCATATCAACAGATATTGCGCCGTTATAGCTTTTATAACCGCAAGCCAGTGCGGTTGCTCCTGCCGCTGAGTCGGTTACTAAAGCATCTGCCGAACAGGTAACCGATAAACCAATATTTTTAAATCTTTTGAAAGCATCGTTTTCCATATTTAAAACGGAAGCTGTAACGTAGTTTACTCCCATTCCATCACCAATTAAAAATATAATGTTTTTAGGTTTGGATTGGGGATTACAAAAAACGGTCGCAGTAAATAAAACTACAACCGCTTTAATCAACAAAATTCGAAGAGTGATTTTTTTCAAGAAAATTCCTTTTTAGTTATTATTCTACAATTGACATCCAGTTGTACTTGTCTTCAACCTTTCCATATTGAATATCTATGATTGAGTTATAAAGTTTAGTGCCAAGTTCACCGGCTTTTTCATCGCTAAATTTAATTAGAAGATCATTATATTTCAACTTACTTAACGAAGAAATAATAGCGGCAGTACCTGTTCCGAAAATTTCAAGCAGATTTCCGGCTTTATGAGCATCAATAACCTCATCAATTGAGATGTCTCTCTCATTGATGTTATATCCCCAGTCTTTTAATATCTGAATTACAGATAGTCTTGTAACACCCGGCAAAATTGACCCTGTTAATCTTGGAGTGACAACTTCATCTTTCATGTGAATGAAAATATTCATTGTGCCTACTTCTTCAATATATTTTGCCTCAATGGCATCAAGCCACAATACTTGTGAATAGCCTTCTTTTTTCGCTTCTTTTTGTGCCATTAAACTTGCTGCGTAATTTCCTGCGCATTTACAAGCCCCAACACCTTTAGCAGTGGCACGGACGTATTTATCCGTTACCATGATAGGAACAGGTTTGAATCCTTCCGGATAATAAGGCCCAACAGGTCCAACCATAATTAAGAACTTATAATATTCGGATGGTCGTACGCCAAGGAACGGATCGGTTGCAATCATTAACGGCCTTATGTAAAGCGAATAGCCGGGTTTTGTCGGTATCCAGTCTTTGTCAATTTTTACCAATTCTTTCATTGCTTCCATAAAAAGATCAGGAGCAATAGTAGGCATGCAAAGTCTCTTTGCAGAATTATTCATTCTTTCAATATTTTTATCTGGGCGAAACATGGCAATGTGCCCGCTTTCCTGTTTGAAAGCTTTCAATCCCTCAAAAATTGCCTGGCCATAGTGGAAAACCATTGCGGCGGGACTCATCGAAATATCATCCATTTTTTTTATAGTGGGGTTGAACCATCCGCCTTTTGATTGGTCATAGTCTACTTCAAAAAAGTGGTCTGAGAAAGTTCTCCCAAAAACTAAATCTTGCGGTATTTCTACCGTTTCATCATGGGCTTTAGATTGAATTATTATATTTTCCATTTTTTTTACCAAATTAAATTCTTGTTGATTTATTTTACTGGTTTTTAGAAATGAAAATTTAAGAACAAGCAAGTAAGTATTTATATCTATGTAAAACTTTTCTTAATTTCGATTTCGTTAATATAGAAAATTAAGAATAATAGGCAATTAAAAAATATTGCCGTATCCTTTTTATAAGACAGGTATTTTTATATATGTTTGAAAACTTGATTCGGGCAACCGGTAAAAATACTTTAAACTTTCTTCGTGAATTTGGTCAGATTTCAATATTGCTTTTTAATGTTTTGAGATTTTCGCCGAAGATTATAAAAAACAGGAAGCTGGTTCTTTTTCAAATGGAACACATTGGTGTTGATTCGCTTCCGCTTGTGTTTATTATTGCCGTGTTTACCGGTGCAGTAGCAGCTTGGCAGGCAGCATACCAGTTAAAAGGAATTGCGCCGCTTTCATTTCTCGGGACTGCAACCAGTAAAGCAATTATAACCGAGTTAGGGCCTGTTTTAACAGCGATTGTAATTGCCGGAAGGGTGGGTGCTTCAATAGCTGCCGAAATAGGTTCAATGAAAGTTACCGAACAGATAGATGCCTTGGAAACAATGGGTATTAGTCCGGTAAGATTCCTGGCAATGCCGAGATTTATCGCAACGGTTTTTATGATGCCTATATTGATTACATTTGCAAATATCATTGCAGTATTTGGAGCATTCATAATTTCCAACTATTTCCTGGATATTTCCTTTAACGTGTTTTTTGATTCCGTAAAAAGATTCTTTCTTTTTAGTGATTTTATTTTTGGATTGATTAAAGGAGTGTTTTTTGGCGGAATTACCTCATTATTGGGCTGTCATATTGGTTTCAGCACACAAGGTGGTGCAGAGGGTGTTGGTCTAGCCACGATTCGTTCATTTGTTTTAACTTCAGCGTTAATATTAATTCTGGATTATTTGCTTTGGATGTTGTTATTTTAAAATAAATCTTTTTATATTACGAGGTAATGTCCAATTTAGGTAATGATTTTAATTTATGAGATTCTTAGAGATTTTGTCGTCCGTTATATTATTGCTGGTCATAGCACCATTTTTATTGGTAATTTCAATAATTCTTCTTTTGCAACTAAAAAGAATTCCGATATATATACAGAAACGGGCAATAACACTAGAATCGAAGATATTTACTATTTATAAACTAAGAACACTCAAGGAAAACACTTCAAACAGAGAAGATATATTAAACAAAAATAATCTGGTAGACTTAACTACAAAATTTACAAGATGGTTAAGAAAAACCGGAATGGATGAAGTTCCTCAACTAATAAATGTCATCAAAGGGGATATGGGATTGATTGGTCCCCGGCCTCTAATGTTAGAAGATTTGGAAATTTTAAAAAAAGATTATCCTTATTATTACAGCATTAGAAACGAAATAAAATCGAAACCCGGAATAACCGGTATGTGGCAGATTTTTGGTGACAGAACTGAAGGTATTAAAAACTTGGTTGCTTTGGATATTTACTATGAATTAAACAAATCAGCAAAACTAAACTGGGAAATTTTACTTCTCACTATTTTTATTTTTTTAACTGCCCGTAATTCAGATGCTATATTAGATTATAGTCATTCGTATAAAATTAAATTTATTAATCCAATCATTGCCAAACGTTTAATGTTGGTCAAAGGGACTAACAGTAATCAGAAATTAGATACTAATAGCTACAAAGTCTCCGCTTAATATTTATTCTAAATAATATATGCAATGTATATATTAATTTGAATTTATTGATATTTTGTTTTATATTTTCTTATCCATTTCAAAGTGGATTATCTATTTATAATTCAAGACAGTCAAATCTTTTTTATATTCATCTCAACATAAAAGGGTGAACAATGAGAATACCATTTATAATATTGATCGTATTTCTTTTAGCTACATCGTTTTACTCTCAAACATTATACCTAGATGAAAATTTTGATTATGGAGATTCATCTGGCGAATTAACTACTTTAACTTCAAAGTGGGTAGCACATAGTGGTGGATCAGGCACTAAACTGGATTATAGTTCGTCTGGATTAAGCTTCAATGGTTATCCAAGTTCGTCTGGAGGTTCGGTAATAATAATAGGAGGTAGCGGAACTAGAGAGGATGCGAATAGAACTTTCACAAATGTGAATTCGGGGAGCTTATATCTATCGTTTCTTATTAACGTATCAAATGCAACATCTGGAAATGGTGATTATAATATTCATTTAGGAAGCAGCACAGCTAGTGGGAGGTTTTTTGTTAAAGAAGATGGTTCTGGTAACATTGCATTTGGTATTAGTAAAAAGGACGCAGCTACAGATGCCTCTTTTTCCGAGTCTTCTTATTCACTTAACACAACGTATGTAATTGTCATTAAGTATACTTTTAATATAGAAGACAACAATGATGACGTTTCATTATTTGTTTTCAGTGGAGCTATTCCCGGTTCGGAACCTACTCCTACAGTATCGCATGCTACCGAATCCACATCTGACGCCTCTTCAATAGCGGCTGTATCATTAAGACAAGGTGCTATTATCAATTCTTTCACTGTTGATGGAATAAGAGTATCTGATTCATGGAGTCAGATCCCTTTACCAGTCGAGTTAACTTCACTTACAGCATTAGTTCAAGAAAATTCAGTCAAGTTAGAGTGGACCACAGCAACGGAAATAAATAATTACGGATTCGAAATTCAACGCAGCGAAGTAGGACAGATTGTTAACAATCTGTCCTACCAGTATGAATGGGAGAAGGTTGGATTTTTGTTGGGACACGGCAATAGTAATTCGCCAAAAAAATATTCTTTTACAGATAATAATTCGACAATAGGTTCTGTTTATTATCGTTTAAAACAAATAGACTTTGACGGCACATTTGAGTATTCACAAATTGTAGAGATTTCGTTAAAGAAATCTCTGGAAAAAGAATTTGTTTTAAAACAAAATTATCCCAATCCGTTTAATCCAGCTACCATTATTAGTTATACTATTCCGGATGTAAGTGATGCGAATTTTGCATCACTTACAAATGTTTCGCTAAAAATTTATGACGTGCTGGGAAACGAAATTACAACATTAGTAAATGAAAAGCAGGAAGCCGGGAGCTATTCGTATAATTTTGATGCATCGGGGCTTGCAAGCGGAACTTATATCTATAAACTGACAACTGATGATTTTTTTGAGACAAAG
The DNA here is from genome assembly GCA_050117315.1 of Ignavibacteria bacterium. Classification (GTDB taxonomy): domain Bacteria; phylum Bacteroidota; class Ignavibacteria; order Ignavibacteriales; family Melioribacteraceae; genus JANQIV01. Next base: position 46,285 of record JASFMY010000023.1, read on the forward strand.
AAGATGGTTTTGATCAAATAAAAAGTAAAAAGATTAAAGATAAAAGAAGCTGTTCAAATTGAGCAGCTTTTTTATTTCATATAAAAACAGTTTTAGTGATTGAGACCAATTAAAAATTTATAACCCCCAAATCCATTTCTGTCTCAAAATTAATTCTTTACGATATCCCTTGAAATATTATATTGCAGTAATTTTAAGAAATATTTTTTGGGGAATATTAAATGTGGTATTATTTCCTGGTTTTGTCGTTTATTCTTTGGTTTAGCGCATTTTCTTTGGCTGGAGAATTAGACAGTTTAAGGAATCATCTAAGATCATCGAGCGGGACAGAACGAGTTGATGTTTTGAACAACATCGCAAGCGGTTTAAAGTATGTTTCAACCGATAGTGTACTTCTTTATTCCCAAGAAGCTCTTAAGCTGGCTGATGACTTGGATTACCTCCATGGACAGTCTTATTCTTATTCCAATATGGCTTTTGTACATGTTTACCGTGGTCAAAAGGATTCGGCATATTTATTTTTGGAAAAAGCGCTTGCTATTGACAGCATAAGCGGGAATAAAGAGGACGAAGCAGAACACCGTCTTTTTTATGGAAATGCTTTAATGCAATTTGAGGAATATGAAAAAGCCTCGCAAAGTTTCATTGAAGCGCTTGAATATTTTGAAAAAACAGAGGATAAATATTACACTTCAAAAATAAACGGGCATCTGGGCATTGTATTCGCATGTTTGAATGATTATCAAACATCATTGGAATATTTTAATAAAGCATTGACACAGTACCGAAAGATAAACGATAGTTTTGGTGTTGCAATGGTTACCACAAATCTTGGATATCTCCATTTAAAACTAAAGAAATACAATGAAGCGATATCTTATTTTAAAGAGTCACTCTTATTTTATAAAGGGAAAGAATACAATAGTAACTTAGCTAATTTATACTCAAATATGGGTGAATGTTATACCGCCATGGAAGAATATAATAGTGCTCTTAAATATTTAACATTAGCCCAGGAGTATCTCGAAAAAAACAGCGCGTTGAATACACAGGCTTTTATATACAATCACATTGCCGATATATATATTAAAACCGGAAAGTTGACTGAGGGAAAACAATACTTAAAACAAGCCGTAGATGTTGCCAACCGTATTGAGCACAAAACTGAATTAATCACAACCTATAAACTATATCATGATTACTATTTGAATACCGGGGATGCAAAAAACGCACAACTTTATTTTGATAAATATGTCGCTTTGAAGGATAGCATCTCTAACGCCGAAAGACACGAACAAGTTGCTACGTTGAAAACAAAGTATGAAACCGAAAAGAAAGAAAAAGAAAACGCTATTTTACAAGCCGACTTGGAATTAAAAGAAAATGACCTTGCAGTGCAGCGGCGTTTAATCTGGTTTGTATCTATTATAGGTCTTCTTCTTATTGCCGTGGGATATTTTTTCAACCGCTCTCTAAAACACAAAAATGTGATTTTGCAAAAAGAGAACAAAATTAAGGAAGCTGAAAAGGAAACAATAAAGCACGAAACTATTGCTAAGCAGCAAGTTGAATTCTCTCAAAAACTAATCGAGAAGCAGGAGGAAGAAAGAGAAAGAATTGCAGGTGAACTGCACGATGACATTGGCCAGGAACTTCTAATAGCAAAAAATAAATTATTGCTTGATTCGAAAAACGAGCCAAATAATAAGTCAACTACAGAGGTATCCGAAATTATTTCAAACGTAATTGAAGGATTGAGTATAATGTCTCATAATCTCAGTCCTTTGGAATTGGAAGAACTTGGCTTAACCGAAACTATCTCTGTTATGATTAATAGGGTAGAAAATTCATCAAATATAAAATTTAATCTTGGAACCGAAAACATAGATACAATTCTTGATGAAAAAGAACAGATTAATCTTTACCGTGTTATTCAGGAAGCGGTTAATAATATTATCAAACATTCCAAGGCAACAACTGCTAATTTAGTAATAAAAAGATTGGATAAAGAAATATTAATTAAAATTAGCGACAATGGAATCGGTTTCGATAATAGCGGTACCGGTTCCGATATCGATAGACCGCATTTCGGTTTATCCGGGATGAAAGAAAGAGTAAAACTGCTTCATGGTGAATTTAATATTTTTTCAGAAGCTGATTCGGGAACCGAAATAAAAATAAGTTTGCCCGTTGATAATTGAGTTTCTGTAAAATAAAAATTGTCATTTCGAACCCGTTTTTTGGGTGAGAAATCTTTTAATTAGAGAGTGGTTTCAAAGATTTCTCCCTCCGGTCGAAATGACAAAATAGATTTGCGCAACATTCCCTTTTGTATTGGGTTATTGTAACAAGAAGAACAATATAAAACTGAATATGAAAAAAGTTCGGATACTATTAGCAGATGATCACCCGCTCTTCCGTGCAGGTGTTAAACAAGCGCTGTGTGAAAACGACTCTTTTGAAATTATTGCAGAGGTAGAAAACGGGGATGAGGCACTTTCCAAAATTAAGGAGCTTTCTCCCGACGTGGCAATACTTGATATACGTATGCCCGGTAAGTCCGGGTTAAAAGTTCTTGCCGGTCTGTGTGACGATAAACATCCGGCAAAAGTAATTTTACTAACGATGCATAAAAACTCCAACTACTTTTATAAAGCTATTTCTTTGGGAGTAAAAGGATATCTTCTAAAAGAAGCAGCCGTTACCGAAATAGCAAACGCGGTAAAAACGGTTATAAATAATGAAACATATATCAGCAGTTCCCTATCAAAATTATTAGTTGAAAAAGAAAAAACGCCCGGCGAAATTGAAAAAGTAGTTGAAGCGATTTCATCACTTACCCAAATGGAACGTGAAGTATTAAAACTCGTAGCCGGGTGGAAATCGAACGCTGAGATTGCCGAAAAATTATTTATCAGTCCCCGCACTGCCGGCAACCACAGAACAAACATCTCAAATAAACTTAACCTTCGCGGCAATCATGGATTGATTCAATTCGCAATTGAGAATAAAGATTTGTTTTAGGTCTCTTCGATTCAGTAGAACCGGTAACGTGTTGCGTTTATGATGTCATTTCGAATCCCGGCGTTCAACCGCGGTGGAACGCCGGGGTGAGAAATCTTATAAACGGAGAAAAGAAAGATTTCTCATTCGTCCGGCAGCTGCCGGACTCCTTCGAAACGACAAGGTGTAAATTGTCATTTCATGACAAAGCGTTTACCTATCTAATTTTGCAGAAGCTCTGTTTGTTGCTCCGAGTGATGCTTTAAAAATGAGTTCCGGAGCTCATTTACAATTCATTATCTACACACGATATTGCATTCCAGAACCTAACCTTAAAGAAAGATTATAATGACATTAATGATAGTTGACGATAATCAAAAGATGCGAGCCTACATCTCAGAGCTAATCCGTAATGAAGGCGACACAATAATAGAATGCTGCGATGGAGAATTTGCACTTGACTTATTTACCGAACATCACCCGGACTGGGTACTGATGGATATTAAAATGGAAAAGGTAAACGGCATTGAAGCAACCAGGAGAATAGTAAATGAATTCCCTGAAGCAAAGATAATAGTGCTCACAAGTTATGATATACCGACTTACAGAAAAGCGGCTATGGAAGCAGGAGCAGCTTCTTTCTTTTCAAAAAGAAATTTGTTGGAGCTGAAAGAATCAATACAAAAATGAAAAGTAAATGAAATGTTTTATAAACTTTTGAGGTGAGAAAATGAAATACAGATTAAAACTTGCCCCGGCAATATTCACTATATTCTTACTACTATGCAACGTTAACATATTCGGGCAGTTCACCTACCATCAATCCATTAGGGATGATACTGAAAAAGATAGATATTGTCATCGGGATTACCATGTTGCATCAGCAGGGGATGTAAATAATGACGGATATGATGATATCATTACGTCGGATTACGGTTCCAGCAAGGTTTTTCTTTATTTTGGGGGACCGTTGGATTCTCTTAAAGACGAACCCGATCTGATTTTTGCCCCAACTGCATATCCGCTTGAGCCCCCGTACAATACACTATCCCACATTAGTAACTCTGACAACCGCGATTTCGGCAGAACAATCTCCACTGCAGGTGATGTAAATAATGATGGGTATGATGATATTTTAATTGGAGCAATGACTCTTAACAAGAAGTTCCCGGGTTATGCGTGTATTTATTTCGGCGCCGAGGGAACTTCAATGGATAACCTGGAGGATATTTTTTTATCCCAAAATAAATTTCGTTTTGGATATGATGTTGCTTCAGCAGGTGATATAAATAATGACGGCTATGATGATGTAATAATATGTGACGAAGATAGTTCCTACCTTTATTATAGTTCGGGAGGTCAAGTATTAAATAATTGCATAACCCTGGAAAACTCTACCGGGTTTGCTTATGGCGGGTATGTTGGTTCTGCGGGAGATATAGATAACGACGGGTATGATGATGTTATATCGGGGTGGTACCTGCACTTCGGCTCCGAAGGAGAAACCATGGATGATATTGCTGATATAACTTTTAATACAATTGGTCATGTTGCATCGGGAGATGTAAATAATGACGGGTATGATGATGTAGTTATAGGAAAAAGCTTATTCTTCGGCTCTGAAAGAGAAAATATAGATAATATTGCCGATGTGATTTTTTCTAATACCGATCCTCTTCCCCCGGTTCCCGCCATCGGCGATTTCAATAACGATTCCTTTGATGATGTATTAATAGGTGATGAATCATATGGTGATTATGATAAAGGCAGGGCAGATATTTATTTTGGCGCTGAAGGTACTTCAATGGATGCAGTCTCTGATGTCAATTTTATTGGAGTAGAATACACTAAAACTTTGGGCATCAGGCTGGGGAAAGATGTAGCTGCAGTAGGAGATGTAAACGGGGATAATTATGATGATTTTATGATACTAAAAGGGGGTGATTACTATGCAGATAAACCTAATTCATTCGATTTGTATTTAGGCTCAGACAGCTCACCAATTGATACGGTGATCGACCTGTCTTTGACTTTTGTGATCGGTGTTGATGAATTCGGATGGGGAGTTGATTCCGGTTTTGATATAAACGATGACGGGTACGATGACCTTATTGTATCTTCTCCATGGTATCATCGTGGAAAAACATTTCTTTATCTCGGCGGGCCGAATATACCAATTAACGTTAATGTTGAGCCTTACCACAAATTACCCGGGACCGGTCCACGCAATGCTTTCTTATCTGCAGGTGATGTAAATAATGACGGGTGTGATGATATACTTATAATTAAAGCGTATGATGATGATGATGAAGATGGAATTGAATCTATTGATTTATATTATGGCAGTAGGTTCGGTCTGTATGGGCCCCATGTATTTTTTAACCCGGGCAGCAGATCTACGTGGATAGATGCAACGGGATCATTTGCAGGAGATGTAAATAATGACGGGTATGATGATATAATTATCAGTAACGGTGCCGGAACCGCAGGATTATATTATGGGAGGAAGTCAATGAGAGAAACTGCAGATTTGATTATTGAGGATATGAGTGCAAAGTGCTCAAACTATGTTGGTGATGTAAATAATGACGGCTACGACGATTTTGCCCTGGGAGGTTATGGCAAGGTGAACATATATTTCGGAGGGCCCACTGAATCTATGGATAACATAGCTGATGTTGAGCTAAGAGGATCAGGTACCTATGGATTGAGAGTTGTGCCGGCAGGCGATGTAAATAATGATGGATGCGATGATGTACTTGTAGGTAAAGTTGGAGATGATTATGACGGAATACCGGGGCGTGCTTATCTTTATTTCGGCTCACCAGGTGATGCTATGGATGCAACCGCAGATATTACTTTCGTAGATTATGATATAGATGAATTTAGTATTGGGCTATCTACGGCAGGCGATGTGAATAAAGACGGATACGATGACATTATGATAGGGGCAACTCAAGATTATGGACCGGGAGCTGTCCGGGTGTACTTTGGTGCAGAGGGTACAAGTATGGATAATGTAGCGGATATAGAATTTGTTAGAGGAAATAATAGCTTTGATTCTTTCGGAACGGATCTTGCAATTGGTGACTTAAACGGAGATGGACATAATGAAATAATAGTAGGCGACCCGACATATTATGAAGCGGGTGGGGTGGAAATTTATTATTGGCCTAATGTAGTGGATACATCGCCTGAAAATGATCCCGGTTATGCGTTGGAATTTGACGGTGTTGATGATTATGTGAATTGCGGCAATAATACGGTATTGAAAACCGACCACACAATTACAATTGAAGCCTGGATTTATTACCAGGGTGGAGAATCATTTCCGCGCATAGTTGATAAATACCCCGCTCCTTCAATATATATTGATGAAAGCAATAGTCTTTTGGGTTGGTACGGAAAAATTGGAGATCAAGTAATAGATCATACATTCGACGGCGCTGAAATTCCGAAAAATGAATGGACTCATATTGCTGTTACTTTTAGCGGCTTATATATATATGTATATATAAACGGAGAACGAAAAGCATATTTACGCACCCCGGATTTCGGTTTACTTGCCGAAACTTCTGATGACTTAATTATCGGCAACAGGGATGCAACAGACAGAACATTTTTGGGTAAAATTGATGAAGTACGAATCTGGAATAGAGAAAGAACCGAAGCTCAGATACGTAAAAATATGTATAAAACTATTGACGAAGATGAATGTGGGCTTGTAGGTTATTGGCAGATGAATAATGGGCCGGGATCTGCATTAGCTACCGAACTGACCGGGGAAAGCAAAGGATCTTTGATAAATATGGACGTTGATAATTGCTGGACAAGTTCCACAATTCCGATTGGTTGCGGTTCATCAAATTATTGCGCTTGGTTTAAAGACGGAACAGAAGTATTGGGAAATGTTTCTTTAACTACCACGGATGGATTTGATGAACCCGTTGAATTGCTTTCTACCGAAATCGAAAATTCACCGAATACAACATCCGGTATAACAGGTAATGTACTTAACAGGTATTTTATTTTATCAATGTATACAAGGTATGATGCAGGAACATATTCGGCTAATTTAACTTTTACTCTTAAAGAAGGAGAAATAAGCGAAGAAGATCAGGTAAACCCCGGGAACCTAAAATTATATAAACGTGAAAGTAGATCTGACGGGGAATGGACATTGGTAGCAACCGGTGTTTCAGCAACAGCAACTACCGTAACATTTGAAGGAATTACATCCTTCAGTCAGTTTACTATAGCAAGTGAAACATCACCATTACCTGTAGAAATAACATCATTTACCGCATCGCTTACAGATTCATCAACTGTTAAGTTAAAATGGGAAACTGCGACGGAAGTAAATAATTACGGGTTTGAAATTGAAAGAACCACCCCCCATCCCTCTCCTTACCAAGGTGGGGGTGCCGAAGGCGGGGGAGGTTGGGAAACGCTCGGTTTCGTACCCGGTCACGGCAATAGTAATTCGCCAAAATCTTATAGCTTCATTGATAATCTTAGTCTTGATCTTAGTCATAATCTTTCATACAGACTAAAGCAAATAGATTTTGACGGTAATTATGAATATTTGAATACAGTTGAAGTTACAATAGGTGTTCCGTTAAGTTTTGATTTGAAACAAAACTATCCTAATCCATTTAATCCAACAACCAGTATCAAGTATCAAGTAGCGAGTATCGAGAATGTAAAGTTGGTTCTTTACAACACACTCGGGCAGCAAGTTGCAACTCTTGTTAATGAACAAAAAGCACCGGGAAATTATGAAGTGCAGTTTGATGCATCTCATCTTTCAAGCGGAATGTATTTATATAAAATTGATATTGGAAATAAATTTAGCTCGGTTAAGAAAATGTTATTATTAAAATAAGCCGACTATTGTAAGGATTAAGGTAAGCTTTTACTTGGCTAAGAACTAAGGTGCAATCATGAAAAAAATATTACTTACAGTTTTTTTATCCTTTCTCTTATCCGTAATCAGTTCAACAGCTCAGCCGTTAAATAATTGGCTTGAATTTGATGGCGTTGATGATTACGTAAGTTTAGGAAATTCATCAACGTTAAAACCAACATCAGCATTAACAATTGAACTATGGGCTTATCATGCCGATTGGGCAAATTCAAATGATACACGCTTCATTTCAAATACAAATTCCGGTGGTTATAATATTCAAATAGAGGAAGATACCCTCAGTTGTTTTGTTGAACTGAATGATGAATATCAAGAAATAGAAGTATCGGTTTCAACAATAACAGAAGGTTGGCATCATTTTGCTGTAACCTGTGATGGGCGATATACCAAATTTTATATTGACGGAGAACTACAAGGAACGCTGGATGCAGGAGGAAGTTATTCCCTTACGTATGATTCTGATAACTGTACTTTCTTAGGAGCAGAAGCATGGGGTGGATGTGATGAAGTAAGAGGAGATTATTTTAATGGTGCATTGGATGAAGTAAGGATTTGGAATGTTGCCAGAACCGAGCAGCAAATTCAAGATAATATGATAATTGAAATCGATGCGTCATCGACTGGGTTGGTAGGTTACTGGAAATTAAACTCAACCTCAGGCAGTACTGCAATTGATGAGAAGGGACTAAATGATGGCGACCTAATTAATTTCGATACGGATTCATGGAATCGAATTTATGTTCACATCAAATCATTGAGTGGTTCAACCGGTAGTACAGCATCTTGGGGTGATCTTAATAATGACGGTTATATGGATTTACTACTCTATGGCTCAGGTACAGGAGCTAAAGTATACAGGAATAATGGAGATGGAACATTTTCAAGCATACAAACATTAACAGATTTATTGAGCGGCACCGCCGCCTGGGGAGATTATAATAACGATGGTTACTTGGATGCTGTTGTGACGGGACAAAAATATGCCTATGAATACGAAACTAAAATATTCAAAAACAATGGTAATGAAACATTTACCGAACAATCGGGTATCTCCTTAAGCGGAACATCTTCCGGTTCATTGGCTTGGGGCGACTATAATAATGACGGTTATTTGGATCTTATCCTTGTTGGTCTTGGATCAGGCACTAAACTTTACAAAAACAATGGGAACGGTAATTTCACTAATTCCGGTGTCGATTTTGGAAATGTTGTTAGTTCAAGTGACGTGGCATGGAGCGACTATAATAACGATGGCAATTTGGACTTATTGTTAACCGGCACCGATGAAAATACAGGTTCAGGCGTTTCAAAATTATTTAGGAATAACGGGGATGGGACTTTTAGTAATTCAGAAATTTCAATAACAGGTGTTCAAAACGGATCTGTTGCATGGGGTGATTACAACAACGATGGAAAATTTGATTTTATACTTACCGGTTACGATGATAATCTAAATACGAGAATTTCAAAAATATACAAAAATATGGGCGGCTCAGGTTCTAATTGGTCATTTCAGGAAATAGATGGCATCAACATAACCGGTGTTGACGAAAGCTCGGTTGTATGGGGTGACTATAACGGAGATGGTAATCTTGATATTCTAATTGCGGGTAGTACCGGTTCCGACGAGATTTCAAAAGTTTATAGGAATAACGGGGACGGCTCGTTTTCAGAGACCCCAATTATTTTACGCGGTGTTAGTTATTGTTCTTTGGCTTGGTTGGATTATGACAATGACAACGATCTGGATATTTTTATTTCGGGATCGGGAATTACCAGGATATATCAATACAACCTGGATTATGATTTCGGGTATATATGGGATAATACAATCCCGAATCCGCCGTCGAGTTTAAGTGAATCAATATCCCAAAACAGTGTTGTCTTAAATTGGAATGCCGGAACAGATAATGAAACGCCTTCCGACGGTTTAACATATAATATTCGCGTAGGGACTTCAGGGGGTAATGATGATGTTGTTAATTCTATGACGGATGAATCCGGTGAGTTTCGCAAGATTCCATCAATGGGGAATGCCGGGCAAAGTAAAACATTGACTTTAAAAAATCTTATAAAAGGCAGACGCTATTATTGGAGTGTTCAAAGCATAGATAATGCATTTAACGGATCTTCCTTTTCTACCGAAAGAACGTTTATAATAACAGGTGATCCTGATACTGAAGCAGGAAATGCATTGGAATTTGACGGGGTAGATGATTTTGTAAATTGCGGAAATAATGCGTCCTTAGATACTGAAAATTCAATTACTATAGAAGCCTGGATATATTATGAAGGAGGAGACTATTGTCCCCGGATAATAGACAAATATCCTGCGCCGTCAATCTACATTAGGGAAAGCGATAACCTCCTGGGATGGTATGGTGAAATTGACGGAACATTAGTTGATCAACAGTTTACAAATTCGGTAGTTCCTCGTAACGAATGGACTCACATAGCAGTTACATACGACGACTCACATCTAAAATCTTATATAAATGGTGAACTGAAAAACTCCAAAAACTATAACGGTGCATTATCAACAACTACAGCAGATTTGTTAATAGGTAATAGCAGCACTAATACAAGAGCATATAAAGGGAAAATTGACGAGCTGCATATTTGGAACATTGCAAGATCAGCCAACCAAATTCGTGAAAATATACATAGGACACTTGACGGAGATGAAACAGGCTTAATTGCGTGTTGGCAGATGAATGAGGATGAAGGCACTTTAGCAAGAGAAACCATTGCCTGCAACGTTGGTACGTTAAACAATATGGCCGACACTTCTTGGGTGAAATCTACTTCACCGGTTGGAGGCGGGTTTAGTAATACTCAAACCGAAACTGATGGTAACGTTGTGTTTACTACTACAGGCGTTTCAATGAATTTTAGTGAACAAAGCGGGGCTGATGTTACGGTTACAAAAATAAATAACGCTCCCAATTCAATTCCTGAATTGGAAACTTATGATTCTCAATACTGGGTTATCAGTCGTTTTGGTACCGGAATTTTTACTGCAGGTATAACACTTACACTAAATGAAGACTTGAGTGTGGTTGATGAAGAGAATCCAAAACGCTTAAAACTTTACAATCGTCCCGAAACCAGTGATGGTTCCTGGACTTTTGTTACAACTGCGGAAGCTGTTAATGCTGCGGGTAATAACATAACTTTTAATGGAATCACAAGCCCCGGACAGTTCATTGTTTGTATAGACTGTAGTATGCCTGATCAAAGTGCCGGTAACGCCCTTGAATTTGACGGGATTGATGATCTTGTAGATTGCGGGAATGACCCCAGTTTGAATACGCCAAGCAAATTTACATTGGAAGCCTGGGTTTACTTTACGGGAGGTGATGACTGTTACAGAATTATTGACAAATTTCCGGCTTACTCAATATATGTTAAAGGAAGTAATAACTATATAGGATTTTACAATAAAGGTATAGTCCCAGCAGGGGGTGGTCAAAGAACATGGGATTTTACGTTCTCTAACGGAAGTATTGAATTAAACGAATGGACACATATAGCTGTAAACTTTTATAAATCAGGAGTTTTCAACAAACTTAAGCTTTATATAAACGGAGAATATAGATCCATCAAAGATGATTACTTTAATTATCTTCAGACAACAACCAACAATCTATATATTGGTAATCGAGAGGCAGGTGACAGACCATTTAACGGAAAAATAGATGAAGTGCGTATATGGAATTATGCAAAAAGTGCAAGCGAAATTCGTGAAAATATGCACAAAACCTTGCAAGGAGATGAAGCCGGGTTAGTCGGATATTGGCAAATGAACAGTTCCGCAGGATCAGCAACGGTTATTGACGCCGGTAGTGGTGGAAACGATGGCACATTAATTAATATGGATGTCAATAATAATTGGCACACCTCAACTGTACCGGTTGGAGGAGGTTCAAGCTGTTGTTGCAATAATTTTTCATGCGGTACCGAAGCTATGGACAATGTATTAATTACAACAACAGATGAATTTGATAATGCCGTTTTCCTGCTTTGTACTGAAATAGGAAATTCGCCTAATACAACATCAGGAATAACAGGTAACGCATTGGACAGATATTTTGTTTTATCAGCGTTTGGAACCCCCGGAACATTTTCAACAAATTTAACATTTACTTTACCGGATGGAAAAATTAGTGAGCAGGACCAGGCAACACCGTCAAACCTAAAATTATATAGAAGGGAGAGTACGGCAGACGGAGAATGGAATCTGGTAGCATCCGGTATTTCAGCAACAGCAACTACTGTAACATTTGAAGGTGTTACATCCTTCAGTCAGTTTACTATAGCTAGTGAAACATCGCCATTACCAGTTGAGTTGACAAGTTTTACTGCACATATTGTTGAAGAAAATAAAATCTTACTTGAATGGAAGACGGCAACGGAAGTAAGTAATTATGGGTTTGAAATTGAAAGAACCACCCCCCCTTACCAAGGAAGGGGTGCCGAAGGCGGGGGAGGTTGGGAAACGCTCGGTTTCGTAGCCGGGCATGGCAACAGCAACTCACTAAAATCTTATAGCTTTATCGATAATCTTAGTCTTGATCTTAGTCATAATCTTTCATACAGGCTAAAGCAAATAGATTTTGACGGTAATTATGAATATTTGAATACAGTTGAAGTTACAATAGGTGTTCCGTTAAGTTTTGATTTGAAACAAAACTATCCTAATCCATTTAATCCAACAACCAGTATCAAGTATCAAGTAGCGAGTATCGAGAATGTAAAGTTGGTTCTTTACAACACACTCGGGCAGCAAGTTGCAACTCTTGTTAATGAACAAAAAGCACCGGGAAATTATGAAGTGCAGTTTGATGCATCTCATCTTTCAAGCGGAATGTATTTATATAAAATTGATATTGGAAATAAATTTAGCTCGGTTAAGAAAATGTTATTATTAAAATAAGCCGACTATTGTAAGGATTAAGGTAAGCTTTTACTTGGCTAAGAACTAAGGTGCAATCATGAAAAAAATATTACTTACAGTTTTTTTATCCTTTCTCTTATCAGTAATCAGTTCAACAGCTCAGCCGTTAAACAATTGGCTTGAATTTGACGGCATTGATGATTACGTAAGTTTAGGAAATTCATCAACGTTAAAACCAACATCAGCATTAACAATTGAACTATGGGCTTATCATGCCGATTGGGCAAATTCTAATGATTCCCGTTTAATATCCAACACAAGTGGCGGCGGTTATAATATTCAGATAGAAGAAGGTATTATAAGCTGTTTCGTTGAGTTGAATGATGATTATCAGGAAATACAAGTTTTATCTTCAACATTAACCGAAGGCTGGCATCATTTTGCTTTTACTTGTGATGGGCGGTATACCAAGTTTTATATCGATGGGGAGCTCAAAGGTACTCTGGATGCCGGGGGGAACTATTCTCTCACGTATGACTCGAACAACTGCACATTATTAGGTGCCGAAGTCGGCGGCGGATGTGATGTAAAAGGTGATTATTTAAATGGAGCAATTGATGAGGTGCGTATTTGGAATGTTGCAAGAACTCAACAACAAATACAAGATAATATGAATTTGGAGGTAAGTTCATCATCAACAGGCTTGGCGTGTTACTGGAAGCTGAATGAAACTTCCGGCGATTTAGCAGTTGATGAAAAAGGAAATAATCACGGTACTTTGTATCACATGAGCGATGGGGATTGGGTTTCAATTATGGAAGAATCATCAATATCCTTTACCAATGTTGAATATTCATCACAAGATTGGGGAGATTATGACAATGATGATGATTTGGATTTTATAATATCCGGGCACGACGGTACATCGGCTATTACTAAAATTTACAATAATGAAAACGGGAATTTTACTGAAACCGGTTTTTCATTGGAAGGTGTTCAATATAGTTCTGTAAAATGGGGCGATATAAACAATGATAATTACTTGGATGTTATTTTATGCGGATATTCTTCGTCCGGCAATGTTACAAAAATATATAAAAACAACTACGGTACTTCATTTAGTGAACTTCCGGTTTCATTGGAAAACGTAAGATACGGATCGGTTGATTTAGGAGATTTTAACAATGACGGTTTTTTAGATATTTTGCTGACCGGAGAATCATCAAGCTCTTATACGGCAATAATTTACAAAAACAATGGAGATGAAACTTTTACCGAATTACCTGTTTCTTTAACTGCTGTTAAATATAGTTCGGTTTCATGGGGGGATTACAATAATGATACATATCTTGATTTATTATTAACCGGTGATACAAAAAGTGGATATATATCAAAGATTTACAAGAATAATGGAGATGAAACTTTTTCTGAAACCGCTGTAACATTAACCGTTGTAGCCTACGGATCCGCTGACTGGGGGGATTATGATAGTGACGGAGACCTTGATGTTTTATTAACAGGGGATACCGGTTCGGGAAGAATTTTAAAGCTTTATGAAAATAACGGAAGTACTTCGGATTGGTCATTTACCGAGAAAAATATTGGTACAACTACCGGTGTATTTTACAGTTCTGCCGATTGGGGTGATTATAATAATGACGGATATCTGGATTTTATTGCAACCGGGTATACAGGAGCAAGTTATTCTACGAAACTTTACCAAAATAACTTGGATGGAACGTTCAATCAAGTTTCAACAATATCAATAGCTGATATAAGTGCCGGTGATGTAAAATGGGGAGACTATGATAACGACGGTGATTTGGATTTATTGATATCCGGGGATATGTCGGGAACACGGATAACAAAACTTTATAAAAATAATTGTTTAAGTAGTAATGA
>JASFMY010000024.1:0-59727 GCA_050117315.1 Ignavibacteria bacterium
ATAAACAATAGGTATTATGAGAGATTTAAGGATTTTAGAGATGCTGTATTAGGATTTTTTGAAAATGCTGAGAATATGAAAGAGGAATTAGAAAAATTTATTGGGACTCAACTGCATCTTTTGAAGCATGCTTAATTGCCCTAAAACCAATTTGGCTTGTGTATATATCCTCTAGAAGTTCAATAACATCACTTAGTGCGGGATTCTTTTTCATTTTTCCCAATCTTTAATTGATATCTGAACTTGATTTTTTGTTTTATTTATCATTACTCAATTCCTATAAGTTTTTTAACTATAATACAAAAATAATGTATAAGGGAGAATTTACACTGTCCATTTGTCTGGTTGATTCATCATTCTTACTAGCTTTCCAATTATTTTATCATAAGTTAAGTATTATATAACTCATCAAATTTTTCTTTCAAAATATAATTACATTTAAATGAAAATTCTAACCATGTTTGTGTTTAAGCAGATTCTGCACAGAATCACTTAATTTATGCACAAATGATCTTGGATATTTTCATGCCCTGCTATATTCTCCAGCATACAGAACGTGATGATCTTTTTATCTAATCTGTTAATGAATACTTCTAAAGACATTTATATACTTCCAACCCACTATAAAATTTAATTAACTTCACCTATTCACCCTTTCTCCCACTCTTCTTTTCTTCACAATTTACTCCATTCAAAATTCTTTTAACAAAATTCCCACAATTCTCTCGGCAGCATTACCATCCCACAATTCAGGGATACTTCCCTTTTTTATTTTTCCATTTAATACATCAAGCGCAGCAGATTCAGCGTTTTTTAGATCATTCCCAAGTAACTGGTTAGTTCCCACTTCCACTGTAATTGGTCTTTCGGTTGAATCACGAAGTGTAATGCATGGTACTCCAAGATAAGTAGTCTCTTCTTGAATTCCACCACTGTCGGTAATTACCAATTCCACATTTTTGGTAAGAGTGAGAAAGTCTATATATCCCAAAGGGTCTATCAGCTTAACCGATTGGCTTATTGCATGATTGAGGGCATGTATTTCAAGATTCTTCTTTGTTCTTGGGTGAATTGGAAATATTATTGTTCTTTCTTCACCTATTCTATTTAATAACTTTATTAGTCTTTCTAATTGTTCCTTTCCGTCTACGTTGCTTGGCCGGTGTAAAGTGGTTAAAACAAATTTACCGGGTTCTACCTTTAATTTTTCAAGGATATTGGATTTATTAGTTTTCTGAAGATAATAATTCAAACTGTCGATCATCACGTTTCCTACATAATGTACTTTTGAATCATCAACTCCTTCTTTTTTTAGATTTTCCAACCCGCTTTTTTCTGTGACAAATAAATAGTCTGAAATTGAATCAGTAAGTACTCTATTTATCTCTTCCGGCATATTTCTATCAAAACTGCGTAAACCGGCTTCAACATGAGCAACTTTAATATGAAGTTTTTTTGCTGTTAAACTACAAGCAATTGTGGAATTAACATCCCCCACTACTATAAGAAGATCAGGCCTTTCTTGAATTAATATTTTTTCAAATTCGATCATGACCTCACCAGTTTGTTCTGCATGTGAACCGCTTCCAACTCCCAAATAAAAATCCGGTTTAGGAAGTTCTAAATCCTCAAAGAATACTTTTGACATCTTCTCATCATAGTGTTGACCCGTATGACAAATTAGATGTGTGATTGACTGATTGGTTGATTGTATTATTGATATAAATACACGATGAAGAGGTGCTACTTTCATAAAATTTGGACGCGCACCTACTACTGAAATTATTTTCATATATTTAATTCCGATTTATTAAAAAAGTAAATAATTATGCAGAAATTCATTTCTCTGCTGCTTTTAAGATTTGTTTAACAATTTTGGGATGTAATGTTTTACCTTTATGAAAAGGTACGACAATCTTAATTTTATTTTTTTGATATATTCTATGACTGCCTTTTGATCTAATTAGTGAAAATCCTGAATTCAGAAGAAGTTTTACAGCTTCATTTGATGTTAGTCGAGGCTGTTTAGGCAACTTTTACCTCAATAGAAGTATTCATAATTTCTTTACTTATAACTTCTTTGATTTCATCCTCTGTCATAGTTTCTATATATAACTCAACAGCTTCTTTTATATTATTAACCACTTCCTCAAAACTTTCACCCTGTGAGTGACAACCTTCTAACTCAGGGCTATAAGCGAAATAACCATTATTATCTTTTTCTATAATTACACTTACTTTATATGACATAATTATACCTCATACTTTGTGGAAATATAATGATTATAGGATAAATAATCATTGTATATCCTTCTTGATATTTAATACCTAAATCGAGCACAATCTCAATGCAGCGGTGCTACTTTCATGAAGTTTGGTCGTGCACCAACGACTGACATGATTTTTAACATTTACCATATCCCATATCTAAAGCCAAGTGACAGATAATTTTTTTTACCAAGTAAAAAATCTTGAGTTCTGTTTTCCTTTTCATCGGAAATATCAGAATATTTATAATGTCCCAAAACAAACAATTCATGAACAAATTCATATGAAACATCTAATCCAAATGTTATATCTTTCCTATTTTCTCCATACAAAAAAGGTTCATCTTCATCATCTTCATAAGCAAAATAAACATCTAATAAATCACCTTTTCTTAATCTTTCAAAATAAGTTTCAACTTTTAATCCGCGAATAGGTTGATAATTTAATTGTATTCTTAGCTGGTCAGCATTTTGACCAAGCCAATGCCCCATAACATAATCTAAATGCTTATAAGTTGTTGTAACATTTCTGTGTTCATAAACCCAAGGATTAATTCTAGTATATTCCAATAATAAATCAAGGTTATTAAATATTAGGTTTGTTGTTTTTGCCCCCAAAGTAAAACCAAACCATGTGTTATTTTGTTCTCCCTTTAATATTTTTGTTATCTCAGTAACATCAAAAAATATCGTTGAATATAGATGTAAATCTTTGAAATATCTTATAGAGGTATCGAAGTAAAATTGCCCGTTACCGTCATTGATAGCACCTTGTCCGGAATCTCTGTCCAGGTATTTAAAAAACATAAATGGAATAAGCATCTCAACTCTAAAATCACCGCTGTAAACAAATGAATTACCCATTGAAAAATCCCACCACTCATTAACGGAAAACGTAAGAAGATTGGCAACAATATATTTTTTAATAAATGTTTCCTTGTCGTCCTGAAGTAATGAATTAGGAACAGGCTTTAATGTCTTTGCAGAATCAATTACTAAAGAATTAATCCAGCCATGGAAATAATTAAATCTAATCCACTCGGCTGGATAAAGCGTAAATCGGATAAACGGGAATGATGCTGCTTTATCTGAAAGAATTAAATTGCCGAATTTCCCGTGACCCCATAACATGTAATCTTTATTAAATGAAATATCACCCCAATGCCAGCTATAATTCATACTTCCTTTGATATCACTGAATTCAATACCGTCTTCACCAGCATCTGCGTTTATTGCATCATAACCGGTTTGAGAAGTAAAATCTTTTTTATCGTCAACAATATCACCAAATTCACCTGAATCCCTAAACTCCACATTTATTCCAAAATTATCTCCGATTGTTGAAAATGCTCTCATTCCTACCATTCTTGATGTACCGTTGTTTTTTCCAATTGATATTAATTTGTATCCAACAATTGGGGAAACTTGCAATTGGAACAATGAATCCTCATAGCTAAACAATCTATATCTTTTTCTAATATCTATATTTAATTCATATGAAAATTCTCTCATATACCAAATGAGTAATTCTTTTTCTACATCATTTAGTTCTTCTTTCCGGTATTCTATTTCTTGTATTTTTCTTGCAATGTAAATTCTACTGAACGGTAATACTTCGTCACTTATCTTTATTATCTTTTTGGTAGCCATCCTATCAAGAAAATCATATACTTCGTCTCCAACAGGTACGTAAACAATTTGAGAATAACAATAAGTTAATAAAAAAGAGAAGATGAAGGCTAACTTTAGAATATTTTTCACGAACTTCTAGCCTCTTTGAAGATTATATTATAAAAAACCTTGAAGAAATACTTTACATCAGTAGAAAAGGGATTCTCAAAATACTTATCCAAATATTTTTCTTCTGATAAAATTATTTCCTCAAGACTTTTGGGTAAATCAGCATAATATGGAGGTACTAAACCTGGTTTGGTCTTAAATCTTTTTTTCTTTAGTTCATCCGGATATAAATTCAGATAATGATTACTTAAAGGTCTTACTCCAACTAATTTTAACTGACCTTTAAACAAATTAATAAACATAGGAAATTCATCAATCCAGAGTTTTCTAAAAATTTTGCCCCAGCTACTGATTCTGAAATCATCATTAAATTTACCACCTTCTTTTAGACTGAATTTTTCATAAATAAATTGTTGGAGATATTCTGCGTAGGGGTGCATCGTTCTAAATTTATAAACAAAAAATCGGTTTCCCCCTTTCCCAATTCTTCTCATTTTAAAAAAAGGTCCATAAGACGGATTACTATCACTTGAAGGTTCTTTGACTTTTTTGGTAATGAAATAAACAAAATTATCGATTTCTTTAATATCAATAACCTCGAATCCACAGTAATATAACCTGCCTAATCCTTCGGCAAGCGATATTGCCCTGTTGTGCCCTTTAGTTGTAGCAAAATAAAATTTTTGAATAATTGGAAGCTTTGGACATACTCTCCTCCATAAAAAGTCAATAAAATAAAACAATTGTGCTAGATAATACGGATAAGTGTCTAAAAATCTCTTATACCTAAACTTAACGGGCTCAATTCTACTGATATAAATTCCGCCTTTAACTAATCTCTTGTTAATTTGTATTAAATATGCGTTTAGCCTTCGCATATCGTTTATCTCATGAAGATTAAGATAGAATTGGATGGTATTTTCGGGTAATACTTCAACATTATAAGGGTCTGCAGATCTCAGCATTACCGAGTTTAATATTTCTATTGACTCAAGATTTATATTCTTAGAGATAAAATCATACACCTCAGGAAACTTCTTTAAATATACCTTTTGAAGTTGTTCTCTTAAAATTGGATATTTTGCAATACCTTCTTTGTATTTGTATGATGAACCATTTGAAAATGATTTTTCAAGTGTTCTTATTTCCTCGTACTTAGTTGCTCTTAATATCTTCAATTTTACTTCGTCAGATTTGCTGGGCGCTCTCGCTATATACATAAAAGAAAAAATAAACAATGAAGATAAACTATAAACTCCAATTCCAAATAAATAATTTAATTGTTCAGTAAAATTAGTTCTCAAAAGGAAAACAATAAAAAAAACAAGGATTGCGAGAACAATATAAGTTTTCATGTAAGGCCAAAATGAAGAAATAAAGTTTCTTTTTACTTTATTCTGAAAGAATAAGTTTGAGAAGATTGAAGAAAAGAGCCAGCATAGATATACACCAACCAAAAGCAAAAAATGAGTTTCACTTAATTCAACTTTAGAAAATTTCATTAAATAAACGGCGAATAATGCTGAGGATAAAATTACAAATTCCCTTATAAATCTTGTTAAATTAAAACTAATATTAACTGTTTTTCTTTCTGTTGTTTTGTTACGGCTTCTTAGTCTTAAATATATCAATTCAATCAAAAAAGCTAATAACAAAGACCCAAGAATAATTTTTCTGGATAACTCAATTATTTCAAAAAGGTAAGATGTTACTGTAAGAATACCTAGCATTACAAAAAAAGACGAAATACATGATTTTAATAAAGACCAGTAGTTATGATTATTTATTCTTTGGAATTTTCTTGACACTAATGTAGAGATAAACCAGGAGGCTAAGTAAATAAACAGAAAATCCAAATATCTGGCATTAATTAACAAAGTTCCTCTTTGGAGATAATAAAATATGAAGTATGAGAATAGATAAATTATTAAATTCGCAATAAAAGGGAGAATTATTTTAGACATGTTGAATTCATTTTTAAAAGCGAAATTTTCAGAATACGAGTTATTAATTAGAACATTAGAAGTAATTTTATGTTCTTTATTCATTGTAAACCTCGCTACTACTTCCATATCAAATTACACGCTAAATAATTTGATACTAAAATTTGTTATTCTTTTTTTGTTTTTTATTGTATCCTTAATGTACCTAAAAAAAATGAAGTTTAATTTCACTAATTATATTAGTAATAAAACTTTAATTAAGCCTATTGTTTACTTATTGATATTTTCAACAATCTGCGGATTAACATTATTTTATTCCTCAAATCAAGAGTATGGTTTTATTAAATGGATCAACTTCACTTTTATAACAATACCCTTTGTTATAATTATTTACTTATCTATCATATCATTTTTCAATTCTTCTACTCCTCCTTTCACCTTTTCATCCCATCGTAAATCTTTTCTCACTTTTTTCTGCACTATAACTTTTATTTCTCTACTAATATCAATCTTTATAATTACCATCCATCCCTTCGATTATTCAAGCATAACGTACCTCATTAGTTTGAAGAGATGGAGTCATGTAATCATTGGAAGGATACTCGGATTATTCATAATTATTTTTTTTCTAACAACTTTATTCGGCAAAAGTAATAAACTAAAATACATTTCTTTGTTTTTCTTTATTCTAACTGGTTACTCTTTATTTCTAACCGGATTAAGGGCCGCTATAATTGGCTTAGCAATTATTCTCCCCCTCTCCATTCTCTTCTTCCTTTCTCCCATTCGTAGAATTCAAACAGACCTCAAAAAAAATATTATAAGATTAACACTCGCTCTAATAATAATTATCATACTCTGCTATACCTTTCCTCCGCAAAAAGAAAAATCAATATCTAGACTAGAAAACTTAACTAAAATAGAAAAATTTAATTTTGGAAGCGACAGTGCAATAAATTCAAGATTAATAGCATGGGAAATAGCATGGGAAAGAATAAAAGAAAATCCAATTTTTGGATTAGGCTTGGGAGGATTTCACTCCTATTATAAAACAAACTTTCCTAAAAAAATAGAATACCCGCATAATTTGTTTTTAGAACTAATTGTAGAATTAGGGATTATTGGTATTATAATATCTCTATATATCATTTCTATTCTGATAAATTTATTTAGAAAATTCGTTTTCCTAATGACCAATGACCATATAACCAAATTTCAAAATAGTATTCCCTATCTCCTATCTCCTATCTCCTTGATTCTACTTTTTACTTTTTACTTGTGGTTATCTATGTTTTCTAAGGATATTGCAACAAATAGCTTGTTGATTTTATTAACGATATTTATTGTAAGAAGACTTGGGAGTAATTATTTTCATATGGTATGAGTTCTTTTTTAATTAAAAAATTTGTTGTTTCTTTTGCTGCTAATGTAGTCGCTTTCCCATTCCAATGTGTATTCTCCTGACTTACCCATAATTCAGTTGGTTCATACTTTGAGAATAGATCAAAATAACTTAAAAAAGGAACGTCAATATTAGTAATGAATTCTGTGACCTTCTTATTTATTTCGATATAAGGATAATTTTCATCCAAGTTGGTTAATGTGGAGATTAAAACAAAGCAATAGCCTAAATTATTTTTCTCACAAAACTTTTTAATGCGTAATGTATATTTTTTGAAATTAACCCAACCGGATTTAGTATCATCAAGATCAAAGTAGTCTTGTGGTAACAAAAATTTGGGAAAGGTGATTTCAGCATTAATTGTACCTTTTATTAAGTAATAAAGAAAAGAATAAAATTTTGAATTTTTTCTTAACCACATATGATAAATAACTTTTTTATCTAATATTCTGTTTTGATTTGAAGTTGCTAATATATCGTTTGTAAAAAAAAATTGAATCACTAGATTAGGAGTGTATACAGGAAATAATCTTAATAACTGGTTATACTCATCTTGAGTATTAAACCCACCTATACCGGTGTTCACAACTTCT
The DNA here is from genome assembly GCA_050117315.1 of Ignavibacteria bacterium. Classification (GTDB taxonomy): domain Bacteria; phylum Bacteroidota; class Ignavibacteria; order Ignavibacteriales; family Melioribacteraceae; genus JANQIV01. The sequence goes on from JASFMY010000024.1 coordinate 7,946, forward strand.
ATGTTTATGTTGTCTGATACCTTTTTATTCAATAAATTTTCAATTTTTATTGTGATCAAATCTTTATTTTTTAATCCGTCCCCCCAAATAAAGGAATCTCCCAAAGCAAATATTCTAAAAGTTTGGGAATCTTTTTTTTTCACGAGTTCCCTATTCCTTATCCCATAGCTATTTACTTTGTATTCTATCCCCTCAAAAATTACATTTCTATTAATTCCCTCAAGAATTATTCCTTCTCTTATTACTTCATTCTTATTATTCGAATTCCAAAATAACCGTGCTGATAATTCGGCAATTGTGAGAAATAGAAACAGCGGAAGTAATGAAAATAAGAGATTTTTTAATATTTTCTTTAGCAAAATATCCTTTCAAATATTATAAACGGATGTAAGCAAAACAATAATATATATTCAAATGAGGTGCAACTAAGGAAAGCAAAAATAGGAAGCTTTTTTGTAGTTCTATGATTTCCCTCTTACTTTTAGCCAATAATACCCCAAATGATATTATTTTATCTATATTAAAAAATAAAAAAGTATGTAACACCAACGGTTATTCCCGGTAAAATATCTTCATCCCCCTGGTATATGTCCCAACCTATAATGGAGGAAACATCAAAGGTTGCTTGGAATTGATTTGTTAACTCACAAATATTCTGGAGACCAATATTCACACAAATGTTAGGTTTGCCGTATACATGATTATAAAAATAACCAGGACCGGCGTGTAGAAGTAAATTCCAGCTTTTGTTTATTCTGTTAGGATAAACGGCATTATTGAAGTTAAGAACTGCCTCGCCATAAAAATAATTGTAATGATGTTTAACTGCGTCTGCAATAGTATTAAAATAAAATCCTTTGTAACCTATTTGGAATGCTAAATACGGTGAAAACCATTTGCCAACTGTAATATTGAATAATGGAGAATAATTTGACCCAACAAAATCTTCACTCTTTATACCGGACATCTGATAACCATACTTCACTGATACAAACGAACCGAGGTCAGCCTCATCCAAATTATGTTCACTTTCTGCCTGGGAGTGAATTAGGGTAAAAAATAAAAATATAAATAATATGAAATATTTTTTCGGTGGCATTATAATCGCCTAGTACAATTTGGGTATATTATTTATTCGCTTTATAACAGATTCAAAATCCAAACCCACTATTTCCAAATACCATTTAAGGGACTCATACCTTGGACGGTTTTCTTCGTTAACTAATTCCAAAGCCTCTTCCCTGCCGAGCATCCCTTCTCTTATTTGATTACTCCTGAATGTATCATATTCACTGAAACCAGCAACCGTATAATAGACATAATTATAGAAACCGGCTGTGCCGTCACCTATTCTCCAAGTTGTCTTTGTGTCTATTGCTGTTTCCCATTTATATTCACTAATTATCAAGTCCTCGATTTCTTTCTCATCCCACCGATAATAATCAAACATATGGTAATAGTCTTCTTTTTTAGCAAAGTAACGTGATGCAAATGAACCTAGTGTATCAAGTATTGACTGATTTATATATGATGGACTTCTTAAAATATTTTCACCAACAAAACTAAACAATTTAAATTGATCTGATAACGTAAGTGAGTAAATTCGTTTTTTATTAGAGCGAGGAGGAACACCACAAAATCCTACTTTAAAATCAGTATTTTCAAGATTATTTATCCCCCATATGTTCAACTTAATATCATTCTGCTTTTTCACTTTATCCGTATAGTAAAAGAAAAATTTATCACCCGCCATAAATAAGGGTATCATACCTAACTCGGGATTCTTCAGCCAAGCTAAAATGTTTTTTCTAATATTTTCTCTTTTCCAGTGAATATCAGCTGAAACAATTATGTTTTCCACGCCCAACTTACCACAGACTCTGGCAATATTGCGTCTGCCGAGGTCAGTTACCATTCCCCAATCATATGTGAAGGCAATAGGATTCATCTTCAAAATATTTTTAACAATATGTAAAGTATATGTACTATCCCTTCCTCCGCTAAATGGGACTAAACAATCGGGCTGCCCGTCTTTTCTTCTATAGGGCTCAACAAGTTCTTGAAGTTCCTCTATTGGTTTCGGTTCGTTTTTCATAACATAGTTATTGCAAATATTACAAATACCTTTTTCATCAAACTCAATAAAAGGGAAAGTTTCAGGCAATAGGCATTTTGTGCATCTTTTTAATTTTGAGATTCTATCAATATTATATTCCAATAATTTCTTCTCGGATGCAGCCAAAGGATTTGCCGCTATTGAAGTCATATTGACCAATACATCTAATTGCTCTTTATCATCCCCGATAGATTTTTCAGTAATTGTAAGTTTATCGACTCTTACCGATGATTTTGTATTAGAAGGAATTGAGGAGTAAAGAAATCTCTCAATTTTAAAATCATAATAATTCAGTAACATTCCTGTGTTATCAACTAATTGACTTATTACAATTTCCGAAGCTTCTTCTTTTAGCCTAGTATTTGCAAAAATTTTATTAAGAATAAATTTTTCGGATGCAAAAATTAGAAAATCTTTGTTATTCGTTAATGTATACAATGAACCATTATTTGTTGTAAGAAGGAACTCATCTTTGTCATCAAAAAGAATTGCCGTGGCAATTGTACCGAAAACTGAATTGACTGCACGAATGCATGACTGAATGGTTGAATGCCCCTTATTTAATTCTTTTCTTATTAGTGCCAACAGTATTTCTGTATCAATATCATAGTCACGTCTAAGTTCCGAATTTTTCGCCCATAACTCATTAACGTTAACAATTATACCGTTATGGATACCTACAACACCATCTTTAATAACAGGCTGATTATTAATGTCTTTTAATTGAGTCCCATTTGTTGTTAAACGGGCATGACCAATAGCGACAAATGCTGAAGATGAATATCCATTTATTAAATTAGCTGAAAGTTGTTCGGAGAAATCTTTACTTTTTAATAATCGGGATATGGAGATAGGTCCTTTTATAACAGACAGTTCATTTTTAATTTCATTTCTGAAAGCAATTCCAGAAGAATCCTTTCCTCTTACTTCAGAGTATTCTGCAACCTTTAAGAAAGCATCTTTAATAATACTTTTTTCTATAGTACAATCTTTTTTTACTATAACGCCAAATATACCGCACATATAAACCTTATTTATAAATTCCAGTTTTTACAATAAACCACTTTACTATGTTTTTTGCTTTTATGATACTGTAATTAAGCAACCACTTAATTCCAGGATCAAAAAAAGTATCAGGATGAGCATTAAGCATTATTTTACTTGGTAATTTATTCTCTTTTATTAGTTCAATTAAGTGAGCAGTGCTCTTGATGGGTATATTGAATTTTGTTTCAACCTTATCTCTCACACTAGTACTAGTTTTATTCCATCCAAACCCGTTATCGGTGATATAAAATACTTCATTATAATCAATATCAAAGGAAGTATCTGCAACTATTCCATATTCTTTATAATGATATCTTTCCCAAATTTTTTTATTATCCCATGGACTGGCAGGACTTCCGTGCATGCATATTGTTTTGACAGGATAATATTTTCTTACTTTGTCAAGATTCCTTTCAAAGCTATCAATTGCTTTTTTATAATTCCCTTTACACAAGGTTAAATCTTCGTAATGATAACCTATCTCATGACCTAAATCCGATACCTCTTTCAATACATAATCTTTGAAAACTGTAGGGACAATACGAAAATAATATGTAGAGCTTATCCTCATTTCCGCTTCCATTCTTGCCATTTGTAAAGTTTGTTTCGGGAAACGATCTACATCGTGTCGTAATATTAATTTATTATTATCATAATTATTATCCAACTTCTGAAGATAATTATAAAACGAGTCGATATTATAAAAATTTATTTGAAATAAAGTTAACAGCTTTTGGAAAATCGAAAATGTAAACTCGTTCATTATCGAGAAATTTTTTCTTTAATTATATTCAAAGATTCTGATAAATTTGTTCAACTTCTGGTTAAGCATAACTTTCTGTGCTTCATTAAAATCTAATTCCCATCTACCTATATTAGCTTTGCTGAGATCAACATTCGACAAATTCTCTTCATAACCGACGCCGCAATGTTTGCAAATCTTTTTAATTTCTTCGCGTGTATTATTTACAACATCTTCCAGTTTGACAATGAGCAACTGCTTTTCTGTAAGTCCTTCTGCTTGTTCTAAAATCTTAGTTATGAGATTAATATAATATTCTATACAATGGTCTAAATTGTTTGGGGACCACCGTTGTTTTATCAAAGAGCCAATAACATCTCTTGGGTCTCTAATAACATGTATAAATTTAACTTGTGGAAGTATTTCAATATATGATCCGACAAATAAAAGATTCCAAGTATTGTCTTCAACAAATATTTGTTTTTGAGTTTTGACTAATAAATCGCTTATCATGTTGTTAAAGAACTTATTTGTTATATTTTTCAATTTAGCAATATCAGATGAAACAAAAAGCATCTTATTTTTATAATTAAATGCTTTTTCACCAGGCCAAATCGCATGATATCTGAACTCAATAAGATCATTTACCAAATTCCTGACATGTAACAAATAATTCGGAAACCATTTCTCTAGTTCCCAGCCATAATAAGGAGGTGCTGTAAATTTTCGACTATGAGGATCAATCTTACTAATCAAACTGCCTATGAAATACCTAAAATAATTTCGTGAATTTAATGAATTTAATAATTTGATTAGATCCCTCAGTTTCTTATGACAAATATATGGGGACCAAGAAAATTTAATCGTATTATAAAAATCCAATATTCCGTTAGGATCAATGGTGAATCTATGCTCATAAGGCAATGTAGCAATTTTACTATGTTTTGAAAGTACCTGTTTTGTGATATTCGAACCGGACCTGCCAGTACCGCCAATCAAAACTAGATTATAATTGTCTATCACTAAATTATCCACCTTATAACTTCAAATGCTTCGGCATACTCAACAGATATTTGTAAACCACGATAGTTAGCCAAACCTCGTATAAGTTTATCCTTAGCATAAAATCTTTTTGACTGAGATTTATATTCATCCAATGCTTTGATTTTTGTCATTATTTCATCCTCCTTAACTACTGAGAACAGAGTAGAACCAAAAGAAAAATTATTCCACATAAACTCATAACCCAATATTGAGGAATTCTTAAAAGCTCGTCTAGCTTCTTCAAAAATAGTACTATGATCCTGGTGAACATCAAAAGAAGATGGAGAAAAGATAAGATCCGGTTTTATTTGTTTATTTAATTTTACTAAATCTTCCAAAATTTCTTGTCTATTTGAGGGAAAATGACGAACCCGATAATTTTTTATAATTAAATTTGATGAGGGGATACCAAGAACCTCAGTAGCTTTTTTAACTTCAAGTCCAAGTATATCCTTCGGAAATCCTTCAGGCACCGATTCTTCACAAAGGGAAAATGCCACGTAAAAAACTCCTTTCCCGGCTTTAATAAATTTCTTTATCGTTGCTCCGCACCCAAGTTCCCCGTCATCTGTATGTGGTGCAAGTACCAAAATTGTGTTTTTATCCATAGTTATTCCTATCTAAAACAAAGTTAACCATAAATTTTGTTACATCTATTTTATCATCAAGTAATTTTTTTGCTCTCTCCCGCCAAACATCTTTAGAATTTTGGTCGTTTAATAATTCTTTTGCTCTCTGGAAACCTATTTCATCAGAATCATAGTATTCTATAAGGTGATATTTCTCATTAAGTTCTTTAAAATTTCCCAGGAGCTTTGCTAACGAGGATACACGCACTGTAGGGGTACCAAGAATTGCAGCTTCTACTGACATTGTTCCTGACTCAGAAAACATTAAAGTAGCATAATATAATACATCATGAATTCTACTTTCGGGTATCTTCAATTTATATTTTTCTAAATCTTGTGGCAACTTCCCTTCAGATGAAATAAATACTTTTCCACAATGAGAGAACTCTTCAACTGCGCGCCTCTTGATCTTTAGTGATAGACCATAGTGTCCAATATCATGAACCGCATTCCATGCAATGAATCTCATGATAATAAATTTTTCATCTTTTCTTAAACCCAACAAATCATAAATATCGTCTTTAGGTTTATAGTAATTTGGATGCAAATATGTCATTTCTAAGTATCCTTTAAAATACTTGTGTTTTTTCCCATAATTCGTCTTATGGCTCTCAGGAGTAAATATAATATTAGTAAAAGGGTTAGTTATAAAATGATTCAGTTTTGCATGCTCTGTATCTGTAATACCAATTACAAATTTTCTTAATAAGAATCCTACAAAAGAGGGTGACGGCATATTGGCACTTAATATTATTTTAGGTCGGTATATAATTGTTATTATCAAAATTTTCACGATATTCCGAATATATGACCAAATTTTTCCCAATTTACTATTAAATGACTTACCTAGATAGATATAGTTGATACCATAAATTTCTAATAATTTTAGTGTAATATCTTTTTGAATTGCAGTAACGATTACTTTATTATTTTTATTTAATAAGTTTATTATATTCTTAAAATAATGGACGTGAGCAGGATGTTCTACATCTACTAATATTATCATTTCTTATAAACTATTCTTGTATTAAATAAATTGAGCAATTCTTGATCATTTTTTGAATCCGATATCGCAAGATTATAAAAATATTTGTTTGATGGATAATGTTTAATAAGTATTTCGATTTTATTCAATTTATAATTATGAATAAATTCATCTGTAGTTTCATCATAAAAACTAGCTAGACATTCCCAACCTTGATATTCAGCAATATATTGACTATAGCTTTTATATGATGCAGTAGTTAATATGTTTATAGTGTTAATATCACTATGGTTCTCAACTATACTTAAAACTTCTTTATTAATGAATTTCAACAAGTATGTTGAGAATTTTTTCATTATAGCATTATAATTAGCTTGTTTTGATGTAAGTTTTAATATCGACCTCTTAAACATATCATTACTAATCAAACGTATAAATCGCTTAATCATCAATAAAACAATTGGTATCATGCATTCTTTTTTTAATAAAAAGATTACTAAGTACCTATTCAATGAGTCGAATGGTATTAACGTTTTATCCAAATCTATTGCATTAATTTTCTTCATTTATTTATATTTCTGAGTACCAGACCTATATAACCTCCTAAATCTGAAAAAATATTAACATCAGCTTTATTATGTATAATATTTTTTATGAAATATAAAAGAGGCTTATAGTTTTGAGTAAAACAATATTCTATCAAAGATTTATAAATAAGAGGTGACAAATATGTTTTATAATTTTTATTCTTAGTTATATATTTATTAGATTCACCTAGTAAATACGAAAAATAATTTATCCCATTAGTTAATCCTTGATTTATTGAACCCCAGATTCTCGGATTAACCTCTATTAAATAAAATTCATTTGAGTTAGTTCGCTTAAATTCAAACATAGCAAATCCTGACCAATTAGTGAATGATAGAATATTCTCAGTAATTTTTATCATTTTTACATCGTTAAATGTTTCTCTATAAACACTTGAGCCACCGGAAACTGGTGTTTCAACAAGCCTTCTGTGCCCATATCCTACAATTACTTTCCCATTTTTACAAAAAACCGAATACCCTACTGCTTCCCCCTTAATAAATCCTTGAATAATAACATTGTCACGATTCGTATATTTCTTTTGAGCTTTTTGTAATTCTTGCCTTGTAAAGATATATTCAACACCTAGAGAAGAGGCTGATATTCTCGGTTTTACTACAAGTGGTAATTTTTCTTCAATAAAATCATCATATATAGAAGGCATTTTGATTCCAATAGTTTTACATAATTGGGCAAGCATATATTTATTATTTAATAGATCAAAAGTGGTTTTTGAGCCGTAATAACTTAATGAATTATTAAATGCTTTTTTGTGTTCTATTAAAGAACCCATATTACCGCTGTGGGTCGGAATAAATAAATTAATATTTTCATATTTTATTATTTTTTTTATTTCTTCCACATAATTTTCTGAATTTGATATATAAATAAATTTATCTATTGAGTTAGTATGGATAAATTTTGTAAATTCCCTTGTATCAACTCCTATAATATGAGAATTACGATAACACTTCTTTATATAATTAGATATTATAATTGATTTGTATCCCGAGATGTCATCTATTAGTATTTTCATTGTCAATAATTCACTATTTTGTACAAAATACGATTCAGCAAGTTGAACAGATTCTTAGGTGGATTTTATTAAAGATACACTGACATGCATTACTTTTATAACTGTGTTATCAATTTTATAAGAAAGGTCAATTGTTATGTGGAATGACACCTAAGATCGCATATCAATTTGATAAAAGGACTTAGGTCTAGAGGTATACGCCTTATTCAGTAATTTTTCTGCAATATTTTTATACTTAACAAGAATTTCGTAATTATTAGGATAATCATAATAAAATTTATTAGGAGATTCCCAAATTTTATTAAATTCTTCTATACCTATATCTAATTTTTTTATAATGTATTGCTTTAGATTTTCTGCTTCATCTTTTTCAATTGCCGGTCTCTCTAATTGTTTTAAGGCCGTTTCTTTTGTAATTTCACCGCTAAGTATTTGTGCCGATAAAGTTATTTTCCTTTTGTCTATTCCAAATTTATAAGGCAGCCAATAGCCGATAGTGAATTTTGTGAACGCATTTTCATGATGATGCCCACCATAATAATCCCAGCCGTATTCATTATTGAGAAAAGCTTGAGCTTTCTTTTTTTGATAATCAATATAATTAAAGGGTAAAATCCTTTTAATTCCTTTTGTCCTACTTAAATAGAGTAATTGAACTAAATTTAAATATGGATATGAATCAAATACTGCTGACCCATATTTTTTTTGCAGATATTTCAACTGTTTCACATCGCTGTAAGTCCATTCATTCGGCTGCATTCCTTCAGATCTAAAATCTGTTCCACTCAATATGTAACTGATTCCTTTCTTATGGGCAATCTTAAATAAAGTTGATTTTATCGCAAGGTCCGAAGGAGAATCGATCCAAGGAAGTGATGCTTTCATATAAGTCTTTAGTATATCCTTTATCTCCTCGTATTCAATTACGTATGTAAAAAAATCAATGTCCAGTTTAGAGGTTACTTTTTTTATATTTTTTACGGCAATATCAGAGTTAAAACCGTTATCTATGTTAATAGCCAAAACTCTCAGGTTATATTCTTTAGAAAGGTGTAGTAAGTAAGAACTATCAGTACCTCCGCTAACACCCATTATGCAATCATATTTTTTGTTCTTTCCAGCTTTTTTCATAGCACTAACAATTTTCTCCCAATCCCTTTTGCCTTTTTCCCCTCTCGAGAAATCTTTCATTAATTTTAATTGTACCTTTGCATAATTGGAAATGCCGTCCTCATCAAAAGAAATGCCCGGCACAGTGGAATCCCACACCCCTAATTTGCAAATTGGTTCTTTTAGCTTATAATCCATTTAATAATCCTTTTTATACCGAATCTTTCTTAGCAAATAACCAGCCTTTTCTATCTTTATGAACACTATAATTTTTATTTTTCAACAGCCTTGTAATAACTTCAGAGTAAGGTTCAGAGTTGATTGTTGATCTAACTGTTTTATGATTTGCAGCGATATAAAGTTTTGGTGAAAATTTATTTAGTACAATTGAAGCTCCTTGTAAAGCCTCATACTCAGCACCGTTAATTGTCAAGCAAATAAAATCTAATTTATTAATTTTATAATCTTTGTATAATCTGTCCAAAGTTATTGTATCTATTTCATATTCCGATTCCCAATATTTATCAATTTGTATAGAAACGTCTTTTAAATATTCTGATAACTGGCTGTCATTTGAACGTTTACCAATCATAAATTTTAGTTTAGTTTGACTCGACCAGATTGCCTTATGGATACAAATTATGTTATTTAGTTCGTTACATCTGATGAATTCCTCCAGGGCTCTAAAATTATTTAAATCCGGCTCAATCACAAATAATTTTCCTTTTTTTCCAATGATCTTTGATATTTTAAAAACATTTGAAGCAGAAAATTTTTCTTGCTTCCAACCCATATCTGCACCCCCTTGTATTACTACGTCTCCTGATGCAACCATTGATTTCCAAAAAATATATGATAGCATGTTGGAAATTTTGGGATGTTTATAGAATAGGTGATTTAATATGTTAGCAGGGATAATGAATTTAATTTTTTTTATTATAATTTTAATCATTTTTATTCTTAAAGTTAGTTTTAAATAAATTTATTATTTCTTCGCTAGATGGATAGTTGATCAATACTCCTTTAGTTGTACTATGAAAAACGAATAAACTACCTGCTGCTGATGCATGAGCACCGGAGTCTTCAATAACATTCACAATATCTTCTAGCATTCCGGCACCACCACACGCAATTACAGGAATATTAACCAAATTCGTTACTAAAGAAACTAATTCATTATCATATCCTTTCATAGTCCCATCAGCATCTATAGAGTTAATTAAAATTTCACCAACCCCTAAATCTTGTACATATTTTACATATTCCGCTAAATCAACATTTATTTTTCTCTTACCATCCATAATATATATACGATATTTATCCCAAAAGTTTTTTTTTACATCAATAGAACCTATTATACTCTGACTTCCAAAAGTAGAAACTGCATTTTTTATTAGTTCAGGATTACTATACAAACTTGTATTTATGACAACCTTTTCAGCCCCATTACTTATCAAATTTTTAATTTGCTCAATAGAACTGATTCCACCACCCACTGCAAAAGGCATGTAAGCTTCATCAGCAATCTTTTTTACCAATTCAGTTGAAATAGCCCTTTTTTCCTTTGTTGCAGTTATATCTAAAAAAACTAATTCATTCGCTCTCAAGTCATTAAATATTTTTACAGCATTTAATGGGTCACCTATATATGTAGTTTTCTTAAATTTAATAGTTTTTACCAGACCTTTGTTCTTTAATAATAATACTGGAATAATTCTAGGAATAAACATTTACTCTTATTTATATTTTTCGCGTTCGTATTTATAAATTTGCAAAGTTCTCTAAGACTTTTAATCCCCCATCATGGCTCTTTTCCGGATGAAACTGACAGCCGTATAAGTTTTCTCTTTGAAAGGCTGAAACAAACTTATGTCCATATTCTGTCTCTGCCAAAATATCATCTTCATCTTCACAAGTAATATAATAGGAATGAACAAAATAAAACAAATTTTCCCCGTTGATATCTCTAAATAAGGTATTAGTATTTTTAATAAACAAATTATTCCAGCCCATATGAGGCACTTTCAATCTATTTTGTTTAAATGAAAACTTTTTTGTTTTACCTTTTATCCACCCAAATCCTTCAAGATTGCCCTCTTCGCTGAATTCTGTCATTAATTGCATGCCAAGACAAATGCCAAGTATTGGGATTTTCTTTTCTAACACTGCTTCGTTTAATACATCAATCAGTCCTTTTTCTTTTAGATTTGCTATTCCTTTTGAGAAATGTCCTACACCCGGTAAAATTAGTCTTTCTGCATTCAATATATCATAAGGAGAAGAAGAAAACATAGCAGGAGTTTTTATCCTTTCAAATGCTTTTTGCACTGAGCGGAGATTACCCATGCCGTAATCAATTATTAACATATTTTAATACTCTATCTAATATTTCTTTTCTCTTGAAATTTCTAATAAATTTCCCTAGTTCAGTATCTACAATTTTTGTTTCCTTCTTTAATAATGCTATAAAATAACCATGTAAATAAAAAAATGATCCCCAAAAATATGGTTTCTTAAATAAGTATTGTATCGATTTCATTATTATCCAGTCGAAACCGTATCTTGTTTTATAAGCTTCTTTTCCAGCCATTATCCTTTCATTTTTTAAGTTATAGTCAGTTCCTGTAGGTTTAAGATGGATAATTTTTAAGTCGAGAACTTTAATTTCCCATCCGTTAAAAAGCGTTTCCATATCATCAAGCCCATCCCAACTCCAAACATTTTTGAAACCCTTAAGCTGTTCAAAACAAATTTTTCTATATGTTTTAAAAGCTCCTCTAATATGTGATTGACCACTATCCTCAAATTCTAACTTTCCATTTATTAGATTATAAAGTTTTCCACCACAAGATCCGACCTTGGGATATCTCTCGAAACATTTGATAACTTCTTCAAAATAATTTTCAGGTAATTTTATATCCGCATCAATTAAAGAAAAAAAATCATAATTTAATTGGCTAACTCTATTTAACCCATAATAAAACACTTTTTGGATATGCGCACCATACTTTCGTTCATCAGAGCACATGTTATAATTTACTAATTCTATCCAACTATACAAATTAGAATAACTTAATATAATTTCTTTGGTTTTATCAGTGGAATTGTCATTTACAATTATCCATTTTTCAGGAAGAATTTTTTGTCCAATAATTGATTTAATACACTCCACTATATATTTATCCTCATTTTTGCAAGGTGTAACAATAATATATTTCATCTTTTATATTTATATAATTGTGTGTAGACAAAACCAAAAATAAATCTCATTATAAATATTGGCAACCACTTTCTTTTTCCATGTTTCCAGTAAAATCTAAAACTTTTTGTAATAGAATTTACTGAATACTTATTAAAGAGACTTTTAATAGAAATATATAAACTAGGATTATTAATTGGAGAGCCCTCAGAGGTGAGTTCTTTATCATCTAAAACTATTGCGTTATAAGAGACAAAGCATTGAAATTCGCTTTTATTAGCCCTTATAGAAAAATCTTCGTCAGAACCATATTGTGGAAAGTTTTTTTCATCAAAAAAAACAATTTCTTCGAAGACTTTAATCGGAATTAGCATACCTCTTGTCATTAGAGTTACAGATGGGAAATTGCGGCTTATCTTAAGTTCGCTGAATCTATCCCTTGAAACAAATAACTCGTCATATTTTGAATCATAAATGATAAATGCCCACATACCATTAAATTTATTGCAACAATCAAATCCATAACAATCATATGAAGCCATTATTACTTCTGTATCAGTATTTGATTTAAAATTATAACCTTCTCTTTGAAGTTCATTTCTTAATCCTATATAATTATATATTTCACCATTAAAAACTATACAGTACCTTCCGTTCAAATAACTCATTGGTTGGTGCCCGGCTGGAGTAAGGTCAATAATTGAAAGTCTCCTAAACCCAAAAGCTAATTTAATAATATTATTAAGTCACGTTACGCAAATTGTATTGTATTAATCATAATCCTAATCATAATTTTCTGTATTTTGCTAACAGGAAGATAATCAATTGGATCACCATTTTGGAAGTTCTTGGTATCATTACCTCCTAAACATAAAGTTTCATTATTTCTAGTGATTAGCAGATAACCTTCGTCGTCAGGACCTCTATGCTTTATTGCATTAGTCATTTTTACTAATCGATTAGCAAAATTATCATTATTTTTAGTTTTCTTTAATACTACCGAGATTCCACACATAGTGTTAGGTTAATTAAGATTGTTAATAAAATTAAGAATTCTTTTAGCCTGTACATTATTATTGAATACTTTGGAAGTCAATTCTCTTCCTTTTAACCCTACTACTCTTGCTCTTGAAGGATTTTCAATTACTTCAATCATTTTGGAGGCAAATGATTCAACAGAGTCAGGTTCTGCAATAAATGCATTAACGCCATCTTGAAGATAGTAAGGTATTTCTCCAACACTTGTTACGATGACAGGATTACCCGTAGCCAGGTATTCTCCTAACTTGGTAGGAAATCCTCCTTTAGCCTGAATATTGTTTGGCCTGGAAAGAACAAGTGCGGTAGCATTACACAAATATTTTGGAATTTCATCTCTATGAATTTTTCCTGTAAATATTACCTTATCAGCTACCCCTTCATAAATAGCAAGTGTTTTCAATTTTTCTTGGTCATTAGGATTATTTGAATAACCAATTATATACAAAAAAATATCTGTATTTTTTTTTGCTGTGAGTCCAAATGCTTTAATTAAAATATCAATTCCATCCTTGCTGCCACCTAAAAATCCGGCATAAGCAAAATATGGTTTCTTACTTGGAGATTCTCCTACATAGTTTTCAAATCTTTCTGGTTGAACGGTCATTGGAATAATCTCAATTACAGCACTTCTTTTTTTTCTTTTGGTGTAAAATTCTTTCAATGGCGAAGTCATCACTAAAATAATATCAAATAATTTATAAAGAATTTTCAATTCAACTAATTTATAAAGCATACTAAATTTGTTAGGAAATAATATTGAATATGGATACTCATCAACAAAAAAAACAAATTTAATTTTATAAATACGTGTGAAAATCCAAAAAATAAAATTTATAATAATACCATAAGAATATGAAAATATTACATCTACCTTTTCAGTTTTATGAAGATAAAAAATAGCCTTCCAAGTAGTAAATATACCTTTCAAATAAATCATGACCCTTTTTAATTTCCCGTTTGGCCATATAGTTGTGTTAGCCGGATAAAAATATTTGACACCCTCTATTACACCTTCAACCTCTTTATTTATTATATTTGGTGGTCTCTCTGCTGGCCTGACACAATATATTATCATATCATTACCAAGTTCGTTTATCCCCTTAGCAATAGAAATAAGTCTATTGGCTCCAGCGTCAGCAATAGGGAAAGCATTTTCAAATAAAACTGCAATTTTTAAAAATTCTTTATCCCGTTCCATTTACCACTTAGTTTTGTAATTCCTAAAATTAAATTTAAAACACGAAATGATGTATTTTTGATTTGATAATCAACAGGAATTGGAAATGGCTCATTATTTTGATGCTGCATTATAACTGCATTAATTGAACTTATCACAACATTTTCATCAAATCCCGTAAGAATAATGGTACCGCTATCTTGTGCTTCCGGTCTTTCCATAGATTCTCTTATTGAAATAGCTGGAAAGGAAAGAATTGCTGACTCCTCACTAATTGTCCCGCTATCTGAAATTGTGCATGCTGAATTCACTTGGAGTTTAATATAATCTAAAAAACCGAACGGCTTCATAAACTTGATATTTTCGTTCGTTTTCAGATTCCTAAATTCATTAAGCCGTTTTCTTGTCCTGGGATGTGTTGAGACTATTACCGGATAATTATATTCCTTGCTTAATACTTTAAGTATGTCAAGTATTTTTTTTAGATTTTCAGAATTATCCACATTTTCTTCTCTATGTATGGAAACCACAAAGTATTTTTTTCTTTTAAGTTTAAGTTCATTAAGCACTCTTGATTCATTAATTTTTGGCAAATAATAATTTAATACTTCATTCATTGGGGAACCAGTCAAATAAATTCTTCTATGTGGTAAACCTTCACTGATTAAATGACGTCGTGCATGTTCAGTATAAACAAGATTAATATCAGCTATGTGATCAATTATTCTTCTGTTTATTTCCTCAGGGACATGAAAATCAAAGCAACGATTACCGGCCTCCATGTGAAATATTGGGATCTTCATTCTTTTAGCCATATATGCAGAAAGACAGGAATTAGTATCCCCAAGAACCAATAAAGCATCCGGATTTTCTTTCTTTAGTACCTCCTCAGATTTTCTTATTATATCACCAATAGCAGCTCCAATTGATGATGTATCAACATTTAAAAAGTAATCAGGTTTTCTTATTTCCAATTCCTTAAAGAATATTTCATTCAGTTCATAATCATAATTCTGCCCTGTATGTACAATTATATGGTCGACATGTTTGTCCAATAATACCATAGTTCTGCTAAGCCGGATGATTTCAGGACGGGTTCCTATTATGGTCATTACTTTCATTTTTTTCATATTCACTTTATATCTGTATAAAATTAAAAAAACTTACCGGTATCTTACTTTCGCAAATAGAGAGATACTTTTGGTAACAAAAAAAGTTAATTAATGTGATCTGACATCTGACATAGCGTGAATAACAAATTATATAATTTTATAAGACCTTTTCCTTTTAATTGAAAATCCTGCTCAAAGTGGTAACAGTGGGGATGAATTCCATGGATGACACCTATTTCCCTACTCCCTTAAACAGGTTCATAAAAAGTATCCGGATCTTCAGCATTATAAAATTCATTTATCCAAAATAATGTTACTAATTCATCATTTCCGATATTTATTATATTGTGTGTATACCATACCGGTATATCAATAAATGACGGCTCTTTGCCGGAAAGCTTAAAACTAAAAATCTCAGAAGTACCTTTCTTTCTTAATTGGACTAAGGCGTCTCCGTTCAAGACGATAAACCTTTCAATCTTTCTGGTATGAAAATGATTTCCTCTTATTATTCCAGGCTTAGTAGTTGAAAACGATATTTGTCCGCCGGAATGTATCTTTATCAATTCTACAAAACTCCCTCTTTCATCAGTATGCATTTTATACTTAAACGGTAAGAGTTTCTTAAGGTCTATATAACTCCTAAAGGTATTGAACAAGTTAATATCAAACGAAGATTCAAGAGGTGGAATTATACCCTGCTCAAGATATAGAGACTTAAAACTGTTCAGTTTGTTTAATATTCCGGTAACATTTGTCGAAAAACTATGCAGTACTATGAATGAATCTTCAAAAGTTCCTATATTATTTTTTATTTTGTTTTCAATTATTGTTGCAAGTTCATTGATATAGATAAGTTTTAGATCAGCATCTATTTCAATTCTAGGAACATCATTATTAACAAGCTGATAAGAAAACGTTGATATTACTGAATTATAAAATGGTTTTCCAAAAGGTCCGAATACATTTGGAATTATTAATCCGGTAAAACCGTTTTTATTATTTCTTGCCCATTCTGCTAATTTTTGTCTTCCTTGCTTTTTCGAACGCCCGTAAAGATTATCTCTATCTTCCTGGGTAGATGACGAAAATATAACATGAGCTTTACTTCCTGATTCTTCTAATGCAGTAATCAGTTTATCAACCAATTCTACATTTTTAGTATAAATTTCTTCAGGTTTGTTATGCCTATTTAAAGCCGCAAGATGTATAATGCAGTCGCAGTTTGTAACGAATTTCTTTAAAGTATTTAAATCTTCAAAATCTTTGTCGTTAAAATCAATGAGCTCAAATATATTCTCTTTCAAGGAAAAGAAATTATAAAGATGTGTTCCTATAAAACCGGCTTGCCCTGTAATTCCAACTTTGATCATTTGATATAAATCATAATTGGTGACTAAAAGTTAATTTTTAACCTTTTTATTCTCCATAAACTTCCTCAAGATTCTCACCCAAAACATCTTTTCTAATAAAGTTCAATTTTAATAGAAGTTCTTTGGTCTCTTCCAGATTTAATTGGTATGTATTATGAGACGTATATTCCTCAGCTTGTATCTCCTTTACTTCTCCTTCAGTAAAAAATTTATTATAGTTCAAATCTCTCGTATCCGCAGGAATACGGTAATAATTTTCAAGTTCTATAGCCTTTACCATCTCTTCACGGTTCACAAGTGTCTCGTAAATTTTTTCGCCATGACGAATACCAATAATCTTTATTTCGTTCTTTGCGTTATATAGATCAAGCAGTGCTTGTGCTAAAATTTCAATAGTTGCTGCTGGTGATTTCTGTACAAATATATCGCCCGGTTTTCCATTTTGAAATGCAAACAAAACCAAATCAACTGCATCTTCAAGTGTCATCATATACCTTGTCATTTTGGGCTCAGTAATAGTTATTGGGTTACCTGACTTTATTTGCTCTACAAACAAAGGAATAACCGAGCCTCTCGATGCCATGACATTACCATATCTTGTTCCGCAGAAAATAGTTCCATTCCCATCAAAGCTTCTTGATTTAGCAATCATAACTTTTTCCGATAGTGCTTTAGACATTCCCATTGCATTTATTGGATAAACTGCTTTATCTGTACTTAAGACAATTACTTTCTTAGCACCATTTTCATAAGCAGAATCTAAAACGTTCTGACAGCCGATTACGTTTGTATTAACAGCTTCTATAGGAAAAAATTCACAAGATGGAACCTGTTTTAAAGCGGCAGCATGAAAAACATAATCACTACCTTTCATTGCGTAATCAACTGCTCTTTTATCACGTACATTCCCTATGAAATATTTTATCTTATTATTCTTATAGAACTGCCTCATATCATCCTGTTTTTTTTCATCCCTGCTTAAAATTCTTATTTCTTCAATATCAGTATCAAGCAATCTTCTTAAAACAGCATTGCCAAAAGAGCCTGTACCGCCGGTAATAAGTAGCTTTTCATTTTTCATCAGACTTTATTATTTGTTTTGAGTTGCTATTTATATATTTATTTTGGAAATATTTATCAAAAATAAGCGCAAATAATATTCCGTAGAAAAAAATGGAATACATCACAAGTGTAGCATTTGCCCAAAGAAAAACCAGAAATGCAAAAAAAGAACCCCAATAATCCGTAACCTTTGCTGTTTTATAGAGTTTCTTAGCCAACATAAACCAGAAACCAAATAGTAAAAAACTGCCCACCAAACCATAAGAAATTAAGTGCTGGAGATAGCCCACATGTATTTGCGAACTGCCAACAAATGCAACAGCTCTCGCTATTTCTGCAGTCAAATGAACACCGGTTCCAAAGAATATTGCCTTAGGGAAAAATATTAAAAAATTTACTAGAGCACCATACCGGGTTGTATATTGAAGTCCTCCCTCACGGAATAATCTTTTATAAAACCAATCGCTAAAATCGTAACCAAAAAATAACAATACTTGTGATACAACGATGATTAGAAAAACCAACAAAAATGTAAACTTTATAGAAGCTTTCAATTTATTTCGTTCGTATATATAATATTGAAAAGTGATAATTATAAATGCTATCATCACATATCTGTTATTAGAAAGAAAAGTAGTAACACCCCCTAAAAATAAAAATAATAAAGACTTGTCTTTATTATAAATTAAAAAACCGACTAGCACTGCTAATAATGGAATATAAGATAATCCTAATTCATTGGGATTAACAAAGCCAAAAATAGATGCCCTTCGATCTTGATATAAATCACCTGTTAATGTATCTCCCATTCTTCCTGTTCCAGCCATATAATAGGGGTTCGCATCTAGAAAACTGTAGTTAAAAACTTGTATTATTGTAACAATGGCGGCTACAAAAGCAGTAATTTTAAATATAAATAAGCTTTCTTTAATAAATTTTTCACTAAAATTTGTATTGTAGATAATAATAATGGCTAATAGAGTAGATACGTTTACACGAAAAGCATTATTAGCAATTCCTTTTTCCTCATATACTCCGTTGTAAAAAGACCAAATGAAAATATAAATTGTATAAGCAGCTAGAAAATATATTTCACTTGGTATCTTTAATTTACTCCAATTAAGGAAAAAATAAAACAGGCCATAAATCAGTAAAATCTTTTGAAAATATGAAGTTGAACTCTCCAATCCCAAAAGTCCTAAACTAAGAAAAGATAGGATCGGTGAAAATAACATTAAGAACAAAAAAAAGTAGTTTACTCTATTAAGCATTGCCAAATAATTTATGTTTGTTGCAAAATTGAATAATGCAATCACTATTTTTCATTTTTAAATTCAAAAATTTCATCAACAGCTTTCTTGCAACCTTCATATAAACCATAATAATCAAAAAAAAAAAAAAATTAACTGTACTCTACCTCTTTAGTCCTCACATTTAAGCATGAAATATTTTAAAGTCAAAGCAACAAAAATGACAATAAAATACGAAGTTTTATCTTTCTTTGTAAGAAAAGAGGTTTTTACTGATAATAACATAGACATTATTGTTTACAAATGTCTCACACAATTCCAAAGGTTCTTTTTAGTTTATTTTTCACTCGCCTTAGTAGAAAACGTGTTTTTAAAATAACCCTAGGTGTACTAAACAAACTAACGACATAATTTTGGTAATGAAAATATTCGGAATAGTATTTATCCAATTTAGATTTTAATTCATAAGAAGAACCATAATGGCGCCCATAAATTCCTCCTCTCATAAGACACTGCCATACATGAAAATATATTACATGCTTTAAGTATCCATTTATAAAAACTTTTTTAACTTCTAAATTGATAACATTATTATCCACCAAGTAAATAAGGCATTTACTAATATCCTTTGTCCATGATTTAAAAATGTCGAAGTAAACATTGCATGGATAACTCTTGTACAAATTACCATTAACTAAATAGATAGTTCTGTTAACCATTAATGCATTAGCTAAGAAAAGAAATCCTAAAAAAGAATTCTCCTTATATTGTTCAAAAAGAAAATTATCATTCTTTTTTTCATTTAGAAAAATTGATGAACTGATCAATGTAATTAGATAAGCTTTTTCTTGTGCAAAAAAAGTTACTGAGTCCCTTTCTTCAATTAGATTAGCAAAACTTGAATTTTTATTAGTAAGATAATAAACTCCTGCTTCGCGATTTTTCTTTATAATGTTTAACAAAATTTTAATAGCGTCACCTTTTAAATGCTCATTATCCGACAGTAGCCAAAGATATTTACCATCCGATAATTCCCGGCACTTCTTGAAATTACCAAAATACCCTGTGTTAAAAGTTTGAGAATATACTTTAAAATTTAATTTAGAATATTGAGCAGTATGATTCTTAATAATTTCTTGAGTATTATCGGTCGAACCATTATCAGAAATAATAACTTCTATTTCATCACTAAATTCAGTTACTTGGGGTAAAAGCTTATCTAATGCTATGCTCAAAATAGAAGCCCTGTTATAAGTTGGGATAGCAATAGTTAGTAAAGGTTGATTCTTTTCGGTCATAAAAACTAAATCTATTTTTTATTGATAGAATTAAGTATTTCTTTTATGCCCTTTTGAACTGAAAAAGTTGATTGCCACCCCAATCTAATTAGTTCTTCATTATTAGCTATACTATCCATTATTTCATTTTTTCTATATGGTAATGCACCAAATATTAATTTTGACTTACTTTTTGAGGCTTTTTTAATAAAAGAAATTAACTCTTTTATTGTTATTGAAACTCCGGTTCCAAGTTGATATTCTTTATAATTTTCGGCTATCTTCTCGTAGTTACTAAGAACAATTTCATATGCTCTTACTACGTCATCTATATAGATAAAATCTCTTTTTTGTTCGCCAGCTGTTAATTCAATTTGTTTTTTATTTTTTATCATTAAGTTAATCATTTGAGGAATAAACTTGCTTGGGCTGTCATTAGGTCCATACATATGAAATATTTTCATGTTTACAATCTTACATTTATCTCTTATTAATCTTAGCCAGTCAAGAGCATGTTTTTTTGAAAGTGTATAATTTTCAAGATATTCATAATTTCTTTTTTCATTGTTGAAGAATGTATCTGTATTCAAAAATAATTTTGTGTTATACTTATTAGCTAGTTCATAAATACTAACTGGTAGTAGGATATTAGTATGTAATAAATTATCTAATACCGAATTTCCTCTGCCATATACTGTGGCAGCATGTAATACAGCAAATATCTCATTTTCAATGAAAATATCCTTCTGTATACCTTCATTGTAGTAGTAATACTTAAGAGTATCAATTGGTAATTTATTGCTACAAGTACTTGGATGTTCCAAACCAATTATTTTGTAGTTCTTAGATAATTTATATGCAAGATTACTCCCAAGAAATCCATTTACACCGGTTATCAAAATAGATTTCATTATTCCCAATCGTCTGTTATTATTTTTTGTTCTAACACTTTATTGCGAATAAGATAATTCTTAAAATTTTTAGTCATAATGGGAGGGCCGGAAATAAAATATGTGGATTCATTTCCTTCTTGATGAAGAATATGTTTGATATCAAGCTTACCGTCTTTATCTTCATAAAATAATCTAATTTGTTTGGTTTCGTTTTTTATTTTATTGATATCGGATTGATACAAATTGTATTTCTTCGAACAAAATCCAAGATATATCTTCGGATTTATATATTTATTAAAAGAGTCATCTGTAAAAAGTGATAGAAATGGGGTTATACCTGTTCCACCAGCAATAAAAACACAATTATTCATATTATATCCTCGTTGGAAGATATCACCAAATGGCATTTTAAGCCAAACCTCTTTGCCTACATCTAATTCGTTGGCCATTCTATTTGTAAAGTCTCCTTTAATCGCAAAAGTTATTTTGACTAATTCTTCACTCGGGTTACTCTGCATTGAAAAACATCGGGATTCAGGCCACTGTCCTATTCCGTCATATTCATCAAGTGCTAAATGAAGAAACTGTCCAGGTAAGTACTTAAATTTTCTATTTGAGGAAAAAGTGACTGTATAGATATTTTCAAGTGAATTTTCTATTTCTTCAACCCTTGCTAAATACTTACGAACTATTGGCACTAAAACTTCTCCATAAATTTATCAATAATTTTTTCGATATAATTCATTTTTTCTTTTGTGTTTCCAGGATAAGTCCCAATAAAGAAAGTGTTATTCATTATATAATCTGTATTATTAAGGTGTTCTGCAATTCTAAAGTTCTTTCCTATAAATGCAGGCTGTTTTACCATATTACCGGCAAAAAGATTTCTTGTCTCGATAAAATTATTATTTAGATTATTTACCAAATCATCCCTGTTGAATGGAGCATCTTCCTTTACAGATACAATATAACTAAACCAAGCTGGATCAGAATTTTCAGTTGCTTTTGGTAGAAGTAAGTATTTTTCGTATTTCCCAAATATTTCATTGTATCGCTTAAAGTTTTTTTTTCTTTTTTCACAGAATGCAGGAAGTTTATCAATTTGTGCAACACCTATAGCCGCCTGCATATCTGTCATTTTCAAATTATAACCAATCTCCGAATAAACATACTTATGATCATAACCAAAAGGAAGAGTACCAAACTGCTGAGAAAATCTTTTACCACAAGTGTTATTTTCACCGCCAGCACAATAACAGTCGCGTCCCCAATCTCTGAAGGATTTTAGAATTTTAGCAAGATATGCATCATTGGTACAAACTGCTCCGCCTTCACCAGTTGTTATATGATGTGCAGGATAAAATGAAATTGTGGAAATATGCCCGAATGTACCTGTAAATCTTCCTCTATATTTACTTCCAAATGAATCACAATTATCTTCAATTACCCATAGATTATACTTTTCAGCTAATTCCGTAACAGCATCAATATTAAACGGATTACCAAGAGTGTGAGCCAAGAAAATACATTTTGTTTTTTCTGTAATTGCTCTTTTCATCATTTCAACATCAATATCATAAGTCGGGATTCCAACATCAACAAAAACCGGAACACATTGGTTTTGAATAATAGGTGTAACAGTTGCAGGGAAACCAGCAGCAACAGAAATAACTTCGTCACCAGGTTTTAATCTTCGGTCGCCCAATTTCTCAGAAGTTAAAGTAGAAAAAGCAACAAGATTTGCTGATGAACCTGAATTGACTAGAATAACATTTGAAACATCTAAAAAATCAGCTATTTTTTCAGCAAACTGCTCGGCAAATCTCCCTTCAGTAAGCCAAAAATCTAAAGAAGAATCTACTAAATTTGTCAATTCATTCTCATCAAACACTCTGCCCGCATAATTTACACGAGATGAACCAGGTTCAAAAACCGTATTTGCAAATTTAGTATTGTAATACTCTTTAGTAAGTTCTATAATTTTACTTCTGATTTCTTTATAATCCATTTCAGTTTTCTAGTTAGTCCAGTCAATATATTTTTGTTTTGCAAGACTGTAAAATTCTTCTATCTGTGATATCCTTGCTTGGTAAATATCATTATTTGAATTTATCAAATACCCATCTACAGTAAACTCAACTGTTTTTTGAAAATCTAAAATTGGTTCCCAATTCAAGAAATACATTGCTTTAGAAATATCGAGATTTAGTAAACCAGCTTCATGATATTTCTCATCAAATTTCGGCGCTTCATATTTACCCTTGCCCGAATACTCTATTATTCTTTCAACCAGAGTTCTAACAGATTGATTTGTAGTGCCAATTGGTCCAAAATTCCAACCTCCACTAAATTCTTTACCTACTGTACTTAATTTCATTGCAAGATCTAAATAGCCGCTTAATGGTTCCAAAACATGCTGCCAAGGCCTAGTTGATTCAGGGGATCTTAGTTGTAATGCTTCATTTTTTTCAATTGATTTGAAAAAGTCGGGGACAATTCTATATTCTGCCCAATCTCCGCCCCCAATCACGTTGCCAGCCCTTGCGGAGGCAATATTTGCAGTTCCTTCTTTATGAAAAAATGAATTAATATAAGAGTGTGTAATTAATTCACTTGCTCCTTTAGAAGCACTATACGGATCTTTGCCACCCATTGGATCGTTTTCACGATATCCCCAAACCCATTCATTGTTTTGATAACATTTATCACTTGTAACATTAATCGCTACTTTTACTGAGTCGGTCAATCTTACTGCTTCGAAAAAATTTACTGTACCGTTAAGATTAGTTTCAAATGTATATTTAGGATCATGATATGAATCAATAACAAGAGGTTGTGCTGCTAAATGAAAAGCAAATTCAGGCCTGACTTCTTTGAAGTAGCTATAAAGTTTGTCAAAATCTCTAATATCTCCATCTAAATGATGAATTATATTTTCAAGGTTAGTTATAACAAAATTATCCCTTTCGGTCTTGGGAGGTAAAGCATAACCGTATACATCTGCACCAAGATATTTTACCCATATTGAAAGCCATGATCCTTTGAATCCTGTATCCCCTGTTATTAATACTTTTTTATTTTTAAAAACATTTCCAAACATTTTACTTACCAAATTTTCCAAGGAGCTTTGTTTTCGTTCCACATTTTTTCCAAATCTTTTTTGTCAGATAATTTATCCATTGGCATCCAAAATCCGTGATGGTGAAATGCTTTTAATTGACCTTGCTTGGATAAGCTTTGTAACGGTTCTCTTTCAAAAATTGTTGAATCATCCTCTAAGTAATTAAACACAGCTGGTTCTAGTACAAAAAAACCGGCATTTACCCAGTTGCCGTCACCGGAAGGTTTTTCATGAAAAGTGCTGACCATTTCATTTTTTCCAATTTTTAATGCTCCAAATCTGCCTGCCGGCTGAGCAGCAGTAACTGTTGCTATTTGGTTGGTCGCTTTATGATGATCTAGTAATTTCTTTATGTTTATATCCGAGACACCATCTCCATAAGTCAGCATAAAAGTTTCATTTTGAAGATACTCTTTTACTCTTAACACCCTACCACCAGTCATTGTATTCAATCCGGTTTCAACTAAAGTAACTTTCCAAGGTTCAGCAGTATTATGATGAATTTTTTTCGAATTATCCTTTAAATCAAATGTCACATCAGACTGATGAAGATAGTAGTTAGCAAAATACTCCTTAATAACATACCCTTTATAGCCAAGACAAATAATAAAATCATTGTAACCGTAATGCGAATAAATTTTCATAATATGCCAAAGTATTGGTCTTTCACCAATTTCTACCATAGGTTTCGGTTTAATGCCAGTTTCTTCACTTAACCTTGTACCAAATCCACCTGCTAAAATTACTACTTTCATTTTATTTATTCCAAACACCCTGAACTGAACTGTTAATTAGCTTAAAATATTGAATAGGATAAATAAATGCACCTAATAATACCAATAAAATATTAGCAACTATTACACCATTAATTCCCCAAATTTTACCACCCCAAAAAGCTAATGGTACATTCAATAATGCCGAACTAATTCCAACGACTAATTGAACTTTTATCTTTCCCACACCATTTAGAAATTGACTAAAAATCCCGTTCCATGTATTTACAATGATCCAAATTCCAACAAATGCAGAGAGTGAAAAGGATATACTAATATTATTGCCTATCCAAATTCTATAAACCCATGGTGAAGCAATCAACATTATTATCCCTACAGAGAAAACTAAACCCCAAATTTTAAATAATCTCAGAATCATTAATTTAATCCATTCGATTTCATTTTTCACCCAGGCTTCTGTAAAAGCACTCCAAAAAGGTGAAACTATAATTGAAAAAAACATCATTAATATATTGAAATATTTAAATACAATATTATAAGGAGTTACTTCCGCTGGGCCAAAAAGATGCGAAATAATAATATTATTAGTCTGATATAGAAGGATGGCTGAAATTTGGATTATGAAAAATTTAAATCCTAAATTAAATAAATCAGAAGCCTTACTAATATCAATAAAATTAATTGATGGTTTGTAAGCTTTATATTCTTTTCTAAAAAACCAAAAATTAGCAGCAACTAATACAACTACCGGAATAGAACTCATTACTGTACCCAGATAAAAGAGTGATCCTTTCGAAATTTTAGTCAAAATGAATATTGTACAAAGGACAATTATATTTCCTATTAAGCTAAAAAACGAAACCATGGCAGGTTTTTGATCGGCACTTAATATTGTTGTAATTAGATTTGCAACCATATTCAAACAGAAAAATACAAAAACAACTATAACCAGAAGGTTTAACTCTTGTTTAAATCCAAAGCCATTTTCTACATTTAAAATTTTGTCCCAATTTAAATATTGGTTTATAAATAGAAACAAAACAATGACACATGTAAATATTAGCACTAGAATAAAATATGTCGTACTTACATACACTCTTGCTAGTTCATGTTCTCCTTTTGCCAGTGATTCAGCGAACCTATTGCGCAAGCCGTTTCCTAAGCCTATATTAAAAAATCTGAACCATGTTATTATTGAACTAAGAGTAATCCAAATGCCGTATTTTGTTGTATCGAGATAATCGATTGTTAAAGGGACTAGAATTAGACCAATTGCTATATTCAATCCCTTAATAATAAAAGATGCAAAAATATTTTTTTTTGCCCGAATAGTTCTTTCATGTCCTTTTGAGAAGAAATTGTTTAAAAGGATTGAATCTATTTTGCTAATCATTGAATAAATATATATCTGTTTTATAACCTCATTTTTATAACAATGGCAATAGGTTTTCGTTACCAAAATTATAGCCGAACATTTTTATATCTTCATCGTGATGTGTTCCAACTAGTTCTATAGTCCTATTATTATAATATGACTTATAATCTTTATGATTCGATTTATTCTTATGGAAAATTTTTATTGACTCTATTCCGATCTTCTCACAAATTATTTTTAAATCGTTTTCTAGAGATTCAAATCTTCCGACATAATCTACAATTAGTTCTCCCTCAGGATTACATAACATTTTCTTAAAGATATTTTTCTCAGAAGTTTTTTCCATACCGTACTCCACAAACTCATCAAAACTATTAAGCCTCCCAACTAAATTATGCTTCAAATGCCTTTGGGTATTCATAATATAATGATAATGTGATACTTCCCAATCCCAGGGATTTCTAACAAATGCAAATTTTATTATTTTCTCAAATTTCTCAAATCCCACTTTATTTCTTATTTCATTTGCTGTAAGGTGACCATCATCAAGGTACTTTAATTCATATAATTTGCGGCGTAAATAACTGTTAGACCTGCTCATAATTGCAAGTAAACTTTTCAAGATGTTTTTTCTATTATCTCCAATATAGATTCTTAAAGCCTCTGAAATACTTGCTCCCGCCACTTTAGGCACGTGAATAAAGATAAAATTGTGACTAAATGAAACAACCATTGTTTGCCCCGATGTATAGTTTGCTGAATTGTTCTTGTATGTTATGACCGTCCAAATGTTAAAATAAAAGCGACTTAGTGCAGTACCCCTGTCAGATAAAAATTATTTTTTGAGAGATTAATCTTTTCCAGAACTTTATCTTAAAGCGGATAAAGCTTTTTCTCGTAAAAATCTTTTTGCAAACTCTAAACCCCGAATAGTATTTTTTCCAATTTTATCACATTTTGCAACATCATAGTTCAATTCATTCAAAGCATCCAACAAATCATAACGAAAGAAATTGAAAACAATTCAAATAACTAAAACATCTTATGTGAAAATTGTAAAGCGAATCGCTTTCTCGCTAAAAAAAGTTATACACAAGCCAAATTGGTTTTGGGATTTTGCCGTAAAATCTTCTCTTTTTAAGAGAGGATTTAGGTGAATTCTAAAAAATCAAAATACCAAAACCAATTTGCAACAAGTTTATAATTCCTTCCAAAACACACACGATTAAGCGAATCACTTTACAACTTGAATTTTCACACAGACTTATGAACTATTTTACCTCTGCACCGTGGCATTTTTCTTATTCTCATTTCCATTTCACACTTCTCCCTTCATTCCACTTCCAAAACTCAAGCATCCAATCACACAATCAACCCTCTCCCGGACCTCCTCTGCCTACTCCTAAATCCTTAATAACTCTTGCAGCCTGGTACTCGTTATAAAAATCCGGGTTAGTATCAATAAAAAGTTCCATCATCGGGTCAAGCTCTTCATACAGCACACTGTCGGCATCCTTAAATAATGAAGTTAGCTTTTCCCTCTCTGAAGATCTTTCAGCCATCTTTTCCGCTTGCGCGTTAAACGCAGCCGCACATTCATCGTGAGCGGTTTGTGCATCCGTAATTGTCGTTTCGCTTACACCATAATTTGCCAACTCAGTTGCATAACTTTGTGCGCTGTTAATAACTTGGTTGGTTTTGTTCAAAAGATCAGTATCCCTAAGTTGCTCAAGCTCACTTTTACTCACTTTAAACTCTTCCTTAAGAACATTGTTTTTAGTTTTAACCGCAAACACAAAAAGAACATTAGCAAGTTTAGTAGCATGATTAATTAAAGTCTCTTCTTTCACAATTTTATCGGCTGTAGCCCCCTTTGTTGAACCTTTAAAATCAAAATTAACTTGATCAATAGATCCAATAATATCACTAAAAGAAGTAAGAGCTTCCCCTATTACCGGAATCGCGGAATGAATATCGGAATTATTTGTAAGTACTTCTTTAACACCTTTGTACATACTAAATTTGTTTTCTTCTCGCTTAGTCATTTTATACTCCTATTGTTTTTTAGAAAATACAATAAGAATATATGACTTTTAAAATTTACTTAAAATTAATTTATTATATTAAAAATTCGTTAGGTGCATATTCATTCATTAATTTAAAATCTCATCATAATTAAAATATTTTATTTCCGTAACCTATTCTCCCCTTCTCCTTTTTCCTGTCTCGGCGAAGCTTAAGTTTAGCGAAGCCGGATCAGTCTCGTCAAAACTAAGCGAAGAAGGGCCATCCCCCTTCATAACGCCGTTTTTAAACCATTTTCGCTTCTTTCATTACATAAAATTCATTTTTTATGACTATAATTTCATTTTCGGCTTGTGTAAACTCACTTTTGCTGCTTTTAACTATGTATTATACTAATGTAAATTTATTTTTAGACAACATAATTTTGTATTCTGCGTTGATAAATTGATATTTAACCATTGTAAATACATATTTAACTACTGTAATTTAGCATTCAACCAATGTAAATTTCTATTTAGATGATGTAAATTGATTTTTAACCAATGAAAATTCCCATTCCGGCATTGTAAATTGATTTTTAGAGACTGTAAATTTTCATTATTCTGAAGATCTTCGACATAAGAAGATAGACGATTTTCTATCATTTCTATATCAGGCATTTATAATTTTTTCTGCTAAATAATATCTTCTAATCTTTCTTAAATGAGCAGTATCTATATACATTTTTCGTATATAGCTTTCATAATATGTCCGTTTACGTTCATCCTTGCTGAAAAGCAAAACTCCATGATCGATTACTCTTTTTAGAAAAGTAAATTCTGCATTATTCATTAAAATGAAATCTATCTTTTCTCTCACAAGCAGATTCAGTTCACTTATCAAACCGCTTTCATAACCATAAGGAAATTTCTTAAAATCACTTCTATCGAAATCATCAAATAGATAAGCTGCAACATCTACATCATGATAGTACTCTTTTTCAACAAATGATCCAAAAATGTATGCGAACAAAACTTCATCTCTTTTTTCGAGATATTCGGCAATCCTATTTTCAATTTGTTTTTTGTCTAATACCATAAAATGTAAATTATATTTTGAAAATCAATATTACAATCAAACCAAATTTTCACAGAATTCAATAGCCTTTTTCAAATGCTACGATTGGATCTATTTTTTTAAGTTCCTCAACAAGAGCAGGAAGCCTTTTTTTTATATTTTCCTTGATTACATACTCTTTAATCATTTTACAATTTTCTAAATTTTAACTGAATCTAATTTACCGAAATATTTTTGATGCTGTCTTTTTGAAACATTAGATAATATTCCCACTAAAAAGAAACTTCCCCAAATCAAATTCGCTCATTTGAAGCCGTGAATGTTTTTCTACAATTTCAATTCATTCTTTAAGTATCTTCTTATTAATTCTTTATTCTTTTTACTATTTTTCACTCGATTCTGATTTATGCCACTTTTTACTTTTATCTTTTTCCAATCCAGCAATAACTCAGGCAACCAATCATTAATTATTCGTTATTGCTTATTCACAAGTATTTCCAAATCTGCCAAATCTTTTTTCCTTCCGGCTGCTTTTTTATTTTTAATTAAATCTTCTTTCGACAAAAAGAAGGCAGAAGAACTACCAAATTTGTGAATAACTCTTGATTTATAAGCATCTTTAAAATCTACTCCTGAAATCGATGTAATGATATCAATTCTCATAGGAGAATAACCGAGTTGGACAACCATATTATCATTGGTGATATCTTCTAGTGAAATTCCAATGTTTCCAAAACCAAAAAATTCAAGAACCTTTAATATTTTTTCAGCATTTTCCTTTGAATTCTCAACAAAAAAATCAATATCACCGGTGTTTCTTGGCTCTGAATATAACGCTAATGCATAAGCCCCAACAATGAGATATTTAACCTTCTGTTCGTTTAATAACTCTACAAACTCTTCGAAGTCCTTTTCTACTCTCATTATATTGATCCTGTTTATTAAATAAAGCTATATACTGTTCGCGAAGTACCTGAACTGCAGAAAGCCTTTCTTCACTTGATTTATTTAACCAATATTGAAGATTTTGAGAGAATTCTTCCTTTTTATTAATAATATTTACTACACGTTCCATTTCGATATAATGAATTATTTACTGTTAGGTAAAAATTATTTTTTGCCTACTGATTATTATTTCCAATTGTTTTCTTCAAAATCATCCTCACCGCTTCTTCCTTTCTCATCTTCTCATAATTTATATTAAGAACCGGTTTCTCCGGCTCATTATATTCTACATCTATACCAGGTAAATTTTTCACTTCACCCTTTCTCCCCCTCTCATAAAGTCCTGATTTATCATTTTTTTCACAATATTCCAAAGGGGTTGCTATATAAATCTCTTGGAAGTTATTGCATAAGTTCTTTACAAACTCCCTTGATTCTTTATAAGGGGATACAAAAGAAGCTACTACAAATACATTCTGTTCTTCAAGTTTTTTTGCCAAATACCCTACTCTTTTTATATGCTCGTTAACTTCTTCTCTTGTATAACCAGTTTCGGGGAATAACTCACGGATGGTATGACCGTCCAAATGTTCTGCTTTATATCCTTTTCTCTTTAGTTCTTTAGTAACTGCTTCAGCAATTTCAGATTTTCCCGATCTTACCAAACCTGTTAACCAAATTACAGCAGGCTTAACTTCTTTTTTCCCAAATTTTATTTTGTCCCACACCCTTTCATGGAAAAAATATACAAGCATTTTTAGAACTATTTCTATCCCGCCAACTGAGAGAGCAATAGTTAAATTACCAATAAAAATATAGACCAAAATCATCGTGGTTAATGTTGCAAGTATACGCCATGATATGGTTTTGATTATTGAACGAGTGTGAGTTTCTTTGTACATTCTATTGAAGATAAAAGGAAAAGGATAAAAGGAAAAAGTTGATTTGGAATCGTTTTGGTTTTATTAATCAAATTTTTATTCTAAGAAATTTCTTTAGTAATAGATTTAGTTCCGGTTGGTGCCGAAAACTTTGATAATTACTCTCATTCATTTCTTGAGAGTCTTTAATTGTTCTTAAATAATTTTCATACAACCGGATTTGCTGTTGCTTCTTCATATACTAAAGAAGCAAACTCATAACGGATCATTTTCAATCATCTCTTTTAATTTAGAAAACTCTCTAAGTCTATCCACATAAGATGAATCTACTTTGTTTACCCACACAGCTTGTTCAGCTTCTTTGAAACTTTTGAATTTATAGAGCGTCTTTTCTTATATAATTTTTTTTAGAAATTTTACATAATAGAGTTTCTGCAAAATAAAAGATCTAAACATTTTGTCGTTTCGACCGGAGGGAGAAATCTTTAAAATCATCCTCTAATTGAAAGATTTCTCACCCAAAAAACGGGTTCGAAATGACTGACTTTCATTTTGCAGAAACTCTAATAAAAACACAATATTTGAGATTCTTCCAGCTTAATTATCCGACTTTTTTACTGCTTTCTCAGAGAAAATTTTTTGAAGGTCATTAAAAGATTTCAGATTTGCCGCACCGTCGATAGCTTTTATTGCAACGTCCTGTACTTTTTGATATGCAGTATCAAGTTTGGCTGAAAGTTCGTCTATTTTTTTCTCCTGTTCTTTTAAAACTCTTTCAAGGTTTTGTATCTTAGTTTGATAAACGTTTTCCTTTCCTTCAAAATCTTTTACCAGCAGATCTTCTTTATTTTTATATTCTAACCCCGCTTTTGTTTCGCTTTCTTTTACCGCTGAATCAACTGCAAGTTTAATTTCTTCATCAAACTTATCAATTCTTGAACTTAGCGTGTTTAATTCTTTTTCCTTCCGTGCTATTTCAATTTCTCTCTCAGATAGTTCTTTTTCTTTTGAGCTTATCTTCTCGTTTACTTCTGCCTCACGGACTTCTATTTCGTCCTCGAACTTATTCTTTGCAAGTATTTTTTCCCTTTTGAAATCGTACTCGTATTCCTCTTTCTCTCTTTTTCTTTTTTTCTGTTCATCATCTATCAGTTCAACCGAAGCTTTTTCATGCTCGGCCTTTTCTTTTTCCCAATTTCTTGTCATTTCTTCAATCTCGCCTTGCAGATTCCTTTTTCTTTCAGTCATTTCATTTTCGAATTCTGCCTTTTTAGTATTTTGAGTTTCTATCAGCGCAGCAAGTGTATAAGCAGATTTTTCAATTTCAAAAATTTCTTTTAGCTCAGAATCCTTGACTAAAATGGCAGCCTGAATTTCTTCATATTTTTTTACTTCTTTTCTCAGCTTCAATTTTAGTTCATCAAGTAATTTCTCGCTACTGCTTTTTAATTCTGCAATATTACTGTCAATATTTTCCGATGATAATTCTTTGACCTTTTCAACAGTTTCCTTTTTCTGTTTTTGTTCAACAATTTTCACAGGATTCAACTGTACTTTCTCTTTTTCAGTCAGTTGTTTTACCACCTCATTATAAGAATCAAGAAGTTCTTTTTTCGTATTTGTCATTGACAATTTTTTCGGTTTAAACTCTTTTTCTTCCATTTTTTGTCCCAATGTTATAATATTTAGAAATTAAAGATGCTTTCTCAAAATCAGTTATTGATTAAAGGCTCTTACGATCTATTTCGACGCTTTCGCTTCGTCAGTAAGTTAGTTGAATGAACAGCTTATTTTAGCGAAATGAATCAGCAAACCATGCAATCTCATTTTTATTATCATACTACGTCATGTCTATAATAAAGTATCGTAAACTCCAAGATTGTCATTTCGAAGGAACGTTTTGTGTGACTGAGAAATCTCTATTTGTACGAGGGTAAAATTTCTCACCCCGACAAACTACATCGGGGATTCGAAATGACATCACAAATGTGACACGTCACTAGGTATCAACTAATTTCTCAACAATTTTCCATTCACTTTCAACTGCATGAACCTGAATTTTTAGTTTAAGGGAATTATCATCTATCAGTTCTTTTGACTCTCTTAACATTGCAACAATATCATTGAGATGTTTTTGAGCCTTGCCTTCTTTATAAAATTCCAGTTTTTTTATAATAACATATTCTATCGGGGCAATTGGAAAATCATTATCATTAAATTTTATTATTTGTGCATTATCGATTGCCCATTTAAGAAATTTATCGGAACCACATAAATATACATCTGCTTTAAAACCAGTTTCATTATGAATGATGTTAAAATGTCCTCTATTTTCACGATTAACTTCTAAGTTCAAAACATCTTTTGGCGGTAGATAAAATTGCTCCAAAGGGAAATTAAAAATCAATTGGTCAATTTGGGATTTAGAAATATCTACTACTAAATCTATATCATGTGTAACTCTTGGATCGCCGTAAACAATAGAAGCAACCGATCCTGAAATTACAAATTGTATTCTGGCTTTATGAAATCTTGAAGTAAAAATTTCAAAGAGGTTAAGACCTTGCATTTAAAAATATTGTCTTCAATTTCTGATTTATCTTACTTTCACTCCATTCGGGATGAAATTTCTTTAATGATTCCTTTTTTAATTTTTTCGCAGAATTATATAACTCAAGAGCCAACATCAATTTCTTTTCGGGTGAAAATCCTTCAAACCTTTTAGTATTATTATTTTTATTCGATATCATAAAAAAGAATTATAAAGTTTTAGAACCGCAGTTATGATTAAAAATATCCAGCCCTTAAATTTATCTTTAATCTTTTTCCTTTTATCTTAATTCAGCATTCCTGCTGCGACAGTATAATTCGTTGCTTCGTCTATAAGAATTATACTACCGGTAATACGATTCTTTTTATAATTATCTATAAATAACGGCTTTGTCGTTCTAAGTTTAATTCTTGCAATGTCATTCATTCTAATTTCTTTATCATTTTCATCTTTATGAATATTATTGATATCCATCTTATATACAACTTCCTTTACCATAGTTCTTACGTCGGAAGATGTATGTTTTAATATATATTTACCACCGACTTCCAAAGGTTTTGCATTAAACCAGCAAATTGAACAATCAATATCCTGCGTTACTTCAGGTTGGTTATTAGGCTTAACAATCATATCTCCACGGCTGATGTCGAGATCATCTTCTAATTCAATGCTTACAGACATAGGAGGAAAAGCTTCTTCTATTTCTTTTTCGAATTCCAGGATAGATTTTATTTTAGTATTAAAGCCTGAGGGTAGTATGGTTACATCTTCTCCTTTTCTGAATATACCGCTTGCTATTCTGCCTGAAAATCCGCGGTAATCATGATATCCTTCAATCTTCTGCGGCCTTATTACATACTGCACAGGCAGCCGGGGATCAAGATGATTATAGTCGCTGGATATATAAATATTTTCTAAAATATGTAATAAAGTCGCTCCGTTATACCAATCCATATTTTTTGATCGCTTAACTACATTATCTCCATTTAGAGCGCTTATTGGAACATATCGGACATCTTTAATATCCATCTTTGCAACGAATCCTTTGAATTCTTCGACAATTTCTTCAAATCTTTCTTCCGAGTATTCAGCTAAATCCATTTTGTTGACACATAAAACCAAATGAGGTATTTTCAATAATGAAGCAATGTATGAATGCCTTTTTGTTTGTTCTATTATGCCGTTGCGTACATCAACTAATATTAAAGCTAAATTGGCTGTAGATGCCCCTGTAACCATATTTCTAGTGTATTGTATATGTCCCGGTGTGTCTGCTATTATAAATTTTCTTTTTGGGGTTGCAAAATACCTGTATGCAACATCGATAGTTATACCCTGCTCCCTTTCGGATCTTAATCCGTCGGTTAATAAAGCAAGGTCTACACCTTGAAATCCTTTCCTTTCACTGGTCCTTCTTACAGCATCCAGTTGATCTTCAAAAATAGATTTGGAATCGTATAGTAACCTGCCGATTAAGGTTGATTTACCATCGTCAACACTTCCCGCAGTAGTAAAACGAAGGAGTTCCATATTTAAGTATGAGTTTTGAATCATAAGTATTCCAAGATAAAATCAAAAAGATAAAAGATAAAATTTCAACAAAGTTTGTGTTTTTTTATTCTTCGATTTTATATTCGACCATATCTTCTTTTACAATTGTTTTAGAAGCAATAGAACCTAATATTTTTTTTAGTTCTTCGGATTCTGATACGAGATTTTGACATTTAAGTTGATCACCCAATTTTAACCTATAACAAATCCTTAACCAATAATTAGATTCTCGCATTTCTTTTAATGAAATAAAAACTTTATTTCTAAAATCTGCCTTTGATGATGAGGCTTGAGATTCCTCATAATTAGCGCCAGTAGATGTGGATGATTTAGATAATTGATAAATTATTACTTTAATTTCCGGAGTTTCTTTTATAGTCTTTAAATAAAGAATACACTTAACAGCAAATTCAAACAATCTATTCCGTAAATCACTCATACAAATTTTTTATCTTTTATCCTTTTCCTTTTATCTTTAAAAGTACCCGTTAACCTTTCTATCCTCCATAGCAGTTTCGGAACGCTTATCATCAAACCTGCCTCCTCTTTCAGTTATGCGGGATGCAGCTACTTCATTGATTATATCCTCAACAGTTGATGCATCTGACTCCCAAACTCCCGTACATGTCATGTCACCAACTGTTCTACACCTTACGGTTAGTTCTTCAACCTTATCATTTTCATCTACCATAACACACGGTGAAACTGCAAGCATAATACCATCTCTATGAACAACTTTTCTTTTATGTGAAAAATAAATAGAAGGAATCGGAATATTTTCTAAAAGTATATATTGCCAAACATCCATTTCTGTCCAGTTACTTAACGGAAAAACCCTGAAATGTTCACCCATTTTTTTTCTTCCGTTAAATATATTCCAGAGTTCCGGCCTTTGATTCTTAGGATCCCACTGCCCGAATTCATCTCTATGTGAAAAGAATCTTTCTTTTGCACGTGCTTTTTCTTCATCTCTTCTTGCGCCGCCGATGGCAGCATCAAATTTATGTTCTTCAATTGCATCTAAAAGAGTTGTTGTTTGAAGAACATTTCTGGAAGCATACTTCCCTTTCTCTTCAACTACTCTTCCTTTGTCTATCGATTCCTGAACTGATGCAACGACAAGTTTAGCCCCAAGTTGTTC
The DNA here is from genome assembly GCA_050117315.1 of Ignavibacteria bacterium. Classification (GTDB taxonomy): domain Bacteria; phylum Bacteroidota; class Ignavibacteria; order Ignavibacteriales; family Melioribacteraceae; genus JANQIV01. The sequence continues at coordinate 45,007 of JASFMY010000024.1, forward strand.
AATAAAGTTATCTCTATATTCAACGGTTTCATCAAAATTATGCCCTGTATCAACATGCATTAGAGGATAAGGAATTTTAGCTGGATAAAATGCTTTTCTAGATAACCAGCCTAGAACAATCGAATCTTTTCCACCGGAAAAAAGTAATACCGGATTTTCAAATTGAGCTGCTACTTCTCTTAAAACAAATATTGCTTCTGATTCTAATTCTTTTAGATGAGTTATATAGTATTTTTGCATATAATCAACTTAGTTTAGTTCAAATGATGTTGCAATAAATCCCTCATTTTTTAAGGATTCTTTGTTATATAAAAGTTCTTTTTTTTCTTTTGTAAAAATATTTCCACCGGCTGCTTTTAATATTGCATGCCCTGCTGCAGTATCCCATTCCCATGTTTTCCCACCACGAAAATATAGATCTGCTTTTCCTTCAGCCAGCATACAAATCTTAAGCGAGCTTCCCCGAGATATTGTTTCTTTTATTTTGAATTTAGAATAATATTTTTCTTCTTCCTCTCCTGAGTGAGATCTGCTTTGTACAACAGTCAACCCGTCATTAAAATCCTTACTTTTTACTTTTATCTTTTCTCTTTCATTACGGGTCCTTTTCCATGCCCCTGCTCCAACTGTTCCATAATAAATTACACCGGATACGGGAACATAAATTACTCCTAAAACAGGTAAGTTATTTTCTATTAAACCTATGTTAACAGTAAATTCTCCATTTCTGTTTATAAATTCTTTTGTCCCATCTAAAGGATCTACAAGCCAAAACATCTCCCAATCTTTTCTCTCTTCAAATTTAATATCTTTACCTTCTTCAGATATTACCGGAATGTTACTATCTAATTTATTTAATTCTTCTAAAATCATTTGGTGTGACAATTGATCAGCAATTGTCAATGGCGAGTTATCATCTTTTATATTTATTTTGAAATCATTTCTGCCGTAGACCTCTAATATTTTCTCTCCTGCTTTTTGTGCAATACCTACAATCTCTGAAATATCTATATTATTCAATTTCATTAACGACGTTGTCAACTAATTTATATTTCTTATTTGATTTTTCACAAAATGCAAACCCATCCTTATCAAATACCAATTTCTTTCCAGCTTCAGAAATCCAGCCAACAATCTTACCTGGTACACCAACAACTAAAGCATAATCGGGAACATTTTTTGTTACTACACTGCCTGCTCCAATCATACAATGTTTGCCCAAAGTATTCCCACAAACTATTGTTGCATTTGCACCAATAGATGCGCCTTCTTTTACTAAAGTTTTTATATAAAACTCTGCCCCAACCTGGGGATATTTACACTTTGGGTCTAATATATTAGTAAATACCATTGAGGGACCGCAGAACACATAATCTTCAAGTGTAACTCCTTCATAAATAGAAACATTATTTTGAATTTTACAATAATTACCTATAGAAACATTATTTGCAACATTTACATTCTGACCAAGCACACATTTTTCACCTATTTTTGAACCTGATTGAACATGTGAAAAATGCCATATTTTGGTTCCTTCACCTATTTCAACATTATCATCAACAACTGCGTGTTTATCTATGTAATAATTTTTTTCTTCCATTGCATCTCTAATAAGGTATAATTTATTTATACAGCAGCCTTGTGAAGCTTCTTCGTTGCGGCGTCCAATATTTTAAGGACTTGAAGAGCATGCTTCCCATCAGTAATTGGTTTAGTATCATTAAGAATTGAGGCATAAAAATGTACGTGTTCTTCTGTGAGAGGCATTTTATCTTCTAATTCGATTGACACAAAATCTTCATCATATTTTTCAAAGCCATTTTCTCCTATCTTAAACCCTTTCTTATATAATTTCAGTTTATCAGTTTTAAGAGTATCTTCAAATACATACATTCCCTCATCCCCAACTACTACTAATCTTTGCTCCTTAAAAGGATGGAGCCAGCTTACATGTATGTGTCCTCTAATATTATTAGGATATTCTAAATAGGTTAAAGTAGTATCTTCAATATCTCGCTGCAAATAAACTGCCCCGAATGATTCAATATTTATGGGGTCATCTTCAATTATATATTGTAATAATGAAATATCATGAGGGGCAAAACTCCAAAAAACATTTTCCTCTTTTCTTAATGCACCAAGATTTAGGCGGTTACTGTATAAATATTGCAATGTTCCAATCTTACCCTCGTTTATTCCTTCTTTTATTTTTTCTACTGCCGGGTGATAGAGCAGAACATGGCCAACCATTAATTTAACATTATTATTATTCGATAATTCGACTAACTCTTCGGCATGATCGACCTGCAAGGTTATCGGCTTTTCAACTAAAACATTTTTGCCATTCTCAATAAATTCTCTCGATAATTCATAGTGGGTTTCAGCAGGAGAAGAAATAATTACAGCATTTATCTCTTTATTGTTGGTTACATTTTCTATCTCAGTAGTAAAGTGAATATCCGAATTAACACTGGCTACTATTTCTGAAGCATTGGCGTTAGTATCAAAGACAATAATATTTTCGCTTCTTAATAAACTGTTTGCCGTACGAATATGATTCTTACCCCATTTACCAGCACCAATTATGGCAAGCTTAATGCCATCATAACTTCTATGATTTGATAACTTTTCCATTTTTTAGTCCTTTTAATTTGAATGCGTTTCTTGTATCCAATATTAAATTAGAACATTTATATAATTGCTCATAATCATAATCATCATGATCAGTACTCAATAATACTAAATCATAATGTTTAATATTATCTTCCGTCAACTCTATAGAATTCATTTCAAAATTATATTTACGTGTTTTAGGAAGCCGTTGTATATGAGGATCATTATAATCAACATCCGCTCCCTTTTCACGTAATATCTCTATCAGCTTAAGCGAAGGGGATTCACGTGTATCATCAACATTTTTTTTATACGCAACTCCAAGTATCAAAACTTTTGATCCTTTTAAGGATTTATGAACTTCATTCAATACTTCCATAGCACGTGTGACTATATAGTACGGCTGCATTGTATTTATTTCACCTGCAAGCTCAATAAACTTTGTATTTACTTCATACTCGCGTGCCTTCCATGTTAAATAAAAAGGGTCAATCGGAATACAATGCCCGCCTAGGCCGGGACCAGGATAAAAAGCATGATAACCAAACGGTTTTGTTTTAGCTGCTTCTATAACTTCCCAAATATCAATATCCATTCTATGAAACACCATTTTTAACTCATTAACCAATGCGATGTTGACGGACCTGTAAATATTTTCAAGAAGTTTGGTAGCCTCTGCAGCTCTTGTTGTTGATACAGGGACTGTTTGCACAATTATCTGATTATAAAGCTTTATTGCTACTTCCAGACAATTATTTGTTACCCCACCTACCACCTTGGGTATTGTTGCAGTTGTATAATTCGGATTATTGGGGTCTTCTCTTTCAGGCGAATATGCTAAATAAAAATCTTCCCCAACTACAAATTTATTTTTACCTGTTCCTTGGACAATTGGAGCATTTTCGAATTTCGGCAAAATAATTTCTTCTGTTGTGCCCGGGTAGGTTGTTGACTCAAGAGTTATTAGTTGTCCGCAACGTAAATACTTAGCAATGATTTCACTCGTATCTTCCACATATGTTATATCCGGTTCTCTATGTTCATTAAGCGGAGTGGGAACACAAATAATTACAACATCACAAGACGGAAGAAATGAAAAGTCAGAAGTTGGCGTAAATAGTTTAGTTTCAATAGCATTCTTAATTCTTGTAGAACTAATATGTTTGATGTAAGTTTTCCCCTCCCAAAGAATCGGAATTTTTTTCTCGTCTACATCAAATCCGTAAGTCTTAAATCCCTTTTCAATAAACGCCAATGCTAACGGCAACCCCACGTAGCCCAAACCTATAATTCCAATAACGGCTTGCTTTGTGTCAATTTTTTCAATTACTCTCATAAAGCATCCAGTTTTAATATAGCTTCGCCATCTTAGTCACATTGACCTTAGTAGCTTGATATTTGTTTACGTTTCAACCCTCATTAACAGGAAGTGTAAATTTCCAGACCGAAATTTAATTTTTTTACAGTAAATACAAAATTAAATTTACGTTATTTGCATATGAATTATCGCAGATTATCAAAAGAATTAGGTTCTAATACATCTTTGTATAGTCCGAATTATTCTTATGTTTTAACCAAGCGGATGTTTTAAAGCCCTCTGGATCAAAAAACTTTTTATTAAAAATTTTTGCGATAATTGATGTTGGTGTTAATACAATAAAAAAAAGTATTGTTAAAATAATTCTAGAAACAACCCAACCCAAAGTGAGAGAAAATACCATCCAAATTTTATAAACAAGACTTAAGATCACATTTGGAGTTATTATAAAAATAATTACCAATACTAGCAGCATTGAATTTGGTAAATAAAAATATTGAATCGACCTAAAGTCCAACTGCTTCAAATCGCTATAATTTAAAAGAATTAGAATAGCAAAAAATAGTACTACAAAAGTAATCCTAAACTTTAATATGCTTTCTCTTGAATAATTGATTTTACTGATTTCGTACTTGACGTCATCAATCAAGCTCATATTTTTCCTTCCAGTTTATATCTTCCTCAAACTGTGGCTGTTTATTTTTACTTAACATAAAATTACCAAGTACTAGCTTATCCATTTCGGTTCTCATAAAACATTTATATGCATCTAACGGCGATTCTACTATTGGTTCACCTCTTACGTTAAATGATGTATTTACAATAACCGGGCATCCTGTTTTTTCATAAAACTTTTTAATTAGGTTATAATATTTGGGATTATTTTTTCCGTTAACGGTTTGAATACGTGCTGTATAATCAACATGAGTAATTGCCGGAACTTCCGATCGTACTATATTCAACTTATCAATCCCCCATAATTTCTTTTCATGATTAGCCATAACTCTTTGCTTTTCTTTTTTGACCTCTGCTACCAGCAACATATAAGGGGTTTCTCTATCAATCTCAAACCATTCACTTACCTTTTCTTCTAAAACAGATGGAGCAAAAGGTCTAAAGCTCTCTCTAAATTTTATTTTCAGATTCATTCTTCTCTGCATCTCCGGTGAACGTGCGTCACCAATAATTGAACGGCTTCCCAAAGCTCTTGGTCCGAACTCCATCTTTCCGTTAAACCATCCAACTACTTCGCCTTCTATTATTGCATCGGATACTTCATTTAATAATTCCTCATCATTCAAATATTTATAAGGAACTTTATAGTTATTCAAAAATTTTTTTATTTCATCATTGGAATACTCGGAACCTAATAATGAACCTTTTTGCAAGTCGCTTCCATCTTTTTCAGTCAAAGGGTTATCAAGATGGTTATAATATACTGCTAATGCCGCACCAAGAGCGCCTCCGGCATCTCCAGCAGCCGGTTGAATCCAGATGTTATCAAAAATATTTTCTCTTAATAGTTTGCCGTTGGCAACACAATTAAGTGCTACACCGCCTGCAAGACATAGATGTGATTCACCAGTTTGCTTCTTAACATTTTTAGCCATCCTCAAAACAATTTCTTCGGTAACCTCTTGAACCGATCTGGCAAGGTCCATTTCTTTTTGAGTTAATTTAGATTCAGGCTTTCTTGGCGGCCCTCCGAACAACTTGTTAAATTTAGAGTTCGTCATTGTAAGACCGGTGGAATAATTAAAATATTCCTGGTTCATATAGAATGATCCGTCTTCTTTAAGGTCAATCAGTTTATCATAAATCAGGTTCACATACTTTGGTTCACCGTATGGTGCCAGCCCCATTACTTTGTATTCACCCGAGTTTACTTTGAAACCAGTATAATAAGTAAAAGCCGAATACAACAAGCCCAAGGAGTGTGGATAATGTAACTCATATAGCAATTTAATTTTATTTTTTTCCGCTATGCCGTATGAAGCTGTAGCCCATTCGCCTACTCCGTCTATAGTAAGAAACGCAGCTTTATTAAACGGTGAAGGATAATAGGCCGAAGCAGCATGAGATTCATGATGCTCAGGGAAAAGTACTTCTCCGTCATAGTTTAATTCTTTTTTTATTAAGTCAGGTATCCACAGCTTTTGATTAAGCCATAAGGGCATTGCCTTAAGAAATGACTTCAAACCCCTGCCTGGATATTCAAGATAGGTTTCAATAATTCTATTGAATTTTGTAAGCGGCTTATCATAAAAAGCCACGTATTCCAAATCATCAGCGTTAATATTATTCTGCCTTAGACAAAATTCCACTGCCATTTTGGGAAAATTAAAGTCATGCTTTTTCCGGCTAAATCTTTCTTCCTGGGCTGCGGAAAGTATTTCCCCATCCTTAATTAAGCAAGCAGCAGAGTCATGGTAGTATGCAGAAATTCCCAAAATATACATATAGGTTAATCAATTTTTAATCTTAATATGTGAGGGTCGTTTTCAATTTTTTTAGCTTCATTTGATTTTTTAGCTTTCTTGAATAATTCCATTAAATTAGGTGGAGATTCGTCGCTTAATTTGGTACTCTTTCCAGGAGTGTTTTCTTCCAAAAATTTTGAAAACGCTTTTGATTTTCCCTGCTCCGTAATTTTTATTCCCAAAGCATTTTTCAAAACATCAATTTTATTTTCACGTACATTTAAATAATCCGATCGCTGATCCAGCTTGGCTTTATTAAGATTGCTTTTTAAGGGATTACCCTCATCGAGCACTCCCTTTAATGAAATTTCGGGTCCATTCAGCAATGTGCCAGTAAATTCTTTGCTGTCTGATTCCCCTATAAAACTTTCATCAAAAGCATAAATTGCATCGGCATAAATTTTATCATTTTGGTTTTGCGCTTCACTGGCTCTCAAGTCAATGCTAAATACTTCGGAATAATTAATTTCCTCGTCTAACTTTGGTGCAAGTGATGTTAAACCTACCTGCTGAATTTTAAATCTAAAATGTTCGGGATCAAGATTGAATCTCAAATGTCTTAAGTCTTTGATTGCAAAAATAGGATCATAATAGACCAGTTCCATTCTATCATTAACTTTTATAAAATATCCGTATTTTGTAGAACTCGCATCTAATTGGGTTACATTTGTAAGCAGACGATATATAATTAGATTTTTCGGAGAGGGATCATTTACAAAATCACAAGCCTCAAAATAACTAATACTTTTGGCTTGTTTAGTTCTTTCATTTTTAAATATGACTTTAAAGTTTACCCTAAAATCGAAAATATTCTTAGAGTAAATTATCACATCATTTTTTCTAACATCCAAAGTTTCTAACAACATACTTAGTAATCTATGCCCATTTTATCAACCTTAATTCAAATGGATTTGTTAACAGATCGTATTTGGGGATAATTCTTAAAGTGTAACCAAACTGTCCTGTTTTATCACAGGGAATTGCACCTTTGTAAAGAAAATTATTATCTTTTTTTCTAATGTAAACCATATTAACAAATTTATTTGTTTCAACCAAATCTTTCTCGTCCAATATACCGTAGTAAATCTGCACTTCAACATCTTTGTGAGTTAAATCACCGAGATAAACTTCGACATTTACCTGGTAAATTTCACCAATACTTAAATCATCGTTTTTATTCTTTTGCTTAATATCTATAAAATTTAATTTATCCCAGTTAGCCATAACGTGTTTTTTCCAAACTGTAAAATCTTTTGCCAACTTCCAGTTATTCCTCATCAATAATTTTCTTTTTTCATAAGCCTTATTGTAATAATTTGTAAAATATTCTTCAACCATCCTGTTAGTATTGAAGAACGGAGTCAATTTTCTCATCGAAGATTTCATCATTTTAATCCACTTGCGTGGTAAATTATCACTGGTCCTTTCATAGAAAACATTTCCTATTTCTTTCTCGAGCATTTCATAAATCAACCTCGATTCCAACTCGTCCTGATAGTCAAGATCATCGTATTCTTCAGCTCTTCCTATTGCCCATCCAACTTCCGGATCGTAAGCTTCATCCCACCATCCGTCAAGAATGCTGAAGTTCAGTCCGCCGTTTGCTATTACCTTCATACCAGACGTACCGCTTGCTTCAAGAGGCCTCCGGGGATTATTCAGCCAAACATCACACCCTTCAACCATATATCTTGCAATGTTCATATCATAGTTTTCTAGAAAGACTACTTTCTTACGAAGAGCTTCGTCCTTTGCAAGTGCAACTATATCCTGAATTAATTTTTTCCCTTCTTCATCTCTCGGATGCGCTTTACCTGCAACAATTATCTGAATAGGATAATCGGGATTACAGAGAATGCTTGCCAATCTTTCTGTATCTCTTAATAGTAAAGTTGCTCTTTTGTAAGTTGCAAACCTTCTAGCAAAACCGATTGTTAGAGCAGAAGCATCCAGCACTTCTTTTGCGCGGTTGATATCATTAATTGAACCGCCTCTTGCAGCAATCTGCATCCCCAATCTTTTTCTTGCAAAAGCAACCAAACGTTCTCTTCTTCTTTCATGTGTCCGCCAGAGTTCTTCGTCAGGTATGTCTTCAATTCTTTGCCAAATATCTTTATCTGCAGGCGGCTGCAGATAGTTGTCTCCTAGATAGCGGACCAAGAGTTCATTCATTTCATTTGATAAATGGGTCGAAGTGTGAACTCCGTTAGTTATATAGTCAATCGGTATTTCATTAGAAGGAATATCCTTAAAACCGTTAACCCAAATTTTTCTTGAAACTTGTCCGTGTAATTTACTTACTCCGTTTACAAAACCGGCCATGTTCATGGCGAGGTGGGCCATATTAAAATTAGCAGGCTCCCTATCTTTTATTATTGTACCCAACTTATAAAATTCCTTACCGGATATTTTTAATTCTTCTTTATAATACTGGCCAAAGTATTTTTCAACTAAATCATTTGGGAACACGTCAATTCCGGCAGGTACCGGGGTATGCGTTGTAAAGACATTCGAGAAGGTCCCGACAGATAAAGATTCGTCAAAATTTAGTCCATAGTTTTTGATTAAGTATCTAATTCTTTCCAAAGCTAAAAAGGCCGAATGCCCTTCATTCATGTGACATACAAGCGGTTTTAGCCCCATAGCATGCAAAGCTCTTATTCCGCCTATACCAAGAACTATCTCCTGTTGAATTCTTGTTTCAATGTTACCGCCGTATAAACTCCTGGTTATTTTTTTATCTTCTTCAAGGTTTTCTGAGATATTCGTATCAAGCAAATATAAAGGTACACGTCCAACCTTTAGTTCCCATATCTGGAAAAACACTTTCCTTCCGGGAAAATTCAACTCAACTTTGATAGCCTCATTTTTTTCATCAGTAACCAACGACATCGGCTGATTATAAAAATCCGTAACTTCATATCTTTCCTGCTGCCAGCCGTCGTTAGATAGATACTGCTGGAAATATCCTTCCTTGTAACAAAGTCCAATTCCCACAAGCGGAATCCCCAGTTCACTGGATGATTTCATATGATCGCCCGATAAAACACCAAGTCCGCCTGAATAAATTTGGAGACATTCCGTTAATCCGTATTCTGCCGAAAAGTATGCAATATAAGGTTTGTCATCCGGGGAATAATTTTTCTGATACCAAGTTACTTCTTCTAAATAAACAGTTAACTGTACATAGACTCTATTCATGTGTGATATGAAACCGTCATCCAAAGCAGCTTCTTCCAGTCTCTCCTGGCTTATCTGTCCCAAAAGCAAAAGGGGATTATGATTTGTCTTTTCCCATAATTCTCTATCAAGTCTTCTAAATAATTCTATTGCCTCTTGGGACCAACTCCAATAGAGATTCTGTGCAATTTCTCTAAGCAGTTCCAAGTTCTCTGGCAACGATGGCTTAATGTTAAACGAACCTATATAATTAATCATAGAAAGTTCTCCGGTGTTAATACAATTAAATAATTTTGCAAAATTAGTACTATTTATGGTAATATTTTATTAAATGCAAGGTTGCTTTTTAAGATGAATTTTCTATTTGATTCCCTCTTGTTCAGCACAAGAATATTAAAATGTAAATTATATTTTTAATTAAGAAATATCTACTATAATTTATATTTTTGTGTTCTAGTGTTATAAAATTGATAAAAATAATTCAAAAGCCAAAATGAACTTTACGATAAGTTTTTTAATAGGATATCTAATAGGCTCATTCCCGAGCGCTTACGTATTATTAAAAAAGCTAAAAGGCATTGACATTACCAAAGAAGGCTCTCAAAACGTTGGTGCGCTTAATTCTTATGAGGTTTCCAACTCATGGTATATTGGTGCCGCTGTATTAGTTCTTGATTTTGCCAAAGGCCTTTTAAGTGTATTTTTAGTCCAAAATCTTTTTGGTGATCATTTCATTTATCCCGCTTTGTCAATTCTCGCTGCAGTGCTTGCTCACTGTTACAACCCCTGGATTAAATTTATGGGAGGCAAAGGCTTAGCAACAGGAGCAGGCGGAATAATACTGCTTTCTCCTTTGGTTTTACTCTTGTGGGTTGTATTCTGGATAATCTCGTATCTCTTTAGAAAAGATATAAATTTATCAAATTCTATGGCTACAATTTTGACAGCGGCAATTATAGCTGTTAACCCAAGTATTATAAACAAATATTCACTTCCCCCTGCAGAATCCGGTACTATAGCGGCTATAATATTGTGCACTATACTTTTGATAATTCAGTCAAAACATTTGAAACATTTGGTCGAGTATTTCTGTAAACAAAATAAAAAATTAAGGAATTCTGAAAATGAGTAAAGTAAAAGCAGTTTTATTATCGTCATTTAGCACACTGCTAATTGCTTCTATTACATTTTCCATAATTTACTTTAAAACTGTTGATTCAAATTCAACTGCATTAGCAGTAAATCTGCCTGCCGAAAATAATGAAAATGCATATATCAAAACTCCGGTAGCAGAAAAAACAAAAGAAGAAAAAAACGATTTAATTTCCTCTTCCAGGAATAATATTATTACGGAAACAGTAAAAAAAGTAAGTCCGGCAATAGTTGGAATAAACGTTACGGAAATTAGGCAGTACAGAAGTCCTTTGAGCCGTGATCCTTTTTTCAGATACTTTTTTGGAGACAGAATTTATGAAAGAGAGATTCAGGGCCTCGGTTCTGGGACCATAATATCGCCTGACGGATATATTGTAACTAATGATCACGTAGCAGGCAACGGAGAGAAGATAATTGTTACGATGACAGACGGTAGCCAGTATGACGCCAAAATTGTTGGCACAGATCAAATATCGGATGTCTGTTTATTAAAGATTGAGGCTGATAACTTACCATATGTTAAACTCGGAGATTCCGACGATATAATGATCGGCGAATGGGTTATTGCACTTGGAAACCCCTTCGGCTTGTTTGCCATAAACGATAAGCCAACTGTTACTGTAGGTGTTCTTAGCGCTACCGGTATGCATTTGGGACAGGTTGACAAGCGACATTACATAAATATGATGCAGACAGATGCGGCAATAAACAGCGGCAACAGCGGGGGCGCTTTGGTGAACAGTATGGGCGAACTTGTTGGAATGAACACTCTTATTTACACTGCTCAGGGCTCATCGGGAAATGTCGGAGTTGGATTTGCTATCCCGATAAACAAAATAAAAAAAGTTGTAGGCGAATTAAAAAAGAACGGAAGTGTTGACCGCGACTTCTGGACAGGTCTTAGAATACAAACAATTGACGAAGGTATAGCAAAATACTACGGGCTTGAAAATACGCGGGGAGTAATTATAACTCACGTTGAAAAAGGTTCACCGGCAGAAGCCGCCGGTCTTGAAGCCGGAGATATTGTAAAAGCAGTTGGCAAATTTAGAATAAATGATGATAATACAATGATAAGTGTTTTACAAGAATTTAGAACAAACAATATTATCAAATTAAAAATTATTAGAAATGATAAAGAAATTATAAAATCAATGAAACTGGAAAAGAGATAATGATTGAACGTTACACAAGACCCGAAATGGGAAAAATTTTTGAAGATGATTTTAAATTTTCAACTTGGCTGAAAATAGAAACATTAGCTTGCGAAGCAAGAGCGGAACTGGGTGAAATACCCAAAGAAGATGTGGAAGTAATAAAAAGTAAAGCTGATTTTGATATCAAAAGAATTCTTGAAATTGAAGAAACTACCAAGCATGATGTTATTGCTTTCTTAACGAATGTCGCCGAATATGTAGGGCCTGAATCAAGACACATTCATTACGGAATGACCTCTTCCGATATTTTAGATACTACCCTTTCCTATCAAATGAAAACAGCAGGTGAGATTTTACTAAAGCAGCTAAATGAATTAAAAGATGTTTTAAAGAAACGTGCTATTGAACATAAAAGAACTATATGCGTTGGAAGAAGCCACGGAATTCATGCCGAACCCACATCAATCGGGTTGAAATTTGCATTATGGTTTGAGGAATGCAAAAGAAATATTTTGCGATTGAGTAATGCTGTTGGTTCTGTTAGCGTTGGACAGATTTCCGGTGCAGTTGGGACTTTTGAACATTTATCTCCCAAAGTAGAAGAATATGTTTGTGAAAAAATGGGACTGCAGCCCGCAGCAGTATCAACACAAATTATACAAAGAGACCGGCACGCAGAATTTTTAACAACACTTGCGGTTATCGGCGCTTCCTTAGAAAAAATATCTGTTGAAATAAGGCACCTGCAAAGAACGGAAGTTCTGGAAGCTGAAGAATATTTTTCAAAAGGACAGAAAGGTTCTTCTGCAATGCCGCATAAAAGAAATCCCATTGTAAGCGAACGTGTATCGGGTTTGGCAAGACTCCTAAGAGGTAATTCAGTTGCAGCAATTGAGAATGTTGCCTTATGGCACGAAAGAGATATTTCCCACTCCTCGGTTGAAAGGGTAATTGTACCCGATAGTTGTATTACACTGAATTATATGCTTCATCTAATGATTAACTTATTGGATAACTTAATTGTCTATCCTCAAAATGCGATTAAGAATCTTAACAAAACGCGCGGTCTAGTTTTTTCACAAACAATACTATTGATGCTTGTTAATAAAGGAATCACCCGTGAAGAAGCATACAAGCTGGTGCAGAACAGCGCTATGCCGGTTTGGGAAGATGAAAATAAAAATCTAAAAGATGAGTTATTGAATTCACCGGATGTAATGAAAGTACTATCAAAAGAAGAAATTGAAGAAGTTTTTGATACAAAGAAAATGCTCGTTAATGTAGATTATATTTTTTCAAGATCCGTTGAAAAGGTAATTTAATATTTACATAAGACCTATCGGTAAATAAAAAGTCCACAGACCATCTTCAAGCGTATCATCCGAATGAACGGATATTATTGCCCTGTAACCTTCCATTGTTATATCTGTCTCTCCAACTTGATGATTCGATAAATCTATATCATCAAACCAAATGTAGTAATATTTATCTTTATATAAATCATAGATAAGTAAAGGATCTTCAATAAAAATTTTTTTGCCTTCATCAATTACTCTAAAAGAATTAAAGCCTGCTATCTCCTTAAACTCTTCTACTACCTTTGATTGCGACAAACTATAGTAATATAGATTACTATAAATAACAGAATCAGTTTCTGCTGCTTTTTCCATTATTGCAATTAGGTCTTCATTTCCGGGAACAGCGCACAGAAATTCCCCGAAAGCCGTTACACTATAAAGATCGAAGTTATTCTCAACGTCAATATAATTAACCCCCTCACCATCATCATCTATAAGGAATATTTTATTATTATCCAATCCCCAGCAAATTCTGCCTGGTTCATAGTAATGACTGTAATAAAATTCTATTACTTCTTCCTCGCCAATCAAGAAGTCATAAAAATATAATCTGCTTGAAGCGTTCCAAAAAATTCTATTATTGTCAAAACTTAACTGGGAACAATGCATTTCATGAGTATGAATATTTTCATTGCTGCAGAAAATACAATTATCGCCCGTACCATCAAAATTCAGCATATGCAAGGCATACCTTCCGTTTGATTCACTTCCTCCCCAAGTAATAATTATTTTCTGGGAATTATAGATGTGCGGTTCAAAAATTGTCATGCCTTGGCCGTATAGTATTCTTTCCAAGTAAGTAACAAAAACTTCAGTTGAACAATAAAATTCATCATTTCCAAAGGTAAGCTTTGCTTGGATCTTATTTGCCCATAAAACTTGGATTTTAGTAATTATTGAATCTACGTTATCGAATTTTTTGTCATATACGCCATCGTTATCTAAATCCAATTCAATTTTATATTGCTTGCTTTTGAATTCCCTATTTTCCGTTTCTTCAATTGCAAACTTAAAGTCAGTGAAAACACTACCGGCATCAGGATAGGCTTTAATTTTAAAATTATATTCTAAGCTCGTGGCGTCGCTACTGACGGGAGGTTGTGTAATTTCATCTCTACAGGTGATTAAATACAACATCAATAATGGGAAAACAAGTAATTTTATTCTCATATAATTTGATAATTTTTAATGTGCAATAATAAACAATTACATCCAAATTATCTCTAAAATTAAAAATACTGAATAAAAGAAAGCACCTCCTAATAGCCCCTTCCAATAATATACATTGGGGTCATAACCCTCTTTGTGATATCTTTCATAGTAGGTTCAAGTTCTATTATATCGTTCAGGAAATAATATTGAATATTAGTGTCAAAAACTAAATTAAATAAGGGACGAAAAATAAGAAAACCGGTAGGTTTGTCAAAAGAGGAAAAAGCAAAACACGAAATGATCAGAAC
>JASFMY010000025.1:0-58087 GCA_050117315.1 Ignavibacteria bacterium
TTTACCATAGCCCTAAGAGAGTGAATAAATCAGCTTCATAGAGGCTCAAATAGACGCGTAGAAAAAAATCAACAAAAATTAAGGTAAAAAAGGTTATCTAAAAAGCCGGAGTGTTGAAAAGATAAAAACAAAAGAAAAAAAGTGACAGTGTACAAATTACCAGAAAGTGAGCCCAAAAGCAGAGAAGTAAAAAATTGCTTTTTTTTTGCTAAGGGGGAGTTATTTTCTCTTGACTTTTTTCTTAATAGACTTTTCGAACCCGTTTTTGGGGTGTCCATAGGACTCCTAGGGAGAGAAATCTTTCAATTAGAGTACAATTTCAAAGATTTCTCCCTCCGGTCGAAATGACAAAACGTTTAGATATCTAATTTTGCAGAAACTCTATTGTAAATATATATTTTCCTTGAGTGTTTCTATTACCTCTCTATCACTGAGTCCTAATTTATGCTTGATTATTAAGCTGCCTACGGCTATACGGCGGCAATGCTGTCAACTTAAGGATTGTCATTCCGTGATGGTTTTACACAGAATCTATTTTTTTAGAAGATTCCCGATTAAAGCATTCGGGAATGACTCCTATTATTATAAATGCAGTCTTAAGTTGACAGCATTGATACGGCGGCCATCTATGCCATTCCTTCTTTGCTCTTCGATAAACTTCTGCTGTATATCCCTACCTATTGATCCCACGGTCATATTTTTGATAGTCTAACCCATCTACTTTCTTTGTCTAATGCTGTCTCGAAGGGATGTTCAAATTCGAAAAGCTCTATTTGATTCGCTGTTTTATAGCGTAACATTGTTTCTTTTCCTCTTAAAAGTGCGCATGTTTTTTCTTCAATTTATTATTTCTCTTGCTCTTTTTCAGGGTTTTATTTCCCTATCTTATTATTTCTCAATATGTTAATTGATTCTCAACAATCACTTATTTAATAGCATATGAAGTAGGACTACAAACTTAGTTGTCAAATTTTGGTGAGTCGTGCATTAATCACACTTTACGACCAGTGACTATATATCGATGAGTCGTTACTCAATTGCTTCGCGAACTCTTTTTCCTCCAACAAATCTACCTTTGTAATATGAACTCTGAAGGGACGAAACAACAACCCCCTTGGACCTGCTTGCATGCACAAAAAGATTGTCTCCTAGATAAATACCAACATGGCCGGGAAAAGATATTGTCGTAGTGTCAAAAAATACCAAATCACCGAATCTTAGTTCGGATTTTGAATAAATGCTTTTCCCTTCATTAAACTGCTGTCTTGCAGTGCGCGGCAGCACTAAATTAAGAGAATTACTAAAAACATTTTGTGTAAATGCGGAACAGTCGATCCCCTGTTTTGAGTTACCTCCATATTTATAGGGAGTATGTAAATAATTTATTACTTCGAAAAGAATTTTTTCACGCGGGGTTAAGGTAATGTTAAAATCATTTAACTTATCATACTTGCTTATAAATTCTTCAGTATCTATTTTGTATTCTTCAACCGGTTCTTCGTCAAACTCTGCTTCATAATCTTTAAATACTGCTTCATCTTCATTTGTAGTTGGTGCTTCGGATTTTTCATCATCATCTTTTGAAGTAAACCGTACTGATTTTTTTTTACTATCTGAGTCCTTTGCTTCCGGTTTGTTGTAACGCTGGTTGTATGAAGAAGAGGAGCAACCTACTGCAAATATGGTTGCTCCTAAAATAGAGATAAGTATAATCTTTGTATTTGCTTTCAGCAAAAATCAGCCTAAATATGTTCTAAGATTTTTACTTCTTGAGGCGTGACGTAATCTTCTAATCGCCTTTTCTTTTATCTGCCTAACTCTTTCTCTTGTTAAATTAAATTTTTCGCCAATTTCTTCCAAAGTTAATGAATGCTCTTTATTCAAGCCGAAATAAAGTTTAATAACTTCCGCTTCCCTTTCTGTTAATGTTGAAAGAGCTCTTTCTATTTCGTTTTTGAGAGATTCACTCATTAACGTAAAATCGGGTGAAGGTTGCTCGTTGTTGGAAAGCACGTCGAGCAGCCTGTTGTCTTCTCCCTGTGCAAAAGGTGCATCCATGGAAACGTGACGCCCGGAAATTTTCAAAGTGTCGGCTACTTCATTAATATCCATTTCCAACTCTTTAGCCAACTCGGTTGCGCTCGGTTCTCTTTCGAACTCCTGTTCCAAATTGCTGTAAGCTTTACCGATTTTATTTAATGCTCCAACCCTGTTTAAGGGCAGCCTAACTATCCTAGATTGCTCTGCCAAGGCCTGTAAAATTGATTGTCTAATCCACCAAACTGCGTAAGAAATAAATTTGAAACCCCTGGTTTCGTCGAATCTTTTTGCGGCTTTAATAAGCCCCAAATTCCCCTCATTAATGAGGTCACCTAATGATAAGCCTTGATTTTGGTACTGCTTAGCAACACTAACAACAAACCTTAAATTTGCTTTTACCAAACGTTCCAAAGAGATTTGATCGCCTTTTTTAATTTTAATGGCAAGTTCTATTTCTTCATCAGGAGTAAGCAGATCAACTTTACCTATCTCTTGCAAATACTTATCCAGCGATTGGCTTTCGCGGTTTGTGTATTGCTTTGTTATTTTCAATTGAAACTCCTTTTAATTTATTACAGAATTTATTGAATCTACTATGCCTACTATCGAGGCATCAACCGGAGCCATTTCAACGTCTAACGGTATTACGGCTTCGCTTGCTGTTATATAATAAATAACTTCTCCCTGACCCGCTCCAATAGTATCAACTGCAATTACCGGGTCGCCGAGTTTTTCTTTTTCACCATTCAAAGGCTGAACAAACTGCAACTTGTAGCCCTTAATTGCTTCATACTTCCTTGTTGCCCAAATTGTTCCTATTACCTCTCCAAGATGCATTACGGTTCAACCATTTCTTCAATTTTTTCTTTAACTGAAATATCAAGCTTGTCTACAATAGCCATAATTACCGCATCAATAGGTTTATTTTTTGTTAAGCTAGTCTGCCGGGCAGAACTACCCTGAGCACAAAGAACAACTTCACCGACACCTGCGCCGACTGAATCTACAGCAACAATAAAATTTTCTTTTGGGGTATAGTCGATATTAAGCTGCCTGACAATCAAAAATTTAGCGCCAACTAAATTTTCATCCTTCCTGGTTGACCAAACTGTCCCGATAACTTTGCCTAATATCAATTTTCACTCCATAAATCTTCAGGGTAAATTACCTCTAAACCAGAATCTTTATATTTTCCCCTTATAGTCGTAATAATTTTTAATTTATTTATCTTTGCAACGATGCAAAATAATGCATCCCTTACATTACCTGTATTTTCAGAAAACTCATCAACGTTTAAGCTGTAACGTGAATTTAATCCCAGTACTTTTAAAGCAGACAAAAGTTTAAGCGCCTCTTCTTTTTCTTCTCTGTCGGCAGTACTGAATATAATTTCAGATGCATTTAAAACGGTTGTAAAACATGTACCGTTTTTCATTAATAATTCCAAATCAGAATTTAAAGAACGATCATCCTGAGTTAAATGATTAACCAATACATCAGTATCAACTCAATACTCTTCTTTATTCAAGGTTTAATTTTTCCTTGAATCTTGATTTACTCAATTTCCCTTTACAATTAAGAAAATTATATACTACATCAGAAGGTAACGATTGTTTGTTTTTAATTTTTTGAAACAATTCGTTATCAATTCCCGAGATTTTATTTAACTTATTTGGCGACGCTGATATGGTTACGGTTACTTTATCAATGCCAGAATTATAAATTTGGCGCATCTCTTCAACCGGAATCTCGAAACTGCCGTTTTCCGACAATTGAACTTTGAAAGATAGTAAATTTATTTGATTTTCTTCAATCATTTAAAAAGCTTCTTCCCTTTAAGCCGTTATTTATATTAAAGAAATGAGCAACAGTCTGGGCAACGTCGGAAAAAGTTCCTCTTATTCCCATATTTTTCCCCGGTATGTTTTTTCTGTAAAATAAAACCGGAACATATTCCCTGGTATGGTCTGTACTTATCACAGTTGGATCGTTTCCATGATCCGCAGTTAATAATAACGCATCTGTTTCATCTAAAGTTTCAATTATTTCAGGCAACTTGTTGTCAAATTCCGTTAAAGCATTTGCAAATCCTTCTGGATCAAGCCTATGACCGAAATAAACATCAAAATCTACAAGGTTGGCAAATATAAAACTATTCGATTCCGACTTTGAGTTCTCAATAATTTTTTCGATACCTTCACTATTAGATTTGGTTTTTACCTGCTTAATAATTCCCTTATAATTAAACAGGTCGTTTATTTTTCCAATGGCTACTGTTTTAATCCCGTTATTTTTCAGCACATCCAAAATAGTATCGCCCGGCGGATCAATTGAAAAATCCTTTCTATTGGTCGTTCTTAGGTAGTTTCCGGGTTTGCCGATAAAAGGCCTTGCTATTACTCTGCCCACCGAATCTTTACCTATGCATACCTGTTTTCTTGTTATTTCACAGATTTCGTATAGTCTTTCGATTGGAATAATCTCTTCGTGAGCCGCAATTTGGAAAACCGAGTCCGCCGAAGTATATATGATCGGGTAGCCGGTTTTTAAATGTTCTTCTCCAAGTTCTTTTATGATTTCAGTTCCCGATGCAGGCATATTTCCCAGAACTCCTTTTACGCCTGTCTTTTGGATGAATAAATCAACCAGTTCTTCCGGGAACCCGTCGGGATAATAAGGGAACTCAAGTTCAACTTTAATACCGCCTATTTCCCAATGTCCTGTGGTTGAGTCCTTCCCTTTTGATACCTCAATCATTTTACCGTAAGAAGCTAAAGGGTTATTTATTTTTTTAATCCCTATAATTTCATCAATATTACCCAAACCAAGTTTTTCCAGGTTGGGCAGAGAAAAATTTTTAACCTTCCTGGAAATATTTCCCAGCGTGTTTGCCCCTGTATCGCCATAGTTACCAGCATCAGGTAAGGCCCCTATACCAACTCCATCCAATATTATTAAAATAAAATTTTTCATAGTTAGCTTACACTTTTAACAGTGTTGCCGCCTTTTTCAATCGCTTTATTCAATGCAAGTTTTGCGTCTCTTATAACTTCATCAACGTCAGTTTTCTTATTGGTCGATGCTACCCCAACCGATATGGTAAAAGTAGTCTGCTTTGTCAACACAGCAATAGGTTTTCTTGCAATTTTAATTCTCAATTTTTCCGCCCATAAAAAGACATCTTTTGAATTAGTATTAAAAAAGTAGAGACCAAATATCCTTTCGTTAAATCTACCGAACAATATTTGAGACGCATCAATTTCCTCTTTTATTGCATCGACAATTGATTTGAGCACTTTGGGAAACGGGTCATTTTCAAAAAGATTTTCCTGTTCCAGGAAATCATCAATACAAATGAGGGCAATAGAGCCCGGTAAAGATAATTCAAATGATTTTTCTAACTCAGAATCAAGCCTGCTTAAAAAGGTTTCATAATTTAATACACGCGTTTCAACATCAACGGATAACAAACTTCTTAACAGTTTTTGATTTGAGTAAGTATAGACTATAAAGGAAAATATTTTAACCGCATTTCTTATGAAGCCGACATCGGCATTAGTGTAATTATTTTTTTTCAAACTTTCGAAACAGAAGACCCCGTAATTCTGTTCGTCATAAACCAGAGGCACTGCCAGGAAGGATCCTTCAAAATTGACATCTTCAGAATTAGAGAACCTTTTATAATCCTCTTCCGAAGTGTCGTCTATTTTTACCGGAGTACCGGATATAATTGCTTTGCCTACAATTGTTCCTTTTAGTTCAATATCAAGATGTTCACCAATATATTTCAGCGATGTTTTGTTAATTATTTTGGCTGTGTTAAAGCTGTTCGATTTAGAATCGTAGTAAACAAAAGTAAATGCATCCCATTGAATTAGATCTTTGACCGACTCTTCAATTGTTTTGTAAAGGTCTTCGTTATCAATAAATTTTCTTTCCATACTTAATGAATTCAACAAAGCCTGCAGTCTTTTTTCGGCGACACTTTCTTCAAACTTTTTATCAAACAAAGAAATTATTAATGATATAACACGCACAAATCTTCCAAGCGAATATATTGTCTCTATCCCGAAAGCATCACCTTCCTTTGAATCAAGTGCAAGCACACCGGCAAGCATATTGCCGTAATAGAGAGGAACACCGATAAAACTTTTAATTCCTTGCGGTCTACTGTAGTATCTTATTACATCACGTTCTGCATTTAATGTTACATCAGTTAATAATTCAGGTTCTTCTTTCTCAATTACTTTGCTTAAAACATCATCTTCCAGATCAAATTTCTTATTGGATAAATCTGTTGAGCTTGATACATATTTTTCCAGGGTTAACTTCTGCTTATTTTTATTGTACCAAAAGAATAGTGAAGAATGAGCAAGGTATACTTCTTTCGCAACCGTTAAAATTTTTTCAAGCACGAAAGCAAATTCTTCATCTTCGCTTACATCTTCCGGTATTTTTTCAGTGGCTATCTTTACAAAATTCTGTTTTAAGTCAGGGGGTTTAAAGAAATTCTTCTGGCCTATTTTATCGCTTACACTCCTGTAGTTGTCTGATGTAATTACTTCGATATTTTTGTTGGGAGATACTATCTTAAAGTCTTCGCCTAAATCGGTATCATAATCTTTAGTTTTTGGGGAGGCTGTTTCTTCTTCAGATTCAATCTCATCACCAGTATAATCCGACCCATCAATATCTTCTACTTGTTTGGAGGAATCACGGAGGAATATGATAAAACCGACATATATTACACTTAAACTTACAGCAATAATTTCAAGAATTAAATCGTCCGTAAAAAACGGGATCGAATTCAAGATAGGCACAACTATAAAAATTAGTATCCGTTTTCTTAGCTTATTGGATTTATCCATTTGCTATTCTTATTGTTAAAAATCTAATTGATAATTATAATAAAAACAATAATAATATTTCATCTAAAGTAAAGGGAGTTTAGTTTTTTAATTATCTCTTTTTTACCGATACCTTTTGGTGAAGAATAAAAAATCAAGTTATCTTCAGGTAACAATTCCGGGAAAAATTCTGTTACAGTTTTTACTGCCGCTGATTTTTCTTTCTGATTTAGTTTATCAACTTTACTTAGAATAACGTAATAAGGAATTTCAAGTTCCCTCAAATAAGCATTCAATGCAATATCGAGATCAAAAGGTTTATGCCTGCTGTCAATAAAATGAAAAGCCAATGAAATATCCCGATCCGATTTTATGTAGTTGTTTACTAGCTTTTCCCAATTTCGTCTTTCACTTTCAGAAACCTTTGCATAGCCGAATCCGGGTAAATCAACGAGATAAATTTTATCATCAACAGAGTAGTAGTTCAACGACCTTGTTTTGCCCGGTGATGAACTTGTCTTTGCTAAATTTTTAGAATTGAAAAGTGAATTAAGAAAAGAAGATTTGCCGACATTAGACCGCCCGCATAAAATAACTTCAGGAAGTTTTAATTTTGGCAAATCCTTCAAGTGGAAAACCGATTTTAAAAAGCGGGCATTTTTCATAGTAAATAAAAAAAGAGCAACCTTTTTGGCTGCTCTTTTTAAATGTTTTTTGCTGACTTTTATTTACTTTCTTTTTCTGAGTCTGGCTTATCTTCTTCTTTTTCTTCGGGTACTTCTTCAGCAGCCTCAGCCTTTACTTCTTCTTTATTTTCTTCTTTTTCTTCGGCAGCTTCATCTTCAACAGTCTCTTCGTCAGTTGATGTTTCTTCAATTACTTGGGCATCTTCTACACTATCTTCAACTTTTTCTTCTTTCGGAGCTTTTTTACTTTCTCTCTTTGGTGTGGTTTCTTTTTCGCCTAATTCAAAGAAATCAACTAATTCCAAAATTGCCATTTCGGAAGCGTCGCCTAATCTTTGACCTAACTTTACAATTCTTGTGTAACCACCTGGACGGTCGCCTATTTTTTCAACTATATCGGTAAACAATTCTTTAACTACATCTTTATCATTAATGCTTCTTGCAATTAATCTTCTCGAATGAACAGTATCATTTTTAGCTTTTGTTATCAACGGCTCTACAAATTCCCTGGCAGCTTTTGCTTTTGCAATAGTAGTTTTTATTCTTTTATGTTTCAATAAAGCAGTTGCCAGGGCTCTTAAAGTTGCTTTACGGTGGCTAACTGTTCTTCCTAATTTTCCGCCTTTTACTCTATGTCTCATATTATCACCTTAAACAAAATTAGTTTGATTCATTATTTTCATTGATGTATTTGTCTACATCCATTCCGAATTCCAAACCATAGTTTTCAACTATTTCAACAAGCTCAGCCAATGACTTGCGCCCGAAGTTTCTGAATTTAAGCATCTCATTTTCGTCCTTGCCAACAAGGTCGCCAAGAGTTTTAATATTTGCAGCTTTCAAACAATTGTGCGAACGTACGCTTAATTCAAGGTCATCCACATTTGTCAATAAGATTTTCTTAATCCTTTCGGATTCGGCATCTTTTTCGCTTTCTACTTTGTCTACTTCAGGCTCAGCATCAAAGTTGATAAATAATTTCAAATGGTCTTTTAATATATTTGCAGAGTTTGAAAGCGCATCTTCTGGTGTTAAAGAGCCGTCCGTTGAAATATCTAGAATTAATTTTTCGTAATCATTTCTTTCACCGATTCTTACATTAACAACATTATAGTTAACCGATGTGATGGGTGAAAAAATTGAATCTATAGGAATTATACCAATTGTTTGGTCGGCGATTATCTGTTCATTACCCGGAACATACCCTTTACCAAAGCCGAACCTGATTTCCATGTTCAACTTGTGCCCGTCATTTAACGTTGCTAAGTATTGGCCCGGATTCAACACTTCGATATCTGGGCAGGCTTTTTGCAATTCCTCCGCCTTTATTTCGAGAGGTCCCGTTAACGCCAAATCAAGTTTAGTAGCTTTTTTATTGATTACTTTTAACCTGATTTTCTTCATGTTAAGAACAAGCTGTGTTACATCTTCAACAATCCCGGGAATTGTCGTAAACTCGTGCAATACGCCGTCGACTTTAATAGCAGTAACAGCAGCACCTGTTAAAGATGATAATAAAACTCTTCTTAACGAATTACCAAGAGTAACACCAAAACCTCTTTCAAGAGGCTGTACTTCGAATCTACCGTACTTATCAGTCGCTGTTGATTCATCTAATACAATATTCTCCGGCATCTTTATGAACGAATAGCTCATACAGATTTCCTCACAATTAAATTATAAAAATTATTTAGAATATAACTCTACGATTAGCTGTTCACTAATATTAACTGGAATTTCAGCTCTTTCCGGAATATTTAAAAAAGTACCAGATAATTTTGCTTTTTCTACAGAAAGCCAATCATAGGGATTAGTTTTCCTTAAACGCAGTGAGTCATGGAAAACATCTAGTTGTTTACTTTTTTCTTTAACTGCAATGACATCACCCGGCTTAATTAAATATGAAGGGATATTAACTACCTCACCGTTCACTGTTAGATGTTTGTGAGAAACTAATTGTCTAGCTTGTTGACGAGACATTGCAAATCCTAATCTATAAACAACATTATCTAGTCTTCTTTCAAGAAGTTTTAATAGGTTTTCGCCAGTAATACCACGCATTCTATCAGCTTTTTTGAAATATCCCCTAAATTGTTTTTCATACAATCCGTACATGAGTTTTAATTTTTGTTTTTCATTAAGCTGAATACCATATTCTGAAATTTTCCTTCTTCTTTGACCGTGCTGCCCTGGCCCATAGTTCTTTTTACTTAAGATCTTATCAAATTTAGTGTTTCCAAAAATATTCTCCCCAAATTTTCTTGCCAATTTAGCTTTTGGCCCTGTATATCTTCCCATTATTTCTCCTTAAACTCTTCTTCTTTTTGGTGGCCTACAACCGTTATGAGGAATTGGTGTAATATCTTTTATAGACATAATTTGCAAACCCGCTGTATTTAATGCTCTAATAGCTGCTTCCCTGCCTGCGCCCGGTCCTTTTACAAATACGTCAACTTTTCTCAAACCTAAATCATAAGCTTCTTTTGCGGCAGCTTCCGCGCTAACCTGAGCAGCAAAAGGTGTATTTTTCCGTGATCCTTTAAACCCATTTTTTCCGGCAGAAGACCAAGAAATAGTATTACCGTATATATCTGTTAATGTAACAAGCACATTGTTAAAAGAGGCTTTAATATGAGCGACGCCTACAGAATCAACGTGAACTTTCTTTTTTGTTTTTCTTTGTGGTTTAGCCAAAACTCTTACTCTCCGATTTAATTAAATCAATTATTTAGTCGGCGCTTTCTTTTTACCGGCAACTGTTTTACGTCTACCTTTACGCGTACGTGAATTTGTTTTTGTTCTTTGTCCTCTTGCAGGAAGGCCTCTCCTGTGTCTTAAGCCGCGGTAACAGCCAATATCCATTAGTCGTTTAATGTTCTGCTGAACTTCACTTCTTAATGCACCTTCAACTTTATAATCGGCTGTCATTATAGAACGTATTTGAGCAACTTCCTGTTCAGTTAAATCTATTACTTTTTTGTCAGGGTTTACATTTGCTTTAGTTAATATTTCTTTTGCCGTGTGTTGACCGACGCCAAAAATATAAGTTAATCCGATATAAGCTTTCTTGTTTTTAGGTAAATCGACACCTGCTATACGAGCCAAAATTTCCTCCTAAAAATTAACCTTGTCTTTGTTTGTGTTTAGGGTTTTTACAGATAACCCTTACAACACCTTTTCTTTTAATTATTTTGCAATGTTCACAAATCTTTTTTACTGATGCACGAACCTTCATATTATCCTCAGCTATTTATACCTATATGTGATTCTGCCTTTGTTTAAATCATAAGGTGATAATTCAATGGCAACTTTATCACCAACTAAAATTTTAATAAAATGCATTCTCATTTTTCCGGATATATGCGCTAATATTTTATGGCCGTTATCCAACTTCACTTTGAAATTAGCATTAGGCAATGTTTCTGTTACAACTCCGTCAACTTTTATTGCTTCCTGTTTAGCCATATCAACACTTTGTTAAAATTTCCGGTTTCCCGTTTACAATTGCTATTGTATGTTCAAAATGCGCTGAAGGTTTTCTGTCTATTGCATAAACCGTCCAACCGTCAGGCGCAACATTTACTTTATAATCGCCCATATTTACCATCGGCTCTATGGCAAATGTCATCCCGTTTTTTAATAAAGGACCTCTACCTTTTCTACCGAAATTCGGAATTTGTGGATCTTCGTGGAGATGTTTGCCGACACCGTGCCCGCACAACTCTCTCACAATTGAAAATCCGTTTGATTCAACATATTCCTGGATAGCATTGGATATGTCTCCAATTCTATTACCGGATTTTGCTTCATCAATTCCAATATAAAGGGCTTTTTCAGTGACGTCCATTAACTTCTGCACATCGTTAGAAATTTCTCCGACTGCAACGGTTAATGCAGCATCACCATAAAAATCATTTTTAAGAACACCTACATCTATTGAAAGTATATCGCCTTCTTTTAATGTAATGTTTCCCGGTATTCCGTGTACAACTTCTTCATTCAATGAAGTACACAGTGAACCTGGAAAATCAAACGACCCTGACTGTGAATATCCTTTGAATGCAGGGATACCGTCATTTATTCTAATATAATCTTCAGCTATCTTATCTAATTCTAAAGTACTTACTCCTGGTTTTATTTTGCTTTTAACAAGCTGCAGAGTTTCAGCAACGATTTGACAGCTTTCCCTAATTCCATCAATCTCGCTCTTGTTCTTAATAATAATCACAGTTCGCCGCTTAAGCCCTTCTACTTTTTAATTTACCGGATTTCATAAAACCATCGTAATGCCTCATCAGCAAGTGTGACTCAATTTGCTGTAAAGTATCCAAAGCAACACCTACCATTATTAAAAGGCTTGTTCCTCCAAAGAAAGAAGCAAAACTTTGTGATACTCCAAATTGCGCAACAAATGCTGGCAATATTGCAACAATTGCTAAAAATATTGAACCGGGCAGCGTTATCTTTGTTAAGATGTTGTCAATAAATTCAGATGTCTGCTTTCCAGGCCTTATTCCGGGAATAAAACCACCTTGTTTTTTCATATTTTCAGCAACTTCCTGGGGATTAAAAGCAATAGCTGTATAAAAATATGTAAAGAACACAATCATGATTGCAAGTATAAATGAATAAGTAAAGCTGCCGTATGAAAAATATCCGGCAACCATGCTCACAAATTCATTATTCGGAAAAAACGACAGCACGGTACTTGGAATAAACATGATTGATTGGGCAAATATTATCGGCATTACCCCTGCCGTGTTAACTCTCAATGGAATATATTGTGTAACTCCGCCGTAAACTTTTCTACCAACTACACGTTTAGCATATTGTACCGGAATTCTCCTGGTACCTTGAGTTACCAAAACTATACCGGCTATAACAAATGCCATAAATGCGAGTACTATTAATTCAATTACAATATTTCTTTGCCCAGCGCTTATCAGTCTTGCTTCATCCAGCAAAGCAAACGGCAGTCTATTTATTATGTTTATGAAAATTATTAATGAAATACCGTTACCAATTCCTTTTTCAGTAATTTGTTCCCCCATCCACATCATAAATACGGTTCCGGCAACAAGGATTATAACGGATGAAAATACAAACCCGAATCCTTGAACTTCAGCAGGAATAATAGACTGTCCGCTAACATTCAACGGCATTAATACACCTGTGACAATACCGGTAGCCTGGAATAAAGAAATTAAAACCGTTCCGTATCTCGTCAACTGGGTAATCTTTTTTCTGCCTTCTTCACCTTCCCTTTGCAATTTTTGGAAATAAGGGATAACAGCTCCGGCTAGCTGAAGAATAATTGAAGCAGAAATGTAAGGCATAATCCCCAATGCAAATATAGCCGCATTAGAGAAAGCACCGCCGGCAAATAAATCATAGAGCCCCAGTAAATTGTCTGAGGTTCTATTTGCCATTGCCTGAGATAACAATGACGCATCAATTCCGGGTAAAGTAATGTGAGAGCCTACTCTCACCAGCACAAGCAATCCAAGAGTGTATAAAATTCTTTGTCTTAGCTCGTGAATTTTAAAAATATTTCTGAATGTGTCTTGTAATTTTCCCATTAAAGTTTAATCTCTTTTAAAGTTCCGCCAACCGCTTCTACTTTTTCTTTTGCACTTTTACTGAACTTATGAGCCTCAATTTCGAGTTTAGCCTTAAGTTCGCCGTTTCCTAAAATTTTGTAAGGTTCTGCTTTTGATATTAACCCGTTCTTTAGTAAAACAGCAGGATTTATTACACCGTCTTCAACCTTTTTATCATCAACAAGTTTTTGAAGAACGGTAACGTTAATAGCTTGGTAATATATTTTAAAGTTATTTTTAAAGCCTCTTTTAGGTACACGTCTCTGCAAAGGCATTTGCCCGCCTTCGAACCAGGCTCTGTAGCTGTAACCGGATCTTGATTTCTGGCCGTTCATACCTCTTGTAGCCTGTCCCCCGTGTCCAGAACCTTCGCCTCTACCAACTCTTTTTCTATTTTTACGTGATCCTTCAGCGTATTTAAGATTACTTAAGATATCCATTTATTATTCCCCGGTCTCAATTTCTTCAAATTTAACCAAATGAGATACTTTCCTGATCATTCCCCTTATTTGAGGAGTATCATTTTGTTCAACTTCATAATTCGGTCTACCCAGTCCCAAAGCTTTAATTGTTAACTTCTGGTCTTTCGGCCTGTCGATAATGCTTTTAGTCTGAGTTATTTTTAATTTCTTAGCCATTATTTCCCTCTTTAAGCCTTAAATATATCAGATACTTTCATTCCTCTTTTAGCAGC
This sequence comes from Ignavibacteria bacterium, assembly GCA_050117315.1. Taxonomy (GTDB): domain Bacteria; phylum Bacteroidota; class Ignavibacteria; order Ignavibacteriales; family Melioribacteraceae; genus JANQIV01. The sequence goes on from JASFMY010000025.1 coordinate 13,868, forward strand.
CATGTTTAAGGCATCAACCAGACTTAGCAAGCCGTTAAGAGTAGCTTTTACCTGGTTATGCGGATTACTTGAACCAAGTGATTTCGTTAAAATATCCTGAACGCCGGCAGATTCAAGAACAGCTCTTACTCCACCGCCTGCAATCAAACCGGTTCCGGGAGATGCAGGTTTAAGCAAAACTTTACCGGCCCCGTATTTACCGATAATTTGATGAGGAATTGTACCTTTAATAATCGGCACTCTATAAACATTCTTTTTAGCATCATCAATGCCTTTAGAAATAGCATCGGTTACTTCGTTTGCTTTTCCCAAACCAACGCCTACGTGTCCGGTTCCATCACCCACAACAACAATGGCGTTAAAACTAAAGCGTCTACCACCTTTTACTACTTTAGCAACACGATTAATGTGTACAATCTTTTCTTTGAGATTTTCCAGTCCTGATACTTTTCTTGGTTTCAAATCCAATCTCCTAATTTACAAAACATGTTAAATGCTGCTGGCCGAGGAGGAGTCGAACCCCCACTGACGGGACCAAAACCCGCTGTCCTACCATTAGACTATCGGCCAGTTTGTTCAAAATTTTAACCCGCCTTCTCTTGCAGCGTCAGCCAATGCTTTAACTCTGCCATGGTATTTATAAAGACCTCTATCAAAGGAAACCTTTGTAATTCCGGCTTCCTGCGCAACTTTGGCTAAATATTTCCCGACTACTTTGCTTTTTTCTATCTTGCCTTTTGCTTTTTTAATTTCATCAGCAATCTCTTTACTTTTGGACGATGCGGAACACAAAGTTTTACCGCTTACATCATCAATTACCTGTGCATAAATTTCATTTAAACTTCTAAATATGGAAACTCTCGGTCTATCCGCCGTGCCGGAAATCTTCTTTCTGATTCTAATTCTTTTTCTGTCTAATCTTAATTTGTCTTTTTTAGTCATTGTTTACAAAACTCCTAAACTTTTTTATTTCCCGGCAGCTTTACCAGCTTTTCTTAAGATAGTTTCATCAGAATATTTAATACCTTTACCTTTATACGGTTCGGGTTTTCTAAACGACCTGATTTTTGCAGTAACCATTCCAACCAATTCTTTGTCAATGCCGCTTATTTTAATCTGAGTTGGTGCCGGAACTTCGATGGTTATACCGTCCGGCGGCATAAAATAAATCGGGTGTGAATAGCCAATATTTAATAACAAACACTTTCCTTTTAACTCAGCCCGGTAACCAACCCCAACTATATCGAGTGATTTATTATATCCAATAGTAACACCTGTTACCGCATTTTGAATTAATGCCCTTGTCAAACCATGCAGAGCCCTGTTTTCACGCAAATCATTAGGACGTTCAACTATTAATTGTTCCCCTTCAACATTGATGGACATGTTGGGGTGAACGCTTACTTCCAATTCACCTAACTTACCTTTTACCTTTACAGACGTTTCATTTTCTGTAATCTGAATATCTTTTATGTCTATAGGTTTCTTTCCAACTCGTGACACTTCAGTTCCTCAATTTTTGTATTACCAAATGTGGCAGATAATTTCGCCGCCTATTTTTTCTTCTTTTGCTTTTTTATCGGACATCAATCCTTTTGATGTTGAAATTACCGCTAAGCCTAATCCGTTTAATACTCTCGGGATGGTATCTTTATCACAGTACTGTCTTAGTCCCGGAGTACTAATTTTCTTCATCCCGCTGATAGAAGAAACACCATTGATATATTTCAAATGGATTCTCAAAATGTTTTGTTTGTTATCTTCAATTACGTTGAAATCTCTTATAAAGTTAGTTTCTTTTAAGATTTCAGCTAAAGATATTTTCATTTTGGAAGATGGAATATCTACAAATCTTTTTCTTGCTTTAACTGAATTTCTTATTCTTGTCAAAAAATCTGCAATCGGATCTGTGACCGGCATATTATTTTATTCTCCTAAATTACCAACTTGATTTTTTTACACCCGGAATTTCACCGCGTAAAGCCATTTCTCTCAATACCAAACGCGAAATACCGAATTTCCTATAATAACCTCTAGGTCTACCTGTAACCATACATCTATTTCTTAATCTTACCGGAGATGCATTTTTAGGCAATTGCTGAAGACCTTCATAATCTCCTGCTTCTTTTAACTCTTTTCTTTTTTGAGCATATTTTTCAACTATTTTCTGTCTTTTGGCTTCACGAGCCGGCAAACATTTTCTTGCCATAATATTCCTAGTTTTTTATTTCTTTTTTTCTAAAGGGGAAACCAAATGCTGTTAAAAGTTCATAGGCTTCAGCATCTGTACCGGACGAAGTAACAAAAGTTATGTCCATCCCTTTTATTTTATTTACTTTATCAACATTTATTTCAGGGAATATGATCTGCTCCTTAATTCCCATTGTATAGTTGCCTCTTCCATCAAATGATTTATCGGATACTCCTCTAAAGTCACGCACCCTTGGAAGAGCAACGTTAATAAACCTATCTAAGAATTCATACATTCTTGAGCGTCTTAAAGTAACCTTTGCACCTATTTTCATGCCCTCACGAAGCTTAAAGTTAGAAACAGATTTCTTGGCACTGATTACAGATGCTCTCATACCAGTTATAAGTTCCAGTTCTTTAACGGATTCTTCCAAAATTTTCGAATCCTGGGTTGCATCTCCCACTCCCATATTTACAACAATTTTTTCAAGCTTAGGCACCTGCATAATATTTTTATAACTAAAGCGTTCTTTTAATTTAGGAACAATTTCCGCCTTATATTTATCGTAAAGCCTATTTGGTATCTTCAAGTTTACTTCAGGTTCTGCAGCTTTATTTTTGCCTTTAGCTTGTTTACCTTGTTTTTTAGTATTTTCTTTTTCTTGAGTTTTCTTTGCCATTTTTTTCAGAATCCCTTAAAAATTTAGGATAACATTTCTCCGCTTACCTTGCTGTATCTTACTCTGCGTTTTTTTCCGGTTTTTTCATCTATTATAATTTTAGCTCCTACTCTCGTAGGTTCGTTAGTTTTTGGGTCTACCAGCATAACGTTCGATACATGTATAGGTGCTTCTTTTTCAATAATACCACCCTGGGGGTTTTGCTGGTTAGGCTTTGTATGCCTTTTGCGAATATTAACGCCTTCAACAATTATTTTTTTATCTTTAGGAAAAACTTTTAAAACTTTTCCTGTTTTTCCGTTATTATTTCCGGCTATTACTATTACGGTATCGTCTTTTTGTATTTTCATGATTATTCCTATAAAACTTCTGGTGCTAATGAAATAATTTTCATAAATCTTTTTTCTCTTAATTCTCTTGCAACAGGCCCGAAAATACGTGTTCCTCTTGGTTCATTGTTTGCATCCAAAAGAACAGCAGCATTTTCATCAAATCTTATGTAAGAACCGTCACCCCTTCTTGTTTCTTTTCTGCAACGAACAACTACCGCTTTAGAGACCTCACCTTTTTTTACGTTTCCGCCGGGAATAGCAGCTTTAACTGTTACTACAACTATGTCACCAACTCTTGCATATCTTCTGCCGCTTCCACCAAGAACTTTAATGCACTTAACTTTCTTTGCTCCCGAATTATCTGCGACAACCAAACTTGTTTCTTGCTGTATCATTTCAAATGTCTCCTTGTGCGATCAACAATTATTTAGCTTTTTCAACAACTTCAACCAAACGCCATTTCTTATTTTTGCTAAGGGGTCTTGTTTCCATAATTTTCACAGTATCGCCAATACCGCACTCATTCTGCTCATCATGAGCCATTAATTTTGTAGTTTTCTTAAAATATTTACGGTAAATAGGATGCGCAACCTTTCTCTCTATAGCAACCAAAATACTCTTATCCATTTTATTTTTAATTACTATGCCTTGCCTTGTCTTTCTTAAATTACGTTCTTCCATAAAACGGCGTTTGCTCCTTATTTATTTTCCTTTTCTGACTTCTGTGCTTCTAATTCTCTTTCTCTAAGCACAGTTTTCATTTTGGCAATATCTTTTTTCGTAGTTTTTAATTTGGCTGTATTTGTTAAGTTTTTTAGTTCATGCTGAAATCTTAAATCGACCAAATCATTCTCTTCTTGTTCAATTCTTTTTCCTATTTCATCTGAATTCATTTCGCGTATTTCGTACATCTTCATGCTATCACCTTTTCCTTTTAATTTTCGTAATCCGGACGAACAACAATCTTAGTTTTAATAGGCAATTTATGTGATGCCAACCTTAACGCTTCTGTAGCAATTTCCCTGCTTACACCTGCTACTTCGAACATAACTCTACCCGGTTTAACAACAGCTACCCAAAATTCAGGAGCGCCTTTACCTTTACCCATTCTTGTTTCCAAGGGTTTTTTGGATACAGGTTTATCGGGAAAAATTCTAATCCAAACTTTACCATCCCTTTTCATTGTACGGGTCATAGCAACACGGCAAGCTTCAATTTGTCTGCTAGTAATCCATCCGTCAGACATTGCTTTTAATCCGAAATCACCGAAATCCACCCTGTGTCCTCTTTGAGCTTTACCTTTTCTTCTCCCTCTATGTGCTCTTCTGTATTTAACCCTTTTTGGCATTAACATGAGAAAAACTCCTTAAAATTTATTAGTCAGAGACTCTTTTACCTAAAATTTCACCACGGCATATCCAAACTTTAACACCGATAGCACCGTAAATTGTTTGAGCTGTTGCTGTAGCATAATCAATATCAGCTCTTAATGTATGAAGAGGTATTCTTCCTTCTTTATACTGTTCGGTACGCGCCATTTCTGCTCCGCCCAAACGGCCAGAGCACATAACCCTTATACCTTCGGCTCCCATTCTCATAGAAGATGTAATTGCCGATTTCATAGCTCTTCTGAAAGAGATTCTTCCAGATAATTGGTTTGCTATATTTTCAGCTACCAAATTAGCATCAAGTTCAGGTCTTTTTATTTCCGTAATCTGTACTTTGACTTCTTTGCTTGTTACTTTTTTCAATTCTTCTTCAAGCTGGGCAATTTCTTTTCCGCTCTTTCCAATTACAACACCAGGTCTTGATGTATGAATGGTAATAATTATATTCTTGGATGTTCTGTCTATAATAATTCTTGCAATACCGGCTTTCTTTAACCTGTTCCTAATATAAAGCCTAAGTTTTTTGTCTTCGCTAAGTTTACCGGAATAGCTTTTACCTTCGTACCAGTTGGATTCCCATCCGCGAATGATTCCTACTCTAAGACCTATTGGATTTGTCTTTTGACCCAAAAATTCCTCCTAATTATCTTTTGTAGCGACTATAATTGTTAAATGATTAGATCTTTTTCTTATTCTATAAGCTCTTCCCATCGGAGCCGGCGAAATTCTTTTTAACGTTGGACCCTGATCTACAAAGGCTTCTTTAACAAACAAATCAGACGGTTCCATTTTTGTTTCTTCATCTTTATTAAAGAGATTAGAAACTGCTGATCTTAAAACTTTTTCAGCATCTTTTGAAGCATGCTTCGGATTAAAGTGCAGTATCTCCAACGCTTTATCAACTGATTCGCCTCTGATTAGGTCAACAACCAATCTCATTTTCCTTGGTGATGTACCTATGTATTTATGTCTTGCTACAGCTTCCATTTAACATTATCCTCAAAACTTTTTACTTTGCTCTTGATGCTTTTTCTGCTTTTGTTCCCGGATGACCTCTAAAAATTCTTGTCGGAGAAAATTCCCCCAATTTATGACCAACCATATTTTCGGAAATATAAACGGGAATCATTTTATTTCCGTTATGAACTGCAATAGTATGTCCAACAAAATCAGGGGAAATGGTGCTCGCCCTTGACCAGGTCTTAATAATTTTCTTCTGACCCGAGTCGTTAAGTTGTTGAATCTTCTTTTGCAACTTCAAATCAATGTAAGGTCCTTTTTTAATTGATCTTGGCATACTTATACTCTAAGCTTTTCTTCTTTTAACAATATATTTATTTGATTGATTTTTTTTCTTCCTAGTTTTCAGACCTTTGGCTTTTTGTCCCCATGGCGAAACAGGGTGACCACCTCCCGATGACCTTCCTTCACCACCACCCATCGGGTGATCTACAGGGTTCATCACAACGCCTCTTACGTTAGGCCTTTTACCCAACCATCTACTTCTTCCGGCTTTACCGAGTGATATATTTTCATGATCTGTATTTCCAACTGTTCCGTAGGTAGCCATACATTCCAGGCTTACCATTCGTACTTCACCCGAAGGAAATTTCAACTGTGCATATTTACCTTCTTTAGCCATCAACTGGATTGCCATACCGGCTGATCTTCCAATTTGCCCGCCTTTACCCGGTTTCAATTCAACGTTGTGTATAAAACTACCCAAAGGCATATCTTTTAATTTAAGAGCATTGCCGGTTTTAATTTCTGCTTTATCACCGGACATTACCGTATCGCCAACCGATAATCCCAAGGGGGCTAAAATATATCTCTTATCTCCGTCGGCATAATGCAGCAACGCAATTCTTGATGATCTGTTCGGGTCATATTCAATTGAAAAAACTTTTGCAGGAACACCGTTTTTATCTCTTTTAAAGTCAATAATTCTATATTTGCGTTTATGACCGCCGCCTCTATGGCGCGAAGTCATTCTGCCTAAATTATTTCTTCCACCCGATTTACTGAGAGATACAGTCAACGACTTTTCAGGTTCGTTTTTTGTGACCTCTTCAAAAGTAGAGACCGACATAAATCTTGTTCCGGGTGTATTTGGTTTAAATTTTCTTATCGCCATAATTTAGCTCCGGTTTCTAACCTTAAACTTCTCCGTAAATATCTATTGTTTGATCGTCTTTCAACGTAACTATTGCTTTCTTGAATTTAGGTGTTTTACCTGTAAATCTGCCTCTTCTTGTAAACTGAGTTTTTGTTTTGCCTTTGTATTTTATAGTGTTCACAGAAACAACATTAACGTCAAATTTGCTTTCGATGGCTTTTGCAATTTCTATTTTGTTTGCATTAACGTCTACTATGAAACCGTATTTTTTTTGGCTTTCGGTTAACCCAGTCATCTTTTCTGTTATCAATGGTCTAATTAATACTTTATGCATCGTCTACCAATAACTTTTAGTTTAATATACTTTGTAATTTTTCTACTGCACCTTTTTGAAGCAATAAAACTTGATTATTTAACAAATCATAGGTTGATGCTTTCGCCGCTTCCAAAACATTTACTTTAGCAATGTTTCTTCCCGATTTGTAAACATTCTCGCTTGAATCCGTTGTAAGCAGCAAAGTCTTTTTACCGTTTATCTTTAACGCGTCCAGAATATTCACGAAATCTTTTGTTTTGGGTTGATCGAAATTGAAATCTTCAACAACAACAATTTGATCTGATTTTGCTTTATATGATAAAGCAGATTTTCTCGCCAGTATTGTAACTTTTTTATTCAGCTTCTGCCTGTAATTTCTCGGTCGCGGTCCAAATATCGTTCCACCGCCAACCCACAGGGGCGATCTTGTTGTACCGGCTCTTGCAGTGCCCCGGCCTTTTTGTCTCCATGGTTTTTTACCGCCGCCTCTAACTTCTGCTCTTTCTTTAGCCTTGTGCGTACCTTGTCTTTGGTTAGCCAAATACGTCTTAACCGACAAATAAATCACATGGTCGTTTGGTTCAATCTCAAAAGTTTCTTTATTAAGTTCGATCTCTTCTGATTTTGTACCGTCTATTTTATAAACATCCAGCTTCATAACTATCCAACTACTTGTTAATTTCAATTATTGAATTTATTGATCCGGGAACAGCCCCTTTTACTAAAACAATATTCTTTTCTGGAATTACTTTTACTACTTTCAAATTTTTAACAGTAACAGCTACGCCACCTGTTCTTCCGGCCATTCTAATACCTTTAAAGACTCTAGAAGGGTAAGAACTTTGTCCGATAGAACCGGGAGCTCTTTCTCTATTGTGCTGACCGTGTGACCTGCCTCCTACACCGCCAAAACCGTGTCTTTTTACAACCCCCTGGAATCCTTTACCTTTACTGGTTCCCGTTATGCTAATATTATCATTCACTTCGAATAATGAGGCATCAAATTTATCGCCGACCTTATATTCATTGACATCAAAATTTCTAAATTCTTTCAACTTCTTTGAAGGCTTTAGTTTATTTTTGTCATAAAAACCTTTTAAAGGTTTGTTAGTGTGTTTATCTTTCCTTTCGCCGTAACCAAGCACCAAAGCTTCATAACCATCCCTATCCTTGGTTTTTATATTAACAATCTGACAGGGACCTGCTTCAATAGCTGTTACAGGAACATTTGTACCATCTTCAGTGAATACGCTAGTCATTCCAAGTTTTTTGCCGATCAATCCAGCCATTTTTCAATCCTTATAACTTAATCTCTATATCAACACCCGCCGGGATTTCAAGCTTGCTGAGCGAATCGACGGTTTTGTTGTTAGAATTATGAATATCAATAATTCTTTTGTGAGCTCTAATTTCAAACTGCTCTCTTGATTTTTTGTCAACATGCGGAGAGCGCAATACCGTAAATACTGAACGTTTTGTCGGCAACGGAATTGGACCTGATACTACTGCACCTGTGCTTTTAACTGTCTTGATAATCTTTTCGGTTGATTTATCAATCAGGATATGATCATATGATTTCAACTTAATTCTTATTTTCTGACCAGGCAACTTTAACTCTCCTTATTTTAGACAAAAAAGGTTGAACTGTTTGCCCAACCTTTGATAATTCTATATTATTTTATTCAATAATTTTAGTTACTAAACCAGCGCCAACTGTTCTACCGCCTTCACGGATAGCGAACCTTAACCCTTCTTCCATAGCGATTTCAGAAATCAATTCAATCGTCATATTGATTTTATCGCCGGGCATAACCATTTCAGTACCTTCAGGCAACTGTGCAACACCTGTTACGTCGGTTGTTCTGAAATAGAACTGCGGACGGTAACCGTTGAAGAACGGGGTGTGACGACCACCTTCATCTTTACCCAAGATATATGCTTCGCATTCGAATTTTTTGTGAGGTGTAATTGTACCTGGTTTTGCAAGCACCATTCCTCTTTGGATTTCTTTTTTATCAACCCCTCTCATTAAAAGACCAGCATTATCACCGGCAACTGCTGAATCCAATAATTTTCTGAACATTTCGATACCGGTACAAACTGTTTTCTTGTGCTGACCCAAACCAATCAATTCAATTTCTTCGTTTAATTTGATTTCGCCTCTTTCTACTCTACCTGTAGCAACAGTACCTCTACCGGTAATTGAGAAAACGTCTTCAACAGGCATCAAGAAAGGTTTATCAACATCTCTTTCCGGTAACGGAACATAATCATCAACTGCGTTCATAAGTTCCCAGATACAATTCAATCTTTCGTCGTCAGCAGGAGCATCACCACTTGAAGCAGCATCCAATGCATGTAAAGCCGAACCTTTTATAATCGGAATATCATCACCAGGGAATTCATATTCGGTTAACAGTTCTCTTAATTCCATTTCAACCAATTCCAACAACTCATCGTCGTCAACCAAATCAACTTTGTTCATAAACACGACAATTCTCGGAACACCAACCTGACGGGCAAGGAGAATGTGTTCTCTTGTTTGAGGCATCGGGCCGTCAGTAGCAGCAACAACCAAGATTGCACCGTCCATTTGAGCAGCACCAGTAATCATGTTTTTAACATAGTCGGCGTGACCCGGACAATCAACGTGAGCATAGTGTCTTGAATCTGTTTGATATTCAACGTGAGCAGTTGCTATTGTAATACCACGCTCTCTTTCTTCGGGAGCGTTATCAATACTGTCAAATGTTCTAACTTCCGATAAACCTTTTTTTGCAAGAGCCATGGTGATAGCAGCTGTAAGAGTAGTCTTTCCATGATCCACGTGTCCGATTGTACCAACATTAACGTGGGGCTTACTCCTATCAAATTTTTCTTTTGCCATCGAAATCTCCTTGTTATTATTTTTTACTTATTTAAAATTCTCTAATTACTTTATTATTTTTTTTCCGAAATTTCATCTGCGATGCTTTTCGGAACTTCTGCATAGTGCGAAAACTGCATTGTAAATATTGCTCTACCTTGAGTCATTGATCTCAATCTGGTGGCATAACCAAACATTTCCGACAACGGGCTATGAGCTTTAATTACCTGAGCATCTTTTCGGGCTGAAAAACCTTCGATCTTTCCTCTTCTCGAGTTCAAATCGCCCATAACATCGCCCAAATACTCTTCAGGCGTCACTACTTCAACAGACATTATCGGCTCAAGCAATGTAGGGGATGCTTTTGAAGCCCCTTCTCTAAAGGCCATTGAACCAGCAACCTTAAACGATAATTCGTCAGAATCTACATCGTGATATGATCCGTCATATAATTTCACTTTCACATCCACAACAGGATAACCAGCTACCACACCATTCCTCATTGCTTCTTCAATGCCCTTGCTAACAGCAGGGATATATTCCCTAGGGATTACACCACCGACTATTGCGTTTTCAAACTCGTAACCTTTTCCCGCTTCATTTGGTTCCATCTCAACCCAAACGTGCCCGTATTTACCACGACCACCGGATTGTTTTACAAATTTACCTTCGGCATTAATTTTTTGAGTAATACTTTCTCTATAAGCGACTTGTGGTTTACCAATATTAGCTTCAACCTTAAACTCTCTTTTCATTCTGTCAACAAGAATTTCAAGGTGAAGTTCACCCATCCCGCTTATTACTGTTTGACCGGTTTCTTCATCAACTCTTACTTTAAATGTCGGATCTTCGTCTGAAAGCTTTGATAAAGCTTCCCCTAATTTATCTTGATCAGCTTTTGTTTTAGGCTCAATAGCAATTTGAATAACCGGTTCCGGGAATGCCATTCTTTCAAGCATAATAGGGTCATCATCGGTACAAAGTGTATCGCCTGTCTTAGTGTTTTTCAAACCAACAACCGCAGCTATATCACCGGCTCTAATTTCCTCAACATCCTCTCTTGAATTAGCATGCATAAATAGTAAACGTCCCACCCTTTCTTTCTTGCCCGAATTAGCGTTATAAATATATGAACCGGATTTTAATTCACCGCTGTAAACTCTCGCATAAGTAATCTTACCGACATAAGGATCGGTCATAATCTTAAAAGCAAGAGCTGCAAATTTTTCTTTAGGATCAGTGTTTCTAACAACATCATCATTTCTATTTATATGATGAGCATGAATTTCTTTCGTATCAATCGGCGAAGGTAAATAGTCTATAACACAGTCCAGCAGTTTTTGAATACCTTTGTTCTTAAAAGCCGAACCGCAAAGCACAGGAATAATTTTTAATTGAATTGTAGCTTCTCTAAGAACCTTCTGTATTTCTTCAATTGTTATTTCTTCGCCTTCAAGATATTTTTCCAGCAAAGTATCGTCAACCTCGGAAACCGACTCAAGCATCAAAGTTCTGTATTTATTAGCAACCGCAATTAAATCATGCGGGATTTCAATATCTTCAAATGTAGCACCAGTAGCGTCTTCATTGTACATTCTTGCTTTCATTGAGATCAAATCAATTACCCCTGCAAAGAGATCGCCGTCACCAATAGGCAAAGTTATCGGGACAGCATTAGCACCAAGTCTATCTTTCATCATATCAACTGCAGCATAAAAGTCAGCGCCTACTCTATCCATCTTGTTAACAAAAGCAATTCGCGGAACGCCATATTTATCAGCTTGTCTCCATACGGTTTCGGATTGAGGTTCAACACCGCCAACTGCACAGAATAATGCAATTGCCCCGTCCAAAATTCTTAATGATCTTTCAACCTCAACAGTAAAATCAACGTGTCCCGGAGTGTCAATGATATTTATCTGGTGTTCTCTCCATGATGCAGTTGTTGCTGCACTTGTAATCGTAATCCCTCTTTCTTTTTCCTGTTCCATCCAGTCCATCGCAGCAGCACCGTCATGCACTTCACCCATGCGGTGAAGCTTACCGGTATAATAAAGTATTCTCTCAGTAGTGGTAGTTTTACCGGCATCAATGTGTGCCATTATACCAATATTTCTAACCTTATCTATATTTACTCTCTTATTCGCCATCTCTTAAGTTATATTCCCTTCTTACCATTTAAAATGAGCAAACGCTTTGTTCGCTTCCGCCATTCTGTGAGTATCATCTTTTTTCTTAACCGAGGAACCTTCTCCTTTAGAAGCTGCAATTATTTCAGCAGCCAACTTCAAAGCCATAGATTTATCTTTTCTATCGCGCGCATAATTTTTTATCCATCTAAATGCCAAAGCAATTCTTCTTGCCGGTCTTACTTCCATAGGAACCTGGTATGTTGCACCACCGACTCTTCTACTTCTAACCTCTACCAAGGGCTGAACATTACTAATCGCTTGCTTAAAGATATCAAGCGGCGGTTTCTTAGTTCTTTGTTCAATAATATCAAATGCATCGTAAATTATTTTCTGTGCTGTTGACTTTTTACCGTCCCACATTAGGTAGTTGGTAAACTTAGCAACCATCACTTCATTAAATTTCGAATCTGGTTTTACAAACCTTTTTTCAGCTCTTCTCTTTCTCATAATTTTTATTTAGCCTTTGGTTTTTTAGTGCCGTATTTTGATCTTCCTTTTTTTCTTTCTTCAACTCCACCGGTATCCAAAGTGCCTCTAATAATATGATAACGAACACCAGGCAGATCTTTTACTCTTCCGCCCCTAATCAACACAATTGAGTGCTCCTGTAAATTATGTCCTTCGCCCGGAATATATGCAGTAACTTCAATACCGTTTGTTAATCTAACACGAGCAACTTTTCTTAAAGCAGAATTAGGTTTTTTAGGAGTAGTTGTGTAAACCCTTGTACAGACACCTCTTTTCTGAGGACAGCTCTGCATTGCAGGAGCTTTACTCTTACTGATTATTACCTTTCTGCCTTTCCTAACTAACTGATTTATAGTAGGCACTCAAAGCCTCCAAATGATTTAAGTTCAACAAAATTCAGACACGTAATATAGAGATAATAATATTTCTTGTCAAGACACAAAAAGACTTAAGTATATTTAATTATACCTATTTACGCAGTTATTTTTTCTTGATTTACTGATTCTTCTGCAACAGTTTCTTCTTCTGCCTTTTCTTCGCTTGCCAGAATAATTTTCTTATATTTTTTCAATCCGGTTCCGGCAGGAATTAAATGTCCCATAACAACATTTTCTTTTAAACCATTTAGTGTATCAACTTTTGCAGCAGTAGCCGCATTGGTTAATACTTTTGTTGTTTCCTGGAACGATGCCGCAGATATAAAACTTTCAGTTGAGAGTGCGGCCTGTGTAATTCCAAGCAATACATTTTCAAATGTTGCAGGTTCAGCATCTCTAATTTCAATTGGGTTCCTACCCTTTCTTGCAAGGTCACTATTTATTTCTCTTGTTTTTGCTCTCGTAATCAGATCACCTTTTACGAGTTTCGATTTTCCCGGATCGACAACCACAACCATATTTCTGAGCTTTTCATTTTCAAGATTAAATTTAACCCTGTCAACAAAATCTTCTTCAATAAACGGGCTGTCGCCGGAGTTGATTACTTTGAGCTTTTGAAGCATTTGTCTTACTATAACTTCAATGTGTTTATCATTAATTTTCACACCTTGTAAGCGGTAAACATCCTGTATTTCATTTACTAAATATTCCTGAACAGCGTTTGTACCCTTGATCTTTAGGATATCGTGCGGGTCAGTCGGACCGTCGGTAATTTTTTCACCAGCAGGTATTTCATCACCTTCCTGAACAAGAATATGTTTTCCGTAAGGTACACTATATATTTTTTGGTCCACCTTATCAAATGATTCAATTATAATTTCCCTTGAACCCTTTTTCCTTGCGCCGAATTTTACAATACCTTCAATTTCGGAAACTACTGCAGGTTCGTGCGGGCTACGGGCTTCAAATAATTCCGTAACTCTCGGAAGACCGCCTGTAATATCCCGTGATTTCGATACAGATTTAGAAATCTTTGCCAGCACTTGGCCCGGTTGAATTGATTCATTCTCGTCAACCGATAAATAAGCTCCGTTAGGGAGTATATATAATTTTTCGTTACCTTTTTCATCAACTACAACAATACTCGGAGTTAGTGATTTATCTTTTGATTCAATAATAAGTTTTTGAACGTGACCGGTTTGTTCGTCCGCAACCTGTTGCATAGTCAGCCTGTCAATTATATCTCTGTAAATAACACGGCCGCTAACGTCCGATAAAATTACAGCATTATAAGGGTCATGATTATATAACGGTTGACCTTTTTTAATATCCTGGTTATCCTGAACAATTAACTCAGCACCATAAGGAATATCATATTTTTTGACCTGTCTGTCATCATCATCATATATGCTTATTGTACCTCTGCGGCCCGTAACAACTTTAACTTTACCAAAGAAATCGGATTTTTCAACATAATTAATTTTTTCAAATTTCACTTTACCGGCTACATTTGAATCAACCTGTGACTGGGAAGCAATTCTCGATGAGGTACCCCCAAGGTGGAACGTTCTTAATGTAAGCTGGGTTCCGGGTTCACCGATTGACTGGGCAGCAATAATACCAACTGCTTCACCAACTTCAACAAGCTGACCCGTAGTAAGGTTACGTCCGTAACATTTCGCACAAACCCCGCGTTGGGATTCGCATGTGAGAACTGTTCTAATAAATACGTTATCAATTAAAGCATCGTCAATTTTTTCTGCAATTTCTTCATCAATCAATTCCCCTGCTGCAACAATTAATTCATCTGTTCTCGGATCATAAACGTCTTCCTGTGCCGTACGACCTGTTATACGTTCTGCCAGAGGCTCTCTTTCCAATTCAACATCTTTAAGAGCAGTAACGTGAACACCGCGGATAGTACCGCAGTCTATTTCAGAAATAATTACGTCCTGGGCAACATCACACAATCTTCTTGTTAAATAACCCGCATCAGCAGTCTTTAACGCCGTATCTGCCAAACCTTTACGCGCACCGTGCGTAGATATAAAATACTCAAGTACGGATAAACCTTCTTTAAAATTAGCTACAATCGGGTTTTCAATGATTTCACCGGATGATCCTTTCAATGTTTTTTGAGGTTTCATCATCAAACCGCGCATACCTGCCAATTGACGGACCTGTTCTTGGGAACCTCTCGCACCGGAGTCAACCATCATGTGAACAGGGTTAAAACCATTCCTATCGGTCCTAATCTTGTCCATCAGGGTCTTACTAACATTATTGGTTGTATGAGTCCAAACGTCAATAATTTTGTTATATCTTTCAGCATCGGTAATCAAACCTTGCTCATGCTCATTCATTATCTCTGAAACTTTTTCATTAGATTCTTGAATTAACATTTGTTTTTCTTCCGGGATCAGCATATCGCTGTAACTAATTGAAATGCCGGCTGCAGTTGAGTGTCTGTAGCCAAGTTCTTTTAAATCATCCAAAAATTTAGCGGTTCTTTTATTACCGATCTTCATGAACATCTTATAAATAAAACCGCCAAAAGTTTTCTTAATCAATAACTGATTAAAGAATCTCATCTCTTCCGGAACAATCTCGTTAAATATTACTCTACCAACTGTTGTTTCAATAAACTCGCCGTTAAATTTCAGTTTAATCCTGGCATGCAAATCAACAACTTGATGATCGTATGCAATCAAAACTTCTTCCGAAGTATCGAAAACCATTCCTTCGCCTTTTGCACCAGAAAGGACTTTTGTCAAATAGTAACATCCCAAAACCATATCCTGCGTAGGAACAACTATCGGTCGTCCGTTTTGAGGTGACAAAATATTATGGCTTGAAAGCATAAGCATAGCCGCTTCCAGTTGTGCTTCATAGGACAACGGAACATGCACGGCCATCTGGTCACCGTCAAAGTCGGCGTTAAATGCTGTACACACCATAGGGTGAAGCTGAATTGCTTTACCGTCTATCAATTTAGGCTGAAAAGCTTGAATACCCAATCTGTGCAAGGTTGGTGCACGGTTTAGCATTACCGGGTGACCTTGAATTAATTTTTCAAGAATATCCCATATCACTTTATCTTTTCTGTCAACCGCTTTTCTTGCGCTTTTAACTGTTTTATAAATTCCTCTTTCAATCAGCTTTCTTATAACAAAAGGTTTAAACAACTCAACAGCCATATCTTTAGGAAGTCCGCATTGATGAAGTTTTAATTCAGGTCCGCAGACAATTACAGAACGGCCTGAGTAGTCAACGCGTTTACCTAGCAGATTCTGACGGAAACGTCCCTGTTTACCTTTAAGCATATCACTTAAAGATTTCAGCGGCCTGTTGCCGTCGCTTCTTACAGCACTTGATCTTCTTGAGTTATCGAACAAAGCATCAACAGCTTCCTGAAGCATTCTTTTTTCGTTTCTCAATATTACTTCCGGAGCTTTAATGTCTATTAATCGTTTCAACCTGTTATTTCTGATAATTACTCTTCTGTAAAGATCGTTCAAGTCGGAAGTAGCAAATCTTCCACCTTCCAGAGGAACCAACGGACGAAGTTCAGGAGGAATAATAGGAACGACACTCATAACCATCCAATCATGTTTATTGAGCACTTTCCCTTCATGCTCTCTAAAAGCTTCCAATACCCTAAGCCTTTTAAGAATGTCGCTTCGTTTCTGCTGTGAAGTTTCTTCTTTTAATCTTTCTTTTAACTGCCTGAATGTCGATTCTATATCTGTAGCTCTTAGCAATTCCTTAACCGCATCCCCGCCGATTTTAGCAAGGAATTTCTTAGGATCATCATCTTCCAGTGAATCGTTATCATGAGGAAGAGAATTAAGAATTTCAAAGTACTGATCTTCCGAAATAAGGTCTTTTTTATTCAAACCTGTAGGGCCCGGATTAATAACAACATAAGATTCATAATAAATAACTTTTTCCAGCTCTTTAGTTGTCATTCCAATTATATTGCCTATTTTTGAAGGCAGTGCTTTAAAGAACCATATGTGAACCACTGGAACAGCAAGAGATATGTGCCCCATTCTTTCACGGCGAACGCTTTTCAGAGTTACTTCAACACCGCACCTGTCGCACACAATTCCTTTATATCTAATTCCTTTATATTTACCACAGGCACATTCCCAATCTTTTACCGGTCCAAATATTTTCTCACAAAACAATCCGTCTTTTTCAGGTCTAAATGATCTATAATTAATAGTTTCGGGTTTTGTAACTTCACCATGAGATCTAGACAAAATATCATCAGGACTAGCCAAACTAATTGTAAGTTTCTCTATTTGTTTTATTTTTTGTTCTTGAGCCCTAAATCTCATAAACTTTTCTCCTAAACTTTTTTAAAATCTTTTAGTTAACTTTTATATCTAGTCCCAAACCTTGTAATTCCTTAATCATAACATTAAATGCTTCAGGGATATTAGGTTTTTGTAAATTCTCTCCTTTTACAATCGATTCATATACCTTTGCTCTACCGGAAACATCATCACTCTTAACAGTCAATATTTCCTGCAAAACGTGTGCAGCACCGTAACCTTCAAGAGCCCAAACCTCCATTTCACCAAACCTTTGTCCGCCGAACTGTGCTTTACCGCCAAGAGGCTGCTGGGTAATAAGAGAGTATGGCCCAATTGACCTAGCGTGAATTTTATCATCAACCATGTGACCTAGTTTGAGCATGTATATGTAGCCGCATGTAACTTTCTGATGAAATTTTTCTCCTGTTCTTCCATCATATAAAGTAGCTTTACTGCCTTCATCAAGTTCTGCTTCTTTCATCCATTTATAAACATCATCCAGTTTGGCACCGTCGAAAATAGGAGTTTCAAATTTACAGCTTAATATTTTACCTGCCCATCCAAGAGCGGTTTCATATAATTGTCCTAAGTTCATACGTGAAGGTACGCCAAGCGGGTTAAGAACTATATCAACCGGTGTTCCGTCTTCGTGATAAGGCATATCTTCAACCGGTACTACTTTGGCAACAACGCCTTTGTTACCATGTCTTCCAGCCATCTTATCACCTACCTGGAGTTTTCTTTTTTTGGCAACATATACTTTTGCCAACTGCACAATTCCAGGCGGCAGTTCGTCTCCACTTTGGATTTTTAATTTTTCTCTTTTATATTCTTCTTCAATATCGGAAAGAACTTCAAAATAATTAGCGAACAAGTCTTTTATCATTTTGTTTGTTTTTTCTTCTGCGAACCAATCTTGTGTATAGTCCAACTTTGTAACATCTTCAATGTTTTCAAATGTATTATCTTTGATAGCCGAATTATTTCTTAAAACCACGGTACCGTCCAAATCTCTAATACCCGTAGAGTTTTTTCCAATACATATTTTATTGAGCTTTGATTTTAATTTTTGGTAGTGCTTGGATTTCTTTGTTTCAAAGTTTTTATCCAATGCCTCAAGTTCTTTTTTTTCCATTTTCTTGGATTCGGCAGTTTTCCTTTTTCTGCTGAATAATCTAGTTTTTATTACGGTACCTTTTAATCCCGGAGGCGCTTTAAGAGAGGCATCTTTAACATCCCCTGCTTTATCGCCGAAAATAGCTTTTAATAATTTTTCTTCCGGCGTAGGATCAGTTTCACCTTTCGGCGTAATTTTACCGATTAAAATATCGCCTTCTTTAACTTCGGCACCTTCTCTTATAATACCGTTTTCATCAAGATTTTTTGTGGCTTCTTCACTAACGTTCGGAATATCTCTCGTTAATTCTTCTTCGCCCCGTTTAGTTTCCCTAACCTGCAACTCAAATTCTTCGATGTGAATTGATGTGTAAACATCTTCAGCGACTATTCTTTCACTAATAACAATAGCATCTTCAAAGTTGTAACCTCTCCAGGGCATAAACGCAACAGAGATGTTTTTACCCAATGCTAGTTCGCCTTTATCAATAGAGGAACCGTCTGCGAGCACATCTCCTTTTTTGACCTTTTGGCCAGGAAAAACAATCGGTCTTTGATTAAAACAAGTTTCCTGGTTTGTTCCAGAAAATTTAGTCAAATTATATTCAACTCTTCTTCTGTCTTCAAAGCTGACTATTTTATCAGGACTGTCTTCATCAATATCATAAGCAACAATAATTTTCTTAGCATCAACAAATTCAACGACACCGTTATCCTCAGCAACAACTATCTGTCTTGAATCTCTTGCAACTTTCCATTCCATACCGGTACCAACAAGAGGTGACTCGGGAATCAACAGCGGTACTGCCTGACGCTGCATGTTGGAGCCCATCAAAGCACGGTTAGCATCATCATGCTCAAGGAAAGGAATCAAAGAAGCAGCAGCACTTACTATCTGTGCCGGGGCAACGTCCATGTACTGAAGATTCTCAGGAGTAACAACCGGGAACTCACCTTTGTTACGACATTTTACTCTATCTTTTATAAAATCCCCATGCTCAGTAATGGGCGCATTTGCCTGCGCAATTGTAAATTCATCTTCCTGGTCGGCTGTCAAAAATTCAACCTTCTTGGAAACCTTGCCGTTGGTTACTTTTCTATATGGCGTTTCCAGAAATCCGTAACTATTAACCCGAGCAAAAATTGTCAACGAAGATATCAAACCGATGTTCGGACCTTCGGGAGTTTCAATAGGACATAAACGGCCGTAGTGCGAATGGTGAACGTCACGAACCTCGAATCCAGCTCTTTCCCTTGTTAAACCGCCGGGCCCTAATGCCGAAACTCTTCTCTTGTGAGTCGTTTCAGACAGCGGGTTTGTTTGATCCATAAACTGCGAAAGCTGGTTTGTTCCGAAGAATGCATTAATAACACTGCTTATAGTTCTAGCATTTACCAAATCCTGCGGTTGCATGTTTTCGTTGTCGCGCATATTCATACGTTCTTTAATGGTCCTTGCCATTCTCGCCAAACCGACATTATATTGCTGCTGCAATTGCTCGCCCACAGTTCGTACTCTTCTATTGCCGAGGTGGTCAATATCATCAACCTGCACATTACCGTTTTTCAATTTGATAATGCTTTTCATAATTGCAATAATATCTTCTATGGTAAGTACCTTTGTATCCAGGGGAATATCCAATCCCAACTTATCGTTCATTCTAAAGCGGCCTACTTCGCCTAAGTCATATCTTTTTTCATTAAAAAATAATTTATCTAAAAGTGCTTGAGCGGTTTCAATATCCGGTGCCTCACCTGATCTTAACTGTCTGTATATTGCAAACAACGCTTCTTCTTCAGTTTTAGCGGTATCTTTCTTTAACGTATTTAGAACTAGGTCCTGGTCTACTGTAGTTTCAGTACTTATCAGTTTAATTTTTTTGATGGTTGAGTTGTGAATCTGTTCAATTGTTTCAATTGTTAATTCACCGTCTTTAGCAACAAAAATTTCACCGGTTGTAGTGTCAATAACATCTTCAGCAGCAACCCTGCCGTTGTGTTTGTCTTCATCTAAATCGGAAACATTCAACTCTTCAATTAAGCTGAACAAGTTTAAAATCTCTTCGTCGGTAATATACCCCAATGCTCTCAACAGAGTTGTTGAAGGGAATTTCTTTCTTCTATCTATGTATACATATAGAATATGATTTATATCTGTAGCAAATTCTACCCATGAACCTCTGAAAGGAATAATCCTTGCCGAATAAATCGGTGTGCCGTTCGGGTGTACTGTCTGAGCAAATGCAACTCCGGGCGACCTATGAAGCTGGCTAACAATAACCCTTTCCGCACCATTTATAATGAATGTTCCTCTCTCGGTCATAAAAGGAAGATTGCCCAAATAAACTTCCTGTTCAACCGAGTTAATATACTCGCCGGTTTCGTCGTCTCTTGTAGACAATCTCAGCTTTGCTTTTAACGGCGCTGAAAAGGTCAAACCTCGTTCTTCACATTCGTGTATTGAAAAACGCGGCTTTTCAATATTGTAACTGATAAAATCCAACCTATAAAATTCTTTGTTATCATGAATTGGAAAGTTATCACTGAAAACTTCGTGTAAACCTTTTTTTTGCCTTTCAGACGGTTTTGTTTTTAGTTGAAGAAAATCTTCAAACGATTCCACTTGAATATTCAATAAATCAGGTAAATCAACAACGGGGGTAATGGACGAAAAAGTAACTCTGTTAGTTAATTTATTCCTTTTAATATTATCCAATCCCAACCTCCAATAAAACTTTTAAAATTATTCTTTCTTAAATGAAAGAAAAGTGGTAAGACTATTTTTGTATCCTACCACTTCCTTTTGAAAATATTTTCTTTATGTTGATATAGAATTACTTTAATTCTACAGCAGCTCCGGCTTCTTCCAATTCCTGCTTAACTTTTTCCGCTTCTTCTTTCGGAATACCTTCTTTAACCGGTTTCGGAACACTGTCAACTAATTCTTTAGCTTCTTTTAATCCTAAGCCTGTATGAGCCCTAACAACTTTAATAACGTTTATTTTCTTGTCGCCGAAGCTTGTTAATATAACATCAAATTCAGTTTTTTCTTCTTCTTGAGCAGCTTCAGCAGCAGCACCTGCAACTGCACCTGCTATTGCTACAGGAGCCGCAGCAGTAACACCAAATTCATCTTCTAAAGCTGTTTTTAATTCAGATGCTTCTACTAAAGTAAGCTCTTTAATTTTTTCAACGATTTCTGTTACTTTTTCGGACATTTTATTTCTCCTAATTAATATTCAAAAATTTATGCTGCTTCTTTCTGTTTGGCTATTTGATCCACACAGCTTACAATATCTCTCGCTACTGCATTTATAGCACCTACAATTCCCGAAGCAGGAGCCGCGATGCTTCCTACAATACTTGCCATTATTTCTTCTTTAGTCGGCAATTTGGACAAAGCATCTAATTGGTCGGCAGGGAAAAACTGTGATTCAATATAACCGCCTTTGAAGGAAAATTTCCCGTCAGCATCAAAGTGTTTTTTAATGATCTTTGGCGGAGCTACGTAATTTTCGCCGGCAAAAGCGAAACCCGTCATACCCTGCAATACGTCTTTAACCTCGTTATAACCTTCAAATTTTTCAAAGGCTTTAACCGCCAAGGTATTCTTAAAGACTTTATAAGTCACACCTTCTTTAGTAAATTCCCTTCTGATGTTAGAAATGTTTTCAACATTAACACCGCTGTAATCAACAAAGAAGATTCCGCTTGACTGTTCAATCAAGTCTTTAATTTCGGCAATTTGTTCGTTTTTTTCTTCTCTTGTCATTTAGTACCTAATCATATTCATAAAACAAGTGAAATTAGAAGCATTTTACTGAGTGCGTAAACTTTTATTTCGTCAAAGCTAATGCTTCATCTTTATCCAATTCCAATCCAGGTCCCATTGTGCTGGATAGATATAAACTTCTTACATACTGCCCCTTTGAAGAAGAAGGTTTTAATTTCATAATGGTCTGCAAAAAGGCTACAATGTTATCTTTAAGCTGATTTTCGTCAAAGTTCAATTTACCTAATGAAGAGTGTACTATTCCGGTTTTGTCAACTCTAAATTCTATTTTACCGGCTTTAACTTCCTTTACCGCCTGAGCAACATCTTTTGTAACAGTTCCAGATTTGGGATTAGGCATTAAACCTTTCGGCCCTAGAATACGTCCCAACTTACCCAACTGTCCCATTGTATCGGGGGTAGCAATTATAACGTCAATATCAGCCCAGCCGCCTTGAATTTTTTCAAGGTATTCTTTAAAACCTGCAAAATCAGCACCTGCATCCAACGCTTCTTTAGCTTGATCTCCTTTAGCAATTACAAGCACCCTTACTTCTTTACCTGTTCCGTGAGGAAGTGTAACAGTGCCTCTAACCATCTGATCTGCATGTCTTGGGTCAACACCAAGTTTTATAGCAACATCCAAAGATTCGGTAAATTTAACGGTTGAATTATCCTTCAATAATTTTATTGCTTCTTCCACCGAATATTCTTTTTTGCTGTCGATTTTTTCTCTAAGAGATTTTATTCTTTTTGAAACTTTCATATTGCACCAAAATCTTTTTTATTATTCCTTTACTGTTACACCCATGCTGCGGGCTGTTCCTGCAATAATACTGATTGCATGATCAATATCATTGGCATTTAAATCGGGCATTTTCATTTCTGCAATTTCTTTCAATTGATCTTTTGATATTGACCCAACTTTTGTTTTATTTGATTCAGGAGATCCTTTTTCCAATTTAATAGCTTTCTTTATTAATACAGAAGCAGGTGGAGTTTTTGTAATAAACGTAAATGATTTATCTTGATATACAGTTATTACTACCGGGATAATCAGCCCGGCTTTATCCGAAGTCTTCGCATTAAATTGCTTACAAAACTCCATTATGTTAACACCTTTTTGACCCAAGGCAGGACCAACTGGAGGTGATGGATTTGCCTGTCCGGCAGGAATCTGAAGTTTTATAAATCCGTCAATTTTCTTTGCCATTACTTAACCTAATTTGATTTTTATTTTTCTAATTCAGCTTGAACAAAATCTATTTCCACCGGTGTCTTTCTTCCGAAGATGGACACCATAACTTTTATTTTCATTTTTTCTTCGTTAACTTCTTCAATTAACCCTGAGAAGTTGTTAAAAGGTCCGTCAATTATTTTCACAAAATCTCCAGCCCTGAATATTGTTTCCGTCCTCTCGGTATCTTCGTCCTGAGTAATTCTGCCGACAATCCTTTTTACTTCAGCAGGCTGTAAAGGAACAGGACTCTTTTGAGTACCTAAAAAGCCCATTACTGACGGAACGTTGGAAATAAAATCTTTCACTTTATTATCCAAATCGGCTTGAAGCAATATATAACCGGGAAAAAAGTTTTTTGTTTTTGTTTTTTTCTTCCCATCCTTTACTTCAAACACTTTTTCGGTAGGAACCAAAACTTCAAAAATTCTCGCTCGTAATCCGTCATTGTCTTTTAGCTCAGCATCAATAAGATTTTTAACCTTATTCTCATGACCTGAGAATGTTCTAACTACATACCATTTCCCGTTACTCAAATCCAAAATTAAAATATTCCTTGTAATATTTGTGAAACAGACATATCAATAACATAAGTAAATACAGCTATAATAAGACAAACAACTATCACAATAGTAGTAGATTCCTTCAATTCATCTTTTGTAGGCCATGTGACCTTTTTCATTTCTTTTACTATGTCGTCAAAAAACTTTATTATTTTTTCTTTCATAATAAAACCATCAATATAATGTGGCACGAGAGGAGGGACTCGAACCCCCAACCTGCGGTTTTGGAGACCGCTGCTCTAGCCAATTGAGCCACTCTCGTATTTTATTTAGTTTCCTTAAATATTACATGTTTACGAACAACAGGATCATACTTTTTATATTCTACCCTGCTTGGGTGATTTCTTTTGTTTTTAGTAGTAGTATACCTATAACCGGTACCTGCTGTACTTTCCAAAATAATATTTTGTCTAATGTTTTTGCTCTTAGCCATATTATTAAATTTCCAACTCTATTACTTTTCTATTAGTTTTTCCGATTGACATTTGATATATTTCAAATGTCAATCGGATGAGATAGTTACTTAATCTCATTAAATTCATCCGTACTTCTATTCAAAATTTACGGCCTAGTTCAACATAAAAAGATCATTTTTTGTTGAGCTGATGACCGGGCTTGAACCGGTGACCTCGTCCTTACCAAGGACGTGCTCTACCTACTGAGCTACATCAGCAGATAAACTCTTTTTTATGAAATTGTTACCCACAATTCCAATGTTTATTTTCTTTTCTACTAATGCCTGGTGTGCTGCTAACACCTCAGACAACCGGATATTATGCAACATTTTTTGAGCGGGAGACGGGACTCGAACCCGCGACCAACAGCTTGGAAGGCTGTGACTCTAGCCAACTGAGTTACTCCCGCTTATCAAATTACAAAAAATCAAAAAACATTTACCCCCTTTTAGAATCAATTTCTCAGGGCAATTAACTTCAGATCAATATTTATCTTTTACTCTTAAAAAACCAACGAAGTGCGAATACAAAAGGGGTTTACACTCTCCTTCATCGGTTCCGCATGGTGGGCAGGGAGGGAATCGAACCCCCTCAGGCTTTGCCAACGGATTTACAGTCCGCCCCAACTCTCCAACTTTGGCGCCTGCCCGGGTACAATAAATTAAGAACGCCATTTTAGACGAGCTATAAAATTAGAGACATTAATTTTAAAATGCAAGAAAATTTGGGAGAAAAATTTATATTTTTTCAACTTGTTGAAAACCTGCCATAATTTTTGTTATCTTTTCACATAGTGATGGTTTTATTATAATTCCCCGAAATTCCCCGAAATTCCCCTTAAATTAGAAGTAATATAAATTTCGGGGATTTTAAACTATTTTTTACTTCCGTTTAATAACTCATTGACAGCATTAGAAAGAAAAATATATTCTGCACAAATATCAATTACATATTCATTTTCACCCCAGAAAAAAGGCCAATCTTCTTTGTTCTCCGGAAAGTCCGGCTTTAACATAAGAACGCCCGGAACAACTCCGCCTGCTATAAAAGAAAAATCCGCACGGTTATTGCCGTAAGCTACTTTTTTGGAATGTGTTCCAACCCCTGAAACAAAAGAGATGTTTGAACCCGGATGACAACCCAATACGTAATTCAATCCCCTTAACGTATACTCCGGGCTAAAAATCTCAGGAAAAGCTTTGTGTACATGGTAGTTTGTTAATGACCAGGCAACAAGCTCCGGATTACCAGCCCATGGACGTCTTCCTATTAAAACACCGTACGGGTTTTCTTTGCTGAATTTATCACATTCATTTTTATACTTCTCAACATAATTTATAAGTTTATCCTTGTATGTTTCATCAAAGTAAGGTATTGCCATAACAGCTTTTCCAATGGTTCTTGATAATGCATTATCCAGGGCAGACCACACTAATTGATTAAAACGCTCCGTATATTGTTCATCATTTGATGCAATCAATAGTTCTAACGCCGCCGTTAATTCGGTACTTTCGAAATGCCACCACATATTTTTTCTTTCTATTTCCCAGCCGGATTCCTCATGCTCTTTTATCCATGCATTTTTAGCTGCCGTCAAACATTCGTCCGCAAGGAAATCATTATATCCCTTCAGCGCCCGGCTTGCCGCCGCCAGTGCTCCAATTGAATAATAATTATTCCATGGCGATTTGTTGGTAAACGCCCATCTGTCGTCAGGTTTGCCGCTTTCCAGTCCGTTGGATTCATACATCTCCATCGCTGAATTGTATATCATATTATCGGTCATTGTTGAGCCGTCACCAAGGTGATGGTATTGATGCAGCTCGGGAACAATAATTCCGTTGATTGCCCTTCCAAAAGCTCTGTGCTGTGCAATAAGAGCCAATGCACCGTGTTCAACTTGTTGTAAAATATCAGGTTTGCCGTCCGGGTGATGAATATCTACATAACGATTTTCCTGGTCAACAAGAGTTTCGTCATGTTTTAGTCCGAAGTGTTCCCATGACTGCGTCAAACTTATTACAGTGTTACAATGTGAGCCGGTTCTTATATCAAAATCACCGGCATCAAACCAACCGCCGATATTTAATCCCGGGATATGTTCCCCCGGTTTATAAGGCGAATCGGTTGAATCACCCATACTGTAACCGTCGAAATGCCGATGATTTAGCGGCGCCTGGCGTGCATCGTCAAGATGCGCAGCCCCATGCCAAACACGATATGCCTCGTTAATAAACATATGATCCATTTGCACCGGGAACCATACGCTTAGCGTTTGATGCCAGATATTTTTATATACATCGGTGCATATTGAAAAAGTTTTTGTTTCTTGATTTCCGTATTTAATTAAATATAATCCGGGGTCTTTTACATTAGTAAAATCGAATCTCACATAATTATATCTAAGAAATTGTCCCCACTCCTTGACATCCGCCGTCAGTTTCTCAACGTGATTACCGTCTGCATTAACTTGAATTAGTGAAGCTGTCTTAAGTGGAGTATCATTTTTATCCAGCTCAATAACTGCAACTTTTTTCTGGTCCGGATGATACCCAACCTGGGAATATGAAATAACAGGTTTACGTCTCCAGTTTTCAATTGTGTTTGCAGTTAAATGCCACTCTACTACTTTACCTGTTTTATTTGCAGGAATTAAAGTACGCACAACATACCAACCGTTTTGCGCTAGATTACGCCCGTCGTAAAGCATCAGCTCACCGTCAATAGATTTGATCTCAACAAAACGTTCAGGGTCGTTAGGAGCCATAACAAGCGTTTTGCCTGCTGCAATTGGTTTAGGGTCAACATATTCCGACCTTCCGTGATCGTCAAATGTAGAATGCCCTACAAACTGTTTAACCTTTGAACCAACAGGCTTTACTTCCATGGGTCCCGAAGGGTAAAGCGGAAAAGTACCCGGTTTGCCGTCAATTAAAAATGATTTTTCAAAATAAGAAGCAGGCAAAAATTCCATATTAAAACCTGCTCTTCCTTCCAACTCTTTAGGTAATGGTTTATCAAGAACTACACTTATCACAACACCTTCACCTTTAGCTTTAACAACTACTCTTGAATCAAAATTATAATCATCATATCTCAGTAAAACTTCAATACCATTATTTTCTTTATCTACATTGCGTTCTCCGACCATTGGAATTTGATCCCACTGTTCCGGTGTTGACCTCAGCCTTACTGCGCCTCCGGTAGCAGTTCTTACACCATGATGAATTAACTCAATCCCCGCAGTTTTTTCATCAAAAAAATAACCGGTATATTGATTGCTGAAGACAAACACATTAAGACCGGATGCCTCAAAATACTCAAGGTCGTTTAATTTTAGTTTGGTTTCCTGGCAAAAAGTTTTATTGGAAATCAGAGATAAAAAACCGATTAAGAATATGGATATACTTTGAATAATTAATTTTACTTTTTTCATTTTTCCCACCTTCTTTTGCTAATTAAAAACGTTGTGATTATTAATGCATCTCTTATGCTGTTCTTGTATTCTGCATTGGCTGGAAATTAATATTTTTGATAAAAAAACACTTCAGATAACAGAATGTTATTTGTCTCGCAATTCTTTTTCTATTCTAATCTCATCTTTAACAACTTTTGGCATCTTTACCGACGGTATTTTTCACATCATTAAAAGCTAATAGTGTTTTCAAATCAGATATCTCAAAGATTAAAAAAACATTGCGATATATGTTTAATTCGCCTCTAATAGTTTTAATATTTGTTGTTTTAGTTCATTCGCATCCGGATAATCCGGATTAAGAATTAAGCATTTATCAATTAAGGAAAGCGCTGTTTTGAAATCCTTTTTTTTTGAATAAGCCAAGGAAAGATTATACAATACCAGTGGATTCTTGGGATTTGAATTATAAGCTTCGGTCAAATATTTAATTGCATCATCAAATTCTCCTCTATACAATTGTATTATTCCAACTCTCCTGGAAGTGTAATCTTCTAGGTTCAGTTTTTTTCTATAATAGAAGTATGATATAATAGAATTAAAATTCCCAAGTAAAGGATACTGATATTGCAAAATACGTATATGTTTTAGATAATTTTTTATATCATCTTTTTTTAAACAAGTTTTAGCGGCAAGTAAATGCGCATCAGTCCAGGATATACCTTCTATTTTGCTCACTGCTATCGAATCTGTTAAATCCTTAGGTTGGAGCAAATTGATAAAATCTTTATGCTGAAATTTCGACATCTTTTTATTCTTTTTCACATACGGCCAATTATTCTTTAATATAGTAATAGTATAGTCACCGATAACAGAATCGAGTTTTGTAAACATAAAATTGGCATGGGTAAGGCTATCCTGACTGTCAAACAAAATTTTAGGATGTTCTGTTCTGGGGAGATATCCTAACTTTTCCATAGAATCGTAAAATGCTTTCCCCATAAGTTGATATCCTTTTACATTCGGATGTAGATGATCTACAATTAAATTGTCACCGACTATTCCACCGGGACTTGCAGAATTAAATATTGAGTCCATCGGAACAGTTGCCACATGAAATTCTTTTCCTAAGTCGTCAATAATCTCATTTATCTTTTCCGGAGCCCTGAACCTAAGCCCATCAAGATCCTTTGCCAGTCTAAAAAGAGAATCTGCATTTATAATATTGCTATTTTTTAATTCATTCATGGCTTCTTCATAAATTTCATCTGCGCTTTTATAACCGGGAGTATTTACTGAAATAAAAGGCTTTTGATCTTTTAAATTGCTTACAAGCATGCTTATTATTACCGGGACTCCTTTATCTTTAATCATGCTCAGAATATCAGTAAAGTTATCTTTAAACTGTTCGAGACCGGACTTATACTCTTCTGAATTTAGTAGAATGTATTTATCTTTTGGCATACTGGCCATTAAGGTTCCAGAGGATTTGTCATCTTCGGATGAGAATGATGATAAAATCCATTGAATTGTATCGCGTACTAATTGAGTTAATTTATAATTATTCAGATATAGCATTAATTTAGTTATAGTTCGGGATGAACCAAATGATTGTAACGAACCAACACCTAATGCCCCGTAATACTCATTATGCCCGGCATAAATCAAAATCAAATCGGGCTTTTGATCTAAAACGTCCGGTAAAAAATCCAATATGGTATAAGAATTTACCGCCGACATACCTATATTAATAACCTCTATAGGTGTATTGGGATAGACTAATTCCAACCTTCTACGTATATAACGGGAAAACGATCCCATCGGGCTGTATGGAAAACCTTCTGCACTGCTTCCGCCTAAAACAAAAACTCTGAAAGAATTTGTTTTTTTTTGTATATCGAAACAATCTTCACTTGTCTTAGGATTAAAGTTTTCACCGGCGAAATATTTTTTTGCAATGTTCTCGTTTATTCCATATTTCCCTTGCCCAGCATCAATCCATTGGTCAAAATTATAACCATAATCTATGATCCTTAAGACAATTTCCAGTACAATTAAAAATACAATTGGCAGTGAGACTAATACAGCGTAAAACCATTTGGGCATTGTCTTTATCTTTTCGGAAGCTTTAATAATTTTTTTTATATCATAGGGTGAAATATTGTATTTTTTTGAAATTTGATGTACTGTAAGCTGCTCTTTATCAGCTAATATTTGCTTCTTTTTACCTTTGGGTATTTTCAAAACGCCTCTATAAATGATTAATATATTAGAAAATTTCTATTCAAAAAAAATTAAGTGAAAATAGTTAATATGCTATAAAAAGAAACTCATACATGTTTTTGCTCCTCTACTTATTGCGACTGTTTATTTCTTAATAATTACACTCCATTCCAAGTATATTTACCCATTATTTTCTAGTAGGGACAGTAAAGCAAATGATCCTTTTACTTTTTGTTAACGGGAAGATTGTTATTTTTTGAACTTGAAATTATGAATACGATAAGATACATACTTAACCCTACAAAAAAACTTGGAGTAAATCCAAGAATCATAGATAGAATAACGGCCGATACCGAACCAAGAACGGAAAAAATTCCGTTCACTCCATACATCCATGGAATATATTTTACCAAATTGTTTTGCTTTAACATTTGTATCCCGGTTGGGAAAGGAATACCAAGTAAAAAACCGAACGGCAGCAATAAAATAAAACAAACAAAAGCTCGTAGTGCCAACCCATAAACAAGTAATTCATTTAGAGTTAACGGATATATAATAAATAGGAGTACCCCTGCAATTACTATTAAACATGAAATCCTTTTAAGACGTTTTACAATATCATCCCGATATATTTTCCCGCCGAAAAAACTCCCAATTCCCATTCCAGCAAGCAAAGAGCCTAGCAGAATAGACAACGCAATTGTCGGTGAACCAAGATAAAGAATAAATTTTTGGAGTAGCGATATTTCCAAAATCATAAATCCAATACCAATACTAATGAAAACAAAAAGAGGAAGTAGAACCTTTTCTTTTGTTTTGCTTTTTCTATTTTTTTTCGTTTTTGATTTTATCTTCGTTAAAGGAATGAGTACAGACAATAAAGCAACGATCAATACCACAATTAAAAGATTTTTGAAGTCATTAGGCACCCCTTTTTTTACTTTATAAAAATAGGGACTATCATCGGGAACGGGTGAAATGTCAGAGCTATTTTTTGCTATTAATTCTTCGAGCGAGCTTCGTCCATCTTTAATATTTTTCAGTAGGACATTCTCAACTTGATTTTTGACGGGATTATTTGCATAGGGTAAATATGTTACCTGCGGTAAATCAGGAGGTGAAGATTTTGTAACTTTAGCCATAGCATTTATTTCGTCTGGGGTATAAGCAGTTTTTTTAATTACTATTGTTGGCGAATACTCATTTCCCAGAATTATAAAGTGATTGACGGCATTTGTATTATCAATCCCGTTTTCCTTAAAAGCATATAAAGTAGTAACAATAAGTCTAACAAGTTCCCACTTATTATGTACTGTAAAAATCAGCTGACCATTCTGAGTTAAAATTTTTAAATAATCCTTTATCGCTTCCACTGTTAAAAGAAAATTTTCATTGGAAGCAATCCCATCAATATTTTGAAGTTGTTCAGTTGAAGGGAGAGCTAAGACAATAATATTGTAAAGTTTGCCGGAGCTTTTTATAAAATGGCGACCTTCTGCTACTTCGATTTTTACATTTGGAAAGTCTGTATAGATACCGCCGTTAAAGTTTCTATACTTTTTTACTATATCAACAAAATCCGGATTAACTTCCACACCTGTAATATTTTCTACTCCGCCAAGAAGCCCTGATAGAATTTCCTTCCCTCCTCCGGGTCCTATTACAAGCATTTCTTTCTTTTCTTCTTTAGCCAGGAACAACAGAGGAATAGTTGTTGAATTGTGTACCAAAAGATCATCAAGAAGTTCATCATGGTTCCCAACGTTCCCGTTGAATCGGTACATCTGGGTACCTGCCGCACCATCTATAAAAAGCTGTTTAACAGTATTTTGATTATTATACTCAACCAGATCCGATCTTCCGTTTATACTCCACCTGCTATCGGCTATATTGGGTTCTATACTCGGATCATCATAGACATGATAAAAGTCTTTTTCAGGAAAATTACCAATTGGAATTTTTCCGAATAATTCATTTTTTCCAAAAAGTGTTAATACAACAGTTAAGCAGAAAAGAGCTATATACAGCAATCTTTGTTTTTTCTTTTCAACCATCAAAAAATTGACGGCTGCAATTAATAAAACAAGCGCTAAAAACAGAACAGCATTTGCTGCATTGAATAAACTGAAAATATAAATTGAAAAGATAGAGCCTAATGCTGCGCCAATTAGATCTGAAGCATAAATTTTAAAACCAGTATTCGCATAATTTCTAAAAAACTCAGCGTATACTATTCCGACAAAAAAGAAAGGAATAAAAAGAAGGAGAAAATAAATATACGGATTAGTTATGGATAAGAGAATTACAAGTACTATAAAGAATATAAGTGAAACGCCTGAAAGAAATATAAACAAGCTGAGTATTTTTCGACTCTTACTTGTTCCCTCTTCAGGTTTTATACTGTAAAAGGAATAAATTCCACCGCTTCCCAATCCCAAGATGCCAAAAGATAAAATTATAAACGCATAATTCTGGACAAATATTACAGAAGAAATTCTTGTAGATATTATTTCAAAACAAATAACAACTGCAGAAATTACAAGTATATTTAGATTTATGATTTTAGAATTGCTCATCTATTTAGCTGCTATTGCTTCGGATAAAACGTCTTCAAATATTTTAACACCATACTTTTTCTTTAACTTTACCTCTACTTCATCCGAAATTTTTTGACGGTAATAATTATTGAATTCTTCTACTATTCTTTTGCCTTTAACATCATCATATGTAAGCTGTTTTTCCGGCCGGATGCGAATACATTTAATAACAGCAAACTGTTTTCCCTTTTCAGCGTCAAGATATTCTACTGGTCCGGCAACCTCGTTTAACCCCAATTTGAAGGCTGCTTCTGCCAGGTAAGGCAACTCTTTGCTCCCAAAAGATTTAAGAGAACCATCGCGTTCACGGATAAACGTTTTAACAAACCACCTGTTTGAAACTTTTTCAAATGGAGTTCCTTTATTTATTTCTTTGATCTCCGATGCGGCTTTTACGCTGTCGGAATATATCCTTGTGTAAATATTTATTTTCTTCAGTTGATAAAATATTGAATCTTTTTGGTCTTGATAAAATTTCTTCAGTGCTTCCGGTGTTGCTTCAGGAATACTTCCTTCAATAACTGCCTGATTGTATAAATACGCAAGCCTACCTTTTATAATTTTGACATCCGTATACGGATTAACAAATTCTGCTTCTATGCCCATATTTTGAGCAGCTTTAACAACATTATCATCGTAAACTGCGTCCAAAATAAAATCTTTCACATTATTAGCACTTAGTACAAGAGTAGGACTTAAAGCTACAACTTCTTCCAGCAGCCGGAGAAATTCCTTCAAGTTGACCTTACCATTATTATATGATAATATTTCAAAATTATCGCCTTTCTGAATTGCATTTTGCATTGTATCTTTATAAGCCTCTGTATAGAAATGATCATCATTTTTGGACCATTTAATTAATTGATCTAATCCAGCCTTATTCCATTTCACTGATTTTTTATCAATAAGCTTGTCTCTAAAATTATCATATTGATTATTATATTCCTGGTAATATCCCATTTTAAGGTCTGACAATATTTTATCTTTTACTTTATCAAACGGTTCTGGTTTTATCTTCTTTAGACCAATTATTTTTATTACATGAAATCCGTTATATGCCTGAATTACCTGCGTAGATCCTACTTTTAGTTTAAAAGCAATATATGCAACAGGATCATTCATACTTTGTGTCCATGTTATATATTTTACATTACTCATAATGGAATTTCTTGATGAATATACATTTATGACTGCATCTATTTCCTCATTATTACTAATACCCTTTTCAATTTCCGATGCTAATGTTTTTAATGAATCAAGTTGGTTCTTCGAAGGCTTTTCGGAAAATGGTAAGAATACGTCATTACATATAACTTCCTTATCCATCTCTTTATAAGCTTCTGCCGCCTTCTTTTCATTAACATACTTTTGCATAAATTCCTTATCAAAGTACTTCCTTATCAGCTCATTATTGATGAAAGGACGTATCTTTTTCATTAAATCTTGATTTTCATTTAGTTTCCTATCAAAAAAATCGAACCTTTTTAGTTGATTAAAAATCAATTTATTTAATGCGAAATTATAAGTTTTCGCTCCGCCACCAAATCTTCTGTCATAATTCCAATCTGCGATATATTGCTTGAGATCGCCTAAAGTTACTTTATAATCTTCGCCTATCATAGCCACTATTTTATCTTTGTCCTTAATTTTGTTATTTGCACAACCTACAAGTATAAGAGATAAAATGAGGAAAAACAGATACTTTTTTAATTCCATCAATTGCTCCACTTTGAAATTACACGCAACGTTAATAATTAATTTACAGATATAAAAAAGGAAACAAAACAGTTAATATTAAATATAAGAAAAGCCAAAGTCGGAAGCAGAAGAATATTTTTTTATATACTTGTTACAAATTGGTTTTGGGATTTAGTTTTTATTTAGAACTCACCTAAATCCTCTCTTCAAAAGAGAGGACTTTATGGTAAAATCCCAAAACCAATTTGGCTTGTGTATACATCAACTTCCTAAATATTAAAATCAAATAAATCCATTTTAGCAATTCATGTGAAATAATTCAATAATTATAAGAACAACATGGGCAACAATACAAATGGTTCAAATTGCATGGATAAAATTTGCTGCCTTTACATTTTATACAAAGCCCCGATAAATTTACCGGGGCTTTGATTTTGTAACAAAGTATTTATAAAGACCAAGAAATTAAATTACTTCAGCAACAACATTTTCTTGGATTGCGTGAAGTTATTATCGACCTTTAATGTATAGAAATAAACTCCACTTGCTAAGTTAGAAGCATTAAAGTCTACTTTATAATTTGAAGCATCTTTGAATCCGTTAACTAAAATTGCAACTTCTTCACCAACTGCATTATAAACTTTCAATGTAACATTACCTGCTTTAGGAATTGTAAAGTCAATAACTGTTGTAGGGTTGAACGGATTAGGATAGTTTTGGCTAAGTGTGTAATCAACCGGTAAACCGGGTACTTTTTCTACACCATCTACTACACCGGTATATAGGGCTGTATGAATAGCTGCATATTCATCATCTCTTTGAGCCATCCATGCTGTATATTGATCCGGGAACCATGCTAAATCACCAAGCGGGAAACCACCCATACCGGCCGTTAACAAATCTGAATCATCATAAGAAAGATCAATCGGGATTGGCCAGTCTGCAAATGTGAAATATTCAAGTTCAGGATTAGTATCTTGACGCCATGATGGCAATGGAGTATCATAAGTTGTATCAACAGTACTTATTGAAAATGCTTTTAATATTGCAAGTTGATCCGTAAATAAAACATCAGTACCAGCAAAATTAGGCAGCTGATCTGTAATCCATGTACCTTCTGTAAGGTAAGGATAAGTTGCATCATCATCGAACATAGCTTGAGATCTAGTATTCATTGTAATCATCTGGGAAACCCAATCTGTCTGACCATTTACCGCATTATTATTTAACGTTGTAGCACAATCATCAAAACTTGCATCCCAGTAAGCTAAATTTTTGTCAACATAAAAGGTAGCACCGTTTGCTGCAAAAGCAGAATCATTGTACACATTAACAAGCCCCATAGGTAAATCGCCTAGGTCAAGTTCACCTGCGTCCTTACCTATAAGAGAAGTCGAGTAACACTGTACGTTACAATTTACAAAAATATTATTAGTTACACTGTAATCCGTATGATCACCAACATTCATAAAAACATAACCGCTACAATTTATAAAATTATTATGGTTGAAAATTTGTCTGTTGATTTTATAATTTTGTCTAGATTTGTATATACTACCCTGTGTATTTACATGTGTACAGTTTTCAACAAGAAGAGTATCCTGAGTTATACCGCTATTGAAATCTACTACACCGCCATTACGTCTGCATGTATGACCGTCCAAATTTACAAAGTAATTGTTCGTTAAAAATATCCTTGAATCAGCTTCTACACTACCGAAAACAACCCACAGAGTATGCTCTACAATACAATTATCTACTTGGTATCTCAAACCGGGTCCTGAGAAACTAAAGAAAGACCAACCTATAGAACCTGCTGAGTTACCTATTGCAATATTACAGTTTTTTACAAGCAGATCATAACCGGAGACTATGCCACCTGTCGTGTTAACGTCATCATTATAAGCCCCGCTAATAACCGGAGGTGCAGTATTAACATCATCAATTGTCTTTACAGATTGATTGTTTTCACCCATAATAACAATTTTTTTAGTACTTGAAGTTGTAGGGTTATTTGCAAGAGAATAAGACCCGTTGGTTTTAAGCATATATACACGTCCGTCAGGAACATCAAGTGTGTCTGCATTTATAGCGATATATAGGGTATTCACCCCCCCCTCATCAGAATAATCAAAATCAGTTTTTATTACAAGTGTATCTCCCCGCGTCTCTGAAACTACATCTTCCAAAGTTTGTGAAAAAACTGAAGATAACGGTAATAAAACAACTACCGTTAAAAGTAAAAATAACTTCCTCATAGATACCTCCTTAAATTTTAATTAATTAATTTGCCAGAATTAAAACGTTTTAGTGATTTTTTCTTTTTAATGATGCTATTTCCTCCTTTTTTTTATTTTATTCATAATTTATAAATTATATCTTAGACTAAACTGATAAATTGTTGGGCTATATACAACCGATATTAAGTTTTCACTTATTGGAGCATCCGGAGTCAGTCTGTATTTACGGTATGTTTTTACTCCATTATGGAAAATATTTACTCCATTCAAAGCTATACTCAGACCGTTAATAGGCAGATCTTGTTTCAGTGTAAAATCCCATCTATATATATTGCCGGTATATGAATTCTCTTCGGGCCTTGAACCTACATAATTTAATACATTACCTTTCATATTAAATGATAAACGTCCTGAAAAGCCTTCATAATCAATACCAAGAGTAACATTTACAACATCGTTTGCATGTTGAATTAACCTTCCGGAATAAGTCGTGTCTGACATTGAGTATATAGTCTTAGTTAACCTAGGAGTCACTTGAATCACCGTTTGCTTCTGTCTATGAATTTGATAATCAATATTTGATCCGGATTTTGTATAGTTCACATCTAGTACCAGCGAATTAAACGGCTTGGGCAAATACCAGAAATTTGTTTGCCACCCAATTTCTACACCTCTTATATAGCCCGTATTTGGGTTATTTAAAGCAGTATTAATTATATTTTGAGGTGCCATGATACGAGTAAATCTCTCTGCCATAAATACGGAATCAGGGACAAATACATTATCAGTATATTCAGAAATACTACCATAGTAAATATTGGTATTGTACATTACATCTGACAATTCTTTATAGAAACCGTTTATTGTAAAAAGACCAACTTCATTACTGTAAACCGACGCAATAATATCAAAGCTGTTTACAGTTGTAGGTTTAAGCTTGGGATTTCCTACTTGCAAAGTGCCGGTGTTGCCTGAATAAACAGCTACTTTGGGAATTATAGACAAATAGTCCGGGCGTGCAATACCTGTAGTATAAGCAACTCTAATATCCGACCAATCATTTACTTTATATTTCAAA
Source organism: Ignavibacteria bacterium (assembly GCA_050117315.1). Lineage (GTDB taxonomy): Bacteria > Bacteroidota > Ignavibacteria > Ignavibacteriales > Melioribacteraceae > JANQIV01. The sequence continues at coordinate 51,509 of JASFMY010000025.1, forward strand.
TGCACGTTAGGGAAGAAATTTACGTCTGTCCTCTTAACGCTACAAAAACTACTAGGTACAATGTGATATAAACTATCAGGAGGGTCAGGATTATCATTAATCGTAATAGTTCCTACTGCGGTACTAATTGCATCGCCATAAACACTATGAATGATATTAGTGAAATTAGCATGATAATCCATATGATAACTTTCATAACGAATACCGGTAATTAAAGTTAGTTTTTGGAAAAGATTAAAAGTACCCATAAAATACCCTGCACTGAACTGTTCTGAGCCGTGCCAATCATCTTTCCAACTATCATCCTGTTTCGTAACCGGCGTCCAACCTTTTTCCGCTTGTCTCAACCAGTCATCATATATATCGGTATTTATTACATATTGGAAACCATTTGTAAAATCGTATTCATCACTTAGAAAATTTTCTCCTCTTTCAAAATCACTTTCCATAACATCAGTAAATCTCAACCTATTTGTAGGGGAACGCGGTCTATCAGGGAAATAATTATCTACAGTTATATACGTATCATCATCGGAAGCGCCGGAGTAAGTTTTATCATAATCATTATCACGTGTTGTTCTCACGTATTTACCCCCACCTTTAAATTCAGTCGTAATATCCTTAGAAAAATTAAGAGGCATCGTAACGTCAAGAGACATATTATATAAATGTTGCTTAAAAGTATTTTTATAAGAAGAAACCCAGCCTTCTAACGTTGCGCTATCAGCATCCTCACTAGTAAGATTGTCAAAGATACTGTAAAGTTTTTCCATTGACATTGAACGCTGTGCTGAATTTGAAGTGTATGTTATAGGTGTGTCACCATCTAAACCAAAAGGTGCCTGATGACTACTATTATTTTCGAAGTCAGTCCAGCCAGAACCATTACCGTAAGGTTCATATGCAATTCTTGTATATTGTTTAGTACTGGAATGTGATAAACTTGCTTCTACCTTGATATCGCCGAAAGTATTTTCAGCCTGCAGTGCATTAATCCATAAGTCCTTTCCGTATTTATTACGGTCAATAGTATATGCCACCAGAGTATTATCGAAATCCAGTAAAATCCGATTATGACGCTGATCTATAAAATTACCGGCATAAGTATTTTGAAGGACTACTTTTCCATTAGGGAGTTTGTAATCCAGTATAAGACTTCCACCGCTGACGGTAACAATATCCCGATCGTATTGAAAGGTTCCAGAATTTGTAAGGTAAACAGCTTCTCCGTAACTTGTATTGACTGAACCGTCCATTACTAATCCACGGGAGGCACTCTGGTTGCCGCCATCAGAGTGATCGATATTTGCTTGTACAAAAACACCAAACTTATCGTCAAAAAAACGATTACTTACACTTGCCCACAACTTATAATTATTGGTATTCCTATCCGAATAATTGTAATTTCCCTGGGTAAGTACATCAAAGTGCAGACCGGACGGAGCTTCCCTTATTCTTAAATTAACCACACCGCCAACTGCATTGGCATCCATATCAGGTGTAAGTGCTTTTACAACTTCAATACCGGAGAGCATGTTTGATGATATAAAACCCAGGTTTGCTGAGCGGTCGTTCATATTTGTAGAAGGCATTTGAATACCATTTATAAGGACCTGATTCAATTTAGCCTGAACACCACGAATAACAACCTGGTCACCGTTCATAAGAGATACACCCGGCAAACGGCTGAGGGCTGTGGCAGCATTATCATCCGGCAACTGGTGAATTTTCTCCGCTGAAACAACATTGATTATTGTATTGGATGTAAGCTGCTGGTTTATAGCTTCTCTTTGTCCCTGAGCTTGTCCGGTTACTACAATTTCTTCACCTTCTATGGCTTCTGTCAAAAGAAAAACATCAACTTGAAGCGTTTTATTCGCTTGCACTTCAATCGTAATTTCTTTTTGTTCATAACCAATATAACGCGCTACCAATGTATAAGTACCAACAGGAACACCAGGAATTAGATATCTTCCTTCCATATCAGAAGCAGCCCCCATACTAGTGCCTCTCAAATAAATGTTGGCACCGAATAAATCGTCTCCCGTAGTAGTATCTCTGACAACACCTTGAATTCTCCCAGCTCCATTTTGTGCCACGAGTACCGAAGAACAGATTAAAAGTAGAAAACAAATCGACAAAAATTGTTTTGGTAAGTTCATAGGCTCATACCTGCTTTTAATTTATGTTTAATTAATTAAGCTAAATCGAATCTTCGCTTATGTTAGAAATGAAACATACATGCAAAGCACATGCACATTGTTATATTATAATTATAGTTACTCCTTCATAGAATCGAACCAAATCAACTTGGTTAAAATAAAATTGAATCGGTTCAAAAGAATTATAACAATATTCTATGTTATAGTCAAGAGAAAAACCATTATCTATTTAACAAAAAGAATATCTTGTTTAGCTAAGCAAATAACTATCTTAGTAAAATTCTACCCTTTTCCGTAGCTAATCAACGGTTTTGAAATGTATGACTAATGGAGAATAGTTAAATATGTAACAGAAGAATTATTTCATCTATCACAATACCAAAGTAGCACAATACATATTAACTTTTTAAATATTGAATTGTATTTATCCAATGTAAAAAACCTCTAAAAAATAAGATCGGTTCCTAATTTTATGAGTGTCAATCTTGTTTCATATTAATAGAATTTATTGCTGAATATTCTTTGAATGTATGTATCAACGTTATTAAACAAGCCTAAACTGAGTTTACTGAATCCTTATCAAATCGTTTTTTTTGCTTTTAAGATAGTAGTCGAAAAGGATACTTATCACTCGTTAATATTCTATATTTTATAATCAGAATTCCAAACTCGAATTATAAATAAACTATTATTGCTTATTCCCTAATATTAACAAAAATTACAGGCTAACATTTAACGGGATCTAAATTTCTTCATCGCTCTGATTGATAAACACCAATATACTTTTTGCAAGTGAGAAAGCAACTAGCTAATTTAATCAGGTAACTTAGTTACCACTTTTGTGTTCCTTTCTTTAGGCAATACACGAGTAAGCACTAATTAGTGTTCAAGTTCAAAAAAGGAATAAAAACCGGTGAGAATATTTGAACTTACAAGCGAATTTTTGGAACGGTTTAACAACTCAACTTGATTCTCATTGAATCTTATTGCCCCAAAAGAGAAAGGTTACCACTATTGATTTACCTGGAAAAAGAAAGAAAACAAAATTTATCTTTCGCAAATTTTAAAAAGTAATTAATAATGCGATATTTTTGTTGATTTTACAAGACATAAATCATATGTTTGCTTTTTGAAATTATTGAAACGTTTTAATTGTCGGGGTTTTTGTTTAATTATCTAGGGATTTAATGAAAAGGATAACAATAATTGATGTTGCAAACAAAGCTGGTGTTTCCAAAGGTACAGTTTCGGCTGTAATTAATGGTAAAAATTCAGTAAGGCCAGCTACAAGGGATTTAATCTTAAATGTGATGAAAGAATTAAATTTTCGTCCAAAGGGTGTAGCAAGAAACTTAAAAAACACCAACCAGGATAAAAGCATAGGGATTATTATCAAGGATATAAATTACCCTTTTTATACTTCTATTATTTCCGGTGTAAAAGAATATGCCAACAGCAAAGGATATTCTGTTATTATTACAAGTTCCGAAAACCAGCATGAATACGAAAAAAGATTTTCACACATTTTTTCAACCAAGGATATAAAGGGAACTATTATAGCTCCTATAGTTGAAGGTACAGCTGAGATCGAACACTTATTCAAATTAAAAATGATTAACTACCCTTTTGTATTATTGGAGGACGTCAAAGGAATTCAAGCAAATGTTGTAGCAATAGATAACCTTAAAGCAATTAAAAGAGCGGTAAAATATTTAATAGACAGCGGTCATACAAAAATTGTCCATTTTACAGGTCCTCCAAACTCGTCACATACCCAGGAAAGAATTGAAGGATTCCGTCATGCTTTTAGTGAAAGAACATTGGTCTTCAAAAAAGATATGATAGTTCCCATAGGTTCAAATTACAATGAGAGTTTTAGCAAAACAATAGAATATTTTAAGGGTAAATCACGTGATGATTATCCAAGCGCTATAGTTTGTTTTAATGATATGCAGGCGCTTGCCGTTATGAGAGCTTTAAACGAATTAAAGATAGATGTCCCAGGAGATATATCAATTATAGGGAACGATGATATTTATTATGCTCAAATATACCCTGTTCCCCTTACAACAATAAGGGCTCCGCAACATCAAATTGGCAGACAAGCTGCTGAAATTCTAATTAAAAATATAGAAGCCTCTTCCTTATTGCCTGTTGAAAAAATTGTACTTGATACTGAGTTAGTTATTAGGGAATCTTCTAAAGTATTAAATTGAAGACGTTTTTAATACCTTGCAACATGTAATTGTTTGTTAAAACAGTAGATTAACCGCATTTTGTAAAGTCTTATTTAAAGTTGTTCTACAAAATCAATGGTATGAACTTCGGGGCAAGACCCGAACCCTATTCCGCCGCAAGCGACTGGGAATTAAACTCCGTCTTCTCGTCCGCCGTAGCGAAGGCGGATTAAAATGATAACAACATAAGAACGTTTTGTAATAATCTAAAGAAGTTTCATAATTCACATAATGAAACTTCAACTAGCTAGTTAGATGTTCCGTATAAAATTTTGGAGAATTTAATGAAACAAAAATTACTGCTCGGATATGATATTGGAAGTTCATCTATAAAATCGTCGTTAATAGATGCTGATTCCGGCGAATTGATGTCTTCAGTTATGTCCCCTGAACAAGAGATGAAAATTGACGCACCTAAAATTGGCTGGGCTGAACAGCACCCTGATAAATGGTGGAACCATGTGAGAACAGCAACTCAAAAGATGCTGTCAAAACTTTCTTCAACAACTTATGAAATAATTGGAATCGGCATATCATATCAAATGCATGGATTGGTTATAGTCGATAAAGATCAAAATGTTCTTTACCCTTCTATAATTTGGTGTGACAGCCGTGCAGTTGAAACCGGAAATATAGCTTTCAACGAGTTAGGGTCTGAATACTGTCTAAGTAATTACCTAAATTCTCCAGGTAACTTTACCGCTTCAAAATTGAACTGGGTAAAAAACAACTTACCGGAAGTATATTCAAAAATTTATAAATTTATGTTACCCGGTGATTATATCGCGATGAGATTAAGCGGTGAAATAAACACAACAATTTCAGGGCTAAGCGAAGGAATATTCTGGAATTTTAATAATAAGAAACCGGCCGACAAACTTATTGAATATTACGGTTTCGATGAAAATATAATCCCTGCCATAGCACCTTCTTTTGGAATCCAGAGCACATTGAGTTCGGAAGCGGCAAATGAATTAGGTTTACAGGAAGCAATACCCATTGCATATAGAGCAGGAGATCAACCGAATAATGCGCTGTCATTAAATGTGCTTAACCCGGGTGAAATTGCCGCTACTGCCGGAACCTCTGGAGTAATTTACGGAGTAACAGCAAAAAATGTTTTTGATAATAAAAGCAGGGTAAACACATTCGCACATGTTAACTATACTAATGAACTCCCAAATAAAGGTGTACTGCTCTGCATAAACGGAACCGGTATTCAATACAGCTGGCTGAAGCAAAATATAATTGATAATAAATTTTCTTATAATGAATTAAATGATTTTGCAGAATCAGTTAATATTGGTTCAGACGGATTGTTGTGCCATCCTTTTGGAAACGGGGCTGAAAGAGTTCTCCAAAATAAAAATGTTAACGCCCATTTTTCAGGGATTAATTTTAACCTGCATGGAATCGGCCACATGATAAGATCAGCACAGGAAGGAATAGCATTCGCGTTCAAATACGGACTTGATGTTATGGAAAGCATAGGAATGGAAACCGATAATTCTACAGGCAGATTCAAAGTAATACGCGCCGGCAATTCAAATTTATTCCAGAGTAAAGTTTTTAGGGATGCATTTGTAAACACATGTAACGTTGATCTTGAAATTTATAATACCGACGGTGCTCAGGGAGCCGCAAGGGGTGCAGGAATCGGAATTGGTTATTACACACCTGAAAATGCCTTCAAAGGATTAAAGAAAATTGAAGATATAAAACCGGACACAAATTCGGTTGATTGTTATCATAATACTTATGAAATATGGAAAGAAGAATTGAACAGCTTACTAAAAAATAAACCACTATGGACTACAAGTCCATAGTTTTAGTTAAGACTGAAAGTCTTTATTCCATGATGAAGTTTGATTCATCTTCATCATCTGGTTTTCTGTGATGTTCCAAATATTCATTTAGCATTTCATCTGTTATATTGCCGGTACTCCAACATCCATAACCTATAGCCCAAAAGTGACGCCCCCAGTATCTTTTTCCTAACTCTGGAAATTCTTGCTGTAATTTCCTTGAACTTCTTCCCTTTAATTTCTTTACCAATTTACTTAGGGATTGCTGAAGTTCTCAGATGCAAAATTCAAACCTATGTTGCTTATGGCACAAAGCTCTCAGTGTATAAGCCATTTTTCTAAGCTTTAGAGAATTCTTGATAAAAAGAAAATAAA
>JASFMY010000026.1:0-58027 GCA_050117315.1 Ignavibacteria bacterium
TAAGAAAGAAGATAGTAAAAATAACCTAGAAACTACAGATAATAAAAAGACTAACAAAGATAATGATAATAAAAAAGAAACTAATAAAACGCAAAAAACTAATGAAAAAAAGCAGGAAAAGAAGGAGGAAAAAACTAATGAAAAAGATAAAACGAAAAAATAGTATTCAAAAAAGAATAAGAAAAGTTGGGAATAGTTTTGTTGTAACTATTCCTATACATCTTATAAAAAAAATGAATCTATCTGAAAATGATATATTTATTTTATATCAAGAATCAGAAAATAAAATTACTATAGAAAGGCTTGATTAGTATGAATAAATCAATTAAAAAAAACTCTAATTCTATTAATTTAGATAATGATTCTATGAAATTAATATTCCGTCATAATATCAATTTCATAGAATTCAAACATTGGTATTTAAAGAATAAAGAAAAAATTGAAAATTCAAAATATCTTACACCATCTGAAAAAATATTTAAAAAATGTTTTAAATATCCAAATGATAATATAGCAAAATTAATATTATTTTACAAGACACAATTAAAAATAAAATTAACTTATAGAATTTTAAAATAAGCTTCGGCTTATTTTTTTTATATTAATTAGTGTAATTATATTACATTTAACATACTAGTTGACAAGAAATGTTCAATGTAATATAATAGAGTCATAGAAGAATTAAAAAAATGAATTTGGAGGCAGATTATGGAAAAGATAAATATTGAAATTGAAAGAGAAATATTCAGAAATGGCGATTTTCGGATTTATGCTGGATGGGTTGGCGACGAATCAGTCAGTGTAAAAGCTGATGGATTTGAGCTTACGGAGGGCGAAAAGACTTTAGTCGGAACAATGGGAAATTATAAAGGTCAAAAATCATTTCAATGTAAGTATGAAGAATTTGACTATAATTCCAAACAAGCTAAAAGCAATTTGCTTTGTTCAATACCCGGGATAAAGTCAAAAACAGCCGAAAAAATATTAAGTGAGGTTGAGGATATTAATATTTTTAAAACGGAAGATTACCCAAAAATTAAAGGTGTTGGGTCTGCAACTGTATTATTAATTCGTGAAGGACTTCAAAAACTCGAATCTATGGAAGTCTTTAAAGAATTAAACATGCTATTAGGCAATAAGATTAGCCCGACTAAAATAAAATCAATAAATGAGTTAGTCGAAAACCTAGAAAATGGTATTGATGAATTCAAATCAAACCCTTATAAAATCTTAATCGAAAATGCTGGATTTGGATTTAAATATACAGACCGTATTGGTTTAGGATTAGGAATCAAGCAAGATAATCCTATTAGGCTAAAATATTTAGTTGAATATGTTGTAAAATATTATACTTCAATGGGTAATTGCTTTATTGAAAAAGATGATTTATTAGATAAACTATCATCTTTAAATATAAAGAATGTAGATCAATTTGTTGAAGAAAATGAAAGATTAGAAATTGATGGTGAAAAAGTTTATACAGTTTCAATGTTTGAAGCTGAAACTAAAATCCCACATTACTTAAAAAAGCTTATTGAAAAAGAAACTAATATAAAATTTCTTGATAATTATGATATAGATCAAGCTATCAATGATTTTGAAAAGCTCAATAAAATTAAATTTGATAAATTACAAGTTGAAGGGATCAAAAATCTTGTAAATAACAAGGTAAGCATTTTGACTGGTGGTGCTGGAACTGGTAAAACTACTTTGTTAAAATGTGCATTATTTATTTTAAATGAATTAAATTTTAGAATGTTCCTAACTGCTCCAACTGGAAAAGCTTCAAGAAGAATGGAGCAAGCAACTGGATCATTGGCAACAACAATACATAGATTTTTAAATGTTGCTGAAGATTCTGGAACTTATCGACAATCTGTAATGGTTGTTGACGAGTTTTCAATGGTTGATACGGAATTATTTTATGATTTATTAAGAACGATGGAGGATGCACCAATTGACTTTAAAAAGTTAATTCTTGTTGGTGATCCGGGACAATTGCCAAGCGTTCAACCCGGAAACTGTTTACATGATTTAATTGAATCAAAGATAATACCATGTGTAAAACTTCAAAAAGTTTTTAGGCAAAAAGGTGATTCAAATATTATTGATATTGCAACTTTAGTAAATGATAATAAGCAATTCGATACATCAATTAAAAAGAAAGACTTTTATTGTAAAGCTGTTAATGATTCTAATTGCAAGGATTCAATATTATATTTCTTTAATTATTTACTAGAAAAATACGATAATATAGATAAATTTTATTCTGATGTACAATTTATTGCACCAATTAAAAAGGGTGCTACTGGCGTGAATAAAATTAATGAAATGTTGAAAAAACAAATAAATCCTGTAAAAGAAAAAGATAAATTATCAAAATGGTTTCCCTTTGATAAGGGAGACAAAATAATGTGTATAAAAAATGACAGAGAAAATGAAATAATGAATGGAGAAAGTGGTCGTATCTCTGATGAAGATAAAACAACATTTTCTGTATTTTATAATGATTTAGACAGAACTGTTTGTTATAAGAAAAATTCCGAAACTGTTAAAAATTTTCAATTGGCGTATTGCTCTACAATTCACAAATTACAAGGATCAGAATTTAAATATATCGTGATTATAATGAATCAAGATTCACCATTTATGGATTCAAGAATACTTTATACAGGAATCACAAGAGGAAAGCAAACAGTTATTTATCTTAGTAATAAACAAACAACCGAGAAAATTGTTGAAAGAAACAACAGGGAAAAAAGAAATACATTTCTAAAAGAAAGAATGATATCAGAATTCAAGGAGGATTGCTAAGATAATTCTTAGCTTCCTAATTTATAAAATTATAAAAATAGAGGAGATTATATTATGAAAATACAACTAAATTTTAACTTAATGATTGAAGATTTAAAATTAAAAGATTTGGAAAGATTGGGAATACAAGAATTTTCAAATCTTCAAGAAACACCAAAAATCGAATGGTTAGGAAATAACGAACATGTAGAAATAAAGAATAACTATGATTTTGAAAGAATTAAAAGCGTAGAAATTAAATATTCTATTTTAGCAAATGCCTTTATAGATTATTTAAGAAAATTAAAATATACCTACAAAGAATATTTTAATAATTATATGATTAGATTTCCTATTGAATCATTTATTCAAGATGACGATTTTGCTTTTGAAAATTCTGATAATGAAAAAGAAGTTCTTGTATTTCAATTAGGATTAAGTGACTTATGCCGCATTGTTTATAACTATACTTATGACTGTATAATTAATGAAATTGATGAATTGAAAATTCAATTTAATTGCAAAAAACAAAATATAATTGATGAATTAGAAAATATGTATTGTTTTGATAGCAAGAAAATAAATATATTAACTAAAGACTTAGAGGATATATTTATTAAATTAAATAAGATAGAGGAACGTTTTGATAAGCTTAAATGCTATCACAATATTGATGATCTAATTGACTAAAGAAGAAAAGGAAAATTTAAAATTATGGAAAAAACAAAATTAGGAATATATAAAATATTAAATATAAAGACCAATAGCTTTTATATTGGTAGTAGTAAAGATTTAGAAAGACGAAAATATAATCATTTTAGTAAATTAAAAGAAAATAAACATAAAAATAAAAAATTACAAGCTGATTTTAATAAATTTAAAGCAGAATATTTTAAATTTATAATATTAGAAGAAATGCCTAATAATACAAAAAGTTATGATTTAGCATATAAAGAATTATATTACATTTATAAATATAAGCCTACTTATAATAAAAAACTACCTGTATTACCTGAAAAAAAATATACTCAGAATGATATAAATAAAGTCTATTTAAATATAAATATATAAAGGGGATGAAAAAATTATGAATAAACAAACTATTGAAAAGTTTTTAAAATCAAATCAGCTTGATGACCGTTTTTATCTTGATATATATAATAACGAAATTTGTATTGCTGAGAATGCAATGGACTTTAGCATTCATATTGATATAAATACAATAAAAAATATAGGTTTAAACTATAAATATATATTTTTTGAAACACAATTCGGAAAATTTGAATTTTTAAGAAAAGACAATATGGATATATTAAAAAAGGCTTTTGGAAATCAAAAATAGTCTAATTGAAAGTAGGTTAAATCATGGATTTAAGAATTTTATCAATTAAAGAAAATTTAACTTATTGTCATAAATTAAAAAAATATATAAAACAAGATATATTATGTATGAAATGTAATTTATGTAAATTAAAAATAAAAGAAATTGAAGATTTTAACAAAAAAATTATGAAATATATAGGAGCTGATTAAAATGTTAAAACAAAGAATAAGAACAATGAATAATAAATTAAAAGGTTATAGAGTTTGGAAGAATATAACCCAAAAAGAACTATCTGAAGAATTAAATATAAGTCGTGATTGGATAAGAAGAATTGAAAATGATAAGGCTTATCCAAAATATCAGATAAGAAAAAAACTATGTGATTACTTTGGGATTAACCAAGAACAATTATTTATATTAGATCAGAAAGAGGATGATATTAATGACTGAAAAAGAAAAGTTTTTTGAAGCTTTAAAAGATGATGAAAAAAGAGATAAAATTTTTAAATTTTTAATAGAATCATCCGCAAAAAGAAAGATTGAAGAATTTAAAAAAAATACAGGATATTCTTTAGATGAATTTTTTATTTTATTAGCTGAAGATAAAATAAAAATCATAGAAATAGATAATAAAATTATTTATAAATGCCAATGTGGAACTAATTATATGATTTATAGAAAAGAGGAATCAATAAATTGTTTTGAGTTAAGAACTCAATCAGATCCATTAAGTGTTAAGAGTATTATTCCATTTACAGAATATTTCTATTGTATTAAATGCGGACAAAGAGCTGTAATATATGGAGAAATAAAAAAAATTGAGGTGATATTTTGAATTATTTATTTGAAGTAAGAGATAAAAGCACTAAACGTAAAATAAAAATTTATGGATCAGCTTTTCACCCGATATTAGGACCAGTTTTTATTATTTTTTCAGAAAATCAATTTTTATTTTCAGCGGTTAATAATTATACACCAGCAAAAGAAAATAAAAAAAATGAATATACAGGTCATTATAATTCTAATGATCATTTATTTAAAGAAGGAAGCTTAATTGATCATTGTTTAAAAGATATGCGGAAAAAACAATATAAAACTGACTCAACAAATACTTATATAAGTAATGAAAGTTATCTAAATATTAAAAATATTGAAAGGAATGATGATTAATGAGAAAGGAAGGTAAAATAGCCATAGAAAATAATTTATTAGATAAGATATTAAAAAATAGAAAATCTAATGAAAGTATTGATGATTATATTAATAAAATTTTAGAAGATCATTTTTATTTACTTTATAAAATTGATATTAAACCAAATAAATATAAAAAAGATTTAACTATAGAAGAAATTTATAAATTAAAAGAAAATCCGAATTTTATTATTTTATCTGATAAGACAAATTATGAACTAAAAAAAGTTAAAGAATTATTTAATAATTTAGACATTGCTGGTAATAAAGAAGATGAATTGATTGGATATGCATTAAGATTGATTCAAAGTATTCACAATACAAAATTACCTAAAGGAGAATAATACCTATGAAAATATTAAGAATTTTGCTTATTAATACATTAAAAGAAAAAGGACTATTAATTCTAAGTCCTAAATTAAAAATAGAAAATTCGGGCAATTTTCAATCAATTAAAAGCATAATTAACAAACTAAATATAGAAAATAATTTTGCATATGAAAAAATATTTGCGACTTGCATAACCGATAACTTAAATTATAACTATGAATATTATTTTAATTCTTCAAAAAGAAAATATCAAATGAAGGATTACAATACAAAATTATATGAAAATTGGGCATATATAAAATGATTATATTAATTGATTCTAGAGAAAAGGAGAACAGCCATATATTAAATTATATGGCTGTTAATAAAATATCGGTTAAAAGAAAACAAACATTAAAATTCGGTGATTATTCATTTATTGATCATAACACAGATTATAGAAATTTGATTGTAATTGAAAGAAAAAATAGTCTTGATGAATTAGCTCTAAATTTAACTTCAGGTAAAAAAGACAATCCGATAAATCGCCGAGAACGATTTAAAAATGAGTTTAAAAGAGCAAAAGAAGCAGGAGCTAAAATGGTTCTTTTAATTGAAAATGCTACTCAAGAAGATATAAAAGAGCATAATTATAGATCAAAATTACATCCTAATGCATTCATAGGCTCACTAAATTCTTGGTATAATAAAGGATATATTGACAATATTTTCTTTTGTCAAGACAAGAATGATGCAGGATGGGCAATGTTGAAAATCTTCCATAATTTTCTTAAAGAGTTGACAAAATAGATTCTATGTAATATAATAGATGTAGTAAGAAAAATATTAAACTTATGGGAGGCAGTTATGAAAGATTTTAATTTTACAGAAGGCGAAATTGAAAGAATCGAAGAATTACAAGACATTGGAGATATTCCAGCCTATATATTTATTAAAGAACCAAAAGGAAAATTATCTTATTCTGACTTGTCAGAACCTGATATATTTTAAAATAAAGGAAGGAGATAAAAACAATGGGAAAAGATCAAGAATTAATTAGAAATTGTCAAATAAAAAGCTGTAAACATAACAATGGTAAAGGATCATGTAACCTTGAACCCGGTGAAGATTGTACCGAAGCAACCGTAGTTGAAAACAATAAAATAGTAACAGATAGAAAAAATAAAAAAGGTAAAAAATGGTATGAACTAGATTAATTTAAGAGGGGATTATCCTCTCTTATTTTTTATATAAATTAAATTCAAAAAAATTAGAAAGGAAATAATTAGCAAATGGACTGCAAATATAATGATTCAGAATGTTACTTTTATAAAGACAAAAAATGTAATAAAGATTTACGTCAAAAATGTTTAAAAGAAATTGACCATACTAAAAAAATAAAAATGGATGCAAAAAATTATTGGGATAAATTAAGAAAAATAAAATAATTATTTGCTAATTAAAAAAAATAATTGCTAGGTATAAATATTTATATTTAGCAATTATTTTTTTTGCTAAATATAAACTTGCTAATTTAAAATATTAATTGAATTGCTAACTTAAAAATTTGCTAATTTAAAGTTTGCTAGGTTAAATTTGCTAACTTAAAAACTTGCTAATTTAAAGTTTGCTAGGTATAAAAAAACCCTTGCTAAGTAAGGATTAATCATATTAGCAAAGATTTTTTTTTGTTTTTAGCAACATTAAAATTAAAGGAAAGTAAAATTCACAAAATACATTTTTTAGAAGTTTTTAACTTAGCAATTTTAATTTAGCAACTTCTAATTTTTATTATATATTATATTTAGCAAAAACAAAAAGAGCTATTTTTTTAAAGCTCTTTTTGCTAAGTGATAATTTTAAATTAATATATTTTTCAAATTTTGCTAAGTAAAAAGTATTATAATAATTATTGTATCATATACAAATAAATTTAATTTGTTATATTTGTTTACCCATAGGAAATGGATCTGAATTTTATTGATGATCTATTTCCTTATTTTTGATATCTTTTTTTCTGAGATATTGCCCCAGCAATATTTTTGTCATGTAAATCCTTAAAAAATAATTCTTTATTGGCTAAAGAAAAATTTATTTTATAGCCATAATTACCATCAAAAAATATAAATGCTCTTTTTTCATTCCATATAACAACTGTTAATTGTGAAGTCATAGCAGAACCGCCAATTCCTTCATGTCCTCCGCTTGTATTGCACCATATTTGGTTAAATGAAGTCATTTCAAAAGATTCATTAGGATTATTAATCAATTGTGCAAATCTTTCATAAATATTCAGATACATTTTTGCAATTCTAGGCACGTCATAATATCTATATTTCATCATATTCATTTCCCTTTCTATAACTTATTGGAGTGTTATATTCTCCGTAATCTCCGCTTGTATCGGCTTCAAAAATAATAGCCGTATTATCAGTGAATGTTATTTTTATATAACCTTCATTAAGATCATTATCAATATTTTTTATTGTTTTTCCTATTATTGAATCAATATCAAAATCAAAATTTTTCATAATATTTTTCTACCTCTACAACTTCAATCCTATTTTGCAAGCCAATATTTGAAATATCAGCTCTTATTTTATGTGCTTCTAAGTTGTTTATTGAACAAAAAACATTTAACATTGCATCAATGTCTAAAAGATCATTTAAGGAATAAATCACAACATAACATTTATCATCTTGTCTTATGTGATTCATTTCCGAAAACTGTAAAAAATGCTTAGTGTTCTTTTTATCCCAATTAAATTCAAAAACGATCCATTCAAGTTTTTGATATTTATTTGACCTAATTCTTGTTTCTAAAAATTGTTTTTCTTCAATTTCTTTTATACAATCTGAACATAAACCTTTTTTATTTGTAATATGTACTCTATGACAATATGTGCATTTTATTCTTTTTTTCATTGTTTTATTTCTCCATTTCTTTTAGTTCTCTAAGGTATCTATTTTCATAATTAATTAAGATTTCAAGCTCTTTTTGAATTTCTTTTATTTTAATTTCTATTCCCTTCTTAGTAAATGAGAATAACTCATTATTTAAAATATCATTATTTACAATAATTTCTTTATTTTCAATCATTTTTTTAATACATTCATTACATATATATATTTCGTCATCATTTGCGAATTCTCTTATATCGCAAACATCATCAATTTTACTTTCTTTACATTTATCACAAAAATTATAATCTAACATTTTTTTATTCCCCATTCTCCATAGTTTTAAAATTTTTAAATTCTTTTTGAATTCTCTTTTTAATTGATAATTATTCATCAATATCAATCTCCAAGCTGAATAATCTTGTTATATCTTCTGGCTTATGCCCGTCATATTCTGGGGCATTTTTCAGAGTTTTTATTGTTAAGAAGTAATTCCAGTATTTAATATTATAATGATAAGTATATTGTCCATCTGGTGTATTAATTCCAACTATAAACATATTATCAAACATTGTATTATCATGATGGAATAAACTTTTCCAAGCTTTATTTCTATATTTTCGACATATAATTGAAAATAATATCATTCTATGAAAATTATATTCATCAAAACTATGATATCCATCTGAAATTCTGCCAATATAATTATTTTTCATTGTAAATTTTGTATTACATTCATTGCATTGAAATTCATTTTCACTTAGAAAGCAATTTATTTTTTTATCTACCTCTAAACATTCAGGACAAATTACAACTTCTATATCATTTATCATTAGTAAATTTCCCCTTTCTTTTTTCTTGTCTTATTTTATGTGCGAGGTAATCATCAAAACCTCTATCCCTTTTAATAATCTCAGGGATCATATTAATTTTTTCTTCATAAGGTGAATTACCTTCTTGAATATTACCAATTTCAACTGTTTTTAATTGTTTAAAATCAATAATAAATTGATTTAATCTTTCTTTTAATAGTCTAAATGTATCTTTTTTTGTTATTCCTGCAATAATAATTCCAGTATTAGAAATTTTCATATAATGTAATTCATTTTCGCTATCTTTATTATCGATCCAGTATTCAATATACATCTTAAAATCTCCTCTCTTTTTCTCAGTTTTAAAAATCTATTTTAATTTTTTTTTAAGATTTTTATTGATATCCAATTGACTGATAACAATAAATTTCCCTTCTTTCTTAGCTTCCCATTGTTGCCTTAACTTGCTATTTTCATATAATTGATTTAAAGCAATATTAAGTTTATCTACTTCAAATTTTTTTGAATCAACTTTTATTTCATAGTCTTTTGTTAATTGACCTGAAAAGAAAAAATTGATTAATTTTGCATCTTCATTGATTTGCTTTAATTTTATAAAGTTCATATTTTCACCTCTTTCATTTTTATAATAACTGGAAGCCAATGTGGCTCTTCATATTGAATGGCTTTTCTAGCTAATGGATATTTAATTATTTTTCCATCTGCCATATATATTATGACATTACAAACACTAAGTTTTATCTTATCTTCTTCCTTAAGTTCTATTATTGCCTCTGAAAATTCATCTGACATATTAATCCAATAATACATATTTTTATATCTTGATGGACCAACAACATTATCTCCATTATAGTTAATATTGTTGTTTTCAAACATATCTTCTATTTGAGCGAAGCTTATACCTTCGCTCATTTCTTTTAATAAATTTAATATCATTGCTTTCATTTTTTCTTTCATTGTTTTATCCTTTCTTTTTTAGAATTTAGGCGGCAGTGGTAAATCATTATCACCTAATTCATTTATGATTCCTTCAGGAGTCATGTCATCCCAAAGAGTTTTATTTGTATTTTTAATTAATATTTCTTTGCTAATTATTATTCGTTTTTTTACATCATTATCAATTCGGGCCCCTTTGTATTCAATAAGTCCTCTATCAATAAGGCTTTTCTTATCATTCCAATTGAAACCTTTTTTAATTAAATATTCTTTTAATGGCCCCAGAATAAAATATATTTGATTATCTTTTACTGCTCCATAACAATAATTACATTTGAATTCTTTCCCAACAATTTTAAAAGCATTTTCATTAATATCATAAAATTCTAATATAGTATTTAACATCTTTATTTCAGGGTCTAAATTTTTAATATCTTGTAATCTTGATACAAAATATTTTCCAAGAAATATAGAATATTTAAGATCATCAATATCAAAAAAAAGTTTACGATAGATATAGTTTGCAAGACTTATTACAGCTATCATATATAAATGTTGTTTATTTTTGTTTGGATCAAATATTTGATTTAATATTTTTTCATATAAATCATTTAAATTATCTTTAATTTTTATAACTTCTTGTATATACAATTCTCCTAATAATCCATAATTATTCTTTATGAATAAATAATTTTTTCTGGCGAATTCTTCTTTAATATAATTATTGGAATTTTTATTAATATATTTTGGAATACAATCTACAGGAATACAAATTACACGATTGATTTCACCTTCTTTGTTAGAATCTTCTTCCATAGAATGTTCAGAAGTACACGATAAAATAGTTCTCCAATTAACAGCTTCCATAATTTTTCCGCTTCTATTTAATCTATGTCTACCACTTTCATTGCCAACCGCATAGATATTCATTGATTCACTTGTTATTTCATCAACATAGAACGGTAAATTATGAAATTTTGCAAGTTTTTCAATTAATACAAGTTTAGTATCTCCACCATTTGAAGAAATTTTCATTGGATCACCAAAACAAGCCATTCCAAATTTATTTGCTAAAGATTTAAAATTACCAGATTTCCCATAATAATTTATGGAAAAACTTCTTATTCCTATAAGATCAAGAAGAGGGGCGGCGAATTTTTCAGATATTATAAAATCACTATCAATATTATCTTTTGTAAATTCTTTTAATTTATTTATAAATAAATTTATATCACCTTTTCCATCAAATGACTTCATTGTATTTTTCAAATATTTGCTTGTATCCCCAGTGTAATCCATATGCAAATTGTTTGAATATGGGAAAAATTCTGTATTATCTTCATTCCATCCCATGTATGGCATTGTTACTTTAAATTTAATATCATTTTCCTCGTTTATTTTATTAAATAAATTTGTTAAATCTCTTTTAAAATCTTCTTGAGTATTAATTGATAGAGAATTCATTAAAAAAGATATACAGTTTGCCCATTTTCCAATTGTGTCGGCGGAGCATAATTCAATAATTGATTCTTTTGTAAATGGATCAATGCTCTCAACTTCAAATTGAAAAACGTCATGATACTTGCTGTAAACTTTAGATTTTATAAAAAGCCACTTATCGGATATTCTTTCATAATAATATTGAATACTTTTTCCTATAACTCTTTCTTTTTTAGCTAAAATACCTTTATCATCATAAATAAACCCATCTGGAACAACAAAACCATTTACAGATTCTTTTATAATGCATTCTCTATTATATTTATTTTTGATAGTGTTCTTTATATAGTTTGCCTCATCTGGTGTGATTTTTTTATCTATTTTAATAAATACATTTTTTTCTTTTAATGCTACTTCATATAATTTATCTAAATTATCAAATTTAAGATAAATTGTATCTTTTCCTAATTTAATAGAATTCATTCTATGTTGTAATATTTTTGATAATTTCAAAATATTATTCTTCTTAATACCCATAAAAGCTCCCCTTAAGTTTTATTTTTTATTGAATCATCTTTTATGGCTTCAATTATCAATTTATTGTTATCTACAGTAATAGATATATAATCTTTAATATTTATTAACGCTCTAATATCTTTAGATAAAACAATACATTTACAATTATTTGAGCCATATTTAGCAACTTTCTTAATTAGTGCCATAATATATATCCTCCTATGCAAGCTTTCAAGCTTTTTCTATTATTCTATTAATATATTTTTTGTGTGTTAATATTATAGCATAAACACACAAAAGTTAATATAAATTTTTTTAAATTTTTTTTTGGTTACGTCTAAAACCTAGTAATAGTGCATATTTTTTTTTACTGAAACATTTGAGCTAAAATTGGTTACAAAATGTTACACAAAAAGTTACACTTAAATTTAGTGTTGATGAATATTATATATATATATATGTAGTTGTAACATATATATATATATATAAGAATATATAATAAAAATATTTTTTACATATATTTACATATATATACTTATATATATAATAATATTTTTCTACAAAATCAAAAAAAAAGTTACAAATGGCTCTACATAAGTAGCAGTCTTGCATAGAGGCGTAACTAGTAAATGTTACTAATGTTACACCATTTTTGTATCTATGATCAATAGTGAATATCCAAGTGTGTCCAAAAATGAATTTTGTAACCTTCATTGGTTACATTAAAATGTTTATATTTATATTTTTCAATTAAAAGGAATTTATTGCATCATGTAACTGGCATGTAACTAGAATAAAAAATTGATGTTATCCTCAGAGTTAAAAAGATAACATCAATTTTAAATTAGTTGGGTTTGGTAGGTTTTGTTTTAATAGATTCTTTAATATCATTCCACTTTTTACAATCATAATTTATCTCAAATCTTGTTTTTCCTCTTTTTTTAATATAATTTTCTTCGAGTGCTTTTGTTAATAATTCTTTCTTTTTTCTTTCGGATAATTTTAAAGATTTTATTATTTTATTGCTTGCTGGAATCAGATTATTTTCCTGTTTATTTTCCAGCAAAAATTTTAAAAGTAAAAAGTAGTTATCCCCATGTTTAATTTGAGGTTTTTCTATAGAATTATTATCATTTTGTACTAATTTTTTAATCTCTGAAATCTGCATTTTTACTGTATTAGGAACAGTTTTTAAGTAACTGTCCCAACTAAAGTCTTGAACTAACTTTTTGTCGTAACCTTTGTTAAACTTATTAACTATTCTTTGGAATAAATTATAGTGTTTAGTTTTCTTTTTTTCCAGTATATTTATGAGTATTTTTTCATCTTTTAGAACATGTTTTAAATCATAATAAATTTTATTATGTTTGGAATCTACTAAAAAAGCTTTATAAATTCTTGAAGTTTGATTCCAGATATTAGTTTTAAATTCCCCAGGCTTTAATTTTTCGGTGTCTGGAACTTTAGTCATTCGCTGAGTTTCTTTTGTTGAAATACAGAAAGATATCGCCTTTTGAAATATAGCTCTAAAATCTGTATTTATTTGTTCTCCTGATGGTCTTTGTGTAGCACCAACAATGTATATTCCTGCTGCTCGTGCTTTTTGACCAATTTGTAATAATTGTGTTTCCTCTTCTGATCGACCCTTGCTTGATGAATTTAACTTTATTTCAGCTAATTCATCAATTATCAGAAAAATTTCAAACATATTTTCAGTATTTTTTTTATTATTATAATCAAAATAATTTTTACAATTATCAGTTTTTCTTATCTTTTGTAATCTATCGATCATGATTTCATTTATTTTATTTATTATGCTGCATAGCTCTTTTGTATTGCTGACAACTATAGTATTTCTAAAATTATCATAATCGCTTAACTCTACTCCTTCTTTTAGATCGACCATGATAAACATAATATTATTGTTTAAGATCATTAACGATTGTATTACTACATTTGTTAAAACAGATTTTCCTCCACCGGGTTCCCCAGCTATAAACAAATTTTTTACTTTTGCAAAGTCAATTATTGTAATATTTTCTCTTTCATCAACTCCAATAATTGCTGGAATTGATTTATTTTTTATTTCTTTTTCATCTATTTTATTTATATATTCTTCAAAAGGATAACAATCCTTAAATTTTGTTTCTTTTGAAAAATATAGATCAATATACCTAAGATTCTTTTGTTGATTTTTTATAAAAGATATCTTCCTATTAAAGAATAATTCAAACTTACTTTTAGACTTAATAATATCCTCAATAGTTAATTCATTTGATATTATTGTTATTTTTTCATTATCAAAATAAACAACCTCTAGTTTATTATCAAAAAATTCATGCGATAATCTTTTATATTTTTGCTTAATTCTAAGCAATTTAATGTTTTGCTTAGAATTATGCAACATTAAAATAAATCCTTTTAAAGTGAAAAAAAAGATTAATTTAACCCATGCTATATTAAAATATGATAAAATTAAAATAATACTTAGGGATATAAAGTTTATAATTTTAATCTTCTTTCTATTTTTAAATAGTATACATTGATCAGAGGTAAAACCTTTAATGGTAGCTCTAAAACTTATATTTAGAGCTACCATTAGGTATTTAACAAAGAATTTAATTATAATAGTGCTTAACTTTTTTTTAGACTTATTTTTTTTATTTAAAATTTTCAATTTAATCAGATCCCTTCATATATCATAAAAAATAATTTTCCACCTATTTCTTGAATTAAATTTGGATTAAAAGCTAAATAGCTTAAAATTGCTATCAACAAAAATGTTAAAACTGCTGATAAAAATTTAAATTTTGAGTTTATGACGTACCAAGCTATTGCCACAACTCCTAAAACTGCGATACACAACGAAATAGACCCTGTTAGACTATTAATTAAATTCTCTATTACATTTGAAAATAACATTTAATTTCCCTCCCTATTAAAGTAATATGTTTCTTTGTTTCTATATGCGTGTCCACCTCTAAAATAGATTGTTTCTATTTCTTCGGTTCTTGATGTTTTTATAATTCGTTTTTCTAATTTATCTATATCATTTTGATCATTAAATTCATCAACCGGAATATTATTTTCTTGAACTGCAGGCAAAGAATTTTCTTTAACTGACATTTTTTCTTCTTTTTCTTGGTTAATCATTCCTAGAATATATAAATAAGCAGGAATGGCAAGATAAAAACAAAAATAATATGCTGGATTTTTTTCAGTTTGTAAAATATTATAAATGTTATACATAAATACAATTATTACAACTAAAAATATTATTTTAACTAATTTTGGTCTTAACATTAAACTTTTAAGACCATTAAACAAATTTTTCATTATATTTTATCCTTTCTAATCATCACAATTACAAATATTTTCATTGGAGCAGAATTCACAACGCACTGCACCACAAATCATGCATTCTTCTCCTATATATTTTTCATATAAGAATTTTTTGCACGATTGACAAAAAAACTTTGATTTAATTTTATAAGTTGTTTGTTTTTTATTATTCTTCATAATATCGTCCCATCCTTTCTTTATTTTTATATTTGAATATCGTATAATTCTTTCAATCCAAATATAATACATTTTTTAACGATAGTGTTCTTACTATCGCCAACCTTATTAATATTTGAAGCTTTTTCAATTGCTTCAATGATATCTTTTGTTAATAAATAAGTTCGAGCTTCTTTTTTATTATTTCTCATTTTAGCCTCCAAAAATCATTTAATATAATTTTATCATAGTTACAATAATAATGGAATAAAAACTATTGCAAAATTAATTATATATAATTGCATAAATCAGAAATGATATTGACAAAATAGAATCAACGTAATATAATAGAGGCTGTAAGTTTTAAACACAGAGTTAATTAAATTGAAATTTAATTTATTCTGTCTCCTTATAAGATATATTTAATTGGTCGGTATAGTTAAATATATGTAAGTTAATAATAATAATGCGAATTGTTTAGATAGATACATAAAAAATGTATCTTTTTTTTTATTCTTATTGACAAAATAGATTCCATGTAATATAATAGAGTCATAGAGAAAAACAAAAAAAACCTTAGGAGGCAGATTATGATTAGATTAACAAAGAAATTAGAAAACAAATATTTTATTGATAGTTTAGAAGATGAAAAAATATTGAGTTGCGAAGCTGGTTATAGATTAGTAACTATCAAAGCTTCTGATTGTTTAGAAGCTGAAGGAGTTAAATTAAGCGAATTACTTATCAAATTATATTCTGAAGAATTTAACATGTATCTTTATGATTATGAATTCTATAGTGAGAGCGACAAAGTATTCGAGTTTCAAGTTTGCGTTGATGAAGAATATTTAAAAGAATTTAATACATTGTATAATCAATTCAAAAGATCAGTAAATGATCTTTTAGAAGTTGAAGAAGAGGAAGAAATTTTAAAAGCTGAAGAAGAAACTATAGAAACTGAAAAAGAAGAAATTATAGAAGAAAAAGTTATAGAAACAAAAAAAGAAGAATCCAAGAAAGAAACTAAATATCAAATAGGTCAAATTCTTTACAATTGTGGAGATATGGCAAATAATTCGGGATGGTATAAAATTACAAACATAAACATTGACAAATTTGGTATTTTTTATGATGTAAAAGAAATAGGTGGTAATAGAAAAAATACTTATCATGAAGCATATATAAGCGAAGTTGATCGACTTAACGGATCAACAAGAATTGTTACTAAGGAAGCTAGGATTAAAGCAACTAATGAAACATATGTAAAAAATGCATTAACTTCTTTAATTCTAAAAGATGCTAATGAAAAAGATCATGAAGAAAAAATAAAAGAAACTGAAGAAAAAGAATGGTATAAAATAACTGATCATGAAGAAGAAGAAAAAAAAGAAATAATTAATGATTTAGTTGAAACTTGCAATGCTGGAATTAAAACAGAAAAAGAAATTAAGATTTATTTTAATAGATTAGCTAAAGATCAAAGGGTAAAAGCTCTTAATAAGTTTCAAAGAGAAAAAAATAGTGGTTTAGACATTAATTTATTTTATTATAGTACTTTTCTAAATGAAGAATTTTATTTATCTGAATTGCAAGAAATAAAATCAAAAATTATTAAATATATAGATTTTCTTGATAGTTTTAAAAACTCAATTATGGAAGAAATCAATAATTATCAAGAACAAATAAAAAATTTCAAGAAAGAACCTAAATTTTATAATAATACTTTCAAAATTTTAAAAGATGAGGATTTTAAAATAGTGAAATTAGATAGCGATACAACATTTGGTAATGGAAATCTTACTTATGAAAATGAATACACAATATTTAATAAAGACCTCGGATATGCTTCTATGAGTGGACAGACACCATATATTCCTTTAGGTGGTAAAGCCGCATTAAAGGACCTAATAAATAAAAAGATTTTAGATGTAATACCTCATTGGATTAAGTCATCAACTTTTAAATATACATATAGATCAAGAGGGTTTTCTCCTTCTTGTCAGCCTATGAACGGATTAATAAATCATGAGAATCAAAAAGGATATAAATTTGAAGTTTTGACCTATAATCGAAAACTAACTTGTAAAGAAATATCTGATTTTGAATTAATTGATTTAAATGAATAGGGGATAAAATCCCCTCTTAGGAGGATATTATGAATAATTTTAAATTAAAATATTTTGATAAAGAGAATAAATTATTTAATACTTTATGGACTAGTTCTTTTAATAAAGTATTAAAAGAAACAAAGAATAATAATGATCTTATTGAGGTTATTGATAAAAATAAAAATGAAATAATTTGGTCAAAACCTGGGGGATTTCTAGCACAATGTATTTTTATTCAAAAATGTAGAACTACTGATGAAGCGGCAGAAATGAGAAAATATTATGAAAATAATAAAAATCTATTATTATTAAAAATAATTAATGAATATAAATAACAAAAAATGGGAGGATTTATGCAATGAATAGAAAATTAAGAATGTTTAAGAATGAAGAACAAAAGGAAAAGGCTGCATTATTAGCAGCGAATTTATTATTAGAAACTGAAGGTAAAATAAATATTAAAGATTTAAAAAGTGTTATTAAAGGTATTGATATTTCTAAAAATTATGAAATTATTGTTTATCATGAAGCAAAATCTTTTAATAAACATATGATGTTAAGCTCTATTCTACATGAGCATTCATGGGCTGGCGAAGATGGAGTAATAGAAAAAGCAGAAGTATTATATGGACCTAATATTGTCTTTGGAAAATATATTGATAAATACTATTCAGACAATGGAAATATTATATCTTCTACAAATGAACAAATTAATGCAGACTTTGACATAAATTCTAATCATATTGTATACACAAAAACAAATTCTTGGAGTAAGTGGAGAAATGAGGAGCATTATGATGATTATGAATATAAATTGATTTGTTACTTGCCTAAAAATAAACCATATAAATTAGATAGAAAAGCCCAAGCATTTATCAAAATGTTTGGAGGTGTTTAAAATGCTAGGAATAAGTTTTAAATTAGATGAAGTTACTGGATATACGACATTAAGATTTTCAAAAAAATTATATAAAGAATCTTTTATTAAATTTTTAAAGGAAAAAGATGATTTTGAATTTTTAAAAACAAATAGAGTAAATCACGTTTTTAAATATCGTGGCACTGTTGAAAATGCAGAATTTAACTTTAATGTTCACTATGTAACTTTTAAAAATTTAAATAATAGAATTTCAATGGAGAGGAATAAAAGCTATGAATAATACTCAAAAAAAGATATTTGTTAATACTGCTTTATGTAGTATTAACCCTAGATGGGGATATAATAAATATTTATATAAAAGTCTTTATCCTCTATATTCTAATCAAAACGTTATGATGATATATAGAGATTTACATGACAGAATTTTTGAAATTAAAAATGAAATTAAATATAAAGATGATTTTTTTACTTATGAAAAATATGTTTTTGAGCTAAAAATAAGGGAACATCATAAAATTTATACAAATCCAAATGGAAATAACTTAATGCCTTCAAAAGAAAACAAAACTTTTATGTTTGAACTAATAAAAAATATCGTTAGCATAGCTTCAAAAAGTTTATATTTATATGACAATAGAAAATATTTTCTTGGCATAATTGAAAATGCAAAAATAGATTGGGAATTATCTGAGAAGGAATTTTGGTCAAAATATTTTGGAGTGATTTGGAAAAATAGGGTGTTAAATCATTAAGTTTAAGGAGTGGCAATGTATGAAAATAACTTTAATAGTTATAGTAATTATAATTTTATTAATAATTTTTAGAAAACATTTTTGGGATATTATCGAATTATTAATTGAATTGCTTATCAGTTAGGAGGAAAAAACAATGAAATATCATGACAGTTTTGTCAAGTTTTGGATTATAAAAAGAGTTAAGAAAAAAATACATAAAATAGGATTTAAGGCTGAACAGATAAGAACATGTTTATTAAGAAGTTTTGGATTTTGGTTTTGTGCTGATTGTCAGAAGTTTCATAGTGCAAGAGTAATAAATTTTAATAATGATGATGGTTTTTCTGATGGATCATGTGATCCAGAATATTTGGAAAAGCTTGAAAAAGCAGAGATATAAAAAAGGCTGATATTATCAGCCCTGAAAAGTAGTAATAATTATTTAAATTTTTTAAAACATATATATTATATCATTTTGTCCTAAATACAACTAGGGCAAAATGATAAATAAAGTGAGGTTGATAATATGTCAATGACAAAGAAAAAAATATATGATAATACAAAAACAAAGAAGCTTGAAAACGCTTTAAAAATGTTAAAAATATTGAAAGAAGAAGGAAGAAAAAAAGCTCCTGAACTCGCAAAAAGACTGGGGCTTAATAACAAAAGATCGATTTATTATTACAAGCGGACATTAGAAATTTTAGGACATAAAATCGAAACTTATGGCGGTTATGATGGTGGATATGAACTCATTGAGCCTGAAAGATTGTCGGAATCAGAGCTGGATTTTATTGCTGAAAAAATTAACAATGAAAAATTAATGAAAAAAATTGAAAGAATTAATAAAAGATAATAATAGGAGGAATTTGGAAATGAATAAATATACAAATAATCAAGTTTTGAAAATAACATTAATAATTATAGGTGGAATATTTTTTCTCAGTTTTTTGACATGTTTGGGTGTTGGTGGGTTTCTTTTAAGTGATGATTCCCAAAATACTCAAAAGTCTACAAATAAAATTGTAGCCAAAGACAAAGTAGTTAAAAAGAAGAATAATGATAATAAGAATAAATCTAATTTAGCAAAAGACAAAATAAAAAATAAAAAAACTTTATCTCCTGAAGATAAAATAAAAAGGAAATCAACTGAAATTGTAACACCAAAACCGACTAAAAAGCCAAAACCAACTAAAAAAATTAATACCCTTGATGTACAATTAGCGATACTAAGAGAAAATTTTGGAGGTATCGCAGATATAACATATAAAAAAGAAATTAAAACAATAGAAATATTACCAACTGATAAATCATTTATGATCGAAGTTATGCAAGCTCACAATGGAGATGCAACAAAATTGGCAGTTTGGAAAGAATTAAAAGAAAATATAAAGTTGATATCTACAAAAATAGAAAATAAAGAAGTTATGTTGGTAATACCAAATAACTTAAATAAAGAAAATTATATATTGATTGTTAATAACGGAATAGTACTATATGACTTTGTAAAGGAGTGATTAAATGTATAATGACATTGTAAATAGTTATAATAGATATATTGAGGGAAAAGAGATAGAAGAACAAAACAAAAGGGAAAAGATAATTCAATCCAATAATAAAAGTTCTGATGAAAATAAATTTAGAGAAAATTTAAAAAAGGTAAAGGAGAATTTAAGAAATGTTTAAAAAAGAACAAAATTCGGGAATTATAGATGAATCAATATCAATTCATAAACAATTAGAACTTTTGACAGATAATCAAGCAATACTTGAAAAGAAACATCAAAAATTATGTGATTATATTAAAACTTTGGAAGCTATTATAAAAAATAACCAAAAAAGGATTAATAAACTTGAAGATCAATTTAAAAAAAATTAAAACAGGTAAAGGAGAATTTAAAAAATGTTTGATAGCTTTAAAAAAGAAAAAAATTCGGCAAAAAAAAGTATTATAAGTATGTTGGAAACCATTAAGGAAGCTTTAGAAACTGTAGAATTAAAGTCTGAAGTAATTCTAGTTGATGAAATTATTGATAATATTAATGATTCGATTAATGAAAATCATGATGCTAGAACTTACAAAAAGCCATGTTATATTGATATAGATTATTCCACTAATTCTAAAGATAATGATTCTATTATTATCAAAAATAATAAAGGACAGATTAATAATGTAAGTGGCAATGGTAGCATTAATTCAAATCAAATAATAAAACAAACTATAAAATATAATAAAAGATCGAATAAATTTTATTATGAATAATATTTAAACATAATGCTTTAAATAAATAAAATAATGTTAAGGAAGCTTAGAAATTCTAAGCTTCCTTTTGTTTTCTTAAATATTTATAGTACAATATATTTAAAAGTAGAGGAGATGATGTCTTGAAAATTAAAAAGTTATCAATGAGCGAATTAATCAATGCTGAATATAACCCAAGAAAAGATTTGCAAGAAAGTGATCCAGAATATCAAAAGATAAAGAAAAGTATTGATGAATTTGGTTATATTGAGCCGATTATCGTTAATGAAAATTGTGAAAATAATAAGTATAGAATAATTGGAGGTCATCAAAGAGTAAAAGTATTAAATGATTTAGGTTATACCGATATTGATTGTGTTGTTGTTGGTCTTGATGAAACAAAAGAAAAAGCTTTAAATGTAGCACTCAACAAAATATCTGGTGAATGGGATAATGAAAAGCTTTATGAAATTTTAAAAGATTTCAATGATGACGATTTTCTTTTAACTGGATTCGATAATCAAGAATTTAAAGATTTAGAAGAAGAATTCAAAAGTCTTGGAAATAATAATAATGATTCTTCGGGATCTGGTAGTAATGAAAATGATGAAAATAGATATACTGATAAAATTGCATCTCCAGAATATACTCCTAAAATGGATGAAGCTCCACCAATTAATGAATTAGTTAATGTTGATAGAACAAAAGAATTAATTAATAAAATTAATAAAAGTAATATCGATCAAGATTTAAAAGATTTTTTAACTCTTGCCGCAAATAGATTTTTAACCTTCAATTATGAAAATATCGCAGAATTTTATTGCCATCAAAATAAAGAGACTCAAGAATTAATGGAAGATTTAGCTTTAATTATAATTGATTATGAAAAAGCTATCGCTAATGGGCTTGTTGATTTTTCAAAAAAAATAAATGAATTAAGAGAAGATGAATTAAATAATAATGATAATGAAGTTGAAGGGCCATTTGGAGAGGATGATTTTAATTGAGAAAAGATTTTTGTGTTTTTATTTTAAGTCATGGTCGTGCTGATAAAATACATACGATTGATATGTTAAATAATCTTGGTTATTCTGGCAAATGGTTTATTTTGATCGATAATGAAGACGAAACAGCCGATCAATATTTTGAGAAATATGGAACTGAAAAAGTTTTAATGTTTGACAAAAAAGAAGCATGTAAAAAGACTGATCAAGGAGATAATTTTAACCATAGAAAGACTGTAGTATCGGCAAGAAATATCTGTTTTGATATTGCTAAAGAAAAAGGATTTAAATATTTTATGGAGCTTGATGATGATTATAAATCAATGAATTATCGATTTAATAAGAATTTAGATTACAAACATACAAAAATTAGAATTCCAATATTAGATAATATTATTGATGAAATGATTAAATTTCTTGAATATAACAAAGATATTCTAACCGTTACATTCGCTCAAGGTGGGGATTATATTGGGGGAACAAATAACCCAATGGGAGCAGCTATAAGATTAAAAAGAAAAGCTATGAATAGCTTTATATGTAGTGTAGACAGAAGGTTTAGTTTTTTAGGAAATGTAAATGAAGATACGACAACCTATGTAAAATTAGGACAAGAAGGTAAAATTTTTGTAATGCTTAATCATATCGCACTAGAACAAATACAAACCCAAAAACAATCAGGAGGAATGACAACTATATATTTAGAACAAGGAACATATGTTAAAAGTTTTTATACTGTAATGTATTGTCCATCATGTGTAAAAATTTCTATGATAATAAATAATGATTCAAAAAGAATACATCATAAAATCAAGTGGAAAAATGCTGTTCCATGTATATTAAACGAGAAATTTAAAAAGAGTTGATATTATGTCAAAAGTCAAAAAAGCAGGAAGAAAAAATGCATATGATACAATAATTTATCCTCAATTAGATCAAATTAGATTTTGGCTTAATGAAGGTTATTCGCACCAGCAAATTTATAAAATGTTGGGAGTAAGTGAAGCAACTTTCTATAAATATTCTACATTAAAAACAGAGTTTAAAGAGGTGCTAAAGAACAGCAAACAACAATTAGAAATCAAACTAACGGAAGCATTATATAAAGAAGGTCAAGGCTTTGAACATACTGAAGTACAAACAGAATTAGAAGAAGATGTAATAATTGATAATGGTGAGGAAAAAGTAATAAAAAGAAAAAAGAAACAAAAAAAAATTACAAAATTTCATAGAGGAAATGTTAACGCTTTAATTTTTGCTCTATGTAATAGATTTCCTGCTAAATGGAAAAGAGTTGATCAAGAAATTATTGAAGAATTTGAAAAGGGAAGAATTAAACTTAACATTACAGATGAACATATACAAAATGCCTTCAAAGCTTTATATCCTGCAATTGATGATGACGACTATAAGCAATTAGAAAAAGAAATTAAGGAAGAAGAGGATAAAAATGCAGAAAACAAAGAAGAAAAATAAAAAAACAATAATAAAATATTGTGATATTCTTTCTTTTGCTGTAATTAATTCTCTTTATAATAGACAAGAAGCACTACCAAACTTTTCTAATATTGTTGATATTGATGAATCATTCGCCGGAAAAGCTCCAAGATCAAAGGAACAGTTAGCACTTTATTGTGCCACAGTATTAAATAATAAATTTCCTTATCCTCGAAGTACGAATGAATATTGTGTAAAGAATGATCATAAATCGCCATTGGATGCATTATGGGGAGCTTACTCAGAACAAGATTCTTTTTCCATATGGTATGCAATGAGAGGATCAGGCAAAACAAGAGATTTAGCAATTCTTGGTTGGCTTGAAAGTGTATTCAAACCTCATTGCTGGACAACTGTATTAGGGGGAAGCTTAGAACAGTCAATAAAAGCGGTTGCATATACTAATGAATTATGGAATATGCCAACGGTAGCTCATTTAAGAAACAAACTTTTAGTTAATGGTCAAGTAGCTGGAAGAGGTTTTAAAACTACTCATGGATCACAATTTCAAGCTTTGGCAGCTTCTACAAAATCAATAAGAGGGCCCCATCCTCAAAAATTAAGATTAGATGAAGTTGACGAAATGGAAGAAAAGATATATTTGGGAGCTTTAGGACAGCCGAAATCAAATTATGGAATACTTGATAATGTAATAATTTCTAGCACTTTACATAATGCTTTTGGATTAATGTCTGAAATAATCGATAATAGATATGAAATTGGAGCTAAATTATATGCTTGGTGTATTAATGAAGTTATTGGAAAAAGAGGCTTTTGGACATTAGAAGAATTTGAAAGAAAAATAAAACAATGTACAAAAGCAATGGTTGATGCTGAATATTTACTAAAAAGACCTAAAGTAGGGGAAACAATTTTTGAATTTGATAGTATAGATAGAGCGTATAACAGAGGTAGAGATGATATATTTGAGCCTAATGTATTTGCAGAGGCTGGAATTGACTGGGGATATAGCTTTACAGCTTTTTCTTTAATTCAAGACCCTAGAGAAATTTTCAGAAATAATATAACTAAGTATTGGGAATATGTCGAATTAAAAGAAAGATGTAAGGCAATAGCCGAATTATGTATTAAATATAATGTAGTAGCTGTATATTGTGATAGTAACCCTAAA
The DNA here is from genome assembly GCA_050117315.1 of Ignavibacteria bacterium. Lineage (GTDB taxonomy): Bacteria > Bacteroidota > Ignavibacteria > Ignavibacteriales > Melioribacteraceae > JANQIV01. The sequence goes on from JASFMY010000026.1 coordinate 25,339, forward strand.
GATAGTAATATCACACTGCAAAAAACTTTTAGGGAGTTAAGATGTCCAACTAAAGTTATTCCAGTGTCTTTTAATAAGTGGAAAGGTATTGGCATAAATGTGTTAAGATTTTTATTAGAAAAAAACAAATTAAATATTACTAATAAAACAGCTCAAGAGAAAATGAAAAAGTATCATTATGCAAACCCAGAACTAGGGCAGATTGCAAAGATTGATGACCATATACCAGATAGCCTTATAGCTTGGGCTACAAGTAGGTATAAAATATTAGGAATTTAAAAGGAGTGAATTAAATGTTTTTGAATGAAAAAGATAATTTTCCACCTAATCAATGTGACTATTGGTTTTTAAAATATGAGGAATGGGCGAGTTGGTATAGTGGCGATCCTGAACAATTATTAAGATTTTATACAAGATTAGCTTCGGGAAATGAGACAGCTCAAGAAAAGTTTTGGGCAAGATTAGAAACTGAAGAAAGAAAAGGTATTGTCCATATGCCTTTAGCCGGGGACATTGCAAGTACTTCGGCAGATTTATTGTTTTCTGAAAGTCCAATATTTAAGTATGATCAAAAAACAATTGCTGGGGAAAGAATAAAAGATATTATTGAAAAGAATGGATTCAATAGTATCTTATTAGAAAGTGCGGAAATATCGGCAGCAATCTCAGGTTGTGTATTAAAATTAGATATAGAAGCACAATTAGAAGGAGTTCCTTTAATTAATGTAATGAATCCAAAGCAATTTATTCCTACTTTTTGGAGAGGTAGACTATGGGAAATCTTGTTTTTTAGAGTAGTTAAAAAGACAGATAGTGGGAAAGTCTTTAGATTATTTGAGAATAGAAGAAGAAGTGGCAATTCTCTTTTAATCGAATATAAATTAAACGTTGGAACAGCGACAAAAGTAGGCAAAGAAATTGATCCTAATAGTATTAAAGAAACTGAAGATTTAAATTTAAATCCAGTTGAATATAAAAATGTGTATGGTTTAGGGTGTGTATATATACCTAATATGCGACCTAATAGACTCGTTTTAGGAAGTCCTTTAGGAATCAATGATTATTCAGACGATATTTCCTTACTTGATTCATTAGATTTTGCTTGGACTAGTTGGATGCGTGACATAGAACTAGGAATGGCACAAATATTTGTAGATGAGGAATTACTACAAAAGACAAGATCAGATGTGAACGGAACAACAACTTTTATAAATAATTTTAGCAAATTTCAAAAGTCTTTTGTAAAAATGGATTTTACCCAATGGAGAATGTCTGAAAATAATGTAAAACCAATAGAACAAGTACAATTTGATATTAGATATGAAGCACACATGAAAACATGTTCAGAGCTAACATGGCAAATAATTTCAAATTGTGGTTATTCTCCGCAAACCTTCGGCTTGGGTGAATATGGAAATGCTCAGAGCGGCACTGCTTTAAAAATAAGAGAAAATAAGTCTCAGAAAACAAGATCAAAAAAAGAAAAATATTTCAAACCTGAGATTTTAAGTTTATTACAACAAGCACAAAATATTGATAAAGCAAGTGGATTATATTCAAATTATGAAAATCAACCAATATCATTGGAAATAGAAGATTCAATAATGACAGACAATAAGGAAACATCTGAAGTAATAAGAAATTTATATCAGGCAAAAGCTATTTCAAATTTTATGAAAGTAAAATTACAGCATCCAGATTGGACAGATGAAAAAATACAAGAAGAAGTTGACAAAATAAATCAAGAAGAAGGTATTACAGGCGAAATGATAAAAACTGAGGTTTAAGACTTTTTTTCTTAAACCTTGTCTTTTATTTGTTTTTATAATAAAATTTCCTTATTAGATTGGAGGAAAAAATGAAAAAAAATAATAATGATATTATAAAATTCAGATGGGAAACTGATGAAGAATATAATTACAGGAATAATATTTATTTATTTTCTGATAAATTAAATAAAATATTAGGAGATTTAGCGAATTTAGCAAAACAAAGCTTGCCGAATTATCAACCAATGCTCGACAAGATCAGAAGCAATTATGGAAGATTTATTAAATTATTAGTTCCTGATTGTTATCAACCATTTCATGATCTATATAAAAGCGGACTTGAATATTATATGAAAGGACTAGTAATTTTAGTCAATACATTCATTGATAAAAAAGAAAATAAACTTCCTGATAATGATAAAAATGTAATTGCTAAAATTACAAAAGCTGGTAATTTTTTTCAAGCTGGCGATGCATATTTTAGAATTGCCAATACAAAGAATTTTGAATTATTTGAAAAACAACAAGTAAAATATCATGAAGAACAAGAAAAACAAAAAAATAAGGTGAAGAAATGAACATTGATAGATATGAAGATTACGGAAAAAATTTATATTTGTCTGCTCAAAATGTAGTTTTTGGAATGCTGATTGCTACAAAAAAATTACTAGAAAAAATAAATAATGATCCAACAAATGTTGCTAATTATAAAAAAGCGTATATTACAGAAGTAACAACAATTGCCAAAACATTCAATAAAGATTGGAAAAGTTGGGCAAATAAAGACTTAGCAAAAGCATATATCGCAGGAATAAACCATGCAAAAGCAGATTTAAAGTATAATAATTTATCTGCATCAATTAAAAAGAAGATCACAAATGGATCTTTTTTAATTGAAAGTCCTCCACAAATCGCAATTCCAGCCTTAAGTAGCGAGACTTTATCATTATTTAAAAATATATCTGAACATGTACCTTTCTATAAAACTTTTAGAGATGCAGCATATTATAACTTAGATAATCAACCAATTCAAATACTAAGAAAAGCTGAGGATATTTATCGAAATGCAGCGATACAAGCAGGTGAGAAGTATTTCAAAGAAAGTGATATTTACACAAGGATAAAATACTCTCAAGAAATGATGGATCAACTAGCAAAACAAGGAATCCAAACTATAACTTATAAAAATGGAGCAAAATATTCAATAGATACTTATTGCGAAATGGTCGGTCGTACTGTCTCAGGAAGATGTTCTTTACAGGCTAATTTAAATAGATATGCTGAAGGAGGATATACTTTAGTTGTTGTATCAAGTCATTTTAGAGCTTGTGAATTATGCACTCCTTACGAAGGCGTAACTTTAAGCATAGAACGCCATCCTGTTTATGAATCAATAGATGATGCAGAAACTCAAGGATTATTTCACCCTAATTGTAAGCATGATGTAAGTCTATGGTTTGAAGGTAAAGAACCATTGCCGCCAAGAGTAGACAAAGCAGAACAAGATTTAATTGATCAATATGGATATAATGAAGCTCAAAAAATATCTTATAATGCTCAATTAAGACAAAGACAAATTGAAAGAAATATTCGTAATTGGAAAAGAAGATCAGAAGGGGCAATGGATAATAATATTAAAAATATTGCCGATAGAAAAGTTAAATATTGGCAAGCTCAACAAAGAGAACATTTAAAAGATAATACATTCCTTAATAGAAATTATGCTAGGGAACAAATTGGAAAGGCTCACTAAAAATATAGGAGGTGATAAAATTGAATCAAAATCCATATTACGAAAAAAATGTTTTATATATTACATCTTATAATAATTATTCGCTAGAAAAAACATTTACTATATTAGAGCCTGAGTTAATTGAAATTTTTAATAATAAGAATTTTAAAAAAATTAAAGAGATTATTAATGATCATATAAATAAATTAGATAAAATAAGCGAAGAAATTGCAGAAATTGAGGAAACTAAAGATACAATTCCTTTAATTAAATTAGAAAATGCTTATTATATAAAACTTAAACTTATAATAGAGTTAAAAAAATATCAGAATGTAAAACAATTAATGGATGAAAAATATTATCAACGATTTTAAGAAAGGAAAAAAATAATGAGTAATAAAAATGAAAATCTTAATGAAGCAAGTTTGTTATTAGCCAATGAAAATTTAAAAATCGTACTGCCTTATATTGCAGAAAATCTAAAAGTATTTAAAAAATGTTTATTAGCAAAGAAAATATTTTCAGAAGAAGAAATTACAAAAATGTTAATCGAATATGAAAAAATAATTTTATTGTCAGGAGATAAAAAGTGATGAATCAACCAAAAAAAAAGATAAAAGATATAAATGATATTAATACTAATACAGAAGAAGGTAAATTATTAACAATAGCTCTTACTATAATAACTACGACTCAAGGATATTCTGATAAAACGCCAGATCAGGTTATTAATGAATTATATGAAATGCATGAGGTGATCCATGGAAAATAAAAATATTAAAGAAAAATTATTAAATGATAAAGAATTATTAAGAAGATCAGTTAAAGAAAATTCTTCATTTAGCACAGCCGATCTATTAAATATTGTGGCTGATTTGATAGATTATACTTTAAATGATAATGATTTAGATGATAATAACAGCTTAATGGATATAAATATAATTAAAAAATTAATGCAGTTAGAAGAAGATAAGAAAAATTCAAGAACTGAAAAAGATAAATTTGAATCAGAATTTAATAATTATCGAAAAAGATATCAATTAAATCAACTTCAAGATTTAATTAACAAATATAAACAAGAAAAAGAATCTATGATTGATTCTTTAGATAATTTATTAAGTAATGTTATTTGTGATCTTGAAAATTTAAAAGGAGAAATTAATGAATAAGTTTTATAAAAAAATTCTAATAACAGGTGGAACAGGAACGCTTGGGAAAGAACTTACAAAACAATTATTAAATAGTGATAAACATATCAAAAAAATTTATATTTATTCTAGGGATGAATATAAACAATCAGAAATGAAAAAAGAATTTAAAAATAATCCAAAATTATCTTTTTTTATTGGTGATATAAGAGACAAAGATCGATTGTATAGAGCATTTAATGAAATTGATTATGTTATACATACAGCTGCTCAAAAGCATGTTCCTTCATGCGAATATAACCCTTTTGAAGCTGTCAAAACGAATGTTATAGGATCAGCAAATATAATTGATGCTGCTATTGATAGAAAAGTTAAAAAAGTATTGGCAATTTCTACAGATAAAGCCGTAAATCCTATAAATTTATATGGTTGCACAAAGGCATGTATGGAGAAAATGTTTATTGATGGAAATAATTATTCTGGCGATAATGAAACTATATTTTCGATTGTAAGATATGGAAATGTTATTGGCTCTAGAGGATCAGTTATTCCTTTTTTCAAGAAGATAGCCAAAGAAGGGGGCAAATTTCCTCTAACTGATAATGAAATGACTAGATTTTGGACAACTATAGACAATGCCGCAAAATTTGTTTTAGATTCTTTAGAGATTATGGAAGGTCAAGAAATATTTATTCCTAAATTACCTACTTTAAAAATAAGTCATTTGATAAAAGCTATAAAGGAAGATGCTGAAATAAAAATTGTAGGATTAAGAAAAGGCGAAAAAATCCATGAAACATTAGTTAGTCATGAAGAATCAAGAAATATTGTGATTTACGATACATTTTACAAGCTTTATTATGGAAAACTACCAGAATTATGGATAAATCATAATCAATTTACATATGCAAGTAATAATGAGAATAATATTTTGAGTATTGAAGAAATGAGGAAATTATTATGAATGAAAATTGTAGAAAAATGACATATGAAGAATTACAAATTGATCATATTGCAATGTCAAAAGAAAATGAAAATTTAAAAATTACTAATGAATTATTGATTGATAATATTAAACAATTAAGACTTGAAAAAAGTTATTTACAAGAAGAATTAAACCAATTAAAAGAACAATTTAGTATAGCAAAAGAAGCACAAGTAAAAAGAAAAAAGGAGAACTTGCTTAATCATGATTAATTATTATGATGATAAAAAAGATAAATATCAATCCCATGAAATGTTAATTGATATTGATGAAGATTTAAATTCTGATGGAATTGATATTACTATAAGAGTTTATGGAGAATCAAAAGAAGAAGTTTTTAATAATTTAATGAGTGCAATTGATAAAGCTCAAGAATTTTTAAACAATCAAAAACAAATTAGAATAAATGATATAAAGGAAATAAAAAAATATGATTAATTATGCGAAGCATTTTATTGATATGCATGATATAAAAGCAGTGAATGACGTATTAAGAAGCAATAATATAACACAAGGAGAAATTACAAAAGAATTTGAGAATGAATTGAGTAACTATACAGGTTATAAATTTTGTAAAACTCTTAATAGTGGTACGTCTGCCTTACATGCTGCTTGTATGGCAATAAAAATTAAACCTGGGGATGAAGTAATTATTCCTTCAATTTCTTTTGTAGCAACTGCAAATTGTGTAAGTTATTGTGGAGGAATACCTGTTTTTGCGGATATCGATAAAGATACTCTTTTAATTGATCCTGAAAGTATAAAAAAATTAATCACAAATAAAACCAAAGCAATAATTTCCATGGACTATGCGGGTCAATTAGCTGATTATAAAGCAATAAAAGAAATTTGCGATAATAATCAATTATATTTTATTAGTGATTCGTGCCATTCTTTTGGTGGAATTAATACAATTGCTGATAATGCAATTCCCGATATTGTTTGTTATTCGTTTCATCCAGCAAAACATATAACATCTGGCGAAGGTGGAGCTTTATTGACAAATGATTATATATTAGATTATAGAGTTAAATTATTTAGAAATCATGGAAGAAATGAAGAAGGTATGATGGAGCTTTTAGGCTATAATTATCGAATGTCTGAAATAAATGCAGCACTTGTATTAAGTCAATTTAAAACAAAGCATTGTCAATTTCAAACATTTAGATATATGTTGGCTGATAAATATATTGATAAGTTAAAATGTGAAAAATTAAAGCAATTAAAGGGAAGAATTCATGTTTATCATTTGTTTGTAATTAAAGTTAAGAATAGAAAAAATAGAAATAAATTTATTAATTACATGAAAAAAAGGGAAATTCAATGTGTTATACATTTCCCTCCAATATATAAAAATTCATTTTATTATGATCCATTGAACAAAATTGATTATTCAAAACAATGTCCTAATACTGAAAAAGTAGCCGATCAAATAGTAAGTATTCCATTGTATTATAACTTATTATATGAACAACAAGAATATATCATTAATACAATTAATGAATTTATAGAAAAGGAATGATATTTTATGATTAATAAAATTAAAGGAAATTGGTATATAATTTGTGATGGTTGTAGTGATAACGAAAGTTTTTTAACTTTTGAAGCTGCTTTAAATTATGCAAAAGAAAACAATTGGACAGTTAAAAAGAATGATAAAGATGAATGGGAAAATTATTGCATTGATTGCCAAGAATAGAAAGGAATAATAAAAACAATGTTTAAAATATTTAGATTTGAAGAAAAGCCAAAAGATAAAGAAATTCGTGAATATCTACTAAAAGAAGAATTAAGAACATATATATTAAAAAATATAGATTCTTATGATTTTTCGCAATTATTATTCGATAATGTTAATGAACACTTCGGATTGTGGATTAATCCTATTGTATACATTGTTGCAATAAGAAATACAGATAATAATGATAAGTACGAATATAACAGTAAAGAAAAATCATTATCATTATGTGCATTTAATAATAAAAGAATATCAGTAAATTATATTAAAGAAAATTTAAATTATTTAATTAATCTTGAGATTTTATTAAATAAATTTTTTGCAAATAAACAAAAAAATAAATAAAAAAGGATGATTTAAACTATGAAAAAATTTGAAAAATATTTTGGTACAAAAAATATAGAAGCCTGTGAAATGACTTATGGTGAATATTCTGATTTTAAATATGGAGATAACAAAATCAATACTGGTCTTCCAGATAATAAAAAAGGTTTTACTGTTAGATATTCAGATGATTATTTATCATGGAGTCCAGAAGAGCCATTTAAAGCTTATAAAAAGATCAATGGAAACTTAACAAGATTAAGAAATGAATTATTAACTGAAGAACACACATATATTGAACATGATGAAAATCAATATAATGCTCCTCATAATTATTTAATTAAAAATATTGAAAATGATAATCTTTTATGCGGAATACATTTTCAATGTGGACCAGTTAAAGAAAAAGAATTAAATGGAGTTTTTCTACCTGATATTATTGGAATTTGTATTGATGTTTTGGAGAATTTTCAAAATTCAGAATTTAAATGCAATGAAAATGATATCGCATTAGATGGCTTAAAAGCTGCTATTGTAGCTTTAAGATCGAGAACAAACAAAAGAAAAGAAAGGGGCGTTCATGGTACTTATGAAAAGTAAAATAATAATACTTGATTTTGGGTCTGGAAATACATGCCAAAATGACAAAAGAATAATAAAAAGAATGTATGATGAATTGAAGGCTATTGACAGCGGCAAGTATGAAATAATTGTAAAATGGCAATTATTTAAAGTTTGCGGTGCGAATATCCCTTTAACTGAAGAAGCATTTAATTATGCTTATGAATATGGAAATCAATTAGGATATAAAGTAACCGCTTCTATTTTTGATAGACCATCATTAGAATTTTTACTTGGTTATGATATTCCATTTGTTAAAATAGCAAACAGACGAGAATTAGATTATTTAATAGATTTTATACCTGAAGAAATTCCAGTATATATTTCAAAAACAAATGATTTAACAATTAAATTCGGAAATAAAAATATATCTGGGTTAGGCTGCGTAAAAGTTCCAAAAGAACTTGAAGAATTTTGGTGTATAAGTCAATATCCTGCTGATATTCAAGAATATCTAAAATTAGATATTAAAATTGGTAATAATATTTCAGATCATACAAATAATTTTGCACTGTTCAATAGATTTAAACCTAAAATAATCGAATGGCATTACAAGTTAAAAACTTCGACAGGTTTAGATGCTGGTGAATTTGCAAGAACCCCTGAACAATTAAAAGAGGTGTTATAATTGATAATAACTTTAATTCAAACTAGATTAAAATCAAGTAGACTTCAAGGAAAATGTATAAAAAGTATGGCTGGTCATCCAATGACTAGCTATACAATTGAAGGAGCAAAACAAAGTAAATTAAGTCATTTTACAGGAATAATTTATCCATCTTCAGATAATAGTGTTTTTTCAAAATTATATTCAGATAAATGTTTCTGTTATTCTCATGAAGGAAATGAAGAAGATGTATTAAATAGATATTATGCAGCATTAAATTATATACAAAATATTACACAAGAAAATATAACAAATGTTGTAAGAATAACAAGTGATTGTCCAATGTTAGGGTTTTATCCTAAAGTTATTGATGAAGTTATACAGAAACATTTATTAAATAATGCTGATTTTACACATAATAGAGGTAAAAATGGATTACCTAGCGGACTTGATGTAGAAATCATGAAATCTTCTGTTTTAGCATATATTAATAATGTTGCTGAAGATAAAGAAGATAGGGAACATGTAACAACATTTATAAAAAAGAATCCTAATAAATTTAAAATTTATGAGGTTAACTCTGTTTTTAAATTTGATTATAAATGGAGTGTTGATACAATAGAAGACTTTAAAAGAGTAGAAGATATCATAAAAATATTAAAAATAAGGAGAACATATGAAAGATAATATTTATTTAGATGTATTAGACATATGTAATTTAGATAAAATAAGAGAATGGAGAAATAAGGATACTAAAAAAGGTATTTATAGAACTCCATATCTACTTACAAGTGATATGCAAGTAGATTTTTTAGAAAATGTTATAAATAATAGAAATATTAACGCCAGATATTGGGGAATATTTAAAGAAGAAGCCAAAGGAGAAAAAGACAGACATCTTGATACTTTTATTGGATATACTGGAATAGATAAAATACAGTGGGAAAATGGTATTGCTGAAATTGGATTAATGATTGGTCATAAATATGTTGGTTTGGGCTATGGATCGAAGTCATTAAGTTTAGTTTTAAATGAAGCTTTTAATAATATGAGATTACAAAATATTTATGGTGAATGTTATAAATGTAATCCTAATATACAATTTTGGGAAAAAATGATTGAAAAATATAAGGCTTATAGTACGATTTTGCCAAATAGAAAATATTTTGATGGATCTTTTTTTAATTCAATGTATTTTAATTTTAATTATTACAATTTTAGAGTTTAGGAGAAATAGATCAATGAATATATTAGCATTATGCAATCAAAGCGAAGCAATTCAAATAATGAAAACAATTAAATGTAATAAATACTTCTTTATTTGTCCAATAAAAATAAAACAAAATCAGCTTCCTCAAAATTTAAAAATTGGAATAGATGTTTGGGCTTATTCTCATAGAAGTATGAGAAAAGGTTATTATTATCCAAAAATGGACTGGAATAAAATTGATCCACTTGACGAAAAATTAATTGTGGATTTATCCGAATGTGAATCACAAACTATGAGAATGATTGAACGTATAAAAAGATTAAGACCTATGTTATATGAAAACAGAAAAAAATATTATATTAATAATTTAAGATATTGGTCTCATGTATTATTAAATAATAAAATAAGTGTATTTTATAGATGTGCGCCACCTCATGAAGGATATGATAATGTAATTTCACATTTATGCGATTATTATAATATACCAGCATTTTACGGGAATCCATTTCATACACATAAGGGTAAATATAGGTATTTTGCAAGATATGTAAAAGATAATTTTCCTAATTTTCATAATACTACAATAACAAATGGAGAAAATGAAATTGAATTAATAGAGCCCTTGGCTGATTTATTAGATATACATTGGAATAAAAAGAAAATACCAGTATTACCAACAATAATTCCACGAAAAAAAATTAAAACACAAAAAACTTTGTTAATAAGAAATAAAAAATTATTAGATTATTATAATAATAAATGTGTAGTTCCTAATTTAACAAAGCCTTATATTTATTTTCCACTTCATTATCAATACGAAGCAACTACATGTCCAATGGGAGGACCATTTGTTGATCAATGGATGGCTATTGAAATATTAAGTAGATTAGGAATACAAATTTATGTAAAAGAACATCCTCGAATTAGTAAAAATAGAGATATGAATTATTATATAAGACTGCTAAAAATGCCAAATGTAAATTTTATATCAATGAAATCAAATAATTATTCTTTAATCGATAACTCTATTGCGGTAGCTACTATAACAGGTACAGCAGGATGGGAAGCTATATTAAGAGGAAAACCTAGTTTTATATTTGGTAATATATTTTATCAATATGCCCCAGGTGTTTATAAAATTAATGGAATGAAAACAGCAATACAGGCATATAATGAGGTTAAATATTTTAAAGCTAATAAAAAAGAAATAGAATTATTTCTAAAAAAATTACAATGTTATTTATTTAAACATACAACTAACGATATTATAGCGGCATTAAAAGAAAATATTATAAATATAAATAATTCAGAAGATAGAAAGATTTTTATAAAGGAGTAAAAATATGATTGATGTAATCTATTTAACTGGAGGAAAGGGAAAAAGAGCTGAATTAGGATATCCTAAACAGTTCGCTAGACTAAAAGGAAAGCCTATTTTTATATATGGTTTAGAAACTTTAAGAAAGATTGAAGATATTGGAACAATTATAATTCCAAGTAATTTCAATAATGAAAATGATCAAACAATAAAATTATTATCTGAATATAATATTGATAATTGGCATATATGCAAAGCTGGAAAAACTCGTCAAGAATCAGTCTATAATGGTTTAGAACATGTCAAGACAAAAAATGTTCTAATTTGTGAGGCTGTAAGACCTTTTATGTCGATAAATTTAATAAAAAAAGTTATAGAAGCTGATGGCGATTGTGTCATACCTATAGACTTATCAAGTGCCAGTGTAATTGATATATTAGGAAATTCTTATGATAGAAATGATTTTGGGTGTGTTCAAATGCCACAAAAATATGATAATCAAAAGCTTTATAAAGTCCATACAGGTATGATTTCTCAAAATTCTACGGATGATATGGACTTAATTTATAAGTTTGAAAAAATATCTGGTGAAGTTACTTTTAAAAGAAAAATAATTTTTCATGGGGAAAGAGAAAATATTAAAATTACTTATCCTATTGATCTTAAGATTGCCGAGGCAATCTTAAATTATAAGGAGGGTAATAAAATTGAGTAATATTATAATAACTGGTAGTAGTAGAGGAATTGGGGCTGCAATTGCTAAAGAATGGTGTTATAGAAGCAAAGAAAATCTTTATTATCCAATTTCAAGATGGAGCGATTTTGATATAACAAATTTTAAAAAATTTGAAGAATTTATAAAAAATTTTGATGATTTTAATAAAGAAGATAAGAAATATTATCCAATTGCACTTATTAATAATGCTGGAATTGCAGAGCAAGGAAGTATTTTTGAAACTAGTATTAAATCAATTAATAAACAATTTAATGTTAATTTTAATGCAGTTTTTAATTGTACTAAACAATATGCAAAATTTTGTATTAATAAAAAAATAAAAGGGAAAATTGTAAACATTGCTTCAACTGCTGGTCTAGGAGCAAGACCCGGTAGGTCAATTTATGCAGCAACAAAAGCAGCTTTAATTAATTTTAGTCTATCAATGTCAGAAGAATTAAAACCATACGGAATTAAAATTTATATTGTTTGCCCTGGGGCAGTTAATACAGATATGAGACATGAATTAGAGCCTGACGACGATTTTAAAAATATGCTGCAACCTCATGAAGTAGGAAAATTTATTTGTAATTTAATAGAAAGTGATAACTTTCTTAATGGACAAATATTGGAGGTAAAAAAATAATGGTAGTAAATATTTTAAATAAAGTTCATTATCCAATAACAATTGGAAAATATACATTTAAACCTTTTGAAGAAGTTACAATTAGAATTGATTCGGATTCTTTATTTAGAGAAATAAGAAGTAATAGAGGATTAAGAGTAGGAAAAACAAATAATGAATCATATATAAAAAGACATGGATTTAAAAAGGGAAATAAAATAAATTTTGTTTATGATAATATGAGCCAACATGCTGGCGAAGCTTATATTCATGCAATAGAGGCTTTATCAAATCCAATAATGAAACATCTTCCCAAAAAAGATATTGGATATTCAAAAATACCATTAACTAGAATGAATATTAGATTTTTCAATTCCGCAAGAATTAACGAACAGGGAAAAACTCCAGTTGGCCCAAATGATATATTTTTTAGTCATGGAATTGGCGATAAAAATTATTGGAAAGGAAGTAAAATTGCCGACTATAAATATGCTTTTGTGCCGGGACCAGCATGGGAAAAAAGGATGAGAAATACAGGATATAAAGGAGAAATATTTGTCTGTGGATATACTAAATTAGACCCATTGATTAATATTGATAAGAATTCAATTAAAAAGAATTCCAAACCTAAAATTCTATGGGCCCCTACCCACGGATATAGCTCAAAAAATAAAGGTAGATCGAGTTATCCAGCATTTTTAAGATATTTAGATCAAATTCCAAATGATTTTGAGGTTATAACATCATTACATCCAACTAGCAAAATGCATAATAATATAAAACAATTACCAACAATGGAAGCCCTGTTAGAAGCGGATATTATTATTGCAGATGCAGGATCAACTTTATACGAAGCTTGGATATTAAATAAACCTGTAATTTTTCCTGATTGGATTTGTTCAAAAGATACAATGAATCATTTTAAAACTGATCCGGCAAATTTTGAATATCAAATTTATTCTAAAAAAATTGGTTATCATGCAAAAGATATGAAAGGTATGATTAAATTATTTGATATTGCTTTATCTGATGGAATGAAAGATTTGGAGAAGGAATTTATAGAGGAAATTTATCCAATTAAATTAAGGGGTAAAGCAGGAGAAACCGCAGCAAAACAAATATTAGAATTAGCAGAGAAATTGAAAATATGACTAGCATTGAATTAGCAGAGAAATTAAAAATATCTCATAAGACTATAATTAGATGTTTAAAGAAATATAAAAATGATTTTATAAAATTTGGCAATATGAATTCTTGCATATTAAGATATGGAAAAGGTACAAAAGGGGGAAGACCTTTAGAATTTTTTAATTTAAATTATAAACAAATAGATTTATTAATTCTTTATCTATCTCCTAATAACAATATCATAAGAGAATATAAACAGAAATATATTGACAAATAATATAAATAAGATAAAATAAAAGCATTAAAAATACAAAAATTGTGTTGCCTATGATTTTTATTTTTTTTAAACTGCACGTAAAAAAAAGAGTGATGACCTCTTTTTTCCTTAAAAATAATAATACAAAATAAAAAAGGGTTAATATTACCCTTTTTTATTTTTATGTTCTTGTATTTTTTCTTTTAATATCATTTTTATATAGCTTGCCGTAGCTAAACCTTTATCTTTTGCGATAGTTTCAATCTCTTCTTTGAATTGTTTATTTATAGTGAAATGTATATATTCTTTTTTATTTTTTTTATTATTCAAATTATCACCTCATCCTAATTTTTTACCACATTTTTGATTTGGACAATAACCAACATTCGCCATTGTAGTAAAAAAATTATCTGTTTTTTCATAACGAATATCTAAACAATCGCTATGATACCAAGAGCGACAACTAGTACAAAACACACTAGCTTCGCCAAAAACTATATGATCATTTATTATTTCTTCTTTACAAGCTCCACAATATATTTTATCTTTTTTATCTTTCATAAGTTAAAGCTCCTTTTTAATTGATTGATTTATTCTATAATAACATAATAGCAACATAAATACAATATAAAATGTTGTATTTATGTTGCTATTATGTTATACTCTTTTTATTAGCTCGAATTCGATATAATTAAATTGGAGGTGCAATATGGAACTATTTACTTTAGAACAAATTAATTTAAATGTCGCTCTTGAAGAAATGATTCTTGATTATAAGAGCGAATTATTTAAAACAGGCAAGAAAAAAAATATATATGATTATAGAGTCAAATTATATAAAAATAATATAAATAAATTTGAAAAATATAAAACAAATAGTAAATCAAAAGAGCTTGAAATTAGAGCCGAATTATATCTTAAAACTTGTGAGCAAATGATTGAGAAAAGCAGTAATCATTTAAATGAAATAATAAATGAAATAAGAGAAAAAGAAGAATTTCTAAAATATGAAATATGGAATTTATTATTTGAAGCTATTACTAATGGATTTATTAATGATAATACTATTTTAAAGAAGAATAATTATCTTATTTATACATTGCCTTCAGCAAAAATATATTTTAAAAAAATAGAAATTATAATTGAAGATGAAGAAGAATTATATAATTTTCTATCAAAAGATATTGATCTAAAGAAAGATTATATTGATAAAAATAATAAAATTTTATTTGATTTATTAAAAAAGAATTTATCAATCTCAGAAGATGGAACTATTTCAGATATGAATGGAGTTATTTTCTCTGGCTTATCAACAAGTGATCCAGAGGTAAAACTTGAATTAAATCAAAATAAAGATTAAGGAGATATATCATGAATAAAACTAGTATTCACATTGAACATCAAAAAAAACAAAGAAAAATTTATACTCAGGCTCAAAAAGATCAAATAAGAAATAACTTAGAAAAGATTTTAATTTATTATGGAGCAAAAGAAGGAAAATATAATTGGCAATGTATTCCTTATAGACATAATAAACCAGACAATGATCTATCAATAAATGGTAACGTTTGTTGTTGTCATTGTGGCATTAAAGGTGATGCATTTAATGTTATAGCTGAATTAGAAGGTTATAACATTAAAAAAGATTTTACTTTAATAATAGAAAAAGGCATTGAAATAGTAGGGTGTCAAAACCCTACTATTAATTATACCTATAAAACTAAAGAAAAAAGCAATAAAAACAATGAATCTACTAAAGAAAAAGAATTTAAAAATGTTAATCATAATCTAACTGATATTATACTACAATATTTCAAAGTATCAAAAAAATATTATTATTTTTATAGAAGAAATATTAAAAATGATAAGTTGTTAAAACATTATAAAATAATTTGTGATGATCCAAGAAAGATTTTTCCAAAAGAATTATTACCTCAAGTTTATAACTTATGGAGTTACCAAAATATAATTCCTGTTTGGGAGGACAAGAAAGTAGTAAATGTCATCCTAAGAAGGGATGACTATTTAAATACAAAAAATAAAAAGACCTTAAATCTAAAAGGTCTTCCCTTGAAAATCTGGAATGCTGGTTATATTCGGCATTCACAGAAGAATGACATATTTTTTATAACAGAAGGCATTTTCGATGCATTATCGCTTGAATGTATCGATTGTAAAGGAATAGCCTTGAATTCTATAACAATGGTTAATAAATTCTTAGATATTATTAAAGAATTTATTGATCAATTAAAAGAAAACAATGTAAAATTCTTTATTTGCTTTGATAATGATTCAAGAAATCCAGAAAAGCCGAATAAAAAAATGCCTTCTGAAATAGCGAGGGAATCGCTTGATGAAGGTTTAAGGACCCTTGGATTAAAAAGCATAATTTTAAAATTGAATAAATATAAAGATGTAAATGAATTCTATATGAATAATGCAGCTTTATTCAGAGAAGAAATTTACAAAGCTATAAAATTTATAGAAAAAGAGGAAATAATTAAATGAAACTATCTAAAAAAATTTATTTATTAGAAGATGATAAAAGATATTTAGAGATCAATTATCGAAATATAAAAGTAAAAATATATGATAATCAAAAATATATTATAGAATATATTTTAGATCATATAACCAATAAGAATAATAATTCTAATCAAATATATAGTTTTTTATATGACTTTAACGATTTATATAATCTATGTAATAGAAATAATTTTTATATTTATGCTTTTGCATATCAAAACAAAAATTTTATTAAATTAGAAATGTTTGAAAAATGGAAAAGATTAGGAATCATTTTTCAAAATAAAAGAAATATTATATAAAAACGTCAATTAAATACACTTAAAAATAACAAACAATCATGTTTTTTATTCTACGTAGAATAAATATAACATGTTTGTTTTTTTTTGTCATGTAGGATATAATTGAATTAGCCGACGGGCGTAAACGGAATATAAAGTCGACAGACTATAAATCGGAGGAAATTTATGATTTTACGAAAATTCAAAAGATTTAAGAAAATATTGTTTACTAGTTTTTTATTTCCAATAGTTCCAATCATAAGTGTAGAAGGTGAAGGAGAAAACGGAGAAAATTCAGATAATACAGATGGTGAAAATTCAAATGCTGACGAAAAAGGCGAAAATAGAGAAGATGGAAATAATACAAGTGGGCAAGTTATTTTTAAGTCACAAGCCGAACTTGATAATCTTTTGAAAAACAGAATTAATAAAGCTATTAAAAGAACTAGAGAAGAACTTGAAGCCGAAAAGAAAAAAGAAAGTTTAAGTGAGCTTGAAAGACTTAAATTAGAAAAAGAAGAAAGTGACAAAAAATTGATTGAAGCAACAAACAGATCAAATCAGTTTTTAATTCAATCAAAAGTTGTTAGTATTGCAAGTAAATTAAAAATTAGAGATCCCGAAGCTGCTTTTATTTTAATGGACAAGGATGATGTATCCATTGACGATAATGGAAAAGTTCTTGGAATCGAAAATTCATTGAAAGCATTAATTAAAGAAAAACCTTATTTATTAGACTCTGGCAATGATAGTAATAATCAAGACCCTCAATCGGGTGGAGATGATCAAAACGCTGGATCAAATAAGCCATCTGGAAGTAGTGTAGATATGAATTATTTGATAAGAAGAAAAGCTGGATATATTGATTAGTTGATTAAGTAGTTTTAGGGATATAAGGAGGAAGTTTCATGGCAACTTATATTCCAAGAGCTGGTGTTGAAGCTCTTATGCCTGAAGATGTACAACGTGAAATAGTTCAAAGTGTTCCCGAAAATTCTGCGGTTATGACATATGCAAGAAGAGGTCCAAATATGTCAAGGGCTCAAAGAAGAATTCCTTGTTTGTCAGTTTTACCAACTGCATATTTTTCAAATCCGGGACCATCAACTAAAACAGAAGATGAGCAATGGAAAAGATTATCTAAATTAATGTGGGAAAATAAATACATTGATGCAGAGGAATTAAACGTCATTGTTCCAATTCCAATGGCAGTTCTAGACGATGCTGATTATGATATTTGGGCAGAAAGTAAACCTAAATTAATAGAAGCTTTCGGAATTGCTTTTGATCAAGCTGTATTCTATGGGATTAATGCTCCCAAAATATGGCCCGATAACATTGTTACTGCGGCGACTGCTGCCGGAAATTTTGTAGCTAAAGGAAGTATCATAAATCCAAATACCAATAAAAGTGATGTATACGAAGATATTATGGGAGATGGCGGGTTAATCTCTAAAGTTGAAGAAGATGGATTCATGGTTGATGGTCATGTTTGTAGTATGACAATGAGATCAAAATTTAGATCATTAAGAGCGACAGATGGAATTCCTATTTTTAAATCTTTAAACAAAGAAGGCGTTCAAGGTAGTACCACTTATTATCTTGATGGTGAACCTTGCGTATTTCCTAGAAATGGAGCTATAATTCCAAATAGATCATTAATAATTGCAGGAGAATGGAAACAATTAATGTATGCAATTAGAAAAGATATTATGTGGACAATTCTGACCGAAGCAGTTATTCAAGACCCTACAACAAAAGAAATTGTGTTTAATTTAGCCCAACAAAATATGATTGCTTTAAGAGCATCTATGAGATTAGGATGGCAAGTTCCAAATCCAATCAATAGACTAAATGAAATTGAAGAAACAAGATATCCATTTTCTGTATATGGTGAAGCTGCAAGCTAATAGTTAGGAAGTGATAAGAACATGTTTACATCAAATGTTGAATTTATTAAGGAAAGGTATTATAAAGGGAAATTATGTAAAATAGGTGATGTAGTTAAAATGGATCAAAGTGATGCAACTGTATATTTAAATCAAAATGCGGTAAAATATCATGTTAAAACAGCTAAAAAAATTCCATTAAAAAAGAAATCCTATAAGGAATTACAAGAAATTTGTAAAAATAATAATCTCCCTGCGGTTGGTAAAAGAGAAGATTTAATTAATTATTTGAATGAAAAAGGAATTAATTAATGAGGTGATTTAATGCCTTATACTGTAAATAATTATCCTGATAGAATTAAAGCATTACCGGCACAAGCGAAAAAAATTTGGGTAGCTGCTTTTAATAATGCTTTCAAAGAATATAGTGGTAATGAAAAAAGAGCAAACCAAACAGCTTGGGCGGCAGTTGAAAAAGCTGGATATAAGAAAGACAATGCTGGACAGTGGAAGAGGTGGGCATAATGGCATATATTACAAGTTCAGAATATGCAACATTAACAGGACGAGATTCGTCCGAAGCAACAACAATAAGAATAAGACTTGCCTCAAAACTGCTAGATGATAGAATAGGTAATTACGGTATTTACGAAAATGGATATAAGATTGATACAAGTAAATCGACTTGGTATGTATCACCTTGTTTGTTATCTGATGATTATAATTATGTTAATGTTTCTAACACGAATTATAAGATAGAAGTTACTATAGGGCAAAAAGAAGCTATACAATTATGGATAGCTTCAATGATAACTGAATTATTTAATAGTGGTAATACCCCAAATTCACAAGATAATTTAAGACTAGGTCGATTTAGTGTTTCAAAATCGAAAAATTCAACAGGATCAAAACTTCCCGAGTCAATGGGTTATGTTGATTCAATTTTAATTTCATCTGGAATAATTGAGAAAAGAGTTGGTTTGAAATGAGTATAGCAGCTTTCAATAAAATGATGAATCATTCGATAACTTTAAAAAAAATGCAGCGAAATGCTGCTGGTGATTTTTCAATTATTTCAAGTGATAATACCTTAAAGGGATTTGTTCAATATGGTAATAATTTAATAATCAATGAAAAAGGTGAAAAAATCTTATCGACTGCAATTGTTTTCTTAAAAGATGATTGTGGAATTGATATAAATTATCCATATTGGGAAATTGATCAAACAAGCCCACAAACAAGAACAGATATGGAAGTATTAAAAATTGATCCTATTGATGATCCATTACAAGCAGGAAAAACACATCATTTTGAAATTATGGTGAGGTGAATTATTATGGGTTTAGGTGGTTGGAGTATTTGGAGAGGCAGTGAACTGACAAGAATAATGAATCAGGCAGCAAGAGCGGCAGTTTTTCAAACTTGCGATGCTGTAGTTCAAGCAGGAAAAGGCGAAGTTCCATTGGATGAAGGAACACTAAGAAATACAGGAGTAGCGAAAATGTCTCCTGATGGAAAGCCTGCTGGTTGTGCTTGTTTTGGTGGTGGTCCTTCTACTGGATATCCTGTAATTCCTTACGCTATCAGATGGCATGAAAAAAACGCGAATTTCCAACATGGTAGAAAAAGATTTTATTTAAGAGATCCATTTAATCGATTAGCGAAGGATAAACTTTTATCTAATCTTAGAAATGGAATAGGAGGAGCGTTATGATTGCCGATAATTTTATTGAGTGGCTTGAAGAAGAAGGATTCGGAGTTGTTGGAACTGATTTATTTGATAATTTCCAACCTTTGTCACCTGATAATTGTGTAACTGCTTTTGATGTCAATGCTCCACAAATTGACGAGTCAAGCAGCTTATCAGTTGATCTATTTGGACTTCAAGTTATTACAAGAAATTCAAGCAAAGCGGCAGCCAAAGAACTTGCTTATAATATTCACAAATACTTTATGGGGTTTGGTGGTACTCCTCTAATATCTGGTGGTCCGATCGTTAGTGCTGTATTTATAGATCAGCCACCTGAAAACTTGGGGAAAGATGAAAAAAACAGAACAGAATATGCAGTTACTTATAATTGCCGAGTACAAAGTACAGGCAATAAGTATAGATTATAAGAAAGGAGGATTTTTATGCTATCAAATAAAGCTTTTAATATTTTTAAGAAAACTTTGAAAACCATTTTATTATCTCCTGTTTTGCCTATTCTAATGGCAAGTCCAGACAATGTCGAAGGGGAAGTCAAATTTGCTGGAACTGTCGTTGAGGTAGATAGTCAAGTCGTAAGCAAAATTACTTCTTTTAATAGAAAAGTTTCGGTTTCTGAACAAGATATTACTGGATCAGAAGATATCGTACCCGGAACAGATGTTTTACATAATGTATTTACATCAATTGCAGTTTCGGAAACTGCGGATATTGAAGGAATAACTATTGAATCGTCTGCGGCTGGTTTAGATGATGGACAAAGTGAATTAAAAGATGCAGTTGATCAAGGAAAAATTATAACATTAAAAAGTACTCGTAATACTGGGTATGGCTGGTCTTTAAGTGGGTTCTTTACTTCATATGAAGAAGGAGCGGACACGAGCGGAGTTTATACTTATAAAGGTAGCTTTAGAATTAATTCTAAAGTAGAAATAACCCCAGGTAGTTAAGCAATAAAAAGATAAAAGGAGTTTAAAATGTCTGAAAATAATTTAAAGAATAATGCCGATAGAATCAATTTTTTAAATGAAAAACAAGAAGAAATTACCGAAAGACAAAGTAATAATCTTGTTTTGGATTTTGATCAAGCATTAAAAGAGGAAAACAAACAAAAAATAGAAATAAAACTTTTAGGTAGAACTTATTTTTTACCTAAAAAAATGCCTTTTAATTTTTCGACCTTTTTCCTAAGAAATTGTTATAAAAAAATAAAAGGACAATGGACTATCATTATGGATGATGATAAAATAATGCCTTTTATAGAATTAATGTTTGGGAAAAAGTTTATTGAAAATTTAGAAAAGTCTAGGGATAATAGAATTTCTCTGATGTTTGTTTATGAAAATATAGTTCCCAAAATATTAGATGAATGGGGATATCATATGGATACGAGTAAATCTGGTCATATATCAGAAAAAAAAATCCAAATCCAAAGATAATAATTTGGGCATGGGGAAGCTTAGAAGCTGATTTTAAAAGATTTTATGATTTAGATTTAAATTATATACATAAAAATAATTTAATTACTTGGAGGAAGTTTTTAATACTAGTTAGAGGACTTCCAGAAGATTCAGCATATAGTCATTGGTATAATGATAAAAGCAATAGAAGTTTTGTTGAAGCTGAAGAAGTAATTATAAAATAATAGAATAGATTTTATTGGCAAAAAAAAGGAGTTTTTATATGTTTATTGTTGGAAGAGTAACCGCTCCGATAGATGCCGATCTTTCCCCATTCCAGAGCGGCTTGGCAAGTGCTAGAGGAATGGGGTCTGCTTTTGCTAGTCAAATTAGTAACTCGTTGAAAAGTGTATCAAGTTCAATGATGACAGTTGGAAAAAGTTTAACAAAATTTATTACTGTTCCTTTGGCTGCTGGTGTTTTAGCTGCTGCAAAATTCGGCAAAGATTTTGAAAAGGAAATGTCAAAAGTCGTTGGACTTGTTGGCGTATCTCAAAAACAAGTTAATTCATGGAAAAGTGACATATTAAGTATGTCGCCAGAGGTAGCAAAGCCACCGAAAGAACTAGCCGAAGCAATGTTTTTCGTTACAAGTGCTGGATTAAGAGGAGCCGACGCTTTAGATGTTCTTAAAAAGTCTGCTAAGGCAAGTGCCGCAGGATTAGGAGAGACTAAAACCATTGCCGATCTTGTAACATCTGCGGTTAATGCTTATGGAATAGAAAATTTAAGTGCAGGACAAGCAACCGATATTTTAGTCGCTGCGGTTCGTGAAGGTAAAGCAGAGGCGGCAGAATTAGCGGCAACAATGGGAGCAGTGTTACCACTAGCTAGTGAATTAGGCGTAACATTTGATCAAGTAGCTGCGACACAAGCAGCAATGACAAAAACAGGTACTAATGCAGCCGAAGCAGCTACACAGTTAAAAAGCATTATGGCTGGATTAATTAAACCTAGTAAACAAGCTGAAGAACAACTTCGAGCAATGGGAACTAGTTCTTCAGAAATGAGGAAAAAAATTAAAGAAGAAGGTTTGCTTCAAGCCCTTATGGATTTGCGAGAAATGACCAATAAATACGGAGAAGAAGCAATGGCAAGAGTATTCCCAAATATTAGAGCATTAATGGGAGTACTTGACTTAATGGGAAATAATCTTGAAGGCAATAAGAAAACTTTTGATGCTGTTAAAAATTCTACTGGATCACTCGATAAAGCTTTTAAAGCTGCAAGCGAAACGGTAGATTTTAAATGGAATGCTGCTTTATCTGCTTTACAAGCTAATTTAATAAAGTTTTTTGAAGTTATAAAGTCTGTGGCTGTTCCGGTGTTAGAAACACTGGTTAAAGCTTTTGAATTTGTCGGAAATGCTTTTGCATCTTTAAATCCATTTCAACAAAAATTAGTCGCTGGATTTGCAGCAATGGCAGCACTAATCGGACCAGTTATTGCGGGTATAGCTGCGGCTATTGGTGTTCTAGGTGGAATTATTGGTGGTGTAAGTACTGTAATAGCTGCTTTTACTGCAATTATAAGCACAGTTACAGTGCCGATTCTAGCTGTAATTGGTGTTATTGGTGGACTTGTCACTGCTTTTGTAGGATTAATGTTGAGTTCTGAAAAAGTTCGGGGAGCTATATTTGAAAAATTTAATGGAATTATTTCTAAATTAAGAGAAGCCGCAAAATTTATTCAAGAAAATGCAGATTCTATAAAAGGAGCTCTTATGGGACTAATAAAAGGAATTGCGACTGGCAATTTCGGTGATTTTATAAATAACATGAAAAATTTAGTTCCAAGTGAGACTATGGCAAAAATACATCAAGCTGTTATTGGATTTGTAGAATTTAGAGATAAAATGATTGAGATCAGAGACAAAATTATTTCATTTAAAGATGGATTTATGAATGCCTTTAATTCAATTAAAAATGTAGTAACTACAGTTATTGGTGGAATTATAGGAGCTGTAGGCGGTTTTGTTAGTGTAATTGCTGCTGGTTTTGCTAATGTTAAAGAAGCAGTTTCAGATTCATTCAAAGAATTCAATGTTAATGCAATCAAAAAAGCTTTTGAAAATATAAAAGCTGTAATAGGTCCAGTTGTTACAATATTTAAAGGGCTAGGAATGGTTATAGGCGGTGCTATAGCCGCAATAATTGGAATAATTGTGGGTCTTTTTAACGGAATCGTCAAAGCTATTGACAATGTTATTGCTGCTATTATGAATGTTATATCATTTATTGGTGGAGCTTTAGGCGTATTAGTTGGGCTATTTACAGGTAATTGGAAGTTAGTTGATGAAAGTTTTCAAAATATGTGGAATAGCATTCTAGACTTTTTTGGCAATATTGTTGTTGCTATAATTGATTTAGTTTCGGGATTTGTCGAAGGAATAGTTGGTTTTTTTACTGGATTATACGAAACTTTAGTTGGTGGATCAATTGTGCCAGATATGATTAATGGAATAATTGAATGGTTTCTAACTCTTCCGGCAAGAGTTTTAGAAATTATTCTTGGATTTGTTATGAAAATTATTGAATTTTTCGTAAATTTACAAACTAAGGCTAATTCAATTGTAATTGCTTTAATAAATGCCATCATAGCCGCTTGGAATGATATGAAATCTAATATTTCAAAAATTGTAAGTGTATTAATTCAACTTGTAATTGCTCGTTTCAACAATTTTAAAAGAAATGTATCAACAATTTTTAATGCAGTAAGAAATGTACTTAGTTCAATTTGGAATAGTATAAAATCAGGGGTTTCAAGTATTGTAAGCTCATTAGTTAGCTTAATTAAAAGCCGCTTAAGTAGTCTAAGAAGCGGAATTTCAAGTATTTTAAGTAGTATAAAAAGTACTTTTAGTTCGGCATGGAATAGCATAAAATCAAAAGCAATAAGTACTATTTCCGGCATGGTTAGCAGCATAAAAAGTAAAATTAGGGGAATTGCTTCATCTGCTTATTCCTCAGGAATGGCAATTGTTAACGGAATTAAAAATGGTATTAATGCCGCAGCTAGTGGAACAATTGGAGCATTAAAAGACTTAGTTAAAAGATTAAGAGATTTATTGCCATTTTCACCAGCAAAAGAAGGACCTTTAAGAGACTTGGATAAATTAAACTTTGCGGGGCCCATTAAAAAAAGTCTTGCAAAAGCTAATTTAGAAGTAGGAGCTTTTTTTCTAAAAGATTTAATGTTGAATGAAAAGTCAATTGCTCCACAACCTTTGAATACAAATAGTAATCAAGGTATTTCTTTTAATGGAGATTTTAATTTTCATGGAATTAAAGACGTAAATGGATTTATGCGAGAAATGAAAGATGTCTTGAGAAGGTATGGAGGTAAATTCTAATGTCATTTGTTTTAAAGATTGATAATCAATTTTTGCCTTCAGGAGTAAAAGTTGAGAGTAGAAGTCTAAATATTAGTTATGATGAAACTGGCACTCGTGGAGTACTCAGTTTTAATCTAATTGATGAAAATCTATCAGGTAATTTATTTTATTTTCAATCTGTTTGCGGAAAAGATGTAAAAGTATGGGAAAATGGAACATTGATTTATGGTGGTAAAATTGATACTCCAGACATTGAAAAAATTAATCAAAAACCAACAACACTCCAATCAATTACTTGTGTAGATTATAACGAGATTTGCGATAGAAGGCTTGTTAATGAATCATATCCCAAATTAAAGATTTCAGATTTAATAAAAGATGTAATTGACAACTATTTAGCAGAGGACGGCATTTGGTATGATGATGATTCTATTGATGAAACATTAAACGAAATATCGGTTAATTGCCCTTATGTTTATTGCTCTACTTTATTCAATGAACTTGTAGAACTTATAGGGTGGCAATGGTATATTGATGCAAATAAAAAATTCTATCTTGATGATAGAACTATTAACATAGGCCCAGAAATTAGAGAAAATACAAATTATTTATGGAGAAGTTTAAAAATCGGACAGGATATTTCAGAATTAAGAAATAAACAAATCCTTAAGAGCGTAAAAGCAGTAACAGATGAATTAACAGAGACAGCAAACCCAAACCCTGATAATAATAGAAGTTATTATGTAAGATTTAAATTAAACAATAAACCTAAAATATATATTACTATAGAAAGATATAAAAATAATCCGAGGGATCAAGATTTAGTTGATCCCAGATACATTGGAATTAATGGTTTAGATACTGACATGTATTGGTATTGGTCAAAAGCTGATAATACAATTACACAAGATCAAGATCAGGAAGTCCTTACAGAGGGACAATTTTTAGTCTTAAAATATTTCGGACAATACTCAATTGATGTGGTTAAAGATGATGAAGACTCTATAAATGAAAGAAAGGCGATTGAAGGCGGCTCGGGATTGTATGAAGATGTAGAAAGTGGAGCAAGCATTGAAGGAATAGTTGTTGCAGAGGAAAAAGCACAAGCATTACTGGATAGATATTCAAGCGTAGCAAATAAAATAATGTTGGCTTCATATAATCACAATTGGAAAAATGGTCAAATTTGCGATACAATTTTTCCAAACTTCGGCATTAACTCTTTGACTTCAGAGGGTGGAGGATATTTGGTTAGAAATTTAAAAATTGAAGATGTTGGCAACAACTTGCCGCTTTTACGAAGTGCAACATTTGTGGATGGCACTCAAATTGGTGGATTCGTTAATTTTTTTAAAGAGTGGATGGCAAAAACTAAAGAATTCACTTTAAGAGAGGATGCACTCGTTGAAAAAGCCTATAATATAAATGAGGAACAAGACTGGAATGGAACTGTTATTATAACTAAGCTTGATTGTTTATACCCTGAAGATGATCCCGGTGGACTATATCCATCAAATTTATTATTCCCGGGAACCATTGATACAACTAGGACTGAATACGATTAAAGAGAGGTGATATGATATGATGATAAAAGTAAAAGAAAATCATGGATGGATCGGAAAACTTAGATTAATAAAGAAAGATATGATAACAGGAAAAATTATAACAAATAGGCTTATCTTTAATCGATTGATGAATAGTGCTTTAGATGAAGTAATAAAAGCTCTTTATGGAACTGGCGAAACTAATTTATTGTTAAAGCATGTTGCAATTGGTGATGACAACACAGCAAATTTGGACACTATGACTTCATTAGTTAATGAAGTTTATAGAATTCCGATTATATCAAAAATAAAGACAGGAACTGGAATTGTAACATCTACTGCAATATTATTAGATACGGAACCCACTGATTTAAGCGGAATTGTGACAATTAAAGAGGTTGGCTTTTTCTGTGGAAGTGAATCTATAGGTTGGACAGAGGGTAGCGGAAAAGATACAGGATTAATGATTAGTCGAATAGTTTTAGACCCTGTCGAATCTAAAACAGCAACCGAACAAATAAATTTTGTTCGTGAAGATGAATTTACAAGGGGGTAGAAAAAATATGATTTTTCAAATGGATGCTCAAATAGATAAAAATAAAATAAATGATCCTAAATATGTTGAAGAATTTTATAAAAATTTTTGCAAAAATTATATTGATCAGATAAAAGATAAACTTAATTTTCAGGTTGAATTATTAGAAATTGATAATCCAAAACTAAAAAAAGAAGATCAATTAGAAGATCAATTAAAAGAAGATTCAAAAGAAAAAGAACCTAAAAAAATAAATATAATTAGATATAGGATGGAAATGGTTAATCCAGTAATTAAAAAAAATGCAATAGAAAAGACTAAAAAACCGCCAAGTTCCCATAAAGCATATACAAAAGAAGAAGCAATAGAAATAAAAAATAATAGGAAGGAGCATTAATATGACTGCTTTTAATGATTTTTTAGAAATAACTTTCAATGATGGAGCATCTCCTCCAATAAATGCAGCTAATTTGAATGCTCTAGAAGGAGTTGTAAATTTAGCCGATAAAGAATTGGCTAGAAGTGCAAGTTTTAAATTAAAAGAATATTTAAAATATTTTAGACAAAGAAATACAAAGGACATTGATACTTTTCAATCCGATTATTCAGATTATTTAAACTATGATCCAACTGGAACATTATCAAATGATTCAGTTTATGGTGGCGACGCTTTTTTAGGAGAGAGAGGATTAAAAGCTTTAATTCCAATAGCAACCGCCGATTATTACGATTTTGCCCATAATATTGATACAGTCAATTTAACTGAATTTTTAGATGAAAGCGTATCAAGTACAGACGATTATATTTTTATATTTTTTTATATATCAGATATAGCCGCCTATCAAGGAGGAAATATATTTTTTAATATCGGTGATACTTCAGTTTCTAGTACTTATGAATATGATTTTGACATAGATGCATGGGGATTTGATACTGGATGGAATGTTGCATGGGCGGCAAAATCTGATTTTTATGTTTGGAGCGGAACTCCAAATTGGAATAATATAGATTTCTGGCAAATCCAAATGGATTATAATGCTGGATATCAAAATGAATATATTGTTTTGCAATATATGCAAATGGTTCGGCATGATCCAGATGATTCCGATTATTTTAATGCTTTTCAAAAATATTTTGGAACATCTTCAGGTTGGGAAAATCAATTTTCACAATCATATCCAGTATGGACGGTAGTTGATGACGTTGGGCAGCAAGTTCAAAAACTGGGAATTATAAAGTTAAATCCTGATAACTTTGAACCTCCATTTAGTCCCGGGTATTATAAAAACGGAATGTTAATTTATGAAAATATAAATTGTTTTGTAGCTAAATTTGAATGGACCTGTAAGTTGGAAGATGGATTGCCGAGCATGACTTTTTATATCGACTCAACACACTATGCGGAGGTCTATGCTAGTGCAAGCGAATTAGTTCTATCGGTAGCAAATGGAGGGGCGGCAGTTGATACGACCTATCCTTTTGATACAATTATTGAATTTAATAATAAACTCATTATATTTTTTGAAAAATACAATGATAGTATAAGAGTATTAGGATATAAAAATGGTGAAAATCTGGCAATTTGCGAATATGAAACAACATTTACAAGCCCTGGGGATATATATCTTGGTGTAGCCGAAACAGCTTTTGGGCTTTTAGTTGATTTTGCTATTTCTAATAGTATGAATCAATTACATTTAGTAAATGAAACAAAACCAACTATTATAAAAAAAGTTTCTAATCAAACGCTATCAAGCAATACAACATTGCAAAATGATGAGTATTTATGGGCATATTTAAGAGCCGATCAAGTATATGAAGTATATTTACACTTATCGGCAAGATGTTTAAGCACAACTCCAGACATAAAGCTGGCATGGCAACTTGTAAATACAGCGTTATTGTCGTATAGAGGCAATTTAGGACCAGCTCAGTCTAATACAACTTCAAAAGATACGAACATGAAGTCTGCATTATATCATGATGCTGCTTCGGTTGCTTATGGCTTAGCGGCTTCTGGGGCTCAGCCAACTTTTATTGAAGAAAGATTTCTAGTAAGAGCAAGTCCAACAGGTGGATTAATTAGGCTGCAATGGGCTCAGTATACAAGCGACGCAAGCACAATAACTGTATTTGCTAGCGGATCATATATAAAATTAACTCCTGTTGATGTAAGCACTTCATAAAAAATAAATATAGAGGGTAAACAAAATGCGACAAGACGAATTATTAATTAAGGTAATTGATATACTTGAAAAAGTTGATATGAAAATTGAAAATAATAATACTCAATTAATAAAACATATTTCAGAAAAGACAGATAAAATTGAGTCTCAGATATCAAATTTTGTTACTAAAGAAGATTGCAATATAAAATCAAAAGAAAATATTAGTATTAGAAAGTTTACCGCTTTAGGCATAATGTTTGGAGCAATAGGCGGTAGTTTAATTGGTTTAATTGATAAACTGAAAAAATTGATCGAAGTTATATTGAAAGGATGATTATATGAAAGTTTTAAAAAATATTTTGAAAAATAAAAAATTTATAGCTTCCTTAGTTACCTTAATTATTCTTATTTTAAATGAAAGCAATGTAATAAAAATTAATAATGATAATATAGATAATATTGTTAGCATAGTGTTATCATTAATCGCATCTGGTGGGTTTTTATTAACTGATTTCAAAGAAAAAAAATGATATAATATGTATATGATCTATTGCGTAAAAAAATGAGGAAAAATTATTCCTCATTTTTTTACTTTAATATTATTTCAAATTATATTTCTTTTTTAAATAACTTTCATAATTTCTTAAAATATAACATAGTTTACCAAAATCAATATTAGTTTTTTCTTCATAGTCTTCGCCAGTAAACCAACCGTTGTCAAAACCATGTTTTAAAATACCTGTATAACCTTCATTTGATTTTGGTTTTGTAGCTTCTTTTTTATAAGACTTATTAAAATATTTACATATACCGCGGCATATGTCTTGAGCTGTTTCCTTTTGGAATGCACTTGACTTTAAAAGTTCAGCTTCTTTTTTATTTGTCATGAACGCCGCTTCAACTAAAATTGCTGTCATTGCTGTTTTTCTTAATACATAAAAATCAGCACTTTTTACACCTCTATTATCTTGTTTAGTTCCTTTTAATAGTTCTGTTTGAACTAATGAAGCTAACTTTTTTCCACTAGTGCTGCCGGGATAATAATAAGTTTCTACTCCGTCGGCTCCGTTCCATCCTGTTCCATACGCATTGGCATGAATAGACACAAATATATTAACTTTTGCATTATTAGCCCTATTACATCTATCTTGCAAACTATTATCAGATGTCATTGGACTACAGTCGACATAACTAAAACCATTACGTTTTAATTCTGTAATTAAATACTTTTTGACTTTTTCATTAAAATAATTTTCATGGTATCCGTCAGGAGTTCTTTTCCCTGCGGTATTATATCCATGACCATCATCAATTCCTATTTTTGCCATGTTTTCATTCCTCCATTTTATTATTCTTATTTTTTTCAATTAAATTAAGATAACTTTCTAGTCTTAATTTAATTTTTTCCATTGTTTCTGAAATTATTTGCATTTCTTCAGACATTTTTTTTTGATTATGCTTAAATAGATGAATTGTTTCGTTCATGAATTTATAAGCTTCATCCATATCCTTAACCAATGATTTAGTCTTATTTCTAAATTTATCAATTTCAAATATAGCTTTTAAAAATTTAGAAACAACAAATAAAAATGACGAAACTAATAATACTATGTATATTGGAATAACTAATGAATTTAAAACATTTAATAGACTATCATTTATTTTCATTATTAACAATTTTTAAAAATTCTCCCTTCTCATAATTTTTTATATATAATTCTATAGCTTTTTTTACTTCATCTTTTATTTTAAGTTTATTTCTAGTACAAATGAGTTTAAATTCAATATATAAATCATCTTCAATTTGCACATTTAGCGAAGTTGTTTCTTTTTCTTTTGTCAAGAAGATCACCTCCACCGTAATTATAAAACTATTTTACATATTAGTCAAATAAAACTATTAAACTATTTTACTAAAATGTATATACATTTTTATGTTTTTATTATATAATAGAGTTAAATAAAGGCTTGAAGGGAGAAAGAATATGAATAATAATTTAATTAGACAAGGTTGTAATGTAACTTATGAGAGTGAAAATGGTAATGTTCAATTAAGCTTGGACATAGTAAGAAATGTAATAGCTAAAGGCAAAGATTTTAGTGAAATGGAGATATATTCATTCATTAAATTGTGTCAATATCAGAGGTTAAACCCATTTCTTGGCGAGGCACATTTAATTAAGTTTGGGGATAATGTCCAAATGGTTGTTGGCATTGATGTATTCACTAATAGATTGGATGAGCATCCAATGTGTGAAGGATGGACAGCCGGATTAATTTTGTTAAAAGATAACAATGTGACTGAAAGAACAGGAACATTTTATCTTAAAAATCATGGCGAACAGATAGTTGGGGCATGGTTTAAAGCCCAAAGAAAAGATTGGAAAAGAGAATTTGAATGGAGTGTTACGTTCTCTGAGTTTTATAAAGAATATTATGATAAAAAAAGTCAAAAAACAAAACCATTAAAAAATTGGGCAGAAATGCCCGCAACCATGATTGTAAAATGTGCTATAGCTTCAGGAGCTAGAAAATTATTTACAAAAGACTTTAAGGGTGTTTATAGCTCGGAAGAAATAGGAGTTGAAACAAATCCAGAAAATATTATTGATATTCCAATTGATGATAATAATAATATAAATAATATAACAAATGAAGATATTAATATTAATCAAAAAGATATAGATAATATTTATAAAGCAATGAGATCAAATATTCTAAAATTAAATAGTGAGGATGAATATAGAATAATTGAATATGTTATAAAAAAATTAATTCAACAAGACAAATTAAAAGAAAAAACTGTCTTATCGAATATTCCTAAAAACAAATTAAGTTTTGTGATCGAAGGAATAAAACAAACAATTTCACTCTATGAAAAGAAAGAACTTGAAAAAAAATCAAATAATAAGAATGAAGAAAAGGTAATTGAAATGGAGTATAAGAAAGAAGATAGTAAAAATAACCTAGAAACTACAGATAATAAAAAGACTAACAAAGATAATGATAATAAAAAAGAAACTAATAAAACGCAAAAAACTAATGAAAAAAAGCAGGAAAAGAAGGAG
>JASFMY010000027.1:0-57870 GCA_050117315.1 Ignavibacteria bacterium
AGAATTCAAAGACAGGATATACAAAGGTATTGATGAGATTAATCAAGAACCTGTAATTTTTAAATGGAAATATAAAATGGATGATATCAATCTAAATTGATATGTTATTTTCTGAACGGTATACTAGAAAGAGATTAAAAGGTGGATTAACATATTGGGGGGGAGAACATAAATTTGTAACCACAAGAAAGGCTGTTAAGTATCATGGATTACAAGATTGCAAAATAAAGTTTCCCAACTTTGAATTGTTTACGGAAGGTATTTATAGAAGATTAGACTCCAACGGTCGTTTCTTAAACAAATACGAAATCGCGCTCAAAAATGAATTTGAAGAATATCACAAAAGAATAAAACAAAACAAGAACTATCTCAATAAAATATTAACCTCATATGCTAATATTAAAATAAAAATAAGAAATAAAGATAAGTTTACTACCGAAAAACTTTTTAGAGCCGGCGATCTACTTTCTCAATTATTGCTGGAATCAACTACCTATAGCAAAAACATAAGCAAAGTGGAAAATGAAAAATGGACCGAAGCTGGTGAACCGGTTATGGTTTGTGAAATATTTAATACGGATAATTCTCTTGAACTTCCTAAATATTCTAAGGAGGTTATTCAACTTTACAACGGGGAAATAAAACTTTACCACTACTGGTTGAAAACAAGTGGCAACAATTTTATAAGAGTTTGGTTGATAATTTTAAAATCATACGACCTATGGGAAGAGGAGTTTGTTAGATCATTAAGACCAAATTTACTCAGAATTAATGCTGAAAAAGAAACGCTAAGAATTTTATTAAGATATATTAAAGTTAATGAAAAAAATCTGAGTGAAAATGATGAAGCAATAAAAAAAAAACTGAGAAAATACTTAAAGTCAATTACATGTAAATTCTTAAAAATAAGATATGAAGCAATACGAGATGATATAATAGATACTGCTCTTAGTGCACAGGAAAAGGCATCATCCGGCGAACTTCAATCTTACCGTAATTCGATTGAAATGCTTGATGATAAATATATTTCTGAAAACCTAGATGAAATGGCCCAAAACGGAATATCAATTGTTCTAAACAAAAGTGAAGTAGGGTCCATAAACATTACAGAGAAGGGAGATATCAAAAATGAAAGTTGATAAGGGTAGTAAAGTAGAAAATATAAATATGACAAATTATGGTGATATAATAAATAAAGTAAAGAAAAATAACCCTTGGATAAGCGGTTCGTTTTATTTGTTTGTTTTTGTTGTGGTTATCTCGGCTATTGCAATTGTTGCAAACTTACTGCCAATTTACTATTTGCCGGTAGTAATTATCGGATGTTTAATTTTAATGATGATTGTTATGGCATTTCAACTTAAAAATGATGAAAAATTATCTGATGAGAATTTTTTACGATTAATGTATATCTCTCTTAAGAATATTCCTTATTTGATAAAAAAATAAAGATTAAGGATTCCCCCCTCTCTTCAAATTCTTAATTCAATTGATTATTATCCGAAAAAAATCCCTGGCAACTGAGTTCATATCTTAAACTAATTTTCATTATAAATAAATCTATTTAAGGAGAATTCAAGAAACTTATTGATTTGTTAATTTTCCATTTTCTTTCCATTACAATATCTTTGTACAATAAGACCGAAACTCAAATTTATGTAAACTCAAATATTCTTAAAAATTTTCAATGAGAAACGGATTTGATAAAAAGTTAATAGATGAACTGAAGCAAGGGAGTACGGATGCATTACGCAAGGTTCACGAATTATTCAAAAAAAAATTGTTTTGTTTTGTTTATTCATATACACGCAATGCTGAAATAAGTGAAGAATTAGTTCAAGATGTTTTTATTAGAATTTGGAAAAACAGGCAAACTCTTGACCCGGCCTCTTCGATTAATAATTACATATATACCATAGCAAAAAATCTTACCATCGATTATTTACGCAAGAAGAAGGGAGAAGTTATTTCATTGGAAAGCGTTAAAGAAAATGAAATCTCCAGCGGACATGAGGGCGAGCTTAAAATTATTTCACGTGAAGACGAAGCGACAGTCAACAAGGTAATTGACAAACTTTCCCAAAGAAAAAAAGAAGTTTTCAAAATGCACAGGTTTGAGCAAATGACTTACAGAGAAATTGCTGTAAAACTGGATGTTTCCCTTTCTGCCGTAGAAAAAAACATATCTTCTGCCCTAAGAGAGATCCGGGAAAGTTTAGCTGAAAAAGACCTTTGGTGAGTTATTATAAAGCCCTGCTTTAGTCTGTGATAACATTATAATGATATTCGCATATTAAATTTTCGAAGTTTCCTATCCTTTTTTATTCATAACTGCAAACCGGGTAGACTTCACCCGAGTATTAATTTTTTTAGTTTCCCAGATTTTTTTTCGAAGCAACCTGAGGTATCTTCATAAAATGCCGTATTAATATATATAAGAGGAAAAAAATTATGAATAAACCAGATGTAATTATAATTCAAAAATTTTATGAAAACCGGTGTAGTGAAGATGAATACCGGCAGGTAATAAATTACTTAAATTCACTTGATGAGAAAGAATTAAATGAGTTTATGAATTCCCACATTAATAAACTTGAGAAGAATGAGTTAGAGGCAGATGTCAATTCCGGATTAAATTTTGCTGCAGAAAGTCAAGATTTCGAAAGCATTCTACGCCGTATTAAACCTAAAAAAGAAAAACAGCAGCGGTTTGTAAGAAAGTCTATTTATTCGATAGCAGCTTCAATTGTATTTTTTTTGATAGTGGGAACATATGCGCTCCATTTATTAGGTGTGTTTGATAATGCTCAAGCAATCGTCTGGAATGAAAAAACAACAAAGTTGGGACAAAAATCTATTCTAACACTTTTTGATGGAACACGAATTACACTTAATGCCGATAGCAAGCTTCGATACCCTGTTAAATTCGGTAAGGAAACTAGGGAAGTACATTTAGAAGGAGAAGCATATTTTGAAGTTACCCGTAATATCCACAAACCGTTTATTGTCAAATCCGGGGAAGTTACCACTACCGTTTTAGGAACAAAATTCAATGTAAAAGCTTATCCGGCAGAGTCGAATATTAAAGTGTCTTTAGTTGAAGGCAGGGTGAAAGTTTCAAAAGAAACCAGCGAAGAATCGGGGGAAATTCTTCTTTTACAAAACCAACAAATGATTTATAACCGTAAAGACAGCACGGAAAAAATAGTTCAATTTGATATCAGGAAAACAATCGGGTGGAGAAATAATGCACTGTATTTTGAAAATGAACCGTTATCAAATGTCCTTCTTACCCTTGAAAGATCTTTTGGTGTTGAACTTGAAATGGCTGATGAATCTTTACAAGAAACAAGAATAAGTGCCGATTTTGAAAATGAATCATTCTGGGCAATTATTGAAGTAGTAAAATATTTGACGGAACTAGAAACCAAAACAATTGGAGATAAAAATGAAATAGAAAAGGTATTGTTTTATAAAACCCAAAAGAAAGGAGGTGAAAAGAAATAATTCATAATAAAAAAAGCCACGACAATTTGGACGGAATTGTCATGGCTATGTATTCTAAACAACAAAAGTAAAACTAGAACAAGGCAAATTTATGAAAAAAAAACTAATAAGAATAGTGAAAGTGACTACATTCTTTACGATTACTAGCATTATACTTCAAATTCTTCTTGTAAACATGATTTTTGCTGCTGAGTCCGTAAAAGGGCAAGAACTTGAAAATATTGCTATTAGCATTGATATTAAAGAAGTTACACTAAAAAAGGCCCTCAAAGAAATTGAAAAGAAAACCGAATATAAATTTGTATTTGCGGAAAAAGAAATCCCTCTTAATCAAACCACAACACTACGTGCTGAAAATGAATCACTTCAAAATATTTTAGAAAATCTTTCATTGCAGCACAACCTCGTTTTCAAAAGAATAAATAACCTGATTGTTGTTAAAAAAATCTATGAGGAAAAAAAAGAAGAAGAAATAATAATCCAAGAGAATAAAAAAGTATCCGGGAAAGTAACAGATGCCAGAACAGGTGAACCGCTTATTGGTGCAAATATAATTCTTAAAGATCTTAATACAGGTACTACAACCGATAATGAAGGGAATTACACAATTTCCGTACCCGAAAATGCCGAAATATTGGTTATTTCTTTTCTTGGTTATAAAACCCGTGAGATTAGGATTGATAAATCAATCATAGATATAACACTCGAGGTTTTTGCCGAAGAAATTGAAGATGTTGTAGTTATCGGTTACGGTGAGCTTTCAAAAGAAAAAGTAACCGGTGCTATTTCGCGTGTTAAGAATAGTGAACTTGAAAAGTATTCCTCAAGTAATTTTGAATCGCAACTTTCAGGAAAAGTTGCCGGACTTTATGTTAATGAATTTAATTCTCAACCCGGCAACGATGCTCAAATAATAATAAGAGGTACGGGAACACTGACAGCCGGTTCTTATCCGCTTATAGTTGTTGACAATATGCCTTTAACTGAAGGAAGCAGTTTGAGTTCAATAAATCCTAACGTTATTGAATCAATAGAAGTATTAAAGGATGCGGCTTCCGCAGCAATTTACGGTTCGCGGGCTGCCAATGGTGTAATAATAATTACAACCAAAAAAGGTAAGCCTGGTGCTCCTAAAATTTCTTTGGACGCTTATACAGGGTGGCAGACTCGATCGGATAAAATGGAATACGTCAATGCTTATGAGGCTGCACAATATTTTACCGAAGCCAGGGATTGGGGATATGTTTCAAGTGATCCTGAAAATAGGAGCGTGAATGACGACAGAGAAACGAGAATTGCTAACGGTGCAAGCAAAAGAGAACTTAGGCTCAATTATCTTGACCCATATCTAAACGGAGAACAAGGATTAACGGACACCGATTGGCTGGGTGAGTTATTTCAAACCGCGCCAATAAGTAATTACAGCCTTGCAATCTCAGGGGGAACTCCCGACTTTGATTATGTTATTTCAGGTAATTATTTAGATCAAGATGGTATTGCCATAGAAACCGATTTTAGAAGATGGAGCTCTTCGGTAAAGGTGAATGGTTCCTTTTCCGATCGATTTGATGTAGGTATTAGTATCAATCCTTCGTATTCAGAACAAAATTACTTAAATACAGGAAGCTGGAATACGGATATACTGTCTATGAGCTACATTAGTTACCCATTTTTCAGCCCTTATTCGGGAGACGGATCATTAGCAATTAGCACGCAATTAAATACAAATGAAGCTGAGGATGGAGCTTTGGTAGAAAATCCGGTTGCTGTTGCTAAGAATGTTAAACAAATTAAGGAGTCATTCCGGACCTTTGGAAATGTATATTTATCTGCCAGAATAATTGACGGTCTTTACTTTAAGACCATGTTCGGCGGTGATTATAGGAATAATTTCTACGATTATTATAACCCGTCTTTTATCGGTAAATACAGAACAACTGCACCCAAGGCAGCCGAAAGCAGTGAGACTAGAGTAATCGTTACCAATATTTTATCGGAAAATACGTTGAACTATTTTACATCCATAGGAGATCATGAAATTGATTTGCTTGGCGGTTATACTTTTCAAAGTGAAGTTGTAAAGGAAACAGAAATAGAAGGTACAGGCATTCCTGACGACAACATCCAAAACATTGCCGGGGCAAGCAGTTATTCAGTAGATGAATCACGAAGTAAGTGGACACAAATTTCATATCTGTCACGCGCTCAATACTTTTATAAGCAAAGATATCAAATTTCATTTTCTGTAAGAGCCGACGGTTCATCTCGTTTTGGGGATGACTCCAAGTGGGCGGTATTTCCCTCTGTTTCAGCCGGTTGGATTTTTAGCGATGAACCATTCTTTCCCAAATCAAAAGTAGTAACATTTGCAAAGTTGAGAGCAAGCTGGGGACAAACGGGAAATAATCAGATTGGAGCATATAGTTCAAAAGCATTGGTTACGTCCGATGAATATGTTTTCGGAGAAGAATTAAATTCAGGATATAGCCCTTCAAGCTCGCCGAATCCGTCACTTTCATGGGAATCAAATTCATCAACTAATCTGGGAATTGACCTGGAATTTTTGAAAAAGATCACTTTTACTATGAATTATTATTATTCGATTACCAAAGATCTTTTATTGGATGTTCCTGTCCCGGAACAATCAGGTTACAGTGAGTCACTTCAAAATATAGGCGAAGTTCAAAATACCGGGTTTGAGTTTCAACTAGCCGCTTCCGGCTTAGATGTTGGCCCTGTTAAGTGGGATTTTTCCGGCAACTTAACTACTAATAGTAATGAAGTTTTGGCACTTGCTCCCGACCAAACTGAAATTAGTACGGGTAAGGATGGGGCTTTCAGAACAATTATCGGTGGTCCTATTGCGGAAATTTACGGTTATAATATCATTGGTGTTTATAAGACAGAAGAGCAAATCGATAATTCGCCCCATCTTAGCGGGACGTTGACTGGCGATTATATTGTAGAGGACCTAAATAACGATGGAGTTATTGATAATAATGATAAAAAAGGATTCGGAACTTATGAACCCGATTTTATTTATAGCTTTAGTTCTTCTTTCACTTATGATGCATTTCAATTAAGCTTTTCATTTCAAGGAGTTGTGGGAAGAACAATTTATGATTACGACCAGGCATATATTACTGAAGTTGGAGAAGGTTTCGGTGTCCCTAGTAAATACTACTTTGATAACAGGTATCATCCTGAAAACAACCCTGACGGTTTTTTTGCACAGCCCAATATGGGAAATTTTTCATCTGCAAGGAAAAATACCCGGGCATCAAGTATTCACTTCCAGGACGGTTCCTATTTAAGACTGCGTAACATTTGTTTATCTTATGATCTGCCCAAAGAACTAATCAACCCGTTTGGACTTAGCAGTTTCAGAATTTATGTTTCTGCCAATAATCTTTTTACGATAACAGATTATAGAGGTTTTAATCCCGAAGCAACAAGCACTACTATATTAACCGCCGGTTACGGAAGATCAAATTATCCGTTGGCTAAATCATATATTTTGGGATTTAACATAAAATTATAAAGGAAACTTAAATATGAAAAAGAGTACGTTTTTTTTAATAATAGTTATTATGATCTTTAGTAACTCGTGTCATGATGAGTTACTACAGGAACCAATAACTGAAAAAGTAACAACAAATTTTTATTCTACCGAAATAGAAATTGAAGAAGCAATTATTGGTGTATATGCCGCATTGCAGGAAGACGGTTTATACAATGCTTATCTTACTGTCCTAGGTGAAATCCCGTCGGACAACACCTTTGACGAAGTACCTGCAAACGATGACGGAAATTACGGACAATTAGATGAATTTACGGTAATCTCCTCTAATGCAATAATAAGTGGAACGTGGCAAGATTCGTATGTTGCTATTCAACGCGCAAATGTAGTACTGAACCGGATTGAAGATGTAGGGTTTGAAGATGAAACCGTAAAAAACTCCAGAAAAGGTGAGATGAGATTTATACGCGCATTGCTCTATTTTAACCTGGTAAGAATTTATGGCGACGTTCCTTTAGTTGTAGAAGAAGCAGAAGATGTTAACGACTATTTTGGACAGGGGCGTACATCTGAAGATGAAGTTTATACTCAAATTAAAGAAGACCTGACAGAGGCAATAGAACTTTTACCGTTGACTGTAAGCGAACAGGGAAGAGTAACAAGAGGTGCGGCTCAAGCGCTTTTGGGTAAAGTACTGTTAACTTTACAAAATTTTTCTCAAGCCGAAGTCTATTTGCAGAACGTGGTTTCCTCCGGTAGTTATTCACTTGTGTCTAAGCCTGACCTTGTATTTGGAGTAGAAAACGAAAACAATCAAGAAATTATATTTGCCGTCCAATTTGCATCGGGTGTTAACGGGAATAGTGAAGGAAGTGATGCATTCCGTTTATTCAGTCCTTCAGGTACAGTAAGTAGTGCCAAAGGACATAATTTACCTACCAAAAGCCTTTATGCTCTTTACACTGATGAAGATCTGCGCAAAGAAACTTATCTGGGGGTTACTTCAGAAGGGATACCTTACTCTAAAAAACTTTCCGAACCGTCGACTACATCAAGCGATGGAGGCAGTGATTGTATCGTACTCAGATATGCGGACGTATTGTTAATGCTGGCCGAAGTAAAAAATGAACTTGGCAATACTTCGGAAGCTGCTAGTTATTTAAATATGATTAGAGAGCGTGCCGGTCTTTCGGCTGTTGAAGTTAGTTCGCAAAGTGATTTAAGGGACGCCATTGAATTGGAAAGAAGATTGGAATTAATCGGCGAAGGACATCACTGGTTTGATTTACTGCGTACAGATAAAGCAATCGAGGTTATGAATTCCTGGTTTAATAGCGAAAATAAGAACATTACAATTGATGACCACAACCTATTGATGCCGATACCTCAAGACCAAATTGATACTGATCCGGCAATACAACAAAATCCGGGTTACTAATTTCATTATTTAACGGAATGAGTTTTGTCATCTGGACATTAAAATATAATAAAACTAGGGCTGGAGAAATTTATGATAAAATTAAAGTTCATTTTGTTTTGTTTGATCTTTGCTGTTCAAGCCTGTAATGCGGATGAGCCGGACAAACAAGCAAGTAAGTTCAATTATGAAGTCTCGCAAATGGAAAAGGAAAATATTGATGATATTAAATCTCTTCTCGAAGATTCGAATAGTGATAAAGTTATGACTATTTTACACCGGGGGGACTGGCGTAATGCACCGGAAAATTCACTTCAAGCCATTCAAAATGCCATAGATATGGGAATTGATATTGTTGAGATTGACATAAGAAAAACCAAGGACGGTGAGTTTATACTCATGCATGATAATACTCTCAACAGAACCACAACAGGCAAAGGCTTAGTAAGTGATTACACACTTGCTGAAATTAAACAGTTAAATCTAAAAAATGGTCTTGGGTCTACGAGAGTAAAACATAAAGTCCCTTCTTTAAGAGAAGCTCTCCTTCTGGCAAAAGGCAAAATTATGTTTAATGCCGACAAAGCCTACGATTACATTAGGGAAATCCATGAGCATGCCAAGCAAACTGGAACGGCAGACCATATAATCTACAAGGGCTGGGTAGACTTTGATAAGTTTATTCAGGATTACGGAGATTTAAAGGATAGTATTTATTTTATGCCGATTGCTGATCTGCGTAAAAAAGAAGGGAATAAAGACTTTGTAATTAAGGTAGAAAATGAAAACGGGGAAAGCATGGTTGAAGAGTTTGTAACAAAGCTCCAACCGGTTGCTATCGAATTTGTGTTTGCAGATACGCTGTCAAGTGTACTTAATAAATTATACGAATATAGAAAACAAGGTA
This sequence comes from Ignavibacteria bacterium, assembly GCA_050117315.1. Taxonomy (GTDB): domain Bacteria; phylum Bacteroidota; class Ignavibacteria; order Ignavibacteriales; family Melioribacteraceae; genus JANQIV01. The sequence goes on from JASFMY010000027.1 coordinate 9,352, forward strand.
CAAGAACATGGGTTAATAGTCTTTGGCCTTCAATATGTGCCGGTTATGATGACGATGCCGCTCTAAGCAATCCCGATTCAGTATACGGTTGGTTGATTAGCAAAGGATTTAACATGATACAAACAGATAGACCAAAGTTTTTACTCGATTATTTGAAAAACAGAAATAGTGCCGGTTCTTTAGCACACTAATTATTGTAGCTCAAGGCTAAAGAATTTATTTCGAAATAATTGGATACCCCTGAAGAATTTTAGATTTCCAAGAATAGGCGAAGTTAGTGTAGTGTAAGTTTATTATTGAATGTATTTGCATTTGTTTTCCGTGAATAAGTGATAGAGTTAATGGTGCTTATGTAGGTAGCAAGACATTTATTGGAGCTAAAATTCAAACCCTCTTTCATTTTATGATTGAGGGTTTTTTATTGAGAGATTTTATGTGGTTCTCAGAAAGAGTCTTGGACTTGACAGAGGTTTATAGGCCTTGTTTGAATAATTTTACAAACAGCAAGGTAATTAATTGAAGTGAAAAATTTTCTTCATGTTTACTAATTACCTTGCCGGAGTAATAAAATCCACTTGTTAGTTCGTTATCAGGAAACCGAAAAATTTCTTTGAGCAATGTTATTATCAAAGGGAACTAATCTCCAGTTCCCAAGCGGTTTACCCTGAATAACGGGATTATCAACTATACTTGGATCTCCGTCTGCGGAAGCAACCATTAATACTCCCATATTGCTGCTAATGTTTGGAGTCCATTCAAACGGGCCTACTACCGTTTCTCCTTTTGAAGCAACTGAACCGATTACCGGTAATTCACTTGTTAAAGCAGGAGCCCAATTTTGGGGCCAATTAAATTCTACTGAAGAATTTGACTGGTAGCATTTAATTTTAATGTTATCCGCATCATCAGTCCCGCGATTTTTAAGTCTAACATATAAATAGTTTGTTTTATTCAATATTGGGGTTTGGTTTGAACTTCCGCCGTCGTTTGAGTTTCTATTCCAAATATCCTGGCAGTTTTGCCAATCATTTAAGTATTGATACTCTCCCTCCCTGCCGTCGTTAATATAAACATCAACTGCTGGCGGTTCTCCAGGTTGAGTATAAGGTTTTGGGGTTCCCGGTTTCTGGTAAAGTCCTTGTTTTTCAAAACTCCACCTAATAACTTTATAATTTGTGCCTCCGGTTTGGTTCTGGAAATCAACCGTGTTTTTATCAGCCTGCATTAAAGCATTTACATAAACTTTAGGATCAGTTGTTGTATGGGTTAACATTCCGCAACTTTTTACGATTAAATAAAACATGTACATTGATGCGAACTGTTTATCGGTTAATTGTGAAGACCCTCCTCCGGTGGATTGATAAGTCCTAAAAAGTGTGGTTGAAAGAACTTGTTCTCCGCCATATTGAGTATTATAATGAGTACCGAACCAAGCCCATCCGTCGGAAACTGTTCTATCGTGCCTTCTTTGCATGCCCGGATTAGAATTAGTAATAAAAGGAAATGTTTCCCCTTTATCCGGCGCTAATGAATTTGGGTCTGCATAAATTGCCGCCATTGAATCACCAGCACTATGAGCAAACCCGAAATTAGGCGAGTTAACATGGTTCCATAATAAAGCATGACCGAATTCATGAAGGACAACCCTAAGAGCAGTAGCAATACCGACGTTATAGTTCTGTTCAACAATCCCAAATCTTAGAGAACCTAAACCGTTTCCTGCTGCGTTCCCGTTTGCCGAGGCATTTACGGCTCCTCCTTTACCGCGATGATCTACGGGAACAGGGAACGAGGTACCGCCAAAATATGTTGGTACATCTATTCCAAGTTCACTGATATAACGGAAAACAAAATCACAATGATAATATGCATTTATTGCAGAGAAGTCATTGGTTGTGGAGCCGTAATAAAAATTTTCACCTGCAGGCTTCGTTGGCGGCGCAATATTTGGCGGTGCAATATCTTCCAATTTTACGTAATTCCCTTCTAAAGATTGTACATTATTTTGAGGAGGAATCAACCCAGGTACCGGAACTTCACTTATTGATTTATTAAGTTTATCTTCGCTTGTACCTCCCCTACAATCCGAGCATCCTTGAGTTACAGGATCAATTTGAAAGATTGAACCGGAAATTCCTGAAACCAGGGCTCTCAAATATAAAACTGAACCGGTTTGAATTTCTATTAAGGTTCTCCAGTTCATATCGGAGCCTTCTTTATCTTTCAAAGTAAAAAACACTTCTGAAACAGTGTAATATTTATTATCCAGTATTTTTTTATCTACTTCGGGAATATCTATCGTTGGCGGAATAACTTCCAAAGCCTTTTCAATATTTTTTAATTCGGGTGTCAACCGGTCTTCTGCTTTATAAAGATAAATAGCTGTAGAAACACTATTTATTGAGGGCAACTCTTTGAGGTTTTCCAATCCAAGAACAGATTGAAGTTTTTTCTGCGAAACCTTGCCTTCTGCAAACTTTGCAGAATCCAGGTTCGGCTTATCAAGCATTAACTCATAGTGTGAATTATTTGAAGAACCCAAAACACCCATTGTGTCTGAGTTTATTCTAACACTCAAATTTGAATTTAATACAGGTATACCGTAATAATTTTGTTCAAAGGTAACGACAGAAATATTATCCAATTTTTTTTCATTCAAAAAACGAAATTCTGTTTTTTCATCTGTAAGGGCTTTGCTTTTAGGAAATGTTAAATTGCTTAGTGATTTATCCGTCAGCTTGTAGTGAACAGCTACCTGACGGAGATACTCTTCAGCAAGTTCTTTTGTAGACATTTTTCTAAGTGAAGGACTTCTATATGGTTCAAGCGAATGATCAAGTTCCCGGATTATTCCGTTATCATCAATGATGAGATCCGTATTAGCATTTAAATTTATGGCCATTACTTCCTCCTTAATTCTATTTGGCTATTGTTTACTCCATTTTTTATCTCAAGATAAATCAATATTACTCAAATAATTTATTCAACTTCAACACTAACTATTCCATTACGTTGAAAGTTTGTTTTTGAAATAGGGGAATAACCTGAAACATGTACATGAATATTATAATTGCCCGGTGTTTTTGTATCTACCACCTTCCCTTCATGAACCGCATTTGATTTACTTATTTCTTTTAAATGAACCGGGTATTGAATAGGGCCGAGAATATCTTTTTTGGGTAATAGAGAATTTCTATATTTATTTAATTTTGCATGATCCATGGATGTTTTCTCGTCTATATCAATACTATCGGCAGCGAAATTACTCAATTCCTTGGAGTGTTTCTTAATCGCTTCTGCACTACTTAACATTGGCTTTTCAATACGAGCATGCATTTGTAAATTTTCTACAGGTTGACCTTTGTCTTTTACTTGAGCTGTGAAAGACAGTTTGTTGCCTGCTTTAATTTTGTCTGGAGCGGATATATCAAAATTAATGGCACTAGCTGAATCGGCCGGAAATTCAAATGCACCGGAAGTTGTTCCTAAAGTTTGGGGATTATTTCCGCATATTACCTGTATATACCATTGTCCGGATACCGGAGCCGGGGTATCATAAACAACATAACCACCTCCCACTATAACCGGATCTTTTATAAGTGAACCATCAGGTTGAACAAGGGTTACGCTGATTTCATTATTACCCGGATTAGGGGTATTGGTATATCTAACTGAGTTATCATCCCAGACTACCCCGAATTGTGACTCGGAGTTATCTTTTGATATTACCGCAGGTATCAGCTTAAACTGCTGCGAAGCAACAAGATTCAAGGTATTTTGAACTGATTGCACATACGAGGGTTGAGCCCTAATATCATTGAAGATAAGCATCATTGTTGAAGGGTAGGGGGCTACGTAAAACTTGCCTCCTGTTCTGTCTGCAATAGTTTTTAATAAATTCTTATCCGCATTGTCTCCCATTGCACAACTATAAACCGGGTAACTTGGTAATACATCAAGAGGACTGGTTCCACAGTTTTGATATCCGTCCGATAATAATACCATAGCTTTAGGCGTTGATGCTGAATCCAGCAGCGTTCTTGCGCTTGAAATTCCGCCTCCCATATTTGTGCAATTTCCGTTAAATGCAACATCATTAATTGCTGATGCTGCTTCCCGGCATTGATCTAGATTGCTATTAACAATTGCTAATTGAGTTCCGCTGGTGGGATAATTAATACTTCCGTTATCCTTGAATGTTACTACGCCAATTCCGTCTCCCGGTCTGGCGTAACTGACAAATGCACTTGAATCCCTTTTGGTTATATCGACATAACCGTTCGAAGTCATACTATAAGATGCATCAATTACTGTTACTGCATTAGCTGTTCCCATTTTTCCTCCTTTTTTTGTAAATGATTTTTGTTTAAGCTTTTTTATTTTTTGTATAAGAATAAAAAAATCAAAAAAGGCGATGAATCTTCCTATTGCCTGGGAATTTAATTGAATAGTGAACATTAAGTGTATGAATTAACCGAATGTAATTAAATACTATGTAGTTACGTGATTCAGGATTTATATCAATCTTCAGGAAGAACAATGAGTTATTAATTTATATATTATTTGTTAAATCGGCAATAATAAAATTGAAATATTAATTATAAAGATTAAAAATAGAGAGCTGGCTACAGCTTTATAGTCGGTGGCGAAAAAATTAGAACGCAGTAAGCAAAGAATCTTCTGAAAATTTTGGAAAACAGAAATGCAGATTGCTATGATCTTTTTCTAAATTTAATCCACCTTCGCATTCGCTACGGCAGGCGAGAAGACGGGGTTTAATTCCCCGTCGCTTGCGGCGGAACAGTGTTCGGTTCGCCACGGCGAATTGTCCCGAGGTTCATACCATTGATTGAAGTCACGGGGTTTAAAGTGACGAAATAACGAGCTTATGAATTGTAAATCTGTTGTGTAAAGAATACTTTTGTCCCTTTATTTTTTTTACTTTCAATCCAGATACTGCCGTTTGTCAGTTCAATAAATTCCTTGCAGATAATTAAACCCAAGCCGGAACCGCCTTCATTTGCTGTCCCTTTTGTAGAGTATTTATAATCTATTTTGAAAAGATTTTTAACAACTTCCTGGGGTATTCCAATACCTGAATCTGCTACACAAAATTTCAGATTACTTCCATTTTTTGTTGTGTTTATTTTTATTTCTCCGCCTTTGCCGGTAAACTTAATAGCATTGGAAATTAAATTTCGTATGACCGTGTTTAGCATGTTCTCATCACTATAAACATAACTTTCAACAGCCTCATCTTTTAATCTTATTCCTTTCCATGCTGCGGATTCATCTAGTAGTTTAAGATTATCATTTATTATTTTTTTTACATTTACTTTTGTTTTTGATACTGTTATTCCGCCCATTTGTATTTTTGACCATTGCAAAAGGTTATCAAGTAACTTATACAAATTGCTAGATGAATATAAAAGTCCCTCCGCAAGTCCTTTTATTTCTTTTTTGTTTAGATCGTCTATATCCGAGGCCAGGAATTGAGAAGTATTCATAAAAACTTGAAAAGGCCCCTTTAGATCATGCGAAACAATAGAGAAAAATTTATTTTTCGAGGCATTCAATTCCTGCAATTCTTTTGTTCTTTCTTGAACTTCAATCTCAAGTAATTTTTTTTGTCTTTCAATACTTCTTAAACGCCATTTGTAAATAACAAATACAATCAATATTAATACTAATCCCGATAATATGTAAAACCAGATCGTTTCCCAAAAAGGGGGTAGGATTTTTATTTTTAATGACGCTCCTTCTTCATTCCAGTAACCGTCATTGTTTGATGCCTTAACTCTAAAAGTATATTCCCCGCCGTCTAAGTTTGTATAAACAGCCACTCTTGATTTTGAGTCTGTATAATTCCAGTCTTTATCAAACCCTTCAAGCATATATGCATAACGGTTATTGCACGGCGAATTATAATTAAAAGCTGTGAACTCCAACGAAAAAATATATTGTTCATAAGAAAGCGTTATCTCATCTAGCTCCGTGATTGATTTGGTAAGAACCGATTCCTTATTGATTGTTACAGGTTTGTTAAAAAGTTTGAAATTAGTAATTGTCACCGGAGGCAAGAACTTATTATCTTTTATATTTTCGGGTATGAAAATATTTAAACCGTTTATCCCGCCAAAATACATTTCACCGGTTTTTTCGTTATAGGAAGCTCCTCCCTTGAACTCATTGCTTTGCAGCCCGTCAGTAGCGTCATAGTTTCTGAATAAACCGGTTTCACAGTTATATTTTGAAAGTCCTTTGTTGGTTGCAATCCAAAGATCGCTATTTTTATCACAAAGAATTGAATACACATAATTATTAGGAAGCCCGTCTGTTTTTTTTAGCGTTCTGAAGGTAAAATTGCCTTTTCGTTTATTTTTATATTCTAAAAGTTTTATACCCTGGCCCCATGTTCCGAACCATAAATTTTTATCTTCTGATTCGCAGATAGAAGAGAAACGGTCTTTATCTGCTTGGTTTTTATTATTTGTGAAAAGTTCTATGTTTTTAAAACCGTCTATACTTTCGTCGTAAAAACATAAACCGTAGTAAGAGCCAATCCAGACTATCCCTTCACTATCTTCAAAAATACTTTCTATCCGGTCACTCGGAAGTGAAGTTATGTCGTCTTTGTTGTACCTGTAAGTAATAAAACTTAAGGAATCCAAATGTTTTTTTATATCAGTCAAATTGCCTGTTTCAGGCAGCGGTTTTTTTAACTTATTTAAGCCTCCTGATAGAGTCCCAACCCATAACACTCCTTTGCTGTCCTCGAGAATACAGTTAATTCTGTCGTTGCTTATTTTCATATTGGCAAAAAAAGATTCGGAGTTAATCCGGATGAAACCGTCAAGTGGCGGAATATATAAATTAAGACCGCCGTCAAGTGTGCCAACCCATAATAATCCCGGCCGTATTTTTGATTCTTTAATCGCAGTAATTCGATTGTTGCTGATACTTAATTTATCATTTGGGTCATTAAAATATCTTGTAACCTTATCCCTGTTAGGGTTTAGCTTATTTAATCCGTTCCATGTCCCGAGCCAAAGATTATTTTGGTAATCAGTGCATGTAGCAAAAACGAGATTATCGCTTAAAGAATTGTCATTCTGAGGATTATGTTTGAGGTGAGTAAATTTCTTGGGATGGGGATTAAAAATATTTAGTCCACCCCCATATGTTCCAACCCAAATCATACCGGATTTATCCTGGAGTGATAATATTAAATCGTTACTGCTTATGCTTTGCGGGTCTGTCTTATTGTGGGTGAAGTAGGTGATTAGTTCTAACTTGGGGTCATAACGACCTAATCCGTCGCCCCAAATACTTATCCAGATTATCCCGCTGTCATCTTCATAAATATGATTAATGCTGATTCCTTGAATAACGTTTGAGTGGCTATTTCCAACTTCTCTAAGTACAATTTCTCCTTTATGTGCATTTTTCAAATCTTTTTTATAAATAATTTTAATGCCTCCCGAATCAGTACCTACCCATAGATTACCATTTTTGTCTGACATTAAACATCTAATGAAATTATCACTTAGAGAATTATTATTGCCAGGTATATTAAAGAAGTTATTAAATCTAACACCTTTCTCATCTTCAACAAGAAGATTTAAACCGTTTAAAGTTCCGATCCATAAGTTTCCCAAATAATCTTTACCTATTCTGTAAATCCTGTTATCAGAGAGAGAATTTTTTTTAGAAGGATCAAAATAAAAATTCTGGAATGAAACATTTTTAGGAGAAATAAGAGGATCACCCTTCATTATAAGCTTGTTTAGTCCTTTGCTATATGTTCCAACCCATAAATTTCCTTTTACGTCCTCGTTTATACACATAATGTAGTTATAACTAATAGATGTTGAATCCGTAGGATCATGAACAAACGAAATAAATGATTCATTAAACTTATCATATAAACATAAACCGCCGCCGTTTGTACAGACCCATATATTTTGTTTACTGTCTTCAAAAAGATAGTTTATATGATTGTGGGACAGGGAAGTAGAATCTTTTGGATCATTCTTGAAAACCTTAAATTCATAGCCGTCATATCTGTTTAACCCGTCTTGAGTGGCAATCCAGATAAAACCTTTACTATCCTGAATTATGTCGGTAACTACGCTTTGAGATAAACCGTCTTCAATTGTTAGGTGACTAAACTTAATATCATATGTTTGTGCAAAAATATTATCGGGAAGTATAAGAGAATTAAAATAAATTATTAGAACAGATATATGTCTCATTAACCTCTGCATAGTCAGTATCAATAATATTTTCTTTAATAGTATAAGAAATACAAAAGTTTTGTATTTGATAATACGGAATCTTACTAGAAATAATTTTATTTAATAAATTACAAATTTTATAAGATTTTTCCGCTTTGTTTTTACGGAGTAAAGTAATAAATATGTGAATCGTCACTACCGGCAATTATACCTGTTCCATCTTCAGAGATTTCCATAGGCCAATTCATATTTCCTGAAGTGTAGAACCACATACATTTTTTTTCCTTTATGTTAAGCAGATAAAAGTGGCCGGGAACCCCGTCCGGATGACCGTCAGCAACGGTTATATAATTTGCTTCTCCGTCAAATGATACAGAGTTAGGGTTGCGTAATGTATAAAATTCCCATTTTAGCACAGGGGTTTTGTTTACGGTTTGTACCAAGTAAACCAGTCCGGCATCGCCGTCGTTGCAAATTGCAGCTACATTTTGTCCGTCGTTTGAAATTGCTATTCCATATAAGCTTTCTTTGCTGCTAATCTGGTATGACCAATAAGGTTTTTGATTGGCAATAAAATCTTCAGTGTTGAATGAGTAGAAATATCCATCTGCACCTCCTACTGCAAACCATTCACCGTTGGGAGTTATCTGCAAGGTATGGCAAAAACCGCCGCAAGCCAATTTCCATTTACCTTTTTCAGTGAACTTTCCACCCTCATTTTTAAGCAGATAAATGCAGCCGCTGTAATCGCTAAAAATCATCCATGTTCCGTCTCCGGATATTGAACAACTGATAACTTCGGCAGAATTGTTGTCTAGTTTATAAGTATCGGTTAATTCATATGCATTATTTTGAAGTGTGAATAAATATAAAGATTCCGCACCCGCAATTAAACTGGCTCCGTCTGCAGACAGCGCTACCTTGTTAACCCTGATATTTGTTGGATGATCGAGTATTTTTTCACCGGTTACGGCGTTATAACCTCTAACAAATCCTTTTACGGGAGAAGAGGAATACCACCCACCGGAAGCAGCGAAATTACCGTCGGTAGAGATGTCAACCCAATAAACTCCCTGCCATCCCTTAAAAACATCGCTCCACAACAGCTCTCCGGACCTTGCATAGCAATATGTTCCGAAATTGTTATACTCGCTTGTTCCGTTTTTTTTGCGGCCATTGTAGCTATGAAAAAAAGTTCCTCCAACTGCTTTATTACCGTCTGCGGAAATTGCCACGGAATTAATATATGTCCCGTGATTTGGTACGTGTGCCCATTTAAAGTTTTTGTTAGCGCATGTACTGTCGTTGTTATTCATTTGATGTCCTGTTAAAGCTATTGAATCTTATATAATGATTATCGTTGATATTTTTTCCTTTTTTAGGTGACATAAAGATATTTCGATTAATTCTATGTTAATAATTTTGTATTAATCTCCAGGTTTTTTCTGTTCTATAGAGTGTTGAAACCATCATTAATCATTTCTTATGATTAAGAGTAATTTGTATCTTTGCAAAAAGATTAGCAGAATAAAAAGTATTGAAAAAGGAAATGAGTGACGAGAAGGATGTGAAGATAAAAAAGATTTACCCTGCAAGAGATGAAAGCAAAGAGGAGTTGCCGCTTTTCTATCCAAAAGCTGCCGCAGGGTTTCCATCTCCTGCAGATGATTTTATGCAGGAAAAACTGAGTCTCAACACATTATTAATTAAAAATCCGGCTACTACTTTTTTTGTAAATGTCGAAGGTAATTCCATGAAGGGTGCGGGCATTTTCGACGGTGATACACTGATAGTAGATCGTGCGGTAGAACCGGAAGAAAGCAGTATTGTAATTGCATCAGTAAACGGCGAGCTTACCGTAAAACGCATTGAAAGAAAAAGAGGGAAACTATATTTAGTACCGGAAAATAATAATTATCCTCCCATAGAAATAAGTGAAGAAACCGACCTGAAAATTTGGGGTGTTGTGATCTATTCCATTCATAAATTTTAATAACTAAAATGAAGAAAATTTTTGCGCTTGTAGACTGCAATAATTTTTATGCTTCGTGTGAAAGGGTATTTAGACCGGATCTGGAGGGAGTTCCTATAGTTATTCTTTCCAACAATGACGGCTGCATTATTTCCCGTTCACAGGAAGCAAAAGATATGGAAATACAGATGGGAGCGCCGTATTTTAAAACCCCGCTTCCTGCAAATGTAAGAGTTTTTTCTTCAAATTACGGGCTTTACGGCGACATGTCCCAACGAGTAATGGAGATACTTGAAGAGTACACGGACGGTGTTGAAGTCTATTCTATTGACGAAGCATTTTTAGATTTTACCGGGTTGAATCATGTGGACTTAACAGATTATACAATAAGTATCAAGAGAAAGGTTGGAAAAGGACTGGGGATTCCGGTAAGCATCGGAGTGGGAGAGTCCAAAACACTGGCTAAGCTTGCAAATAAAGCAGCCAAAAGAGATAAAAAACTTAACGATGTATTGAACCTTGTTAATTACCCGCAAATAGATGATTTATTAAAAGAAATAACAGTGGGGGAAGTTTGGGGAATAGGGAGAAGAACCGCGAAAAAAATGAGCCGCTACGGTATAGTAAATGCTAAGCAATTGAAATACGTGGATGATAAATGGGCGTTAAAAAAATTTACCGTAACGGGTCTGCGCACAGTCTGGGAACTGAGAGGAACCTCGTGTGAATACAGTGACGGAATACCTGAAATTAAAAAAGGAATATGCAACTCACGTTCTTTCGGCAGGGCTGTTTATTCACTTGACGATTTAAATGAAGCTGTCTCCGATTACGTCAGTACTGCAGCAGAAAAATTGAGAAGACAAAAATCTATCACAAAAACTTTGCTTGTTTATTTAAGAAGCCACAATATTGAAGAACACAACTATTACTCGAATTGGGCAAAAATGAAATTGCCTAAAGCTACGGACGACACGCTCGAATTAATTCACTATGCAAAAGAGGGGATGAAAAGGATTTTCAAAGACGGGCTTAAATACAAAAAAGCCGGAGTAATTTTAACCGAATTAATACCAATGGATGAAGCGCCAAAAGAAATGTTTGATAATGATGACGAATTAAAGAAGAAAGAGAAGTTAATGTATGCGCTTGATAAGGTCAATCAAAAATACGGCTGGAAAAAACTGCGCGTAGCCGCCGTCGGAGTTAAGCAGGATTGGTGGATGAAAAGCGAAATGCGCTCACCGGATTATACTACAGATTGGAAACAAATACCCACAGTGAAAGCTAAGTAAAATATTTGCAAAGATATCTAGAATTTGTTGATGCATAAAATTAGTTAAAATTAAAGGGATGCCGTAAACTATTTTCGTAGCGGTAGTGTAAAATAGAATTTACTTCCTTGCCCGGTTTCACTTTCAACCCCAATAGTACCTCCATGTTTTTCGATAAATTCTTTGCAGAGAATTATACCCAATCCTGTACCTGTTTCATTTTCAGTACCGGGTTGAGAATGTGTGGCTTCCAGTTTGAAAAGATTATCAATGGTATTTTTGTCCATTCCTATTCCGTTGTCTGAAACGCAGATTTCAGCAAATTCCTCTTCTTCTTTTGCACTAACTGAAACAATCCCGTCCCTGTTGCTGAATTTAATTGCGTTAGTGATAAGATTACGGAAAACAGTATTTATCATTTCTTCATCTGCCGTAACCTGCAATGAGTGTAATACTTTATTTTGAAGTTTGATTTGTTTTTTTGCAGCTGCAACCTTAAGAAGGTCAAAAATCTCGTCGACAATTTGCGCAACTTCAAGTTTTCGGGGGTTAAATTCAATTCTTCCGGTTTGTGAACGCGACCACTGTAAAAGGTTTTGTAGAAGACTATGTGATAAATCAGCCGACTTTTTCATTTCTCGGATATAAAATAATCTTTCTTCATCCGTTAGTTCATTGTAATCTGCACAAAGTAAATCCGAAAATCCCATAATTGTAATAAACGGATTTTTGAGATCGTGAGCTATTATTGAGAAAAACTTATCTTTGGTGGCATTTAACTGTTTAAGTTCCTCTGTATATCTTTGAATTTCAACTGCATTTTTTTTTCTTTCTATTGCTTGTGCAATTTGTTCAGCTACAAATGTAAAGAGTTTCATTTCAGATTCACCATAGCATCCCGGATTTTCGTAATCCTGTACGGCAATTATTCCTATGGTTTTCCCGGAAAGTTTAAGAGGCACTCCCAGCCAAATTTTCGGCGGTATTCCTATTACCTCAACTTTTCCTGCTTCGACCAATTGATTAAGCTTTTTATTATCTACCAAAGCAGCTTCGCCGGACAGTAGGACATACTCGATTAATCCGTTTCTGGGTTTTGTTGTTTCTCTCGGTTGGTTGTTTTCGTCAGCATAATAAGGGAAGGTCAGTATATTTTTTTTCTCATCGTAAAGAGCTATGTGAAGGTTTTTAGCAGGCAGCAGCATTCCTATTACATCGTGAATCTTTTTGTATAACGAGTCCATATCAGGTGAGGTAAAAGCTGTTTCAGATATTTTAAAAATCGCTTTTTGGCTATGCTCGGTTTGTTTTTTTTGTGTAATATCACGTGATATGCCAAATGTGCCTATGATTTTTCCTTCTTCATTATAAAACGGCATTTTGGATGTTGAAACCCAGGTAATTTTGCCGTCTATCCAATCTTCCTGTTCTTCTTTGCCTATAATAGGTTTACCCGTTCGTATTATTTCCTGTTCATCATTAAAAGCTTCACTGGCATGGGCCATACCAAACACATCAAAATCGGTTTTACCGATTAAATCATCAACCTGCATATTATGTCTTCTTGCAAGAGTATTACTTACTTTAATAAAGCGGCTTTTAAGGTCCTTAAAATAAATTTGATCGAGACTGTTTTCCAGAAGAGCGTCTAGAAAATTTTTTTCCAATTGCTTCTGCATCGCAATATCTTCTACTATAGCAAGGATGCTTGTTGTTTTATCCTTTGAATTAAAAGATGAGGAGATTGTAGTACGGCCGTGTACAATGCATCGGTCTTTGGTAAGATATTTTTTTTCAATTGTGTATTCTCTTCTTTTTCCGCTTAATACTTCTTTAAACAGTTTTTCATCTAATTTACAATCATCAGGATGTGTTATTTCACTTAATGTCAGAAGAGTTAATTCGTCCTCTGAGTATTTTAAAAATCTCTGAAATGCCGGATTACTGCTTACTATCTTTCTTTCCAAATCCAAGAAAACTATGCCGATACCGGCATTCTCAAAAATTGCTTTGAAATGTAGATCTGTGATACCTGGGGATTTTTTTGCAGCAGGAGATTTTATAAACTTCTTCGTGTTATTCCCCGTAGCAGAAGGTGTGTCTGTTTCTCTACTTGCGGGCATAGCTAATACCTATCCTTTCAGTCATTGTTTAATTTAAATCATCATATGCAAAATTGCAATTATTTTAAATCCATCAATTCGTTATATTCAATTAAATTATTATCGAAGACCTTCGCTCTTTTTTTAGACTATCTTCAATTTTTTCCAGTGTAATGGAAATGAACAATTCAAAAAAGCGACAACTGTTTTATTTCAGGATTTCGAAAATGAGTAGTTAACAAATCTATTCCCCCTTTTTTAATTCCTGTCTTTAAACATGAAACTTTGAAAAGTTTATTAATTTGTTCGGCCATAACCCCGGTGCCTCTTCCTCTAACAAAGAAACTTGAATCGTATAATTTTCCGTTGTATAAATCCCTTAAGCGGTTCATCACTTTCTTTTTTCTATCAGGGAAGTTTTTTTCAAGCCAGTTTTCAAATAAATTTTTTAAAGCAAACGGAAGACGAAGCAGAACATAACCTGCTCTTGTTGCTCCGGCATTTGCAGCCTGCTTCAAAATTTCAGGCATTTCCTGGTCTGTTAGTCCAGGTATAACCGGGGCAACCATTACTCCTGTTGGAATTCCTGCCTTTGCTAATTTTTCAATTGCATCCAGCCTCATGTGAGGTTTTGAAGTACGAGGTTCCATAATTGAAGATAAGCGGTTATCTAAGGTGGTTACAGAAAGGGAAACAGACGCTGCATTAAATTCAGCAAGTCCGCTTAAAATGTCTATATCTCTTGTTACAAGATGATTTTTTGTAACTATAAAGACAGGGTTTCGGAAATCTCTTAAAACCTCCAGACATTTTCTTGAAATTCTAAGCTCCTTTTCAATAGGCTGATAAGCATCTGTATTTCCGCATAACATTACAGGTTTCGGTTCCCACTTTTTCGAGGCTAATTCTTTACGCAATAATTTAGACATCTCTTTTTTGACAAAAATTTTTGTTTCAAAGTCTAACCCCGGTGACAAACTCAAATATTCGTGAGTTGGACGTGCATAGCAGTAAATACATCCGTGCTCACATCCGCGATATGGGTTTATACTTGCAGCTCCGTAGAGATCGGGACTATCGTTGCAGCTAATAACAGTCTTTGAAGTATCGACGAAATATTCCGTTTGTGGCTTAAAAATTTCTTCTTCCGGTTCTTCACTTTCCGGGATGTATTCAATCTTTTCAAACCTGTTTTGAGGATTATCAATTGTACCCCTGCCTTTTGCTGATTTCCTACGCATGGTTTTTTCAATTCCCATGATAATACTTCCTTTACTGTCTTATGCGGAAAAATATTATTATTAATATTGATTGAATAACAGTTACAAAAGTTATAAATCGCTGAGTTTATAATCGAAATGTAAATAAAGCTATAAATTAAACTGCCATACAAATGTACGTTAATATGCCAAATGATTCAACAAATTAATTTCTTAAAAGGGTTACTCTCGGAAGAATCTTTTTATTTTTTCAATTAATTTAATTTCCTGGAATCAGATAAATCATACACAGCTCAAATATATAGTAATGCCGATGATTCCGATTTCAAAGCCAATCCTACAACTTATAAGAATGAAGGAATAATAATCCTAGATACGGAAACGCAGGAAGTAATTAAAAAACAGTATAAAATAAACTGCTGAAAACACTTGCTATGTTTAGCATCCGATAAATAATATCACCCTACAATAAATTCTTTCGGGATAGTAAAATAAAAGGTTGTTCCTTTTCCCTTCTGGGATTCAACCCATACTTTCCCGTTATGAAACTCAATTATTCTTTTAACAATTGCCAGTCCTATGCCTGTGCCCTCAAATTGTTTGTCGCTTGTTGCACGCTGGAAAGGATTGAAAATTTTATCACAATCTTTTTTATCTATACCGATTCCGTTGTCTTTAACAAAGAAGCAATACAAGCCGGGGTAATTATTATTTCCTGCTTCTCCTATTTCAATAATTGGTTCGGGCTTATCATTATATTTTATGGAATTGGAAATTAGATTTTTCCACACTTGCGGAAACCTGACGGGGTCGCATATAAATGACGGTAGATTTTCCTGTATAATAAGTTTAACGTTTTGTTTTTTTATTGTGAAATCCAGTTCTTCACGGATTTCATTTAACATCGAACTCATTGATACAATCTCTTTTGAAAATTCAACCTTTCCTGCTGTTGCAAATTCCAGTAAGTCGGTTATTAATGCCGTCATTTTTTCCCCGGAGTTAATAATAGCCTGCAGTAGCTGGCTGTCCTCTTCATTTATTTTATCTTGATATTCTTCCAGAAGAATTCCGGCAGATCCTACAATTGCTGTCAACGGCGATTTAAGATCATGTGCAGCTATGAATGAAAAATTTTCCAGCTCTTCGTATCGTTTGCTTATTTCATCAACCATTGCATTAAAAGCAATAATAAGCATTCCGATCTCATCTTTTGCTTCAACCTGCAGTTCAACATTAAAATCACGTGCTGCTATGCGCTGGGCCATGTTGACAAGTTTAAGAATTGGTTTTGATATATATTTTATTGAATAAATTACGACAGCAACGGATATAATTACGGCAATAAAAAAGATTAGGGAAAAGAATATAAAAGATTTTTTCCTTTCGTTATGAATTCTGTCATAAGTTTTGTCAACCTTTGTTTGAATCGATTTTATAAATTCCTGTGCTGCCTTATCGATATTTGCATCATATGTGTAATTCAGTTTATAAATGAGTTTCGCCACGCTGTCGTTTGCATTACTTTTAGTAGCGGAAAGTAGTTGCGGTAATGCAGCTTTTATACTGTCAATATTATTTTTTATATCCTTTGATTTTTGTTTTTCCCCGGGTAGAATTAATAATCCCTCAAGATAGTTAAGTTTTTCTATTATTTTTTTTCCAAGATTATTGTAATTATCGTAATATTGCTGGTCTTCCGTGATGATATAATTTTTTGCAGTTATTAAAAGAGAACGAATATCTAATTGCAGATCAGCTAAAGCTTTTCCTTTTTTTGTTTCTTCAAGGAGTTCATGTATATTTTGATGAGAGTTATTAAGCTCGATTGTAGAAAATGTGCCGACGGCAACCAGCAGAATTATTATGAGTATAAAAGGAACGGTTATTTTTTTTGTAATAGTATAACGCATATAAGCCTCAATTTTTTTCAAAAGGTCCTTACTTACCGTGGTTTTGTATTAATGTCTTATTTATCGTATCAGTAAATCCTTTAGTGGGGACGGTTTTTTTCAGTACAGAGAAGGATGAAAGATTTATTTTTGATTAATATCGTAATATCTTTCAAAAAAGCCAATAGTCATTGGAAACATACCGGAATAGAGGGTAGTTCCATTATTAAAGATAAAATTTGGTATAATATTTTATGCATTATATTTAGCATTGAGATGTTTAAATTTTTTAGCCGCTTCTATTATCCAAATAAGAAGATTACTTATTGTAACGTACGGGACAATACATATTAAACAAAAGTATATGGCCTTGCTATCAACAACCTGCCAATCAGAAATACAGGTAAATAAGGCTGGTTGGTAAGCCTAAATTTCTTTAATTTTATAATTGATTTTATTGAATATGTCTTTAAAAGAAATATTTATCTTTGCTCCTTAAATAGTGCTCTGTCATATTAAACATGTAAATAAAATAAACCCTTTTAAATAAATAGAGGATATCTTATGATGGACAAACTTACTCGATCTTTCTCAATCAGTATCCCGGTTTTATTATTCCTTTTCAGTTTTACTTTTGTATTTACTCAAACGGGTGAAGAAGGCTTAGTTATTGGAAAAGCAGGTTATTTTGAAATGCCCGGATTAAATGTACTTGTGTATAATAATACATTCCCTGAAGGACACCAGGGCGGTGTTGAAATTATTCAACACGGCAACCGTGTAGCAACTAACGGTGAATTGCGCTTAAGCCCTTCACCCGGACAATGGCAGCCAATACCCAAATTAGGTGTTGGGTATGAAGCGCGTGGCGTTAGTCCCCAGGAAGTAGGTTTAACAAGCAGAGTTGTTGATTCGTTGAACAATGAAGTACGTATGCCTTGCAGTTATCCAGACAGCAGCAGGTCACGTCAGGGTTTTAATCCTATCATCTATCCCGATTTACAATTGAAGTATGAGGTAAAAGTAAAAGCAGAAGGAAAGTCATTTACAATAACTGTTGATCTTGAAGAGCCTATTCCCGACGAGTGGGTCGGACGTGTCGGTTATAACCTGGAATTATTCCCCGGTGATCTTTACGGTAAAACATATTTCATGGATAATACCGGCGGCATATTTCCACGGCAGGCTAACGGGCCTACTTATTTTAACAACAAAAATGAAGCGGAAGCAGTGCCTCTGGCGGAAGGCAACAAACTTGTAGTAGCTCCTGAAAGCGATTTACACCGTATGATTATTGAAAGTCCCCGGGCAAAAATAAAGCTGTTGGACGGTAGTTTAAAACACAATAACGGCTGGTTTACATTGCGTTCATTAATTCCCGCCGGTGCTGCCAAGGGTGCTGTACAATGGAAAATTTCGCCGAATGTAATTCCCGGTTGGATGGATAAACCCGTCGTACATGTAAGCCAGGTTGGTTATCACCCGGGTCAATCCAAAATAGCTTTTATCGAACTTGATAAAAGAGATGAAAATTTACTGAATGCATCTTTAATGAAACTAGAAAGCAGCGGGGATTACAAGGTTATAAAAGAAGGAAAACCTGAAATATGGGGACAGTACTTGAGGTATCAATATGCTGAATTTGATTTTTCCGAAATCACCGAAGAAGGTATGTACGTAGTAAAATACGGAGATTTTGAAACCAATGTGTTCAGTATTAACAAGGATGTATATAAACGGCATGTATGGCAGCCAACCCTTGAATATTTTCTCCCTGTTCAAATGTGCCATATGAGAGTGAATCAAAAATACCGCGTTTGGCACGGTGCATGTCACCTTGATGATGCTTTGATGGCTCCGCTTAACGTTCGCCATTTTGACGGCTACAACAACGAAGCCGAAACATCGACCTTAACGGAATATAACCCCCTGGAACCTGTACCGGGATTAAACATCGGCGGATGGCACGATGCAGGGGACTATGATATTAGGGTTGAGTCACAGGCGCAAACAGTCTTAGCGCTTGCTTATGCTTATGAAGAATTTGGTGTTGATTACGACGAAACATTTATCGACCAGGAAAACCGGCACGTAGAAATACATCAACCCGACGGCAAACCTGACATACTTCAGCAGGTGGAGCATGGCGTTCTTTCGATATTATCGGGTTACCGACAGTTCGGTAAATTATACCGCGGTATTATAGTTCCCACTTTAAGGCAGTATGTTCACCTGGGAGACGCGGCAACTCAAACTGATAATAAAGTATTCAGCGACAAAGAAATGCAGGCAAAAGCTGCTGAATTTGATGAGCTGTGGTATAAAAAAGTTGCCAACAGGTATTCCAACATTTTCGATCCGGAATTAAATAATGATGAAGTTGAAGCGGTAATACCTGAACTTGACGACCGATTGGTTTTTATGGAAACTAATCCGGGCAGACAGTTGTTTGGCGCTTCTGCATTAGCCGTTGCTGCACGGGTGTTGAAAGATTACGATCCTGAGTTATCTAAAGAGTGCTTGGCTGCTGCCGAAGATTTATGGCAGAAGAACAAGGACGGAGAAGGCCGGTTTATGGAAATGCAGAAAATGCAAATACTTGTTGAATTGATACGCACTACTGGTAAAGACGAATATAAAAATGCTTTATGCGGTTTCGCTTCGTTAGTAAGAAAAGGTTTTGGCTGGTTCGGCTGGTCATTGGGCGGAATTTTGGATCAAATAGAATGTACTGAATTTAAAGACTCGGTTAATGCTGCGGCAGTCGCATATAAATCCGAATTCAATAAAATACTGGAAGAATCACCCTTTGGATCAACCCTGGCTCATACCGAATACATTGCTTACCGCCAGTATTTTTTATATAAGTATTGGCCGGATTTATATCCTGCAGAATATATGTTCTCCATAGTTAATTATCTCTTAGGATGCCGTCCGGGTAATACCACCAACAGTTTGGTTTCCGGGGTGGGTGTTAATTCGCCTACTATAGCTTACGGTACAAACAGGGCGGACTGGAGTTATATTCCGGGAGGTACGTTCTGGAACGCGGTTAATTTAGTAAGCCCAGATTTTGCCGAAGATAAAGTCTGGCCTTTCTTGTGGCAGGAAAGGGAATATATTATTACAACGCCCTGTTATTATATGTTCTCCGTACTTGCAGCTGATAAAATATTAAATGAAAAATAAAAAATTCTTAATGGAAATAAGCAGTCACTAATTTTATAGGCTGTCTCGTATGTAACACAGATTTTTAATCTGTGTTTTTGGGACAGCCTTTTAATAAAATACAGTGAGGCGAGAAATGAAAACAAAAAAATTATATTTTCTGATTATTACCGTTATTTCTGTCGCTTTATTATTTGGCTGATACAAACAAATCCGTTGCAAGATGTATATGTCCCCATAATGAGGTATTTAATTTTAGTGTACCTGACAACGAGAAATTAGAAATAGTATTCAGCTATATGGCAAGTACAAATAAAGAGTATTACACTTTGGCAGATACTACAATTTTTTAGAATTATTTTTACGAAGTATTTTCCTGACTCCCGGATGTGGGTTGGATGTTAACCCCGGTGAAACATTATAGTCCTACAGGAAATTTATAACGCTTGCCCGTAGCATTACCGGTAATGTTATGCTTCAAACCTAGTAATAAAATGGAATAAAACTAGTGATGTTTTAAACCAAACTTAGTAATTAAACGAAGTAAAACCGGTAGTATTTTTTTTAATATCATTACAATGCTTTATAGTAAATCATTGTATATATCACCGTAATTGATATTGCAACAGATAAAAGAAGAATTAGGGAAATTAATATGAATGCCTTTTCTCTTTCGCTATGAATTTCTTCATAAGTTTCGTCTGCCTTTTCCTGAATCAACAATATAAGTTCCGATACGTAATAAATTAATAACCTATCTGTTTAATAATCAATATTATTGTCGTATTTTAAGGTTGATAAATTTATTAATTATAAATGTTTTGGATTTTTGGTTTAATCCGCCTTCACATTCGCTACGGCGGACCTGCCTGCCCCTAGAGGGAGGGCTTTGGCACCGGCAAGGCAGGCGAGAAGACGGGGTTTAATTCCCCGTCGCTTGCGGCGGAAGAGGGTTTGGTTTGCCACGGCGAATTGCCTCGAGGTTCATACCATTGATTTGAAGAATTAGGTGAACAAAACCGCAAAAGGCTGAGCAAAAATTTTTTATTACTGCAAAGATAAAATAGGATTCATTTAAAAAGAAGTTTTTGGCAGCGGCTTATCGCAACGTTAGCTACCGGTAAATATTATGAGGAGACAACTCTGTTAATATCTTTATCCGATGTTACAAGAGGAAATAATGATCTATACACAAGCCAAATTGGTTTTGGGATTTTGCCATAAAGTCCTCTTTTTTTAAGAGAGGATTTAGGTGAGTTCTAAATAAAAACTAAATCCCAAAACCAATTTGCAACAAGTATATAATAAGATCAACTAAAACAGAAAGGAAAGGATTTCGTTAGTAGTCATACCTATTCTGATGAACACCTACTATATGATATTTATTGATTCAGTTGAAGTGATTAGAATTATAAAAAAATAAAATGCATTACTCAGCTGTTGTTCTTTGTAATGAAGAAACTTACATCAATAAAAAACTTAGGAGGTTATTATGCAAACAAAAAGAATGTTCTACTTGCTTGTGCTGTCCTTTCTCATTTATAGCATTAACACAGAAATCATCTATGGGGTAGATGATACTACTTATACGCCGGAGGGGCGTATGGTAATAGGCCTTGCAACTTCGGCCGTCTGTTATCCGCCTTGTACACCAGATCCTCCTGATCCCTGTTTCTGTTATATTCTTAGAAAATATCCTTCACTTTTTTATGAATGCACAGCAAATAATTGTTTTGGTTATGCTTTTTCCGAAAGCGAAGGAGACATCCCGTTATCTATTGGTAGTTATAACCAGGCAATAAAATTTTGGACAGATGGTGCCTGGTCCAACGATGGTCTACCTTCATACATAGCATTATCCGGGACAGATACATTAGATGCAACACATGTTGTTTATTATACGTCCAGTATAGATACTCCTGCACACGCGGCAAGGGTAATTCAAAATGATTATCCGAAACCAATAATCGCAGGCTACGAGGACTATATATATGTATCTCAATTTAGCTGTGAAGGCTTATACCAACACAATGCAAATAACAAATATAAATCCAGGCAAAGGACGTATTTTAAGCTTAAAACAGAGCATAGCGGTACACTAAAAAAATATGACGGGTATTCTATTACCAGAAAAACCTGGATTGGCGCGGGTGGAATAACCCACACGGTAACCGGTACCGTAACCGTCCCGGAAGATGTTATTTTGTACATAAAACCCGGTGCAACCGTCGAGTTTGCTTCGGGTGCAAGTCTTATAGTTGATGGGGGCACACTTATTGCGGAAGGCACTGTCGACAATCCCATTACCTTTACACGTAGCGGGAGTTCGGGAAGCTGGGGTGCTATTGTATTAAACGGTTCGGGGGCAGCCGGCTCAAGTTTAAAATACGTGAATATGCAATACGGCACTAATATTCAGGTTGGAAACACCTCAAATGTTATAATTAATCATTTAACAATGCAGAATTGCTCGGGAATTCAAGTAATAAATAGTTCTTCAAATATCACGGTAAAAAACTCTTCCGTCAAGAACTGCACAAATGGCATTAGCTTTACAAGTTCTACCGGTTCTGTGCTTAATGATACTATATCGTATATAACTTATAACGGCATAACAGTCCAGAATGCATCTACTGTAACCTGTAATGAAAACAAGATTAAGAACTGCAGTAGAGGAATTTATTATACGGGCGGTTCACAAAGGGATATTGGAGAAAACGATATAGCCTACTGTAGTTACGGTATGTACATTGCAAATTGTTCAAATATCAAATTCAAGAATGTTAACCCTGTTATAAATAACCGGATAACAAACACTACGTGGTGTGGGATATATATCAGTAATAGTCGGCCGTATTTTTATGACGGTATGTATGCATTTGGTTATAACAGTATTTATGACAATGATGAGTATGATCTTATTTATGTTAACGGCGGCGGTTATACGATAGATGCAATAGGTACATATTGGGAGGGGGGAGATCCGGCTAATGCAATCATTCAGCAAAGCGTGCCGAATTCCCCGCTTGTTACATCTCCTTATCTCTCTACCAATCCCTGGGAGGGTATTCCGTTACCTAAACAAAATGCCGAATCTTTTTCGATAATTGCCGAGCCATTATATGACGGACTTCATTTTCAGGGAGATAACAATTTTAGTGAAGCAAAAAATTTCTTTGTCTCTTATCTCAAAGATAATCCTGATGATTTTCGGGCACAGGTAGAACTATATAATTGTTATAATAAAGCAACGGCAAAAGAAATAATCAACTACTTTGAAAAACTTCCGGGAAATGCTACCGAACAAAAGTTTCTTCTTAGTTACCTCTATTTGAAACAGGGGATGATGAAATCTGCAAAAGAATTGAACGAAAAAATTGTTTCACAAAATAGGAATACGGAATTTGAAACAAGGGGCAAACTCAATAATTTTTATATAACGCTACATAATAATAATGACCCGGTTTCAGCAGCATCAATTCTCAATGACTTATTAGGCAAAAAAGATTCTCCAATGATATCTGATATTTTATATGCAAAGCATGTTCTTGAGACATATGTTGATCCCGGAACTGGAATAAATCCCGATTTTGATGCTGGGGTATGTTCGGATGAGTTTGTTGCTGACAAAACAATAGAATGTAAACTACTGCAAAATTATCCAAACCCGTTTAACCCTGAAACCGTGATAGAATATTTTTTACCAACCGATGGATTTGTATCGTTAAAAATATACGATATTCTTGGGAAGGAAGTTGCATCCTTAGTTAATGAAGAAAAAACTGCAGGTAGTTACATGGTGAATTTTAACGGGGATTACTTATCAAGCGGAGTTTATTTTTATCAATTAAAATACGGTACCTTAGTAGAATCAAAGAAAATGATTTTATTGAGATAAAAAAGCTTAATGGCACAAATATAGGCAAATTGTCCCGAGGTCCATGCCATTGATTAAAACTTGACCCGTTAATGGTTAACGAAGTTTAATTTGAGGAGACCGTCAGCAAGTTTAGATTAAATTGCCGGCTATGGTCTTCTCATATAGTCAATACTGTCAACTTAAGACTATATTGTTGTTATATATGAGTCATTCCCGAGTGCCTTTATCGGGAATCTTGCAGCAAAATAGCTCCCGTGTAAACCCATCACGACAATCTTTAAGTTGACAGCATTGCTCATATAGTAAGGGACGTTAAGTTATAGCTCTGGAAGTTGGCTTTTCATTGCTGTGAGATGCGTATTTACTGCAAAAAAGAAGTTAATTTAATGGTAACAGTAATTCATTAAAAATCCTCACAATATTATTTCCTGAAAAGAAGTCATTAAAATAAGATATACAAATATTTTTCTTGACTATAATGCTTATTTAGACTAGGTTTAAATAAGAAAAGTGACGTTCTAGTCTAATTTGAAAATGAAAACAAATAAAAAAATAACTTACCGGTATAATTATGCACCGTGCTTACGTTATTATGAAAGTGGTTAGACCTTTTTTCAATAGTACGAGAATAAGCTATAGCGGGAATTCGATTGACGGTGCTTACGATCAAGAAGTTGGAGCAATAGCTCAGACTGTAAATCAAGATAACAGAGCATATTCCTACATTTTTGCTTCGATGAAATATACAGGCAGTATGTATGTATCTCATAAAATAGCTGTAGATTATCAGGAATATCGTGATTATGGTATGCCGTGATCCGGTATATGTTTACGGTCCGTCTTTACCAGGGAGATTATATTTGTATTGAAACAGAATTCTAAATAAAGCATATACTGGCTCTCTTGTGATTTGGGTGTCGTATCGGGAACGGCGCCCAAATTTTTTTGACCTTTTTATAATCTAGACTTAGTCTGAATAAAGATAGCTTGTGCTATTAGAACAGATCATAAACGGAGAAAATATGGAAATAACAAGAATGATGACAATCGCAGAAAACGGTAAAGTTAATATAAAACAAACCGATTGCGGTCAAGTTTACCTTTACTATGATAACGTAAGAATTTATTTCAACAAAGGTGCTTTCCTGAATTTTTTGATTGAAGTTGATAATTGGTGCATCAAAAAAGAAAACGGACAAAATTCTGAGCTTATGATTAAAGCTTCCCGTTTTAGCTTAAAAATAAAAGATGAAGATATAGATACCTTTATTGAATCGGTGAGAACAGCGGCATATAATATTATTCCCGTTTTAAGTCTGTATAAGAAAATTAATTCTAATAATGAATTTTTAAAAAATAGAATTAATTAAAGTACTGGGTATTTAAGGGAATTAACAACCTCTATTCCATAATGCTTTGCTGAGTGAACTATCGGTTGAGCTTTTGGTTTTTTCTGTTGCACAGCATCTGTTATTATAACCAAGAGAAAAAATATAAATAAAGTTTGAAGAAGAGGAGTAAAAAATTTTTTTGACTGATTATTGATGCTAAGCCTAAATAGAAATAGTGATAAAAAAAAGTGATATGAAAAAAGATATTTGTAATAATCTTAACGGATCAGCAGAAACTTTGCTTATTCCGTTGTGGGCAAGAGCTCAGGAAACCCTCCAGCCGGATGCAATCATCAAAGATGAAAAGGCAAGGGAGATTATTGCAGAAGTTAACTACGATAACTCAAAATTTAAGAATGCAGATTGTTTATCGCGGTTTGGCATTGCAGTACGTACTATGCTTCTCGATAAGGCCGTAAAGGATTTTATCAATAAAAACGAAAATGCTGTAATTATTAATATGGGTGCAGGCCTGGATACAAGGATTTGCAGAACGGATAATGGTAAAATTCTTTGGTACGATATTGATTCGCCCGAAGTTATTGAATTTCGCAAAAATTTTTTCAGCGAAACAAGCAGACACAAAATGATTGGGAAATCAGTACTTGATTATTCATGGATTGATGAAATAGACAGTAACGGGAGGCCTTTGCTTTTTATTGTTGAAGGTTTGCTGATGTATCTAGATAAAATAGATGTTTTGGAATTTATGATAAATATAGCAGATACCTATCCCGAAGCTGAAATGTTATTTGAAATATTAAGCCCGTGGCTTGTTAAAAATACTTCCCCAAATGCTCCGGTAAGCAAAACAACATGTGCAAAATTAAAATGGGGTGTCGCTGACGGCAGACTTGTTGCTGATTTTTACTATAAGATAAGGTTCATAGAGCAGTGGAATTATCTTGATTTTCATAAAGATCGGTGGGGAAGAATGAAATGGCTTGGAGTTTTTCCCTGGCTAAAAAAGAAACTGGACAACCATATTGTTCATGTGAAATTTAAGCAATAAAAGGGCTGGAAAGAATTTTGATTAACCGGTAATTCATTAAACGAAATTATTAAGAAAACTTTAACATGAGGCCGATATATGAAAGAACATAAACAAACTCTTCTGGCAAAAGAGAAAAAATGTTCGGTAAATAGATGTACATGCGGAACATTTAATCTTACTTATCATTTCACTACAGTTCATCTGTCGTTTGACAGCTTGCTGCGTGTTTTGGAAATAGCATACAATCATGAGTCAAAGGGCAACTTGAATAAATCGAAACAGCCTTTAAAAATTTCCTTTGGAACATCGGCATTATTCATTCTGCCGGAAGATTTTAACAGCTTTTACAAAGTAATAGAAGATGCAACTTCAAAAGAAATGAATATAGGTAATTTAGTTTATAACAAAAGTAATCAAATTAAAAACTAGGGAGTAATAATGGACAAAATTGGTCTTTTTTACGGGTCAGATACCGGGAATACGGAAAAAATTGCAGAAATAATTTCTGAGAAAGTCGGAAAAGACAATGTTGATGTTTTTAACCTACAGAATACAACAACAGACACTATGAATAATTATTCCAAACTAATTTTGGGAGCTCCAACCTGGTATGACGGAGAGCTGCAGAGCGACTGGGAAAGCCATTTTGATAATCTCGATGATATTGATTTCAGCGGCAAAACAGTAGCATTTTACGGCCTTGGTGATCAGTTCGGCTACTCGGAGAATTTTTTGGATGCGATAGGAATAATTCACGATAAACTTGTTGAAAGAGGAGCAAATATCGTCGGACATTGGCCTACGGACGGTTATGAGTTTGAAGAGTCGAAAGCTGCTCGTGATGGTAAGTTTGTAGGGCTTGCATTGGATGAAGACAACCAGAGTGAAATGACTGACGAGCGTATTGACAAATGGTTGGAACAGATAAAAGCTGATCTTGAATTTTAGGTTGTTCCCGTTATGGTGTATGCAGGGATACTTTAGTTTCCCTGCATAAACCGCAGAATTTTTGAATTTGAAAAAGGAAAAGAAAATGCTTAACAGGTTGGTAATTAACTTAACGTTGCTGCTGATGTTTATTCCGTCACAATTATTTACACAGGTAAATCTTAGCGGAAGAGATATAATGGTCAAAGTAGATGAAAAACCTGATGGTGATGACATGTATTCAACTCTCAAAATGACTTTAATTAATAAGCGGGGGAAAAAACGTGAACGTATAATTGCATCCTGGTCAAAAGACTATGGTAAGGATAAGAAAACCGTTATGTATTTTCGTAAGCCGGCTGACGTGAGAGGTACAGGCTTTCTTTCGCACGAATGGGATGATCCGTCCCAGGATGATGATCGTTGGCTTTATCTTCCTGCATTAAAAAAAGTAAGACGTATCAGCGGGTCATCCAAGAATGATTATTTCATGGGAAGTGATTTCACTTATGACGATATGGGTGACCGTTCGGTAGATGAAGACAAACATCTGCTTTTAAAAGAAGAGACTATTGACGGGTTTACATGCTGGGTAATAGAGTCGCAGCCGGTTGATGAAAATTATATGTATTCCAAAGTAATACGTTGGATACGTCAGGATGCACTAATATCGGTTAAAACTGAATTTTATGACCGGCGCGGTGAATTGTTGAAATCGTTGACTGTCTCGGATATCAGGAAACATCAAGGTTACTGGACTATATTCAAGATGCATATGGACAACATACAGGAAAACCACCAAACAATACTCGAATTCGATGAAGTAAACTACGACACAGGTATAAAGGATAACCTCTTCAAGGTTTCCACACTTGAGCGTGGAAGGATAAAATAAAAAGGAATGCTGAATCTTCATAACGGAAACCCCAATGAGTCTTAATCGCAACAGAATACTGGGTTTAATAATATGTTTTACATTTATCTGTCAACCGGGTATCCTTGCCCAGTTACAGGTCAATGGTTTCGTCGATAGTTACCATGCCGTCCGCATAAAAGCTCCGAATGACTTTCTTAGTTCACGTAATCGTGTGCGTCTGGAAACTCATCTGGAATTAGATAATACTTATTTGTTCTTTTCATTTAATTCTTTGCAGAACAATGTTTTATCGGGATTAACCGGGACAGAGCTGCGGGAAGCATATTTTGATTATTCATCAGACAACTGGGACCTACGTATCGGGCGGCAAATAATTATCTGGGGCAAGGCAGACGGTGTGCAGATTACCGATATAATCTCGCCTTATGATATGACTGAATTTCTTGCCCGTGATTATGATGATATCCGTACACCGGTGGATGCGTTTAAATTTCGTTTACTCGGAGATAATATGGATATGGAACTGGTTTGGCTGCCTCAATTTCATCCGGGTAAAATGCCGGGACAAAATAATCCATGGCGTACGGAATCGGCAGACTATTCCTCTTATGCCCAAACAACATACCTTGAGGGAGAGGAACCGGAACAAAAACTTACAAACAGTGAAATCGGAGGAAAGCTTTCAATTTATCTTCCCGGTATTGACATTAGTTTTTCATCGTTTTATACATGGTCTGATTTTCCCGTGAGTAACGGCAGGGTCTCCGGGGATACTCTAATTATCGAACCGGAATATTACAGGTTAACATTTATCGGGGCTGAATTTTCCAAATCTTTAGATGACTTTGTCTTGCGGGGAGAAACCGCGTTCTTCCAAGGTGGACGTTTTTCAGTAGAGAATGGAAACAAACCGTCTTTAAAGAAAAATTATATAAAAGCATTAATTGGTGCCGACTGGTATCCGGGAGATGAATGGACGGTTATAATACAGTTATCCGATCAATTCATAATTGATCACGAAGAATATCTTGCTGACGACAACCATGACTGGTTGGCTACATTGAATGTATCTAAAAAATTGATGCGTAGTACGTTAACCCTGTCAAGCTTCTCATATATCGGACTAAATGAAAAGGATTTATTTAACCGCAGCAGTGTAGATTATGCACTGAGCGATGAATTTCACTTGCTTTTAGGAGTTGATTGTTTCCTGGGAAATGAAGGGACGTTCGGACAATTCCAAGACAATTCGGAAGTATGGATAAAAGCAAAATATAGTTTCTAAAATTTTGACTCTGAATTAAAAAATTGCGGATAGTGAGGTAACAATAAGAAAAATTTAAGAGAAAAAGATGACAAAGACCCTACAAAGAATTAACAGCTGGTTCCGCCGGGTTGGTGAGGTTATTCTAAAAGTTCGTTGGCTGCTGATCATTGCCTTGATCATCATAGACGTTCTCGCATTTTGGGGAATGACAAAAGTACGAACTGATAAAACCTGGGATTCCTGGTTTGAAGAGAACGATCCAATTAATATAGATACAGATAAGTTTGAAGATGTCTTTGGCAATAATGATTATGTGGGACTTTTGATTGAAGCCGATGATGTGTTTCAACCTGATGTTCTGCAAATGATTCGTGACTTAGGAAATGATATGCTGACAAAGGTGCCTCTTTCAACAGACGTCACTTCGCTGGCTGAGTTTGAATACAGCCTTGGAACGGAAGAGGGGATGAATATTGACAATCTTGTGCCCGACCCTGTCCCGGATGATCCGGCTGAAATTGAAAAGATCAGGAAGATGGCCTTTGCAAAAGAAAACCTTGTAAACCGTTTGTTTACGGAGGACTCTAAGCAGACATGGCTCATCATGCGTTTACGGGAATACCCGGATGATTTCGAAAAAACACATGGTGAGGAAGGTGCCGTTGTTATTGGGCGCGCAGTTGAAAAAATTATCCACAATGAAAAGTATGAAAAATACAATATCAAACATACCGGTATGCCGATGGTTGGCTACAGAAAAATGGAGTTTTTTACAAAAGAAGCCGGAAGGATTATTGGCCTGGCGCTCATCGCCGTACTTGTTGTGCTTATTGTTACGTTACGCACTCTTCCGGGAGTGATAATTCCCCTTGTTACAACCTTTAGTTCAATTATTGTAACATACGGCTTTATGGGATTTATGGATATATCCATCGATAATTCACTGATGACGATTCCTGTGTACCTGGGCTTAGCCGTCTCCGTAGGTTACAGTATCCATATATTTAATTTTTTTAAACGTCGTTTTATTGAAACCGGTAATAGAAAGGATGCTGTTCTATATGCTATAGAGAATACCGGCTGGCCTTTGTTTTTTACTGCGCTTACTACAATCGGTTCGTTGTTATCGTTTAACCTGGCTAAAATAGTCAGCATTCAATGGGTGGGAAATGCGTCGGCCTCTATCATAGGTGTTGTTTTTATCTTTGTTATAATATTAACACCTGCGCTTCTCAGTTTCGGAAAAGATAAACAGCCTAAGAAATACGTAGCCGGCAGCAACCTGCTCCGGACTGATAAGTTTTTTAATGGTTTGGCTGAAAACGTTTTAAAAAACAGCAAAGCTTATTTAATTGTTTTCATAGTAATTGCTTCTGTTTTAGCCGTTGGCCTAACTAAAACAAAGGTCGATTTTGATACTTTTAAAAGTTTCGGTCTCAAAATCCCGTATGTTAAAGAATTATCCGATGTCAGTGAAAGTCTTATCGGCGCATTGTATTCCTATGATGTTGTGGTTGAATTTGGCGAAGAAGGCATGGCAAAATTACCGGAGAACTTAAAGCGGCTGGAAACACTTGAAATGAAATTGAAAGAATTGGAGTTGACCAAGCGTACTACTTCAATTTTAGATATTATCAAAGATATGAACCGCACTTTGCATAGTAATGATGAATCCTATTACATACTGCCCGATGATGATGAATTGACTGCAAATCTTCTTTTAATGTATGAAATGTCGGGCGGAAATGAAGCCGAAAAGTGGCTCGATTATGAATACAAGCGTTTGCGCCTAATGATTGAAATTTCTCGATTTGAAGCAAACGAGGTGGAAAAAGAGATTACTTATGTAAGGAAGTTATCCGCTGAAATATTTCCCGAATCGGAAGTGATGCTTGTGGGTACTTTGATACAGGGTGCTTTGATAAATAATTATATAGCCCGTGGACAGATCTCAACTTTTATTTTTGCCCTGGTTGTTATTGGTATTTTAATGATGATTGTTTTTCGCAGTATTAAAACGGGATTGATCGGTTTAGTGCCGAACCTAACGCCTGTCCTTGTTATCGGTGGTTTGATGGGACATTTGGGGCTGGGTATGGATATGATGACAATGACGATTATACCGATGATTATGGGAATAGCTGTTGATGACACAATTCATTATATAAATCATTGCAAACTTGAAGTGGAACGAGGTGAAGATTATCGTCCGGCGATTTTTAATACATTCAAGACTGTGGGCAAAGCGCTTTTTATGACAACTTTTATTTTGGTAATAACATTCATTATGTATACCACATCAATTGCTCAAGTTTATGTGAATTTAGGACTTTTTATCGCTGCAGGGTTAATTTCGGCTCTTATTGCCGATTATACGATGACACCGATTTTATTAAACATGACCAAACCCTTTAAAAAAGAGAAATAATTTGATGAAAAACATAGAAAGAGAAAAATCTACATACTCTACTAAGAAATAATGAAGGAATGATTAATTATAAAGGTGAAACATGAAAATTTCAAGAACAACGGAGTATTCGCTCCGGTCGTTGGCCTACTTAGCCAGGCACGCGGAAAGCGGCAAAGTATTGGTAAAGGATATAGCAAGGCAAGAAAATATGCCTTATCACTACATCGGGAAACTTTTGCAGCAAATGAAAAAACTTGGTTTTGTTGAATCCTGGCAGGGCAGAGGCGGGGGCTTTAAAATCACGGAACATGGTAAGGAATGTTCCATTTTGGAAATAATAAGTTCTCTTCAAGGAAATTTTGAACTTGATACACGGTTTTTTGAATTTGAACATTGTGATGCCGACGGAAATTGCAGTTTCTGTAAGAAATGGCAATATATAAATGAGCAGATAACTACCTTGCTTATGACGCAGAAAGTTAAGGATTTTCTGAGCTAGGAAAGAATGACAAAAGTAATGACAAAGCTGTTGAAGGAACAAATATATTCCTGAAAGATTTTGTCCGTTTATATTTTGAAAACTTATAACCGGATGCCGATGTCTGTATGGAAAAAACTAAAAAAGAAGAATAAATGAATAAAACTAATTCAAAAAAAACAAAACGTAAAAAAGGAATTTCTCACCTTATTGAGATTGCCGGAACTAAAAAGTGGTGGTTGCTTGCATCAATATTGCTGGCTGTAATAGCGACAATAGCTCAATTTGTACCGGTTATAGCAGTATATTTGATTCTTGAAGAATTAGCAGATCATGCAGCAGATATTGCACATCTAAACAAAGATTGGCTTTACACACTTGGTTTCGTCTGCCTGGGTGCTGTAGGCTTATTCGGTATTTTATCGTATGCCTCATTAATGTTTTCGCATATAGCTGCATTCAACATTCTTTACGAAATAAGAGTAAAAATCGCCGAGAAGCTAACAAAGTTGTCAATGGGTTTTTTTAACCGTAAGACAAACGGTGAAATAAAAAAAGTAATGGAAGAGGATGTGGAACGAATTGAATTATTTGTTGCACACCATATCCCGGATATTACAAGCGCTGTTATTTTCCCGCTGTTGATGATTGGATATTTATTTTACATCGATTGGCGGTTGGCTATAGCCTCTCTTGTACCGTTGCCAATTTCCATGCTTATGCATGTCAAGATGATGAATTCATCGGACCTTTATAGGAAGTATCACGATTCTCTCGGGGCAATGAACTCAACGGTTGTTGAATATATAACGGGAATGGCTGTTGTCAAAGTTTTTGGTGCCACTGCGACTTCTTTTCACAAACTTAAAGAAAGGATTTATTCATATCGTGATTTTTCACAAAAAATTACAAAAGATTATTCCACTGTTTATCCGGGCTTTCTTACTGCTGCTTCGTCTTCATTGGTTTTTATTATTCCTATCTCGTTAATCTTATTGGCCGGAATGGACAGTATTCAGGAATTTATTCCAACGGTTCTCCTTTTTCTCATAGTTGGAGGAGGTATGTTTTTCCCTCTATTTAAATTGATGTTTGTCAGTGGTTTTCTGAATCAGATAACCGTTGGGGTAGAACGGATTGATGAAATTCTTTTTTATGATGAAATATCGGAAGTAAACTCTAACAGTCATCCCTCAGACGCTTCAATCGAATTCGACAATGTCTCGTTTGCATATGATGAAACAACTGTTTTGAACAACATTTCATTTCGTGCCGAACCAAATACTGTTACCGCATTGGTCGGGCCCTCTGGAGCAGGGAAAACCACGGTGGGACTTCTATCCGCTCGTTTTTGGGACATCAACAAGGGAACGATCCGTATTGGTGGTGTTAATATCAAAGAAATGAAAACAGAAAAATTAATGGGACATCTTTCATTCGTCTTCCAGGATGGATTTCTTTTTTTCGATACCATTGAAGAGAATATCCGAATGGGAAATAATAAAGCAACAAAAAACGAAGTAATTGAAGCTGCAAAAGCAGCGCAATGTCATGAGTTTATTGAAAAACTGCCGGATGGTTACAATACGTTTGTCGGTGAAGGCGGAACCTATCTGTCCGGCGGTGAACAGCAGCGCATAGGTATTGCCCGCGCCATACTTAAAAATTCGCCCGTTATAATTTTGGATGAAGCCACGGCATACGCCGATCCTGAAAATGAAGGCAAAATTCTCGACGGACTTGCCAGTTTAATCAAAGATAAAACAGTTATAATTATTGCTCACCGTCTCTCTACCATCGTTAATGCCGACAGGATTCTTGTTGTTGATAACGGGGAGATTGTCCAGCGAGGTACACATGATGAATTAAGTACCGTAGAGGGATTGTACAAAAATATGTGGGAGACTTATTCACGCTCTCGTGAGTGGACGATTGAAAAAGAAAGGGGAAGTTAAATATGAATGTTTTATCACTTATGAAAGCGGCAACACTTGGTAATACAAAACAATTGCGACCAATGATTTGGTGGACTGTTTTTGAATATGCATTACGAGGCGCGCCGTACGGTATATTGCTGATGGTTGTATGGGAACTCTTTAAACCGTTGCAGTATCCCGGGCAGACGCTTGATTTTGGTATGCTGATAGGTCTCACCGTTGCATTTTTGATATCTTTAATAATTCTTTTCGTTGTAAGTAAAATAGCCTACAATAAAGTTTATTACGGTAGTTACGATCTTTGTTCCGAAGGACGGCTTGCCATTGGGGATCATATAAGGAAACTCTCTATGGGTTTCTTTAATTCACGCGATCCCGGAGCAATTGGTGCTTATCTTATCAACGATTATGCAAATATTGAATTTCTCTTAAGCCATATACTGCCGCAGGTTGCGGGGGCAATTGCAATGCCGCTGGTTTTGCTTACTTTTCTCGGCATTGTACACTGGCAAATGGCTCTTATTTCCGCACTTGTTATACCCCTGGCACTTCCGTTAGCGTATGTTACAAAAATATTCATTGCCCGTTTTGGGAAAAAACATCAAGCCGCACGTATTGAAACAACATCACGTATGCTTGAATATCTTCAAGGGATGCGTTTAATAAAAGCGTTTAATCTTACAGGTGCAAAATTTATTCGTATGGAAAAAACGTTTAGAAAGTTGAAATCTATAAGCATAAAACTTGAAGCCGGCGG
The DNA here is from genome assembly GCA_050117315.1 of Ignavibacteria bacterium. Lineage (GTDB taxonomy): Bacteria > Bacteroidota > Ignavibacteria > Ignavibacteriales > Melioribacteraceae > JANQIV01. The sequence continues at coordinate 44,135 of JASFMY010000027.1, forward strand.
CGGCCCGACAGTTATTCTTGCGTCTTTTATTCTTCATGGCGGTCTGACACTTCTTATACTATTCGGACTTACATTTTTATTTGCAGGTACACTTTCATTACCGTTTTATATCATGTTCCTGATTATTGGTTCGAGAGTCTACGAACCCTTGATACAGGTTCTAATGTTTTTTGCTTTACTAAATTATCACGAGATCAGCGTTCGGCGTATTGAGGAGCTTAGAAAAACGCCTGTCCTTGTCGGTACGAATCCGGAGATTAAACCTGAACGGTTTGACATAAAATTTGAAAACGTAAGCTTTCATTATCATCAAACAGACGTACTTAAAAATGTGAGTATTACAATACCTGAAAGTTCGCTTGTTGCTTTTGTGGGTCCCTCCGGTTCCGGTAAAACAACAATGACCCGGCTGATAGCACGTTTCTGGGATGTTTCCGGGGGATTGATACAGCTTGGCGGTAAAGATATCAGAACATACGACCCGGATGATGTTCTTGCGTCCGTATCCATGGTATTTCAGGATGTTTATTTATTCAATGATACTATAATTAATAATATCCGTGTAGGTAAAAAAGAAGCTTCAATGGAAGAAATCATTGAGGCGGCAAAAAAAGCCCGGTGTCATGAGTTTATTGAAAAACTCCCAAATGGCTACGAAACAATTATCGGTGAAGGGGGATCGACACTCTCGGGTGGTGAAAAGCAGCGCATATCAATAGCAAGAGCAATACTAAAAGATGCCCCGGTTATTTTACTCGACGAGGCGACCGCTTCGCTTGATCCTGAAAACGAATTGTACATACAGGAAGCAATAGACGACCTGGTGAAACGCAAGACCGTAGTGATCATTGCTCACCGGCTGAATACGGTTGTTAATGCGGATAAAATTATTGTTCTGGATAACGGGTCGGTAGTAGAAGAAGGAACACATGAGACTTTGATGCTGGCTAACGGGCTTTATCGCCGTATGTGGAATGAGCAGCAGAAGGTCAGGCAGTGGAAGTTTTGATAAACGTTCTTATAAAATTTCATGAAATGTAATCAAGAATTAACCCATAAGTTGAAACTATTGGAAGGATAAGGTGGAAAAAGAAACACATTGGTCTAAATTTGCCTCGGATTTTGAGCAACAGTGTAATTATGTGGCCGGCAAACAAGATATGAATATTATAAGGAACAGACTATCCGGGCTGGGTAAATTGCAAAACACGCTTGAGCTTGGTTGTGGTCCGGGAACCTATTCGAGAATATTAGCAGAACAGTCTGATGATTTTTTTGCAACTGATTTTTCCGGTGAGATGGTTAATGCTGCAAAGCAGAAATTAAAAGCAGTGCCGAATATAAAAGTGGAAAGAGCGAATTGTTTTGATCTGCCTTTCGACGCTCACTCTTTTGATACAGTCTTTATGGCTAATCTCTTACATGTGATAGCCGAACCGGTAAAAGCTTTAATTGAATCAAAACGGGTGTTAAAAAGCGGAGGCAGGATAATAATTTTAAGCTTTACAAGTGACGGGATGACTTTCTTCAATAAACTCGGTATGGGTTACAGGTATTTTAGAACGTGGGGAAAACCTCCTTCTGGGAGAACAACCCTTACTGTGAAAAAAGTGCAGGCGATGCTGGAATTAAACGGGTTTGAAGTTGAAGAATCGGAATTAATCGGCAATAAATCAAAAGCCGTATTTGCTAAAGCGCTGTCAAATTAAAAAGAGCAAATGGAGGGAATAATTGTATTAAAAGCAGGATCTTTGTCTGAAACATGAATAAAGATTTATACATAAATTGGATGGGAAATTTCTTTTAAAAAATAGATTTGAGGTTTAAATGAAACGGTTGGAAGTTGTACTTATTATATTATTATCGATATCGGCTTCATTATTTGCCCAGAAAACGGCTATTGAAGGTGTGGTATATAACAATAGTAATAACAGAGCAATTGCGGGAGCAAATATACTCCTGAAAGATTCTTCTGTTGGAACAGCTACGGACCCTGACGGAAAGTTCCTTTTGAAAAATATTTCGGAAGGTAATTTATCCATAATGGTTTCGTGCGTTGGTTTTAAGACCGAGATTATTGAAATCAGTACAGAAGCAGGTAAAACCCAAAAGATAGAAGTATTTCTTAACCCGGTCTTAGTACCGGTTGGTGAAGTTATAGTGACAAGTACAAAATACCGGACGCAAATAAAAGACGTTCCGCTACCTTTGGAAATAATCAGTGAAGAAGAAATTATGGCTTCTTCTCCGGTTACTCTATCTGATGCCCTTAACAACAAACCCGGATTGTCTTTAGCCCGTGACGGAGTTTGGGGTACTCATGTTAGCATAAGAGGTTTAAGCAAGCAGAACATTGTTACCCTAATTGACGGCAATAGGATTGAAACAGCTACGAACATTGCCGCCGGGATGTCTCTAATTGACGTTGAGGACATTGAAAGGGTAGAAGTAATTAAAGGCGCTTCTTCGGCCCTCTATGGTTCGGGCGCTCTTGGTGGTGTCGTCAACATTATATCCAAAGGCAGCAGGTTCCAAAATAATTTTTTCTTAAAAGGATCAATTACCGGCAGTTACAATTCCGTTAATAACAAAGGTGCCGGAAGTTTATCTTTCAATGCCGGCAGTTCAAACTGGTTTGCCAAAATAAGAGGAACATTAAGAAGCGCGGACAATGCTGAAACACCCGACGGTACCTTGGAAAATAGTCAATTTAAGGATAATAACATTTCCGCAAACCTGGGGATAATGCCGTTTGACGGGCATGAACTGAACTTTAAATTCCAGAGGTTTTATGCTGAAGACGTAGGCATCCCGGGCGGAAGTCCTTTCGCGGCTTCGGCAAAAGCGACATATCCCGAAGAGAAAAGAGAAATGTACAGCATTGAGTACCGGGTGAATAATTTGATAAAATCAATGGTGAGCTTATCGGCTAAATATTTTTATCAAACTATAGAGCGCAGGGTAGAACTGATACCGAATGCGAATGCGGTTGTAAGACCAAATGCAGATCACAATACGAACGGTGTTCAGCTCCAGACTAATTGGGTATTCGGCGGCAGGCATTTTCTAATTGCCGGTATAGATGCGTGGCAGAGGGATCTAAAGAGCTGGAGAATTAAAGAAGTAAAAGCAAAGAACCAAATTGTGGGCGAAACGCCTGTTCCTGAATCCGATTACAGGAGCATCGGTTTTTATGCCCAGGATGAAATTCAGCTTATTCAAAATGAATTGAAATTGACGGTAGGCGGAAGAATAGATCAAATTAAAGTCACTAACGAAGATTCATATAACCCTGAATATATTATTGTAAACGGTGTAAGGAATGATTCTCCACCGTCGCAAGTAAAACTTTGGAATGCAGATGAAAGTGATGATATTTCTGCGAGTGTGAATCTCGGACTTCTTTATGAAGTAAGTAATAGTATTGATATTACTTTTAATACCGCCCGTTCATTTCGTTCCCCTACATTGGAAGAAAGATATCAATTTATTGAATTAAGCAATATAACTTATTTAGGTGACCCTGATCTTGAGCCGGAAACAGGTTTGTTTTTCGATTTGGGCATACGTGTCTGGAAACCGGATTTTAGTTTTACCGGGAATGTATTCTTAAATTTATTAAATAACCTGGTGATAGATGAATGGCAGAGCAATACTCTCTACATCAAAAATAATGTGGGCGAATCAAGGTTTTACGGATTTGATTTTTCGTTGGAATATAATATTTACAAAAATTATGTTATTTACGGATCAGCCGCTTATGTAAGGGGCGAGGATACCGAGACAGATTCCGACCTGCCTGAAATACCCCCGTTGAACGGGAAAATAGGTTTTAGACTTCCTGCATCTAAATATTTTAACATGGACCTGTCGTCAACCTTTTTTAGTGATCAAAATAAAACAGCGGTTGGTGAATCAAAAACTCCTGGCTATATGTACTTTGATTTTTACATTAATTCACGTCCGTTTGATCTGGGGTACTTTAGTTTAAGACTATTTGCAGGGGTAGAAAATATTTTTGATAGAGCTTATAGAAACCATCTCTCAACTTATAGAGGTCTGTTAAAAACAGAACCCGGCAGGAATTTCTTTGCAAAAATTGCAATGGATTTTTAGCCGGCGAAATTAAAAAAGTTGATTGGGTTTAGGAACCTGTGAAATGAAAAGTGAACATAACTAGTGTCATGTCAATTCTGTATTGTCATTCCCGCACGTATTAAGCCCGCCTTCCTTAGTACGGAATACGGCGGAATTCGGGAATGACACGGCACTTCATTGTTGACATAACACTAGGTTTTATGATAACAATAAAGCATACAACAACAATTGAATAATATTGGGTTTCCGATATGTCAACAAAGCTTTTAAATCCAAAACTAAGTAATATCCCGGAAACAATGCTTATACCTTTAAGAGCAAGATACCTGGAAACTAAAACTGAAAATGGAATTATTAACGATCCTAAATCGGTTGAAATATTGGACGGAATTGACTACGATTTTTCAGGCAAGAAAGGTGTTTCCAAAGGTACGCAAATCGGTACGGCAATAAGAACCGAAATTCTTGACGAGCAGACAAACAAATTTCTTGCGCATAATCCCAATAGTGTTGTTGTAAATTTGGGATGCGGTTTAGATACCCGCCATCATAGGTTGGATAACGGGATAGTTACGTGGTTTGATTTAGATCTTCCCGGGTCAATAGAATTTAGAAAAAACTTTTTCAATGAAACATATAGGTTCAAGTTTATTTCAAAATCTTTTTTGGACTTTTCATGGGTAGATCAAATTCCTAAAAGCAAACCGACCCTTTTTATTGTAGAAGGTTTGTTGATGTATTTTACGGAAGAAGAAGTTAAATCTTTGTTTAAAGTTATATCGGAAAATTTCCCGGATGCCGAAATGCTTTTGGAAGCTATGTCTCCAATCATGGTCAAAGATTCAAATCAACATCCCGATCTCAAAACTTATAATGCATCTTTTAAGTGGGGAATAAAAACAGGGAAAGAAATTGAAAATTGGAACATTGGAGCAAATTTCGTTAACGAGTGGTACTATTTTGATAGGCATAGGGAAAGAGCGCCGTTTATCTATAAAATATTTATTCTAATTCCGGTTTTTAGAAAAATGATGAAAATTGTTCATCTCAAGTTTTAATCTATTTTATAATAGTGATGTGTCACATTTGTGATGTCATTTCGAATCCCCCGATTTATCGGGGGTGAGAAATCTGAACCCCGTATAAAAAAAATAGAGAGAGATAGTTTTTGTAAAAGTTAATATCATTTGGTAAAATGATTAATAAATCTGATTATTGTTATACTAAATTATGAACTGGTTACCTTTAGCATTTTTGTCTGCTGCGTTGTCTGCAACTGCGGCCATATTTGAAAAGAAAGCTTTATTTAAACTTGGTGCGCTTGAATTCTCATTTTTAATTTCACTTTTTGGTGCAGTTTTCGCCCTGCCGTTTTATTTAACAATTGACTTTGCGTCACTTTCCATTACCAATTTAACCGTACTTTATATTAAAACAATATTCGGGACATTAGCATTTTTAAATGTTATGTATGCTATAAAGAATTTGGAAATTAGCAATGCGCTTCCGCTAATTGTACTAACTCCCGGTATTGTTGCAATAACGGCTTTTTTCCTTCTGGGTGATCAGTTGAGTAGTTTGGAAATTATTGGAATGCTGCTCTTGCTGATAGGTACTTACACACTGGAGGCTAATAACAGAAGTTTGTTAGAACCGTTTCAAGTATTTTATAAATCCAAAGATCACCGTTATATAGTGTTTGCATTATTGCTGTTTACAATCACTTCGGTTATGGACCGTTTACTTGTAAGTAACTTACGGATGCCCCCGTTTACTTTTATGGCCTTTCAGCAATCTTTTCAGTTAATAAACTTTTTTATTCTAATGCTGGTCTTTCGTAAAGGATTCTCGGTTGGTTTAGCGGGCTCAGGGAAAAGCACTTTGATAATAGTTATTACAATTGCAGCGCTTACTATAATTTATCGCTGGTCGCAAATTGAAGCAGTTAAACTTGCGCCGGTGGCCCTGGTACTGTCGGTTAAAAGAACCTCTGTATTCTTCACGTCCGCTATCGGCGGGAAAATCTTTAAGGAATCTAATCTTATACGCAGAATAATTGCGACTTGCATTATGATTGCAGGAGCGCTTTTTATTATTAACAATTAGTGTCGATGGAATAGAAAAGTATTTCCCGTAGACATGAATTTTATTCACCCCGGATAAGGCATTAGAGAATAAACAATTCATGTAGACAATTATAAAATAAAACGATACAACGATTCCGGTTTTAACCATTCTTAATGCATTGCATTAGAAACTATTTAAGTAACCTATAGTCTCTTATAAACTTATGAATTGAAGTACTTTTTACAAAAAATAACTGCATGAATGTAGTTTGATATTTATAAAATTAACACTTGAATGTTTATGCGTTTTTATATAAAATTAATTAGTCAATTAAAAGAAAAGTGTGATGAAAGATTATATTACATCAGTTTTTCTGGATTGCAAACCTTTTTTAAGAATTTCTCCTCGTGTGTTTCAGAAGCCCTATAACAAATGTACATATGCATATTTAATATTCCTGAATATAATTTTAGAAATACAAATATATGTATAGTATTTTGGGGAAGCCCGAAATACCGTTCTACAAATCTGATAATGACAATTTACGATTTCTTTGATTAGGAATTAAAGAAATTTAATAGAGTTTTCTGCTTCATTCTTCATTCAATTGAGCTAAAATTGTGTGGTTATTCCAAGTAATTTAGTATCAGAACAAAATGTTGATATTATATACACAAGCCAAATTGGGTTTGAGATTTTACCATAAAGTCCTCTCTTTTTAAGACCTGCCCGCCGTACGAGACTTTGGGAGGCGGGGAGGATTTAGGTGAGTTCTAAATAAAAACTAAATCCCATAACCAATTTGCAACAAGTATAACTAAGCCTTCGCATTCATAGTTTGATTGTAGTTCCAGGAGTAGCGTTGATATTGATTTTTCAACAAATGCAAATAGTTGTCTTAAACAGTTCAATAGAGTTTCTGCAAAATAAAATATCTAAACATTTTGTCGTTTCGACCGGAGGGAGAAATCTTTAAAATCATCCTCTAATTGAAAGATTTCTCTCCCTAGGAGTCCTATGGACACCCAAAAAACGGGTTCGGAATGACTGACTTTTATTTTGCAGAAACTCTAATAAAATTACTTCATTAAAGGAGGATGAGTATGCAAAAAATGATTTATCTAATTCTTATCATTTCGATTTTTATTACCTCTAGTATTTCAGCAGATGACACTTTTCCCGTAAAATTAAAATACGGAGAAAATGTTCTATCCATTAAAATAGTCAATAAGACTGCTACCCTCCTAAAAACGCTAAAAGCAGAAATTGACGGAAGTAAATTACCGGATGGAATTTCAATCTCAATTTTAACAAAATCAATGGATATTAACCCCAAAGCAGAGAGTAGTAATGGTCTACAATTAAAAATTGTTGTTCAAAGAAATTGTAACCCTGTAAGTTGTGATATTCCACTAACATTAAGTGACGGCTCAAATAATTTGTGGCGTTATACTTTGGCACTTGATTTAGAAGATTCCGTAATACCGGATTTTGAACTTTGTCAGAACTATCCCAATCCATTTAACGGCACAACTAATATTCGATATTCACTACCGGCTAATACAAAAGAGAATGTACGGCTATCAATCTATAATTTACTTGGCCAGCAAATACGCCTCTTGGTTAATGAGGAGCAAGAAGCCGGGACATATAATGTTACCTGGGATGGAAAGGATGATAAGGGAAAGCCATGTTCAAGCGGGATATATTTCTATAAGATCAAAACAAATACTTTACAAGCTGTAAAAAAAATGTTATTCCTTGAATAAAACGGAGTAAATAAAAATGACAGTAGAAATTAAAAAAACTCTCTATATCTTAATGTGTGTATTCATAATTAATCCTTTAGTGATTAACAAAATGACTGCACAAGATAAAAATGAGATTACAATTACAATTGACTCTATACCAAACAACAGCATGTCCGTGCATTTTGTAAATGCCGAAGAATTAAGAAAAGAATTCAAATTTGAAGAAGCTATTAATGAGTATCAAGAAATGATCAATAGTAAGGAAAATAACGATTTGACCCCGGAAGCAACGTATAATATTGGGTTATGTTATTGTGGGTTAAATGATTTAGAAAATGCTGGATTTTATTTTACAAAAGTTATAAACGAATACAAAACAGATCCACTTGTTGTATCCTTTTCACAATATGGTTTATCTTGGATAAAAGTGAAAGAGAGTAAATTTGATGAAGCAATTGAAATTCTTGAAAATGAACTAAATAGCAAAAACTGTAATGACTATGAACATAATGCAGTAATGCTATTTAAGATTGGTAAAATTTATCAAAACTGTCTGCAAGATTATGAAAAAGCTAATGAAATTTACAAACAACTTATAGCAAATTATCCGGATGCAAAAATTATTGACCATCCTATTCTAGATTATTTAAGAAAAAATTGAGGGATTTAACATGAAAAGCAATAAAATTAAAATAATATTTTTAATGGGATTTCTGTTTTTTAACTGCTTTTATATCTCTTTAAAAGCAATTGATTATCCCCTTGAAATTGATGCCATAAAAATACGTTTTAATTATGATTTAAACAGCTATAGTCATGATGCACTTTCTATAACAACCGGTTATAGCAATCCTATTATTGTTATTGAAGATGAGTGGGATATTGATGAAGGTCATGATTATCCAATAGCATACATCAAAGGACAAACAAGTAGGAGAATTAAAGTTACATTTAGACATAATCAAGATCAGAGTCGGAGTTATACTTTTTTGATGGCAGGTTATGTTGATCAAGGAACTAGTTTTGGAGATGCTTGGTCTACTTCTGTATATTTCCCAAGTAACAATAATGGCATATCTAATGAAATAACTTATCAACTACATGGATCAGTACCAAATAGTGTTGGGAAAAGATATGCAAGGTTTATGTGGGAATGTATTGACTATGGTGCTGAATATTTTTGGACTGAACACGATTACTATACACTCCTTGCTGCACCTCAAGCGCCGATGGCTATTCCGTGGACAACTGTATTAGACAATGCTTGTGTTTGGGCGAGTGGACAAACCTCATCCGAAAATGCAGCAAATGATATCACAAATTGTTTATTTACATGTGGCTTCGATTATGATACTGGAAGTGGCGCACCACGATATGGCGGATGGAGTACGTTTAATCTAACGCAATTCTTATCAGAATTAGGTAGTTCTTATGATGTAAATTGCCTTGATATGGGTAAAGCAGTTACCACATTTGGTAATGCAATTGGTTGTGGTTTATACCTTACAACTTTTTCCGGCGGATTATCACTAAATTGCATTGATCCAATTGGCGCAGCTTTACCAACAAATAATCCTTTTAGTTCTCCCTTAATCGGAAATGATTGTAGATATGGTGGATTTAGTTATCATGCCTTTTCACAGAATTCCAGTAAAAATACATGGGATGCTTGTTTAAAATACGATATAGACGGTGATCCCGATAATGTTACAGGATCAAATCCAGGTTGTGGTAGTACTACAACTGGATATTCCTGGATATTACCTTCTAATGAACAGGAATCAACATACATTCAACGTCTGTTAGACTATTGGACTACATGGGAGAATTGTAGTAACCCTTATAACTGTGGTTACTTTACATATCAGAGAGCCTTTAGTGTTAATTAAATAAATATAAAGGAGTTAGAAAATGTATCATAAAATAATGGGAATTATATATATAATAATTATTACCTGTTGTTTTTTAACGGATACTTTTGCTCAAGAAAGATATGGATTTGAAAATTGGCCGGGTAAAAGTGGGGTAATAAAAAGTGCAATTGAATTACCATCTCAACTTATTTCTACTCAAAATCTTTCGTTAGCTGAAGGCTCAAGGGGAAACTCACTTTTTTATAAAATTCCTTTAGATGAAAATGATCAATTAAAAAAAGGAAGATTACAAGCAGAAGTCTTTGCCACTGTAGAAAAAGCACAATTGGCTTTGGTTGAGTATTTAGATTGCTTAACAACCCCCTATAAACCTCCTCGTTTAATCGGGAAAGAATTTAAAATAGGAGATGTCGCTTTTGGGGAGGAGAAGGATAAGATTCTTCTGATGGCTTTCACAAGAAATAATGTATTGGTCATTGTTCATGCACCAATAAATATAGCTGTGGAAATTAGTGAAGGATTTGACGGTAATATCCAGAATGCCGTGGAATGGGGAAAGGATGGCTCAATTCCTTCTTTCCTATTGATAAAATAACAAACGGACTTGCTAAACAAACTGCAGCAACAGATTTTCAGGTAAATCAAAATGTTGGTCCCTGCGGAGCGAATCAAACTCAGCCAAAAGTGACTTTTTGTAGAGGTTTTATAATATTTATAAACCAACTTCCTTGGAGGAAGTTGGTTTATTCTATACAGGAGCGCTTTTTATTATTAACAATTAATCATGAAACTATAAAACAAGCACATCCCTTTTTTAAAGGGAACTTACTCTTTCTGACTTGTCCAAATTAGCGCGGCATAAGATTTAGATGTTTCAATAAAGATGAAACTTTCTCCGATAGAGGAACTCTTTTAATCCGCCTTCGCATTCGCTACGGCGGACCTGTCTGCCCCTGAGGGATGCCTTTGGTACCGCCAAGGCAGGCGAGAAGGCTGGGTTTAATTCCCCGTCGCCCCGCCTCCCGAAGTAAACTTCATACGGAGGGCAGGCTGTTGAAGATTCTCGGAAAAGATATTATATACACAAGCCAAATTGGTTTTGGGATTTTGCCATAAAGTCCTCTCCTTTTAAGAAAGGATTTAGGTGAGTTTTAAATAAAAACAGAGTCCCAAAACCAATTTGGCTTGTGTATATAAAAAAAAGTTTTTCACATACAACATTTCTTAGTTATAAACATCCTTTCCTATGATTACCAAATTTAAATTCACAAATGAGGATATTATGAAAACCATTATTATTATGATTGTTATATTCATTCCACACATTTTATTTAGTCAAGAGAACTCTCCTAAACTTTTAGAGCCTCTATTAATCATGGAAGATATTGACTCGTTGATAACAACACTTAAAAATGTACATCCCACATTCGCATATTATTATGATGAAGAAAATCTTCAGGTTAAAATTGACAGTATTAAAAAAGGAATTGACAAACCGATTTCTGCTCTTGAATTTTTTAGAATAATGCAGCCTTTAATTTCTATTGACGGGCATACAACATTGACGTATACCGACAAGATATATCCGGTATTTGACAACCCTTTCTTTCCGTTCAAAGTTATTATTCATAATAAGAAGATAATTATTAAAGAAAATCTAAGAGGTATTAAATCACTGCAAAAGGGAAATGAGATACAAAAAATTAATGGCGTTTCATCCGGTAAAATAATTCAGAACCTTGCCAGGTATATTCCCGGTGAATTAGAACCAAATAAACTAAAAAAACTTGAAAAACGATTTCACATATTTTACAGATTAGTATACGGCTCTTTCCCGGAGTTCAATGTTTGCGTAAATACACGGGAAATAAAAGTACCCGGTGCAAAATGGGGTGATTTTAAAGAACCAGATAAACCTAAATTTGAATTGCGATTTTATGATAATGATATAGCTTACATATATAAAAGAAGCTTTAAACCGCCGAGAGATTTCTTAACTTTTATGGATTCTGCATTTACTGAAATCTCTAAAAGAAAAATAAAATTCTTAATAATAGATAATCTTGAAGGCGGAGGTTTGACTGATCTTGCCGATTCGTTAATATCATATTTCACAGATAATCAATATAAATTATTTGATAAAAAGATGACTAAGATTAGTCCTTTAACAAATGTTTTTATTGAATCAAAAAAATCGGAAGGAATTGTTGAAAACGGTTTTTTTGTTCAAGAATACTCAACCCACAGCTCCAACCGCAAAAATTTATTTAACGGGCAAACCATTATTCTCAACGGCCCTTTATCTTATTCAACAGCGACTTGTTTTCCAGCGGCCGCTAAATGTTATAAAGCCGCAATAATAGTCGGAGAAGAAACAGGGCAGCCACTTGTCAGCAACGGAGATTTGAATAGATTTTTTTTAAGAAACACAAATCTGGCTTGTTTTACAAGTCTTTCGAAAATTTATATGTCGTGTAACAATGATGAGAATGAAGAAAGAGGAGTGGTTCCCGATTACGAAGTAAAACCAACTTTGGATGATTTATTAGATAATAAGAATTATTCCTTAATTTATACATTGAAGTTGATAAGAGAGAATAGAAGAAATAAATTATCTAAAGAGAAGCAGTAACAAAAAAAACATCTTCTGCCTGGAATGAAAATTTTCCAGGGACGAATAATTTGATAATTATTGAAAATTATGTGGAGGTTTTGAAGTAATAAAATACTTCTCGATTCCATTTCCAATCCTTTTAATTTCCTGCTGTTTCGTCCTTCAATTCCTACAGTTGCCACCGTCCCATGCCAAAATATAGGCCGGCCCTCCTTCGCTTAAAGTTTACCCACCGAAGTTTAACGTAGGTGGGCTACGGCCTTTAGGTTAGCGAAGAGAAAATAAATAAAAAAGTAATAATAAAGGGGGAGTTGAACACAGAGAGAAATATTGATAAATTTAATAAAATCAGATGGGTGAACTTCAGCTGCGGCAGGTGTGAGTATAAGCTTCTGCTCTTATTTTCATAAACTGTGTTCTTCTTCTTAAAAGGTCTCTTGTTGATCTCATTTCCTTGGGATAAACATAACCAATCGGGAAATGATTACTTCTCATTAAGTCGGCTATTTTTTTTGAATCAATCTTATTCCCAATAAAAAATATCGGGACAAGCTATTCTTTTTCTTCCCCCCATGGATAGCTTTCATGTAATAAGCATGTCCAAGATAGAAAGGAATGCCGTGTTCTAAGCAAGCATCAGCCAGCCAGTAATAGCTGTGCATTGACTCAACCCCAACGGATATAGAGTCTTTGTATTTGTTTATTAAATTATTGAATAGTTTAAAATCATTACGCATATTGCGATGTAGATGGATGTTGCCTTCCTTGTCCATTACACATATATACATCTTAGTGCTATGGAGGTCAACTCCGTAAACATATTTTGTTTTCATTGTAGCTAATTCCATTTTGGTTCTCCTTGATTTTGTTCTTATAAATGTTTGGCGACTTTAAATTTACAAAATCGGGGAGAACCTTTTAACTAATATCCAGCCGCTCAAGACCGACCGCATTTTCATTGCGGCAGTGGTACAGTTTAAGGGGTTGTGTTAATAGTTTGGCATTTTGTTCTAAGTAGATTGTAAATGTTAAGTAGGGTCGCCGCCTGTGCGGTTGAAGTTACAGGCGGCTACAGATTATAAATATTCGTTGCTAGTTAAGTATTGCTATTCTGGGCGGCGGCTTAGCGGCAACGTCGTTTTGCGACATGAAGTCACGTAAATGGCTGTTACCATCGTTTTTTTTCGATAGGTAACCCGATGTTTTGCCATCGGTACTTTATCGGGATATGCATTAGTAGTAATACTTTTGTGTGAAGCTCCTGAGACAATGATATCCAATCCGGTACATCCGGAATAAAAGCGAACCGTGAGGTAAGCTTGATTCTGCTAG
>JASFMY010000028.1:0-57572 GCA_050117315.1 Ignavibacteria bacterium
TTGCCTTTTTATGCAAAAAAAAGCTTTTTCTCTCTCTTTTTCTGCTTGCTTTTTCTCCTTAACTTATTTTATTCCCCCCACTTATCGTTTTACGTCCAGCCACTAATTAGTGTCCGGTCGGATACTAATAACTATTTACAAATGAATAAGTTATATGATTTATTTTCCTCGAATATTTCCAGAAGGTCCGCTTACGTAAATAGAAGCTACGGCGGACAGGCTAAATTGCCACACCCGCCTACCGGCGAGGCAGGTTGTTTTATTGCCGTTGAAGCTTCATCACAACAATTTGACTATTGAGCAATTTAACAATTGATATGATTATTCAAGCGTGAAATACTTTGGAACTTATTTGATCATAACAATTTGCAGATATTCGACCGGACACTAATTAGTTTTTTTTGATTAATTCCGAAGTTATATCTTCTCCAAAATTTATATTTAGTTAGAGAAGAATAAACAACCAATATTTCGAATACTTTAAATCTTAGTAAGAAGTGGATAATTCTATAGCTTAATATCAAAAATCCGATAAAAACAACCGAATCGAAAAGAAATAACATGGTGTCCGAAAAGATAAAAGGAAACTGTTCTGATAATTCATGAAAGTTAAAAAAGGAATAAATATAAAAGAGCGGTACAGGGTTTATGAAAACAGCCATGGCAATAATAAATCCGTGCGCGGTTTCAATTGCCCTTTTGGGACAAATATTCATACAATGCATACAGCTTTCACACTTGTGTGTCCAGTAAGGCCGGCCGTCAATTGATTTAATTGCATTAACCGGGCATTCTTTTTTACAAAGCCCGCAATTGTTACAATCACCTGATGCAATAAAAGATTTTGCAAACATAAACCTGCCGAACAAATAATATAATACCGAAACAGGACTAATCAACAAATCTTGGATTATATCTTTTAGCGCTTTTAAATCACGCTTGCCGTCAAGAATTTTATCTGCAAATTCAATCACCTCTTCTTTTCTCTTTTCATAAATAGATGTGATAGCGGAATCTTTTAATCCCGGGTGCAGCGATATCCAGTTTGACGGTAAATCGACCGGGCGCATACCGATTATTTTGAATCCTTTTAACAGCAGCACCAATGATGAAAAGAGTTGAGTAATTCCGCTTAGCCCGGGAAAAAATATTTTCCCGAATTTTAAACCGCCGCGTGTGTTCATTATAAACGCTTTGCAATTCTTTGCTTTTGGAAATCTCAAAATAAAATGAAGCATTAAAGGGGGAAAATTAAAACCATGTGTCTGAGATATGAACCCAACTAATGAATTCTCTTTCGGTATTACGGGCTTTTTTCTATTTGACTCCGCTAAATTTACAAGTGTTGTTTTTATGTTCTTTTCTTCGGTAATATTGTTAATCCACCGGGCAACATTTAACGCATTGCCCGTTCCCGAAAAATAATAAATGATCAATTCATCGAAGTTCATCACTGATCTTAAAGATTATCAACTGTTTAGTTAAATAAACAAATATAACTATTTACGATATTTTTAGATCTATGACTACATTATAATTTTACAGTCTCTCAATGTCTTTTATTCGAAAACTTAAACACAAACGGAATAGCTGCAAATCCAAGCAGTGCGGAAATTAAAAATGATTCCTCTAATCCGAGTAAGTCGCCCAAAGCGCCTATAATCATTATTGTAATAGCTCCCGCTCCAAAATTTATAGTCATATAAATCCCGTTTAGAAAGGCAGGGCGTTCACTTTTGAGATCGTTTATTTCAGCCATCATAACGGGTGTAGTCCCGAATAGAAATACACCGAGTAAAATCAATAAAACAAACATAAGCACACCGTCAACGTATATAAACAAAAGCATTAAAACCGGGGAAACAATTGTAGCAATAAACAAGGTGGTGCGTCTGCCTACTTTATCGGATATTGTTCCCGAAACTAATGTTCCGGCTGCCCCGGCAAATTGCAGAATTGAAAACGAGATCCCGCCAAGCCAAACGCTCTCGCCTTTTGCCGTAATAAAAGTAGGAAGAAAATAAGTCATTGAAGCCTTCACGAGCGAGTTGAAAAACGAAACTCCCGTAATGCCTATAAATAAAGGCATATAACTAATTAATGTTTTTTTTATACTAATTTCTGCTTTGTCTTTTCTAAATTCGTCTGATATTTTAATCTTACTCAGCTTAAAATAAAGCACAACAGATGCGGCAATACCAAAAGGTATCAGCTTCCATGTCCCTTCCAGACCCCAAACAGAAACAGAGCCTAAAATTACAAGCGGACCAAGGCTCCGGGCAAATTCTCCCCCGAGCATAAAAAAGCTCATTGCTTTACCTACCTTGGTTCCCGCTATTTTTCTGATCATTACCGGGGCAGGTACGTGGAATAATGATGCGCTTACTCCCATTATCAAAAGCAGGATAACCAAAACAATATAATGCGGCGCAGAACCTAGCAGGCTCATTACAATCGCGGTAATTGCAGGGGAAACAATCAGCAGATATCTAACCGGCAGTTTATCTGCAATTAACCCGATAAAGGGATTTAACAATGAAGACCCTCTCTGGAAAATTGTTAACAAGCCTGCAAGCGAGTATGAAAATTTTAATTTATCAATCAACAACGGTAGTATTGGCGCTAAAAAAGAAGAAAATATATCATGCAGCATATGTGCTATTGATATAAGTATAACATTCCCGGTCTGAAATTTATTTTTATCGTTCATTTTTTCTTTGATTAAATGAAAAGAAATATCAAATCACTATCTTTGGAATCCAAATTTATAATAATAAAGTTGATGAAATGATAAAAGCGATATTTTTTGATAATGACGGCATTCTTGTTGATACTGAAAAACTTTACTTTCAGTCAAACAAAATTATCTTAAAGGAGTTTGGTATTGAATTAACAACCGGACTGTATATAGAAAATTACCTAAAAAGATCAAAAGGCACATGGCATTTCCTTAAAAAATTGGGTGTTAGTGATGAAGATATTATAAAACTTCGTGATAAAAGAAACAACATTTACAACGAACTATTAAAACATAACAGCATTAAAATAGAAGGTGTTGAAGAAACACTTCAGTATCTTTACGGGAAATATAAACTTGTGATAGTTACAAGTTCACGCAGAGATCATTTCGAAACTATTCACTCTAATACGGGATTACTAAAATATTTCGATTTTACATTAACCTCGGATGAGTGCCCGGTAACAAAACCCGATCCGCTTCCGTACTTAACGGCATTAAAGCAATCCGGTTTTAAAAAGGAAGAATGTATAATTGTTGAAGATTCCGAGAGGGGTTTAAAATCAGCAATTGCTGCAGGAATCAAATGTTACGTTATTCCAACGGAATTGACAAAAAATTCAGACTTTACCGGAGCGGGAGAAATATTAAACTACATTACTGAAATTAAAAATTATCTGTAGAAAAGATTTCCTAAAATTATTGTGGGAAAGAACAATTATTTATTGTAATAAGAATATTGTTTTTCATATCATTTCGTTATTCAGCAAGTGAGAACATAAACGACAATTTTGTTAACTGTTTATAAAGGGTTATCATGTCAAAACACGTTGCAAAAATAGTTTGGAATAAAACAACAAAATCATTCAAGTATAATGATTACAGTAGGGAACACGATTGGTTTTTTGATAACGACGAAATTGTTAAAGCTTCGGCTTCTCCAAAAATTTAAAGGAAAAGAAGAATATGTTGATCCGGAAGAAGCATTCGTTGCTGCGCTTTCAAGCTGTCACATGCTTACCTTTTTAGCCATCTGTTCGCGCAAAAATATTATTGTAAAAAGTTATGAAGATAAAGCAGAGGGCTTTCTCGAATTAAACGATGAAAAAAATTAGTACTTACTAAAGGGAATTTAAATTCCAACGTTGAATTCGAAACAGAACTTGAGCCGGAGTTGTTAAAAGAAATTCATGAACAGTCACATAATGATTGTTTTCTTGCAAACTCCGTAAAAACCAAAATTACTGTAAATATTAAATAGAGGCGTACATGAAATTTCTAATTATCGAACATGCAGAACATGAAAACCCGGGGATAATTTCTGACTGGATTGAAGAAAATAATTTCTCAGCAACAACTGTAAAACCCTTTACAGGTGACAAACTTTCCTTTGAAAATGATTTCGATTTTTTATTAATCATGGGTGGACCTCAATCATTAATTGAAATTGATAAAAACCCTTATATCAAAGACGAAATCGAGTTCACAAAAAATATAATTGAGGAAGGGAAATATGTGCTGGGGATTTGCCTGGGCGCGCAAATTATTTGTGATGCAGTCGGCAGCAAAACTGTTCACAGCGAATTTAAAGAGTACGGTTTTTATCCCGTTACTTTCACGGATGAAGCGTTAGATAAACCTTTATTGAAGGGCTTTCCCAAGGGATTAAATATCCTTCATTGGCACGGGGATATGCCCGGGGTAAATAATAATGCAACATTAATCGGGAGCAGTGCAGGATGTTCAAATCAAGGATTTATTTACAGCGAAAAAGTTGCATGGTTACAATTTCACATGGAAATTTCAAGAAAAGATATGGATGCACTAAGTAAATTCGACGAGAAAACTCTTAAAGAAGAAAGCAAGTATGTAATGCCTATTGAGGAAATTAGGAATCACAATTTTGATGAAATGAATAATTACATGAAATTGCTTTTAGATAATCTTATAAAAAAATAGAACGTCATTAAAATAATTAGGAACCATAAAGCTATACGTTCCCTTAATTTTTTAAGCCTCGTTTTATAAAGTCAACTTTCTTTCCATTTGCAAGGGTAGCAATAATTTTTAGTGGAAGATTTTTTTATTTTAGATTATAAAAAATACTTTATTGTATTAATAAAATAAGTGTAGAATTTGATGAGTTTTGAAATAAGAAATTTCTTTTACCCTAAATCAATTTGTGTTGTTGGGGCATCAACCAAAGAAAAAAGCATTGGATACGAATTATTAAAAACTATAAGTACATTCGGCTACAGGGAAATTATATACCCCGTTAATCCAAAAGCTGAAAGCGTGCTTGGGTATAAGTGTTACAAATCAATTGAAGAAATTAACGCCCAAATTGATTTAGCAATCATAGCTGTACCTAAACAGTTTGTTGGAGTATCGATTGACACTCTTCTGCAAAAAGGCGTTAAATCGATTGTGTTAATAACTGCTGGGTTCAAAGAAATCGGAAAAGCAGGCGAAGAGATTGAAAACAAGATATTGCAAAAAATTAAAGACGCCGGCGCAAGAATGGTTGGCCCAAACTGCATGGGGGTAATAAATACAGTTGCAGATGTAAAACTTAATGCGACTTTTGTTGCCGAAAAACCGGAGTTTGGAAATACCGGCTTCTTCTCGCAAAGCGGAGCTTTAGGTGCGGCTGTTCTGAACTCATTGAGAGAGACAAATATTAAGTTTGCTCATTTCATCAGCGCCGGAAACAAGGCAGATATAAATGAAAGTGACTTGTTAAAATACTGGCAGACAGATGACAACATAAAAACGTTAACCTATTACCTGGAAAGCTTTGTAAACGGTGAAAAGTTTATAATTCCCTTCTTAAAAAATGAAATTGATAAACCGGTAATTGTTCTAAAAGCAGGTAAAACAGCGGGTGGAATGAAAGCAGCCTCTTCACATACCGGAGCATTAAGTAGTAAAGATAAGGTTGTTGACGCTTTACTTAACCAGTTCGGAATTATTCGAGTTAAAGACTTGAATGAAATGTTTAATACGGCAAAAGGGTTTGAAAATTTCAAATCGCCAAAGGGAAATAGAGTTGCCGTAATCACAAATGCCGGTGGTCCTGCAATTTTAGCTGTAGACAGTTTGGTAAAAGAGAATTTAGAATTAGCCGAACTCACTGAAGAAACAAGAAATAAGTTGAGAGAGATTGTTCACCCTGAAGGCAGTATAAACAACCCGGTTGATTTATTGCCCGGCGGCAATGCAGAAGCTTATAAAAAAGTAAATGAAATTGTAATTGAAGATGACAATGTTGATGCCGTAATTTCAATCTTTGTTGAACCGGTTATGGTAAAGCCGTTTGACGTAGTTGAAGCAGTGTACGATGTTAAAACCGATAAACCCATTATCCAGGCGGTTATGCCGCTGCCGGAGTTTTGGGATATTTATAAACGTGATTCAAAAAAGCAGTTGCCTGTCTTCAAAAATCCCGAAGAACCTGCAGAAGTAATCTCTAATATGTTGTTCTATAATAAATCGAAAAGAAAATTAACCGAAAACAAAAATCAATATGAATTGATATTAGGATGCAAGGAAAGCAAAGAGTATAATTTTGAAAAGGGATTTTTAACGCAGAAGAATGTAAACGAAATTGCTTTCGATTACGGCATTCCTGTAATAAAAAACATATTGATAAAAACGGGATCACTAGAAAGATTACATGATGAGATTTACCCGCTTGTAATAAAGGGCATTGGCAAAGACGCAATTCACAAATCGGAATTAAATGCCGTAAAACTTGATATCAGGAATAAAGATGAGCTGCTTGCAAGCGCTGAAGAAATTGAAAAGAGTTTTATAAAATATAATTTCAAGTTGGATGAATTTTTGATTCAGCCTTTTATAAAAACCAAGCATGAAATTTTACTCGGCGGATTCAGGGACCCTTCGTTCGGCCCGGTGATTATGTTTGGAACCGGCGGTAAGTATGTTGAAGTAGTTTGCGATACGGTTATTAAATCCGCTTACCTCTGCGGTGAAGATATTGACGACATGATCAGCAGCACTGTAATAGGAAAAATACTAAAAGGCGTTAGAGGCGAAAGGCCTATTGATATTGATAATGTGAAAAATATAATTTTATCGTCGGCGCGGATGCTGATAGAAAATAAAAACATTACGGAGTTTGATTTGAACCCGTTGATAGTTGCAGATGACAACTCGCTTCATGCAGTAGATATTAGAATAAAGTGGGAATAGAAATTTTTCTATTCCCCTTCCAGATTCAGAAGATAATCCACAATTTTACCCAAGTCTTTTACATCAATATTTCCGTAAGCGGGCATCACGGTTTTATACTTTTCTTTGTAAGCTTCAAATCTTTCATCACCAGAATAAGAGGAAGGATTTCTTAAGTAATTTATTAAGTTATCTCTCGACCAATATTCTTTTCCAGAATATAAAGTCGGAGCAAGTTTAGTTCCTTTTAAATCAACACCGTGACAGTTTGTACAGCCGATTTTATTTAATAAGCTTAATCCGTCGGTAGATGAAGCGTTAATATTATTATCATTTTGTTGTTCACTGTAGAAATCCAGTTCATCACTAAAATCTTCTTCTTTCTCCGTTACCTTTGATAATAAAAAAAGAGCAATAAAAACTATTAGAAAAGCAGCGACCCACTTTTGAGCATTAGTCATTTTATTCCTTTTCTAAAAAATTCAATAGTAAAAGTAAATTTAACTGAAACCAATATCAATTTGCCGATTCAATATTTTCGTTTATTTGGTCTTCGTAAAAGTTTTTGTATTGTACGATTGTTTTATAAATTGTTTCCGCAATTTGTGATTGACCTTTTGCGCTTTTTAAAAATGCTTCATCCTGCCTGTTGGATAAAAATCCGCATTCAACTAAAACATTCGGCATAGAGGCACCAACTAGTACATAAAAGCCTGCCTGTTTTACTCCCCGTGAAGGAATTCCTTTAACTGTTTTTTTCCAATTTTCATTTAACAAGTCGGAAAATTTTTCTGAGTAACGCATGTACTGCGAATGTGCCATACTTACTAGAATGAAATTTTCATCATCAAGTTTTTGATACATATCCGGATTGTCTTCGTATTTAATTACACTGTTTTCAAATTCTGCTATTTCAATTGCTTTTTGGGTTCTGCCGGGTCTAAGCAAATAAACTTCAAAACCCTTTGCGCTGCTCGGCTTTTTAGGTAAAGAATTCATGTGAATTGAAACGAAGAGCTTGCCGTTGTTTTCGTTTGCAATTTTTCCTCTTTTGTAAAGCTCAATAAACTTATCGGTTTTTCTCGTGTAAACTACTTTAACATCAGGTAAACGTTTTTCAATCAGTTCACCTAATTTAAGCCCGACTCTCAGGTTTAAGTCTTTTTCTTTAGTTCCGCCAACTCCCAATGCCCCGCTGTCTTTTCCGCCGTGTCCCGGGTCAATAACTATAACATCAAACAGCCATTTTTTTATTTCATCGGAAATAACGGGTTCGTCGGTTTTTAGTTTTTCATTGTGAATAGCTACAAGCAGATCGTTGGAAGATACATCCTGAAAAGCTTCGGATGTGTTGAAGCCTTCTTTTAATAAAAACTCAAACTGGATATTTCCCTGAACACTTTGTGTACTTACTTTACGAACCAGACCTTTAGGTTTTGCTTTACGGATTTTGTTAAGGTCAACACTAACCCCGGAAAGAAAAATAAAAAGCTTGTTGTTTTGAATTGAACTGCTGAACTTATTTATTTCTCTCTGAGAATTTAATCTTATTAATGTTCCGTTTGATTTTTCTTCTATCCTCAAATCATAAACATCAAAATCGGGATCTACTTCTCTTGTAACTCTAGGTTTTTTAATTATACTTCCCGGGGTGTCATCGGTTACGGCTATGTCTTTAACAGCTTTGTCGGATACTGTTAAGTGTTTACTGCTTTTATCATAAAGCAATTCTTTGCCGTAGGCCAGGCTTATGTAATCCACGCAGTAAATAAGGGGGATTAAAACATCGCCTCTCACCAAAAGTGTTGAAATAGGAAACTGGTAAATTTGTTGAGAATTATCAGCCCGGTTAATTAAAATTAGATATTGTGTTCTTCCGGTTACTTTTATTTTATAGTTGTCAAACTTAAGTTCTAATTTTGCCGATTCTTTATTGTAATAAAAATTACCGGAAAGTACGGTTGCCAGTTCTTTTGCCGAAACAAAATCGGTCCCTTTACGTGATAAATAAGAGATTCGTTCGGTTTGCCCGTCTATCGAAATACTCAGCTTTAGTAAACGCTGCGGGTAAATAAAATTTATTGATACCAATACAAGGATTAAAAGAAATTTTAATTTCATAAATTATCCGATAAAGGGAATAAAGAAGCCTGTTTTTTTCTTGTATTGTAAAAATTGTTCTTTAAAATGTTCGGAAAAAATTTCTTCTTCTTTTTTTGCCCTAAGAAAAAACAAAGGGAATTCTACCAAAAGAACCAGGGGAATAATAACATAACCCATTAAGGCCGCACCGACACCGAGATCGGATAATATCTGGCTAACGTACTGCGGATGCCTTATAATCCCGTAAGGACCTTTTGTTATCAATTGATGCCCTTTAAGAATTACTATTTCCTGCGCATAATTTTCTTTTAGATATTTATACGACCAAACTTGATTCCATGAAAATATTATAAAAAGGATTAATCCTGTTATTCTAAACAACATTTCATTCTCAATTAAACCTGAACCAAAAGTTCCTATATTAAATATCGCCAGGACCTGTGCAATTAAAATTAAAGCCGAGATATTAGGCGGTATTTTCTGAAGATAAGTTTTCGGTTTTTTTATTGCCTTGGTCAGCGAAGTTTTAATTCCTTTTTTTGCGCCGCCATAATTTGCACTAATAGTAACAAATAAATTAATTCCTACGATAATATTGATTGGATCCATAACAGGTTCGTGATTTTTAATTAATCAATATAAATAAAGATAGATAAATATTTGCGTTGATTTAAAGTTTACTATTCTAAAATAATCTTATTATTTTCATTAATGGTGAGCAGAATATTGAGATTCTGTAGATATTACATGCAAAATTTACCTGCTTAGTTGTTTTGAGTTGATTTTTAGGCAAAAAAAAGAATTATTTTTAGTATGGAATTTGAAATAAACATGTTAAAAAGGAATAGTTGATGAATACCGGGCAAATGCTATTGACTGTCGGTGCAATAGTGCTGTTAACCCTTGTAATACTTAGAGTAAATAATAATAATTTAAGCTCTGATGTAGTTTTGCAACGGAGTAAATACGGTATTCTTGCTGTTTCATTAGCTACTTCTATTATAGAAGAAGCAAGCAGTAAAGCTTTTGATGAAATTACCGACAGCACAGGAATAGTACATACAGTATGGCTAACGGATGTGAGTAACCTTGGCCCTGAATATGGTGAGACTTACCCCGACTTTGATGATTTTGATGATTTTAATGATTACCAAATAAATACAAAAGGAGACAGTACGTTTTTATCCGCTGAGTTTACAGGATTTTGTACAGTTGAATACGTTGATACAACAAATCTTGATGTAGCTTCGGCTTCTAAAACATGGCATAAGAAATTGACAGTAACAGTCACAAGTGAATCAATGAAGGAGCTATATACAGGTGAGCCGGATACACTTGTTATGTCCACAATATTCAGCTATTGGTTTTATAGGTGATAAATGGGATTTAGTTCATTAATAGATATTATCGGTTCTACAATTATCGGATCAATGCTTCTCCTAATTTTGTGGAGAATGAATGATGCTGCGGTAGAAAACACATATACTTTTGGAAGCGAATTAATTGTTCAGCAAAATCTTGTTTCGGCTGTTGAGCTATTAGAATATGATTTTAGAAAAATAGGTTACTGTAAAGAGTGGTCAGAAATCCCAGATCCGAGTAAAGCAATTATTGAAGCGGATTCCACTTCAATAAAATTTTTAACAGATGTAGCTGTCTCATCTGCAAATAAGGAAGGTGACGGTAATGTTGATACCCTTGAATATTATGTGGGGTCCACCTCGGAGTTGTCTGGGACGGGAAATCCAAGGGACTTTATGTTATATAGAAAGGTAAACAGCGAATCTCCGACCGGAGCAAATCTGGGAGTCACAAAGTTCCATCTCAGTTATTTTGATGCTCTGGGAGATTCTATAACTACCTATCCTGTGCCTGTTCCAAGTGAAGTTTATACTCTTCAGATTGACTTAGTTATAGAAAATTCTTATCCGTTAACAAGTTTTGCTGATCCTGATTCTTCTATTTACAACGTTGCATTTTGGAGACAGATAAGATTAGCGGCAAGAAATATAAGAAATAGATAGAGATTAACAATGGGTGGAAAAGCTTCAATTTTATTAGTACTCGGTTTTAGTTTGATTTTTTTAATAGTCGGTAATAATTTCAGTGGTATAACAACAAGAGCAGTTGATAATTTTGCTGATTATTATGATTCAACGATGGCTTATAATATCGCAGTAAGCGGGACTAATATTCTTGCAAATAAATTTTTTATTGATTCCAATTTACCCGATAAAAGCGATACAATGAGCTTTCAGGGGGGATTGATAACTTATACCTTCAGTACTTCGGGAACATATAGTAACGTAAAAGAAATTGAAGTAATAGGAACTTTCGGCGACATTTCAAAGACCATAAAGGTATATTTGCAGCCAAGTAAATTTTCCAAATTTGCTTATTTCTCTGTTATTGAAGGAAATATTTGGTGGAAATCACAGGATACCGTTTGGGGGCCTATGCATGTTCAGGAGGATTTACAAGTTTCCGGTAGTCCGGTCTTCATGGGGAAAACATCTTCCAAAAATGGTATAACCTACGATAATGGACCAGGTATAGACGACCCCAAATTTTACGGTGGTTATACTTCAGGTGTTGATATGGATTTGGCAATCGATGGAATTGAATATTTAGATAGTGCTGCCGTGGCAGGAGGCAAACAGATTGACGTAATTTCAGATTCTACAGCTACGGATACGGTCTATATAACTTTTCAAAGCGACAGCGTCAATGTGAAATACGGTGCAAACGAACCAGATTCGACATACCTTTCTTCTGATTATGCCCCGAACGGAGTAATAATGGCAAAAGGTCTTACAGTACGTATACAAGGCACAGTTAGCGGCCAATATACTGTTGCTACTATTCCAGTATACCATGCGGAGGTAAAAGTTTGGGGGTGTACACGATGGAAGTGGTGGGGATGTCAAAGATACGGTTGGGTAACTCAAAGCTATGCCTATTATTCAGGGGGTGATGTTTTTATTGATGACGACATAGTATATGAAAGTGATCCAAGAACTAATCCTTCTTCCTCTGACCTTTTAGGCATAGTTGCAGATGGTGATATTATGATTACCAATAATTCTGCTAACAACTCTGATATTAATATTCATGCTGCGCTATATAGTCAGAATGGAGGTTTTGGGGCAGAAGATTATAGTTCGAGACCCATTTCAGGGGATATTAATCTTCTTGGCGGAGTTGTACAGTATGAAAGAAAAGCGGTCGGGACTTTCAATTCTACCACACAAACAAATATATCCGGTTTTAGTAAAAAGTATAAATATGATGATAGACTTTTACTCGTTTCGCCGCCCAGTTTTCCGGGAACCGGTTCTTTTGAAATTGTTTCGTGGTTTGAATAAAAAATTAGTCTAATAAATCCTTTAAAGCTTTTTTCAGATTTGTGTAACTAAACTCAAAACCAAGCCCCAAGGTTTTTTGGGGTTTTACTTTTGCTCCTTTTGATACAACTTCGGCAGCTTCACCTATAACTAATTTAACCATAAAAGCTGGCACCGAGAAAAAAGAAGGTTTGTTTAATACATTTCCAAGAGTTTTTGTAAACTCTTTCATTGTAACAGCTCCGGTAGATACGCCGTTTATTGCACCTTTTACATTTTCATTATCTATTGCATATAAAAATAAATCTACAAGGTCGTCAATATGTATCCATGGGACCCATTGTTTACCCGAACCTATTTTACCGCCTACAAAAAGCTTAAACGGGATTTGCATTTTAGCCAGTGCACCTTCATTTTTGTTAAGCACAACACCTATTCTTATACTTACTCTTCGTACATTATAAGCCTCTACCAGTGCAGCAGTTTTTTCCCAATCGTTAACGAGGGTTGACATAAAACTATTTCCCGGAGGAGAATCCTCCGTAAATTCCGAATTGAAATTACCGTTAACATAATAACCGATTGCAGATGCACATATAAATGATTTCGGTTTTACTTTAGTTTTTTCAATTGCATCTATCAGCATTTTTGTGGTTTTAATTCTGCTGTCGTAAAGAATTTTTTTAAATTCTTCATTCCATCTCCTGGATAAAACATTTTCCCCGGCAAGATGAACCACGGAATCTGCGGCTTCTAATTTTAAAGCTAAGTCATTATGTGACCATTTAACTATTTCTACACGGTTGGAGAAGCAATTAAATGCTTTGCGTGATGATCTTGAAATTACGGTGACATTATCACCGCGGCTTAACAGCTTATTGGTAATTTTTTTGCCTATTAAACCGGTAGCCCCGGTTATAATAATTTTTTTTGACATTTTAACTTTCTTCAGATAGTGCTAAACTTATGCCCAAACTTATAAATACTATTCCGCTAAACCAGGATTGTATTTTTTGGACTTTACCGTTTTTATTCAACAATCCGCTTACTTTGTCGGCTAAAAAAGCAACGATGCTGTTAACTATTGTTCCTGTTGTATCGAAAAGCAATCCTAAGAAAATTATTTGAAGAGTTAGATCTCCTGATTCCGGATTGGTGAATTGCGGAAGAAAAGCCAAAAAGAATAATGCGACTTTTGGATTTAAAATATTTGTTAAACATCCCTGCAAATATATTTTTGAAAGAGATTGAGTTTTAGGTCGGGCAGTTTTGGATTCCGTTTTTTTATCAATTATTGCCTTGAAACCCAGATAGACCAAGTACCCGGCGCCTATCCACTTTACAACTTCAAATGCAGTAGCCGAATACATCAAAATAGTTGAGAGCCCTAAAGCTGCAGCAAGAATATGAAAAAAAGTTCCCGTACCGATTCCTAACGCAGATAGTATTCCTGCTTTCCTTCCTTGCGAAGCACTGCGGGTTGCAACATAAATCATATCCGGGCCCGGAGTAAGATTTAATAGAATCCCTGCAGCCATAAACAGCATTAACTGATCAATTTGAATATACACTACACCCTCGGGGAGAAGAGATTTATCAAGTAAGACTAATGTACAATTAATATACATTATTAATCAATAACCAAAGTAAAATTTGTTAAGAATTAATCTCTTCAATATATTGGGCTCAAAAAAACGGGGACTTATGTTGAACATCCTTTTTGTATGTATGGGTAATATTTGCAGATCACCAAGTGCAGAAGCAGTGATGAATAAATTAATTGATAATGAAGAATTGTCTGACAAAATTAAATGCGACTCGGCAGGAACAATCGGTTTTCACGAAGGGGAACCTGCAGATTCACGAATGAAAAACCATGCGTTAAAAAGAGGATACGATTTAACAAGTACTGCACGTCAATTTAGAATTGAAGATTTTGAAAACTTTGATTACATAATTGTAATGGATCAAAACAATTACAGTGATATTATAGCACAGGATATTGAAGAAAAGTATACAGATAAAGTCTCTCTTATGACGTCATATTGCAGTAACCATAATGAAAAGGAAGTGCCGGATCCTTATTACGGCGGATCGGCGGGATTTGAAAAGGTATTGGATTTATTGGAAGATGCAGGTAAAGGTCTATTAAAAGAAATAAAAAAGGTTAATCCGCAGTTCTAATAGATTTATTTTATCACTCGCCTATTATATATGTATTGTAGGGCGCGTTTATTTTATTGAATAATTGGTACCGGGTCCTTTTCCATATTTTTCAATTAAGTTTTTCTTAATCAATTCAGGTCAAATTCGTTTTACTGTTGGTTTTGGTATCTCAAGCTTTTTAGCAATATCACCCGATTTACAGCCCGGATTATTTTCTATAAATGTCAAAATGGATTTTTCTCTCGGAGATAATTTAGTCTCTAAACCTATACTTTCAAGTTTCAGCATTAATTGTTTTTGGATATTGCCTAGAGCATCAAAAAAAAACTTGATCCATTCGGTGACATCTTCATTTGGTCTTTGTGTTTGGCAACTCCTTAAAATTCTGTAATATCCAGTCTTTCTGCTTTCAATCTCGTGCTCAAAATTTACATATTGAATCCATTTTGTATCCATGTTTAAGCAAAAGTAATGTTGATATTAGCCGGCTTAACCTTCCGTTACCATCTTGAAAGGGGTGAACACTCACAAATTCATATGCAAACAATGCGCATTTAACCAAAGGATGTGTTTCGTTATCATTTGAGTACCAGTCCAGCAACACCCGCATAGCATTCTTGGGTTTAATATCCAGCCTCTGTCGTCTGAAATATTATTTGCCGTGTTCCGTCCGGCAATTTGGCTTCTACAGCATTGCTGTGTTGTTTATAATCACCTTTATGCCATTCGTCTTTTTTACTGTGCTTCAACAAAATATTATGCAGGTTTTTCAAACTACTCTCTGTAACCGGAATATCTTTATAAGATTTTGAGATCAAATCTAATGTTTCATAGTATCCTACAACTTCTTGAGAATCTCTATCAACTAATTTTGTAATGTCAATTTCCTTCAATAATACTTCAACTTCCTCGTCAGACATCTTTGAACCTTCAATCCTTGTTGATGCCCCAACACTTCGTACTGTTGCAATCATTTTCAATTGTTTAAGACTTTGTCCTTCCTTTTTTTCAATCGAAACCCAGGATGTATCAAACCTATCAATCTGGCTTATCAGCCGGATTAATTCCCAGTTAATGTTTAGCTTAAAAGTATGTACTCTATTTTCCATAGTCCAAATATACTAAAATATATTGAATCAATTTGATACGATATGATTCGTTTTTATTCGATAATAATACGAAAATAGTGATACGATATGAGCTTAATTTATACGATGTGGTGTGTGTTTCTAATGCATAATCTGGGTTCATAGTATGTATGACGCACAACTCCTTAATAAACGCTTTGCGTTTATTACAAATTTATGCTAAAATATTATGTTTTTTTGAGCAAACTAATAATGACAGTATGATAAAATAAGATATAAATAAATTAAAATTCATACAACATGCATAACCTCGAAGAAATACTAAACGAAAAAATTATCACCAACACCTCACTTGGCGGCGGCTGTATAGCCGATTCACGGAAAATAAAAACCGAATCAGGGAAAGAATATTTTGTGAAATCATATTCCGGCAGCGGAAATAATATTCTGCAAAACGAAGCCAACGGGTTAAAAGAATTAGGCATATCCGGTGCAATTAGAATTCCGCAGGTTATATACTTTGACAATGAGATATTAATTTTGGAGTACATTAAAACAGGGTCAAGGAAAAGTAATTTCTCGGAAATTTTCGGGCAGCAGTTTGCCGAGATGCACAAAACGACTTCTGAGAAATACGGTTTTTTTGAAGACAATTTTATTGGCGCAACGCCTCAAAAAAACCTGCCTCTAAAAGAAAACTGGACGGAATTCTATTTAGAGAACCGTTTGATATTCCAATTCAAACTTGCAGAAAGAAACGGTTATGTTGATTCCCGATTCAGAGAGTTGTTTAGTAAATTTGAAAAAATAGTTCCGTCTCTAATTGAAGGAAGTGAAGAAAAACCGACATTGCTGCACGGCGATTTATGGAGCGGTAATTACATGGTTGATGAAAACGGCGATCCGGTTTTAATTGATCCTGCTGTTTATTACGGGCACCGTGAAGCTGATTTGGGCATGACAAGATTATTCGGCGGTTTTGATTCAAGATTTTACAGCGCTTACAATGAAGCCTATCCTTTGCCTGCCGGCTGGGAAGAAAGGATTGATCTGTATAAATTTTATCACGTAATAAACCACTTAAATTTATTTGGAACAGGTTATCTTTCCCAAACTCTCTCAATAATGAAATCATACTTAAGATGAAAAAGACCCATAAAGATTCTGAATGGAACGCGGATTATTATGATCATAATAACTTAAACGGATTTAATCTTTATCATAATTAATCATAACCATCATGATAATCTGTGTTCTATTCTCTTTTCAATATCTCTGAAAGATTTTATACTTATAAATAAGGCCACATAAAACTTTGCTTATAAAAAATACTTAACCTATTTTTCCAAATTCAAATTTGAAGGTAAATTAAATGGCTGAAGAATTTTACAGAAATGCAAAGGCTTACGATATAGCATTCCAGGATAGGGAATTTGATGTTGAATGTGATTTTCTTGAATGGTGTCTTAAGAATCACGGGAAAGTAAAGAAATCGAAATTAAAAGATAAATCATTTTTGGAACTTGCCTGCGGACCCGCAAGACATGCAAGGGAAATGAATAAAAGGGGATGGACATCTTATGCTCTGGACCTTTCTAAAGAAATGGTTGAGTTTGCAGAAAGCGAAGCCGAAACTGAAAACCTCAAGATCACCGGCATTGTTGGGGATATGACAAAGTATAAATTAAAAAACAAAGTCATGTTAACCTCCACATTAATGGAAAGTATTTCACACCTTGTTACAAATAAACAAATGATATCGCACTTTAAATCGGTTGCAAAAAATCTCGTAAGCGGAGGCATCTACGTAATTGAAGCTTCTCACCCGCAGTTTTTTTTCCCGGATGAAGAAGCAAACACCTGGGAATCTAAGGAAGGAGATACAAAAGTGGAAATTACATTCGGCGTTCCTTCGGACAAGTATAATACAGTTACCCAGCAATGGCTTACAACAACCAAAATGAAAATAACGGAAGGTAAAAATCCTGCAAGAGTAAGCGAAACAAAAACTCCTCTAAGATGGTATTTGGCGCAGGAATTAAAAGCATTAATTGAGTTAAGCGGTTCCTTCGATAAATATTGGTTTTACGGCAGTTTGTATTATCTGCCGCCAAAAGAACTGGACGAATCTGAAGAATCTGATTCAATGGTTGTTGTTTTAAGAGCCAAATAATTTCTCTGCGTCTAAAATTTACTACGACTCATTCACAATTTTGTACATTACTTATATTTGGGGCGTATTTTTTTTAAATAATTTATTGTTTTAATGGCATTGTAATTGATCTTAAGGTTGTTTTTATCAAATAGGGGGAACATAATTGTTAAAAAAAATTCTTTTACTGATCTTTTTTATTTTATTTAACACTATTTATACGCAGGAATATGCAGTAAACGGTACTATTGTAGATTCAGACTCCAAGAAACCGTTAAGCTATGCAAATATATTAATTGAGAATACCTCAAGAGGAACATCGGCCAATATTGAAGGCCGGTTTCAAATAAGGCTGCCTGAAGACAGTTATACTTTAATCACTTCTTACATTGGTTATAAATCCGATACTTTGAGCGTCAATCTAAACGAAGATAAAAATGTTTTAATAGAGCTAAAGTCTGTTGCAATCAACCTGCCTGAAGTAACAGTATTGCCGGGAGAAAACCCTGCACTGGAAGTTATTAGAAGAGCAATCAAATCAAAAGAAGAAAGAAACAAGAAGCTGGATAATTATATTTTTTCCGTATACACAAAAGGCTTAATTGAAACAACGGAAGATTTTACATCAACCAGTAATGAAGCCAGTATTGACGTTTCTTTTGAACCTGATACTGCAGATTTAAGGATTACGGGAATACTTGAAAACGAAAGCAAGGGATATTTTAAGAAACCGGATAAATACAAAGAAGAGATTGTTGCAAGAAAACAAAGCGCCAACATGCCTGCCGAAGTTAACCTGTTAACCGGCGGAAGAATAATTCAAGATTTTTATAAAGATGATATTCGATTTTTTGGAAGGGAGTTTTTAGGGCCGATTTCCAACGAGGGATTGGATTTTTATTATTATATAATTGAGGACACACTTGCAATAGATAATAAAAATGTTTTCAAAATAAATATTACTGCCGTCAATGCAGATCTTCCCGGCTTTGTAGGAGATATTTATATTGAAGATCAAACATTCAATTTACTTAAGCTGGAAATCGGGTTGAATGACGCTGCAATGCCGGGCGGCATTTTTTCAAAGATTTTGATTATTCAGCAGTTTGTTCCTTTTGAGAAAGACATTTACATGCCCATCGATTACAGGCTGTTCATTGAAGGCAATGTTTTCGGAATTGCTAAATTCGGTTTCGAAATAAATTCCATTATGTACAATTATGATATTAATACTGTGGAATTAACCGATGATTTTTTTGACATGGCAATAATAACCGTTGCACCGGATGCAGATAAAAAAGATTCACTTTACTGGGAAAACATTCAAACAATCCCTAATACCGATGATGAAAGAACAGCATATTTAAGAATTGACAGTCTTGAATCTATTGAGAAAACTTTCTGGGAGAATTTTTCATTTACTTCGGAAAGAATAAGGCTGGACGAAAATTTATATACAACAGGTCCGCTTGGTTTTTACAGTTTTAACAGGGTAGAAGGACACACGATAAACCTGGATTTCTTTTACGAAAATGCATTTGATAAAAGGTTCGATGCATATATCAATTTGAGCCAGGGGATAGATGACAAAAGATTTAAATTCGATACTAAATCTAGTTACATGATTGGCGATTACAGGACAACAAAAATTTCATTCGGCGCTTATAAAAAATTGAGTGATTTGTTTTCCGAATCGATTCAGTATAATAAGTTTACATCAACTTTTGCAAATATATTTTTGAAAGATGACTTTAGAGATTATTATTATGCCGACGGATATGAATTCGATATTGAAAGCGAAGTTACGCCGGTATTAAAACTCAATGCAGGCTTTATAAATAGAAATGATAAAAGCGCAAGAGTAAATTCCGATTGGTCAATTTTTGCAACAGGAGAAAAAATAGATGAAAACCCGGCTATTTATCCAATCAAAGTTAATGCTGTTAAAACCGGGTTTACGTTGGACTTCCGCAAGTACATTGAAGACGGGTATTACAGACGCCGGATAAATGATGGCAACTATCTTCCTATTATATCAATCGAATTTATTTACAGTGACAAAAACAATCTTAAGAGTAATGTAGATTGTAAGGCTTATAAAGGAAACATAAGCGGTGACTTCAGAACGTTTAAGACTGCCTCTTTTGTCTATGAAATAGAAGGCTTTTATTCAAACGGGCCTGTTCCTTTCCAGTGGCTGCATGC
Organism: Ignavibacteria bacterium; assembly: GCA_050117315.1. GTDB lineage: Bacteria > Bacteroidota > Ignavibacteria > Ignavibacteriales > Melioribacteraceae > JANQIV01. Next base: position 19,990 of record JASFMY010000028.1, read on the forward strand.
TTTGCCGGGTAATGTATCAGGAGGTGCAAAATCATTTACTTTTAGAACTCTTGAAGTTGGCGAAATATACGGGGACAGATCTTTAAGACTTTCTTGTGAAAAAAGATTTAGAGACGAACTCTTCAAAGCATTGAACCTGCCTTTTTTCGCAGACTATGATTTAACCTTCGATATTAACTTTGCTATGGCATTAAATAATGTCTCGGAAAAGAGTAGGAAAATTTCGCCTCATGAATTTAAGGTTTTCAAGAGTCCGTTTTATGAAGTGGGATTCAGTCTGGGTCATATATTAATTCCGATTAAATTAAACTTTTCATGGAAACTTAATTATCTCAACGATAATAATTTTGCAATCGGTTTTGATGCGGACATTTTATAATGAAATTATTGAATAGAACGCAGATCATTATGATTGTTATGATAATTTATGATTGATCTGCGTAAATCATAAAGATTATAGAAATCTGCGCCTGTCTTGCCGCATGACACATAAGCGTCAACCTTAAAAAATTATATCCCTCTCATACATAATGCCATACGGCACAAATATAACATAAAACATTTTCTCTTTTTACTTTTATCTTTTATCTTCCATTTAGACGCCTCTTGTTAATAAATTATTAAAAATAGCCCTATGATCTTTATCCAAAAATAAATCTGCGTTATTATTAACTAATCCTCAACATAATCAATTAATATTTGACTAATAGAATATTTTTATTTAAATATGTTTCAAAATATTTATTTTGATAGAATAATTTGTTGCAATCATGGACCTACTCCGGTACCCGCAGAATAACAATTTATATTTATTGAATAGATTCAGCCTCAGCAGAGTAACGATTTCATTGACGGAACGGCAAAAAATTTCACGGAACGGGAGCTTACATTAACGGAATAAAGACTGCAGCAGCGGAATACGATTCACATTGCCGGATTGACAAATAATTCGACGGAATGGCAGCTTACATTAATGGAATGAAGACTGCAGTAGCGGAATAATGATCTACATTGCCGGATTATCAAAAGATTTCACGGAATGGCGCTTACATAGACCGAATGACAAAAGATTTCACGGAATCAAAATTGTAGAGAACATAAAAATTCCCGAAATCTTCCCGTAAAGGGGACAAGTAGGGATTTTCGAGATTTAAGAAAACTTGAAACATCATTAAAATGATGTTTTTGGATACAGCCAAAAACCATAATAACAAACCGGAGGAATCATGAACAAAAGACAATCAAACAAGTTAAATATGTACAATGCCGTTATAACTTTTTTGAAGAACAACCAGGACTCTTACAGTTCCCTGGCTGTAATGCAGGCTCAAGTAACAGAGTTTGAAACCAAGATACAAAACATTGTTGATACCGATGCAATGCGCGAAGCTATTAAGGCGGGAAAAACAGCCAACAAACTTAAAGAAGAAAACGAGCTTGAGGAAGTATTAAACAAAGTAATTTCCGCCCTTAATGTTTACGCACAGATAACGGGCAATAATGAAATTAAGGATGAAACAGACTACAGCGCCCGTGATTTAAGAAAAATGCGTGATAACGACTTATTGGAAAAAGGATACGCTATTTATAACAGGGCAGCGGGATTAAAAACGGAATTGGCAGACTATGGAATAAGTGAGGAAGAAATTGAAAGTATAAAAACCAATGCAGATGAATTTGCAGAGGCAATGGGAATAACAGGCGCATCCGGAGCGGAAAGCAAAGAGAGAACCGCCGGACTTCAATCAATTTTTGAAGAAGTTGACGACCTGTTATACGATAAAATTGATAAGCTGGTCGAGATATTCAAAACATCCGATAAAACATTTTACGAAGGCTACTTTAACGCCCGGCAGATAATTGACAGGTAAACGTGATTAAAGCATGGCCGGGTAGTAAATTAAAAGTATGAGAAATTCGAATCACTTAGTAAAATAAAGTTCTATAAGGTTATACTTGTTGCAAATTGTTTTTGGGATTTCGCCATAAAGTCCTCTCTTTTTAAGAGAGGATTTGGGTGAGTTCTAAATAAAAACGAAATCCCAAAACCAATTTGGCTTGTGTATATATGCTTACTTTCTCTTTCTATGATTTTCCAAATATGTTTTTTGATTCTCACGACACTCCTCTGTGTTGTGTCGAATTGTTTTTCCCTGCCGGTTTTATATAAATTTGGGCAGTAATGTAATTTTCAATTTAAAGGGATATCAGAAATGAAAAAAATATTAACAATAATTTTCGCAAGTATTATCTACTATAACTGTGTAACGGCACAAAACTATGGCAGTTGGGTTAGTTTTGATTCACTTACTACGGCACGCCAGTTCCATGCGGCAATACTTTTATCAAATGGTAATATCCTTGTTGCCGGCGGGGACAATGGAGAAGTTTTATCCTCCTGTGAAATATATGATGTTAATGATAACAAATGGCGCAGCACTTCTTCAATGAATTATCCCAGGTACGATTTAAGCATGGTACGACTATTGGATGACCGGGTGTTAGCCATAAGCGGAAAAGGTATTAAAAGCTGCGAACTGTTTGACCCAATAACTGAAACATGGAGTATAACCGATTCACTCTTTACAAAAAGACACTCGTATGACCTTAATACAATTTTGCTCGATGACGGCAGGGTTTTAGTTACGGGAGGTTCTTTTATTAACAATGAGTTACATACGAGCGGATATTTAAACGTCTGTGAAATATATGACCCTTCAACAAATAAATGGTCATTAACAGATACCCTTAAATCGAAAAGGGCCGGTCATACAATGACAAAGCTAAAAGACGGCAGAATATTAGTAGCTGGAGGATTCAATGAAAATGAATTATTTATCAACAAATGCGAAATCTTCGATCCTAATACCAATACATGGTCTTCGGCAGACTCATTAGACTTTGCCAGAAATGCCCACTCCGCTATTCTGCTTCCAGACGGAAAAGTTCTGGTTGCCGGAGGAGAAGACGGCGTTAACCCGACTGATCCGTGGTTAAGTTCTTGTGAGCTTTATAATCCGGATACAGACGAATGGACAGTTGTCGGTTCGTTATCTGTCTCAAGGACGGATGCTAAAGCATTTTTTGTATCCGACAATTTAATCATGTATGCAGGAGGGGTTCACAACGCGCATCTTTGGGAACTTTATGATATAAACCAATTTGAGACGGTGTATTTAGACACATTTCCAGTTGACAAGTTTGATCAAGAGATTTTAGTTACAAAGAACATCAGTTTAATAAGCATAGGAGGTATCGAGGAAGATATGAGCGGCGGAATGCCTTTATTATTACCTTCTAACAAGTGCGAGATATATAGATTCGGTGTAACTGATATTGATGAAGAAAAACTCATATCACAAGATTACATATTACATCAAAATTATCCGAACCCGTTTAATCCAACTACGGTCATTGCTTACTATTTGCCGACTGGTGTTTCTATAGAGTTGAGAGTTTACGACATCTTGGGAAATGAAATCATGATTCTCGAGGATGGTTTCAAATCACCCGGATACCATGAGGTTCAATTTGATGGTTCGGGTTTTTCAAGCGGTATCTATATTTATCAGCTATCCAGTGGAACGCAATCCATTTCAAAAAAAATGATTTTAGCTAAATAAAGGAATAAAAAAGACTCAAATTGAAAAAGCAGGTAAACAAGAAATTAAAGACATACTGAAATCACTCAAAAAAAGATACGGTGATTTTGAAATAGTCAAGGTTCATCCCGATAAATTTTGGGGTGATACGTTGCGAACCAATAAACGCACAAAGAAGATCGTTCATGTTCCCGATTTGTCGCAAAAGTTCAAATTACTATTTGCAAACAAGGTTCCGGTTGATTCTATAGCTCAGGAGCTTAGTATGTTACCTGAAGTAAAATTTGCGGAACCTCCGATTTCGGGACTGATGACCCGCCCGCAACACAATTACATGATGACTTAATAGGGAAAGTTTTATCACATAATAACGAATTATACGCATGGCAGTGTCCATTTTTTTTGCATAAAAAATTTCCCCACTTATAGGTAGGTTATATTTTCTTATCTTTGGTTTATTTTACAAGTACTTCAAACAGAATAAAGGTTTAACAATGCTAAGATTAAAATCATTGCTTCTCCTTTTCACTTTCGTGTTTTCCAACGGACAGGAAATCAAAGTAACCAAAATAGAACCGCCGAACTGGTGGGTTGGAATGAAGTATAATAAAATTCAACTAATGGTTTACGGGGAAAATTTAAAAGGCGTTGATGCAAAATTTGAAAACAATCTGATAAAAGTTTTCAAAGTACATAAAATTGAAAATCCGACTTATGCATTTATAGACATAGAAATTCCCGATAACCTTTTGCCCGGCAATTATGATTTAGTTTTATCAAATAAAAACAATTCAGTCAACATTCAATATTCAATAAACAATAGACAATCATCAATTGGTAGATACCAGGGTTTTTCAAATGAAGATATAATGTATCTGCTTATGCCGGACAGGTTTGCAAACGGAGATACGACAAACGATAATGTTGACGGCTATTACGATTCGATGGATACAAGTTACACCCAAAAAAGGTACGGCGGGGATTTACAGGGAATTATTGATAAGCTTGATTACATTAAAAATTTTGGATATACATCCCTTTGGATAAATCCTGTTATAGAAAACAATACTTTCCGCAGTTATCACGGTTATGCTGCAACCGATTATTACAAAGTTGATCCGAGGTTCGGTACTAACGAGTTGTATAAAGAGCTTGTTGATAAAGCTCATTCAAAAGGAATAAAAATCATTTTAGATCACGTGTCGAATCATTTTAGCCACGATCATTACTGGATTAAAAACTTACCAACTAAAGATTGGATAAACGAGACTATGGAAAATCATCTCGATGCCAGTCATCATAAAATGGTTTACTCGGATCTTTACGCAGACAGCACTACAATCAAACACGTTGAACGCGGATGGTTTGTTGACACAATGCCCGACTTAAATCACGAAAATAAATTTGTGCAAAAGTACATAATTCAAAATACGCTTTGGTGGATTGAGTATTCAGGTCTTGACGGAATTCGCGAAGATACATATCCGTACTGTAATCAAAAGTTTATGGCGAAATGGGTAAAAATAATTTTAGAAGAGTACCCAACATTAAATATTGTAGGTGAAGTCTGGACAGGTGATCCCGCTATACTTGCATGGTATCAAAGAAATGCTAATGTGCCTAAGGCATTTAATAATTACTTGCCTGCACTGATAGACTTTGGGCTTCGCGATGTGTTGGTTGGATTTTTGGGAGGCAAAGATAACCTATACCATATTTATACTTTACTTGCCAAAGATTATCTTTATTCTGATCCTGAAAACTTAGTAACTTTTATTGATAATCATGATGTTGCACGTGTTATGTATTATGCAAAAGAAGATATTGCAAAAGCAAAAATAGCTTATACAATTTTGTTAACCACACGCGGAATTCCATGTATATTTTACGGTTCCGAACTCGGCTGGGAATTGACAGACGATCACGGAACACTGCGTAAGCCTTTTACAGGCGGCTTTGAAGGAGATGAAAGAAACGCCTTTACAAAAGAAGGCAGAACGGATCATGAAAACATGTTCTATGATTTTATAAAACAGTTGGTTACACTAAGAAAAAAATATAAGTCGTTGCAAAAAGGGAAACTAACTCACTACCCGCCGAAAGATAATGTTTATCTTTACTTTAGAACTTTGGGTGAAGAAAAAACAATGATAATTATTAACGAAAGTGAAGAAGCAAAAGTTGTTGACCTTTCTCAGTATCTGGATAAGAATGTTCGACTGGATAATTTGTTAAATCAGAATACTGTAAAATTTAAATTGGGTGAAGCATTTACTGTCCCGGCAAAGACAGCAAATGTTTACTTAGTACAATAAAAAACATTGATCTTCCTATAGTGGATAGATTTCGATTCTGGGAATTTAGAAAAGCCAACTTTTTTACCTATCCACCTTTGGTGAAAAAAATAAAATACCTTGTTTGTATAAAGGATAAATAATAATTTTCTAAACAAAGACATAAGTCGTATACAATTATTTATGAAAAAACCCGAAATAATAAAGTATTGGATTGATAGTTCTGATAGAGATTATATTACAATGGGACATTTATTCGAAAAAGAGGATTATCATTGGGCTTTATTTATTGGACACTTGGTTATTGAGAAATTACTAAAAGCGTATTTTGTTACTTATAGTGATGACGAACCGCCCCCTATTCATAATTTATTACGCCTTGCAGATAAAGCGAAGTTAAGGTTAGATGAGGGGCAGAAAGATATTCTTGTAACAATTACTACATTTAATATACAAGCGAGATATGATGATTATAAATCAGCCTTTTATAAGACATGTACAAAGCAATATAATGAGAAATGGATAAATGAAATTAACGGATTAAGAAAATGGATCAAAAAACTGTTATTGAAATAGTAAAAAAATATATTACTTACTTAAAAGCCAATAAATATGATGTTCAAAAAGCATATTTATTCGGTTCGTATGCAAAAGGAAACAGTAATGAAAACAGTGATATTGATTTAGCTTTGGTATTGAATGATCTTTCAAATAGTTTTTTGACACAAGTTGAGTTGATGAAAATAAGTAGAAAATTTGATACAAGAATTGAACCTCACCCTTTTGACGAATCAGATTTTAACATAAATCCTTTCGCAAAAAAGATTCTTAATGAAGGGATTCGATTAGTATAAGTTAGTAGAGCAGATAGCCTATCTGCTCTACTAACTTATACTGCAACTTCTTCTTCAAGCATTCCTACTTCTTTGAGACTTTGTTTCATTCTTTCAAAGCTTTGTGTTATATCATTATCAAGCCCGACGGAAATTCTCACCAAACCTTCGCTTAACCCCATTTCATTCTGTCCCTCTTTTGGAATTTCAGATGAAGTGCTATGCCCGGGTGAACTGAACAACGTCTTGAAAAATCCTAAACTAACAGCGAGATAACCGAATTTATTTTCCTGCATTTTGCCCATCAACTTGTCAGCCATTTCGGTTGTTTCCGCATCAACAGCAAACATACCTCCGTAACCGAATCCTTCATTCATTAGCTCGTTCAGCAGTTCATGCTGCCTGTGTGACTTCAATCCCGGGTAGAAAACTTTGAAACCCAATTTCTCAAGATTTTCCGCTAGGTACATTGCATTTTTGCTGTGCTGTTTCATTCTAATGTGAAGAGAATGCAAGTTTTTCAATATGCTTGCGGCACGGTTGCTGTCAAGCACCGGACCCAGCAGCATAGTAGCACCTGAAGTTATGTCAGTTAGTTTATGAATAAATTCGTTGCTTCCGCAAATAGCACCGGCAACGCAGTCGCCTGTACCGTTTGCAAATTTTGTCAAACTGTAAACCACAACATCAGCGCCAAGCCTTATCGGGGAAATAATCATCGGGCTGAAAGTATTATCAATTATCAAAGTTATGTTATGTTCTTTTGCTATCCTGCTCAACTCAGGTATATTAGCCACTTCCAATAACGGGTTACTAATTGATTCGGAATAAATTACTTTTGTTTTATCTGTAATCGCATTTCTTACAGCATCAAGGTCTGTAATGTTTACAAATTTTGTAGTTACTCCGACTTTAGGAAAAAAATTTTTGAGCAATGCATAAGTGCCGCCGTAAATAGTCCTGCTTGCAACAACTTCATCACCGCATCCGCATAATTGTAAAATGGAACAGCTTATTGCCGACATGCCGGAGGCTGTTACTATTGCCGATTCGCTGTCTTCCATTCTGGCTAAAGCATCGGATAAGTATTTGTTTATAGGGTTCCAATGCCTTGAATATAAAAAGCATCCTTCTATTTCATGGTCAAAAAGTTCTTCCATTCTTTCGGGACTCAAAAATGTAAATGTTGATGAATCAGTAATAGAAGGATTTACTCCGCCGAATTCACCGAAAACCAAAAAGTCCTGCACGCTGCTGCCCGGATCAAATCTTTTCATATCTACCTCCATTACTTATGGTTGTTTGAATTAATATTTAACTTAGTATCATATTTAACAGTTGATAAAATAAATGATGTTTTAATTTTGCTGACTCCTTTAATTTTAGTGAGTTTTGTCAGCATAAAATTTTCATAATCACGGATATCCTGAACTGCAACTTTTAATAAAAAGTCATGTTCTCCTGCTAAATGATAACACTCCAGCACTTCTTCAAGTTTATTAATTTCTTCGGTAAAAGAATCGATCGAAGGAATTTGATGGACTGCGAGTGAAACGGAAACCATTGCGAGGGTTCCTCTTCCCACTTTTTCAGGATTTATCAAAGCAACATATTTTCTAATAACACCTGTGTTTTCAAGTCTGCGCACCCTTTCAAGCATGCCTGGAGGAGAGATCCCCGCATCGTTTGCTAATTGAGCGTTTGTGATTCTTGCATTAGTTTGGAGAGTATCCAATACCTTTTTATCAATCTCGTCAAATTTCATATCAGTAATTAAGTTATTTGTGATAATTGCGTGTAATATAAAGCGATATTAAGATTTAGTCAAATTATATTAATGGGATTGAGGAATTCATCTAATAAGATTAGGCATGCTGTTGGGGGTTTTATTAGTTTAGAATAAAAAAGCCGATAAATAATATATTGGTTCGGGACTGTAGAAACCCAAAATCTTGGGGATTCTGCTGAGAGAGAAACTTCGCCGTAAGAAAATGTTACTCCTTCGCTAAAGGTTGCCAGCCGTAACTTTAGTGATGGTTGGCTACGAAGAGATGACTCTCCTACGTTGATAAACAGCTTCGTAGAACAAGCCCTTCATAGTTAAAATAAATAACCAATTAGGAATGATTCTGCTAGGGTAAAAAAGAGTTTATTTAACTCTCTGGGATCTCGCAGGTTTTGTTGATTTGGAAGTGTGCACGACCTTATAGAGAAACCCGAAATCTTCAAGATTTCGGGTTTCTCTATTCCTACCTATAAAAAACTTTATACCCCCAGGCTTCAAGCTCAGTACCAAACTCACTTTCAACATTTAATTCGTTATCGTTGAAAAGCTGTTTATAACTTCCTTTGATTTTGGAATCATTGATAACAACCTGTGTTGCTTCAGGCGACAAATTAAATACGGCGAAAATTTTATTATCCTCTTTTTCTCTTACAAATGCAAAAATAGAATTATCTTTGTTTGTATTTATTCTTTCTAGCTGTCCGCCGTAAGAACCGTTCCACAAAGCTTTGTTTTCTTTCTTTAGTTGAAAAAGTGCTGTGTATACTTCTCTTAACTTATGCTCTTTCCATTTTATTTCATCTTTTTCAAAGAAGGCCAATGCTTTGTCTAAACCGGCTTCCTGGGCGCTGTAAACAAGCGGCATTCCTTCTACCACGTTTGTCAGCACTGCAAACGTTTCAACCGCATCGCCAAGTCTTTCAAATACAGTTCCGTTCCATGAGTTTTCATCGTGATTAGTTGTGAAAGTCATTCTAAAATCATTTTGGTTATAAAGTGAGTCTTCGTTTTTTATATGGTTGTCTAAAGCCGAAACGTCTTTTTCACCTTTTGCGATTGCATTTATTATATCTTTTAGCTGCCAGTTATAAGTCATATCAAAACCGTTTTCATGCAGTTCCGGTTCGTAGGCTTCGGCAAGCATAAACACCGGTTTTATTGAATCAAGTTTTGGTCTTAACTGTTTCCAGTATTCCAAAGGAACCATTGCTGCAACGTCGCATCTGTAGCCGTCTATATCAAATTCACGAACCCAGTATTCCATAGCATCATTCATTGCATTCCATAATTCTTTGTTATCGTAATTTAGATCGATTACGTCAGACCAATCCGGAACAGGCGGATAAAAATTTCCAAGCGAATCTTTACTGAAAAATTCCGGGTTGGTTTCAGTCCAGACATTATCCCATGATGTATGGTTAGCCACCCAGTCAATAATAATGTACATACCCATATCGTGAACTTTGTTAACAAACGATCTTAAATCTTCTTCTGTACCAAATTCGGGATTGATTGCTTTGTAATCTTTCACTGAATAATAGCTCCCCTTTGTACCTTTTCTATTCAGCTCACCAATGGGATGAATAGGCATTAACCATAAAATATCAACTCCCATATTTTTTAGTTTGGGAAGATGTTCTTCGAATGCTTTTAATGTTCCTTCCGGTGTGTACTGGCGTATGTTTACTTCATAGATTGTTGCGTTTTTTGTCCAGTCCAAATTAGCAGAAGTATCGGTAACCTGAACTTCTCCAACCGAATTTTGACATCCGATAAAAGCAAATAAAATTACAAGTGTGATAAAGCTAATAAAGCGAAATTTTGATTTCATTTTTTACCTTTCGATTGTAATACAAATAAGAAGCTGTTTATAATAAAATAATTTCTTATATAAGTAATTTTATCAATATTTTGTACTACCTATTTTCGCAGTTAATGTCATCCGGTTTTCAGCGGGGTATAATCCGGAATCCTAAGTAATAAATTTCTGATCCCGGCTTGTCGGAAGAGAATGACAATGTAAAAGATTTTATAACAATAGTGATATTAGTACGTAATATTTCAAATTATGAAAAAGTTTTCTTTAGACTCAACAACCCGGTTTTTTATTTCAGCCATAGGATTAGTAGTAATTTTTATGGTTTTGAGGGAATTGCAGTATATTTTCATCCCTTTGGTTATTGCTTACTTTTTGTTTTTTGCTTTTGAACCCTTAAATAAATTGCTTCGGAAGTATAAAATACCCTCCGGCATTACTGTTTTAATTGATCTCATCCTGATACTTGGGGTCATTTACGGGTTCTCCAGAGTAATCTTTGATCAATTCAGTAAGTTTGGTGCGCAGCTTCCTATTTATGAACAAAAGCTTAATAATATTGTGAGAAACACTTCTTTTAAGCTTGGAATTAAAGATGTGTTTTTTACTCAGTTTGAACTGGACAGCATTCTCTCAAGAATAGATTACGGCGGACTTGCCGGGGATTTTTTCACAACAACTGTTTCTCTTTTCGCTACGGTTTTTTTCGTGATATTCTTTTTTATATTTATAAGCAGCGGGCATAATAAAGTAATCGATGCATTCAAAAACAGGTTTGTTGAGAAAAATATAAAAAAAATAAAGAAGAAAATTAAAAAAGATTCTTCCCAGGAATTATTCGATAATGAATCGGGAAATGATATTGAAGAATTTTATCATCACAAGGAAGAGGTGGTTGAAAACACTTTTAGAAGCATTACCGGTCAAATTCAAAAATATGTCTCAACAAAATTTTATATAAGTATCATAGCGGGTGTTGTAATCGGTTCTATACTTTGGCTCTTTAACATTGATTTTGTGATAGTATGGGCAGTGTTTGCTATCCTGTTCAATTACATTCCAAACTTAGGATCGATTGTGGTAGTTGGGCTGCCAAGTTTAATGGCATTGATTCAATACGAATCCTTTAGTTATGCGTTTTTGATTTTGGTAGTATTAATTGTTGCAATAAATATTATCGGCAATTACCTGGAACCGAAAATCTTTGGGGATAATCTTGGGCTTAACCCGCTTGTTATTTTGTTTTCATTGCTGCTTTGGGGTTACATTTGGGGAATTGTCGGAATGTTTCTATCGGTTCCGTTAACAGCTGTAATTAAAATTATTATCTCCAACTCCAGTTCAAAGAACTTAAAATTTATAACTCACTTGATGGATTACTGACTTAACTGCTCTCAAGCCTTATGGCTTTCTAATCAAGTTCACTTCTTCGAGACAGAATATTTTTAAAAACCGTTTACTTTTTATTTCATACAAAAATAATATGATAACAGGAACATGCTGGATAAACGCAAAATATTCCCAGAAGTAATTGAGTATATATAAGGGTAAAAGCGCAGGATACAGAAGTAACGATACTTTTGGTCTGAAAACAAGAAAAGGCACCATCCATGTATAATACAATACCACGGAAACTGCGTAGGGCTTATTAAAAACATAATTGATATGATAAGCAAAAATTTTTCAAAATAGCTTTCGTGATTTTGGGTTTTCTTTTTTATAATGAAGATTATTATTACCAAAAAAGTCGAAATTAATATCCAGCGTGCTACGCAAGAAGTACAGTGAATATCGGCAATATCTAATAACTTCACCTGTTTAACAAGCCAGTGCAGGCTTCTGAAGAATGCCTCGTTGTTATACCATCTGCCGGCATAAATAACAAATCCTAAACTTTTATCAATTTTTGTTATTATTACCGGGATAAACGATACTAATGAAATTGAAAGAAAAACAAAAATGTTTTTAGTGAATTCTTTTTTATTCTTCCAAAGATTCCATAAAATAACAGGTAGAAAAGCCGCCGGCCATATTTTGAAACCTGCTGCAACTGCTAAAAAAATAGTTGAAAACAGATATCTCTTTCTTAAAAAATATTTTAATGATAAAAGGGAAAACGGCAGCGTTAAAATATCCATGTGTGCAGAACTAAAAAATTCATGAACTACGATTGGATTAAGCCAGTATATTGCAAGAAAGATCAATGGCTTTTTGTATTCCTTTAATAATGAATAAATGAGAAACAATACCCACAAGTCGAACAAAAACATAACTATTTTCCAACCCCAGATTTTCCAGGGAAAAAGCATGTAGGAAAAAGCGAAAACCAATTGAGCCAATGGAGGATAAATTGTTCGAATATGAGGGTGGTTTATTTTCTTAACAATTCCGCCGGATTCTTCTGCAAGCTTATGAAGTAAGTCTGGTGTGTCTTCATTTTGTATTTCCTTAAAGGAGCGTGTTCATATGGATTTATACCGTTTGCTGTTACTGCGCCGTCCCATAAATATCTATAAAAGTCGTCTTCAAGTACCGGGAAGGTTGGAGTTAAAATTATTCTAACAACCAAACCGAAGATAATAATTGCCGGTAACCACTTCTTCTTGTTTTGCAATTTTATGAGCAAAAATGAAAAAATTTTAAAAAATAGTCCCAGTAATATTCTAAAAAAACAACCTCGAAATAAATTTCTTTTGAGCTAACATCATTTAGTAGCAGGTCATTATCGAATTTATAAATAAAGGCTGAGTAGACCATAAGGGCAAATAAAAACCCCCCTGCAAGAACAAATTTAAATTTATGGCTGAATGAATCAATAAGGGTCATTGGCAAAGAGTGTTTTTAATAACTGAATAATAATTTTTTTTAATGAAAATTTATAAAACCCAACTGAATATTTTTTAATTACCATTAAAGCTGAATTGTATGTGATTTCCGACTCAAAAAATTTCCCGGTCAATTTTAATAATGATTTAACTTGTTTTTTTTATTATATTTAACGCATTAAGAAAAATGTAATTAAAAAATAAAAAAAAGAAGAGCCGTTGATTTTTCAAGCTGGGCAATTGCTGCTCAACATATTCAAAAGAGAGTAGAGGAAAGTCCGAACTCCAAAGAACAGGATGCCGGGTAACACCCGGGGGGTCTATTATAATGGTAGATTCACGGAAAGTGCCACAGAAATATACCGCCCCCGTTTTAGCGGGAGCAAGGGTGAAAAGGCAGGGTAAGAGCCTACCGCTACGGTAGTAATACCGTAGGTCCATTAGTGAGTCCCGGCTTGCCGGGATCAAGGCAAACCCCATCCGGAGCAAGGTCAAGTAAAAAGGATTCTATTTTATAGACAGGGTTGTTCGCTCTGAATATCCTTTGGGTAGACCGCAAAAGTTCAATAGTAATATTGAGCTTAGATAAATAATTGCCTTCCCTATGGGGAAACAAAATTCGGCTTATAGGCTTGAACAATTGAAGGCTCTTCTTCCAGAAAAAAAAGATGATAGAGAAAAACTGGAAGATCAAAGAAGAAGCAGACCACAATAGTGTTCTTGCTTTGGCAGACAGTCTCAACATCCCGAATGTTTTAGCTAACCTTTTAATACAACGCAGTGTAACTAATTTTTTTGAAGCCAAAACTTATTTCCGTCCTGCGCTTGAATCCTTGCACGATCCGTTTTTGATGAATGGAATGGAAGAAGCATCAATTAGAGTAATAAATGCAATAACAAGTAATGAAACAATATGTGTGTACGGCGATTACGACGTTGACGGCACATGTTCATCTGCATTAATGTATTTGTTCCTCAAAGAGCTCGGTTCCGATGTAATTGTGTACATTCCAAACAGGTTGTCTGACGGTTACGGAATTTCACTTGAAAGCATTGATTACCTGGCGGAACAGGGAGTTAATCTCATAATATCGGTTGACTGCGGAATAACTGCTGTTGAAGAAATAGCACATGCTAAAAACCTTGGGATAGACACAGTAATTTGCGACCATCACCAGCCTAAAGAAGAGCTCCCCGACGCTTATGCTGTACTCGATCCGCTTAAGCCCGGCTGTAATTACCCGTTTAAATATTTGTCTGGTGCTGGAGTTGCGTTTAAACTTGCAAGAGCAATTGGCGATAGGATAGGCAAAAAAGATATGGCCTTGGAGTATCTTGATTTGGTTGCCCTCGCAGGAGCTGCAGACATAGTTCCACTTCTGGATGAGAATAGGATACTTGTAAGGCAGGGGCTGGAGTTGATAAATGAAAACCCCCGCCCGGGAATTTTGGCTTTAATAAAATCGGCAAAATTAGAGCCCGGCAAATTGTCGGCAGGAAGAATAGTTTTTACTTTAGCACCGAGAATTAATGCAGTCGGCAGGCTTGGTGATGCCCTTCGTGCAGTTGAATTATTCACAACCAAAGACCATGATAAGGCGACTGAATTAGCCCAAATTCTTGAAGAGGAAAACGGCGAAAGAAGAAAGATTGATGAAATGACGTTCTCTCATGCCGTCCAATTAGTTGAAAGCAGGGAGAATTTTCAAGAAGAAAGGGGCATAGTTCTGCACAATGATAACTGGCATCCGGGTGTAATAGGTATTGTAGCTTCGCGATTAGTTGAAAAGTATTATAAACCTTCAGTAATGTTGACAACAATCGACGGAGTTGCAAAAGGATCGGCAAGAAGCGTTACCGGGTTTAATATTTATGAGTCATTGGAAAAATGCGAGGACTTGCTTCTGCAGTTCGGCGGACACCAGGCAGCAGCAGGGTTGGCTATTGAAATAGACAAAGTTGATGAATTCAGGGATAAGTTTAACGAACTCCTTTCGGAAAGAATAGATGAGAGTCTCACAATTCCTGAAATTACTATAGATACAAAAATTCATTTATCGGAGATAACCCCAAAGTTTATAAGGATACTCGATCAATTTGCACCGTTCGGCCCGGGTAACTTAAGACCTGTATTTTTGGCTGAGAATGTATCTTTAGGATCATTCCCGAGAATTGTCGGTACTAATCACCTTGTAGCAAGTTTTAAACAAAACGGGAACGGGAAAGTATTCGATTCAATCGGTTTTAATATGGGTTCGTTTATTAATCAAATTGAAAATAACGGAAATTTGGCAGATATTGTATTCACAATTGAAAAAATTGTTAAGGAAGGCAGAACCTATCCGCAACTTCGCTTAAAGGATATGAAAATTAAAAATAAATAAGGATACACCTATGTCTGGTCACTCAAAATGGTCAACAATTAAAAGAAAAAAAGCTGCAGTAGATGCAAAAAGAGGAAAGATATTTACCAAAATAATAAAAGAAATTACAGTTGCCGCAAAAATAGGCGGCGGAGAAATTGAAACAAACCCGCGGTTGAGATTAGCTGTGGATAATGCTAAGTCGGTAAACATGCCCCAGGACAACATTGACAGGGCAATTAAAAAAGCAACCGGGGAACTTGAAGGCGTCAGTTATTCCGAATTAACATACGAAGGATACGGCCCGTCCGGTATTGCATTTTTAGTTGAAAGCTTAACGGACAATAAAAATAGAACAGTCGCAGAAGTAAGACATTTGTTCAGTAAATACAACGGCAGCTTGGGTGAAAACGGTTCTGTCGCTTGGATGTTTGATAGAAAAGGCGTAATTGTTTTGCCGAAGCAGGGTAAAGAAGAAGACGATATTATGGAAATTGTTATTGATGCCGGAGCAGACGATCTTCAAACAGAGGAAGAGTTTTTTCAAATAACAACTGCAATCGAATCTTTTGAAACAGTTAGAAAGGCTTTAGTTGAAAACGGGCTTGAGGTTGAAAACGCATCGCTGCAGTGGATTTCGAAAAACGATACTAAAGTTGAAGGCGAGGACGCAGAAAAAGTAATGAAATTAATTGACGCTCTAGAAGACAATGATGACGTCCAAAACGTTTACACCAACGCTGATTTTGTCGATATGTAATAATAAAATATGATAATTTTTGGAGTGGATCCCGGAACCGTTAACACAGGTTACGGGATCATAAAATATGATAAAAACGAATTTCACCACATAACTTCCGGCTTGATAAAACCCAACCCAAAATTTGACTTACCCGCAAAATTAGAACATATTTACAATAAACTTTACGATTTGCTGAAAAAGAATAAACCTGAGTCTTTTGTAATTGAAACAGCATTTTACGGTAAGAATATTCAATCGGCTTTGAAGATTGGTTACGTGCGCGGTGTTTCATTATTGGCAGCTATTCACAACAATGTTGAAACAAACGAGTATTCGCCGAGGGAAATAAAGAAATCCGTTACGGGAAACGGGGCCGGCTCAAAAGAGCAAGTTAGATTTATGGTGAAAAAACTATTGTATCTGAAAAAAGAAATGAAATATGACGAAAGCGATGCGCTGGCAATTGCAATCTGTCATGCGCTTAAAACAAAATCACTTTCAAACAAAAGCTCAAGCTGGAAAGAATTTATAAAAGCTAATCCGGATAAGGTTATTTCATAAAATTAGAAAAACAAATGATAGGCTATTTAACAGGAAAACTCGTAAGCAAAAAACCAACTCAACTGATACTTGATGTTAACGATGTTGGTTATCTTGTGAACATTTCGATTACAACATTCGAAAAAATTCCGCAGGAAAAAGAAGAGATTTCTCTTTTTACATACTTAAGCGTAAAGGAAGATGCGCTTGATTTATACGGCTTTTTTACTCTCGCTGAAAAAGAAATGTTTGAACTGCTTATAAGTGTTAACGGTATTGGGCCTAAGCTTGCGCAAAGTATTTTGTCCGGTATAGAAATTCAAGAATTGAAAGAAGCCTTAAGACTTGCCGATCTCTCAAGAATTATTGCAATTCCCGGCATCGGCAGAAAAACCGGTGAAAGGCTGCTGATAGAGCTGAGGGATAAAGTGGAATCTGTAGCCGACTCTTTCGATACGATTACAACATCAACATCTGTAAAAACAGATGCAATAGCCGCACTGCTAAGCCTGGGTTATAATCAGAAAACATCGGAAAGAATTATTAGAAAGCTTGTAGAGTCAAAGCCTGAAATTCAAATTGAAGAGTTAGTTAAAGAAGCATTAAACGAATTGAACAACTAATCTTTTTCTTTTAATCCCAGGTAATCAATAAGCCTTTCGTGCATATCTTCATTTACTTCAACATTGTATTTTTGGTAACATTCAACAGTCATGTTTAAGGATTTCAAAAAATTTTTACACTTTTCGTTTGAGTCGATTAACTCCTTTAACTCTTCAGCGTTGAGTTTATCCAAATCCTCACCCAAATTACCGCAAATACATTTGAGCAAATCTTTTGTTTTTTGTTTTTTGTTTATCATTTTTTAAATGTCTTGTTTAATTCCTTTCTTAAAAATGCCCTTGCCCTATGCAGCCTTGATTTAACAGCAGGGATTGTTAGCTCCATAATTTTACCTGTTTCTTCAGTTGACAACCCTTCAATATCCCGCAGTATAAAAACCACCCTGTAATCATGCGGCAGCTTTTGTATTGCACTGTCGAGAACAGATTTTAATTCAAGGTTTTCAACCACTTTTTCCGGGGTAATTTTCCAATCGGCTATGTGCCTTTCGTCAACTGAATTATCTTCATCATCCAAAGAACTTGTCATTTTACTTTTTTTACCGGACCTTGCCTGCATTAAACAATGATTGGTAACAACAGTATAAAGCCAGGTTGATAATTTTGATTTGCCGCTGAATTGGCGGAGGTTTTTTACCATGCTCAAGAAAGTTTCCTGCATGGCATTTTCAGCATGCTCTTTGTTCCGGCAAATTTTGAATGAAAAATTATAAACAGTCTGTTCGTAATTTTCAACTAACTCTGCAAGAGCTTTTTTGTTACCGTTTTGCGCTTCTTTTATTAAATCAACTTCATTCATAGAATTAGATGTAATTTTATTTAAAGAGATTCAGGCTCCATATCCAGCGCTTTCCACAAATACCAAGAAGCAATACTGTTATACGGGTGCCAGTTATTTTTTTTTGAAATTTTATATACCTGTTCTTCACTCGGCATTTTTTTGAAACCGTAATTTAACATTATTGCCTTTTTAATGCCAAGATCACCTACGGGTAAAACATTTATTCTTGCCAAAGTAAACATTAAAAACATGTGGGTAGTCCAAACGCCTATACCCTTTACCTTTGTTAGCTCATCGATTATTTCCTGCTCGGATTTGGCACTTATATTTTTCAGCGAAATTTCTTTATTAATAATTTTGGAAGAAAAATCTTTTATATATATTACCTTTGCGTTGGATAGTCCTAAAGTTTTTAAAGTTTGATCTTTTGTCTGAAGTACTTTTTCGGCAGTGATTTGGTTTTCAAAATGAGCGTAAAATTTGTTCCTTATCGCCCTGGCTGAAGCAAGAGAAAGCTGCTGCCCGATAATAGAATTCACTATTGCATTGAAGTACTTTCTTCTTGGTCTTAAATTGCATCTGGGGAGCTTGTTTATTATTATTGATAACTTCTCATCGTTTTTCGATAAGTGGTTTATGGCCTTCGATATTTCTTTCTTGTAAAATTTGTTTACCATAAAAAATTAATTAGAATCTGTATTAAAAAAATAGTTAAAAAATATTGATACACTTAATTACAGCCTGATGAAAAACAGCTATTGCACCTTCATATCAAGATTCTCAAAATTAATACTATTTTAATGATAGAACAACTCTTGAAGTACACATTTTGTATGTGATTAATTAAGTTCTCCAAAATCAATCCAAACTGAAAAAAGAATCTAATCTTCAATTCATAAATTATTAAGCGGGTAAAATAAAATTGTTCACTGCTTGTAATAGCCGGACATTGACAAATTTGTAATCCCTTTTGCAATTTTTGGTAATTATTTATTTGATTTTTAAATCAAATATACTTAATGTTCATATGGCATTGCATTAATCTTTCATGATATTAATCATATTAATGCGAAATCGATTCTGTTTTCAGACATCATGGTCATCTCTAATTTTGTATTGTTTTTAACTTCTAATAAGTTCCTTGATATGGATTTTAAGGGGGTTGTCCGCTCCTCATAAAAAGCGGAAATTAATAAACTATAAAATAATAAAATAAAAGGAGGAGCAAATGGCTGTAGAAAAAGCAATTGGGTCATCTAGTTTAGTGGATGTGGTTGACAGAATACTTGACAAAGGTATTGTGGTCGATGCATGGGTAAGAGTTTCTTTAGTGGGGATTGAAATACTCGCAATTGAAGCTAGAGTTGTTGCTGCATCGGTTGAAACATATCTGAAGTATGCCGAAGCTATCGGTTTAACTGCAACCGCAGCTTAACGTTTCAGCACAGCTGATTCTTGCCGAGTTATCCTTTCTTTTTATAAAAAAGAAAAGTATATCTCGCCAAGAATTAAAATATGAAAGAGGGTAGCAAAAAGTGTTATCAACAAACAAGATGAAAGAATGTATAGAGGATTTGATCTCTGAGTATGACGCAAGAATTAAAGGATTTGAAATATTGTTTGATACAACACAACAGTTTATCGAGGGATTCCAAAATTCATTCTTTGAGAAAAAAGAGGAAAGAAAAAAAATAAATTTGGAATTACGCGAAAGTCTGGCTAAAAATAATTCTTTAAGGAAAAAGGATTATGATAGAATGACGAGTAGCATTATTTCAATGCAAAATAAAAAAGAGAATGAAGTAAAAAGATTGTTAACACGTTATTTAAACGAACGAAAAGAACTGGCCCGTACCTTAAGAGAAAATTTAGAAGAATTTAAGAATGCGCTGGTGGAGGGTGAATTACAAAGAGTAAAAGAACATCAAAAGTTTATTTGGGATATTATCTCAGAACTGGAAGAGGGGAAAAAAAAAATTACAACTAAGCTAAAAGAGTTTCAAAAAGAAGAACATGAGATGGCAAACGAATTAAAAAAACTTTTAGCAAAAGGTAAAGAAGTAAGAATAAAAGATTTACAACTGATGCTCACAGAATTCCATGAAAAGCATAAAGAGCGTCAAGCCGATAATGAAAAAAGAAAAGAAAGCATACATACTATGCTTAATAATTTTAAAAATGAAAGAAGGAAAACGGCTAAGAATCAATGATATATTTGTAAGACTTGGCCTAATCAAATAATGAAATTTTTTGAAATAGCTAATAACATAAACAGAATAAGGAGTATAAAATGGGAATAGCAGAAAGTATGCAAAGCATTTCAGATAATATAATTGCTTCAAACGAGGGAAGGATGAAATCATTATCGGATCTGAAAACAGAGACTAATGATTTGTTAAAAGGGTTCGCTGATGAATTAAAAGGATTCGCCGATGAAAGAGAAGAAAGAGCTGCCGAGTTACACAAAACGCTTGATAATTTTGTAGGCGAATTATCCAATAGTGTTGGAAAAACTATTGAAGAATTTAGAAAAAACCATGAAAAAATGAGCAAGAAACAGGCTAACGATTTAAAAAATCTCCGTGAAAATCTCTTAAAGAAAACGAGTTCATCGCTGAAAGGTTTTCACAAGGAGAGAAAAAGAGATTTTACGGATATGATGAAAAACATTAAAGAGATCATTAAGGAAATTAAAGAATCCGCTGATCAGATTAGGAATGACGCAAAAGAAAAAATGATTGAATTTTCTGACAATCGTGAAGCTGCAAGTATACAGTTGAAGAAAGACCTTACCGAATATGTGCGTGATATGCAAGGAAGAATGAAAGCCTTCTTAGATGAATACAGTTCTGATTTGACTATGGCAAGAAAATCATGGGATAATATTGCATTAGTTAAAGCAGGAAAAGCTCCCAAAAAAACAACCGCAGGTGAGAAAAAACCGCAAGCAGCAACTAAGGTAAGTACAAATCAGAAAACAACTGGAAAGAAAAAACAGACGGCAAAGAAGTCGACAAAAAAAACAATGAAATTGTAGTTCAACCAAAGTAGAAACAGTTAATATAGAATTTTTTTATAAGAGGGTTGTCAAAAGTTGTAGGCATTAAGTCAAAAAAAACATGTTTTGACGTCTGCAGGGAGAGACAACATAACGAGAAATGATTTCGGGAGTTTATAAAATCTAAAACGCAAGAATGAAGATAAAAGGTGCAAAACAATGATTGATGAAATATCAACAGTACTGCAACCCAGTCCTTTGCCGGACTTTGTAGAGACAGACTATATAAAAGATATTTCCAGACGAGCTATATCATATATCAAGGCTGGATTCCCTGTTCACTTTAGAGGAAGTTCAGGAACTGGCAAGACAACCTTGGCAATGCATATTGCAAATAAAATCGGCAGACCAGTCGTTATTATTCATGGAGATGAGGAATTTTCTACGTCGGACCTTGTAGGCAGCGAATACGGTTACAGATTTAGAAAGGTGGTCGATAGGTTTGTCTCCAGGGTAATGAAAACCGAAGAGGATATGGTAAAACGCTGGGTGGATAACCGACTGACAGTTGCTTGCAAATACGGTCTTACTTTAATATATGACGAATTTACACGTTCTCGCCCTGAAGCAAATAATATTCTATTATCAATACTCCAGGAAAAAATAATGAATTTACCGGCAAGAAGAGGGTCTGATGAACAATATTTACAAGTTGATCCCAATTTTATCGCAATTTTTACTAGCAACCCTGAAGAATATGCCGGTGTTCATAGAAGTCAGGATGCTCTTCGCGACAGAATGATAACTATGGATTTGGACTATTTTGATTATGAAACAGAAGTTTTAATAACACAGGCTAAATCTAAGCTTTCACAAAACGACTCTAAAATAATTGTTGATATTGTGAGGGGTTTAAGGGAATCCGGGAAATGTGAATTTAATCCTACTGTTCGAGGATGCATTATGATAGCTAAAGCACTACAAATACAGAGTCTTACTCCCTTAAGTGCTAACGGCGAGTTTGTACAAATATGCCAGGATATCTTAGCTTCTGAAACAAGTCGTGTTGGTTCAAAAACAAACCAAAACAGAGTAAAGGAAATCGTCAAAGTATTAGTTGAAAAGTATTGTGCTCAGGTAATTTGATAAGTTTTTAAGAAGAGAGAAATAATTAGGTGACAAAATGGATACATGGATAATCATTATAATGATAGCCATTATGTTATATACCACCTTCCCGTTTATAAAAGATCATTACAAGAAAGATAATTGAACTTTGTCTCTGCCTGTCGGTAGATAGGCGTTGCGATAAAGAGTAATAAACAAGGAGATAAACTAATGAATGGATTAGAGAAACTTACCAGTTTGAGAGATACTAAAAGTAGTATCCGTTTAGGAAGTATTAGATCAATACCCAAGGTTCAAAGATCAAGTTATTTAGAATTGTTTGTCATGAGCGGGGAGAAGCAAAGATTGGAAAAAGAACTTTTTACCTTGGAAAAAAGAAGAAATACTATTAAAAAAAGGCTAACCGAAGTTTATAAAAAGATGGAAATTTTACAAAAAGAAATAAACAAAAGTAATATAACCAGTAAATCGCAATCAACAAAGGAATTCAAAACAATAACATTCAACTATTAGTGTAACTGCACATAAATAAAAAAGGTGCTGCCATGGAAAAGAAAAAAAATAAAAAGGAAGATGAAAGTTTTAATATTGACTTAGGGATAGGTAATTTAAACCTAGGCGGAATATTTAAAGGTATCGAAAATCTGGTTGACCTTGCTGAAAAATTGAACAAAGAAGGCGGGGAAATTAAAAAAGAAGGTAATATTGATCTCAGCCATTTGAAAAAAGGAATGAACGGTATTTTTGGCTTTTCAGTTAAAACAGCAACCGGCGGAAAGACGGTTGTTGAGTCCTTCGGTAATATTAAAAAGACGCCTAAAGGACCTTCGGTTGATGAGGAAAGAGAACCTATTACCGATATTTTTGATGAAGAAGATGAGGTTAAAATATATGCTGAAATGCCGGGTGTTAATGAAGAAGATATTAAGCTGGAGTTAAAAGACGATCTGCTGGATATTTCTGCGAAAAGTGAAAATAGGACCTACCATAAAGAAATTTTGATCCCGGAAAATGTAAAACCAGAGACCCTTACATCTACTTATAAGAACGGTATACTAAATATTAGTATCAAGAAATGAAATATGGACTAAATGGATTAAAGGAGAAAGAGTTAAAATTAATTCTCTTCAGTGGTAAAGGTGGTGTTGGAAAAACAACATGTGCTGCCAGTACCGGGTTGTATTTATCCAAGTTTTATAAAACACTGATTATCTCTACTGATCCGGCTCACTCGCTTGCCGATAGTCTTGAGGTCGAATTGGAAGACAAAATAGAAAAAGTGAACGGCATTAAAAATCTATATGCTGTTGAAATAAATGCCGAAAACCTTCTTTCTCAATTTAAGATAGAATATGAAGACGATCTAAAAAGTATATTGAGTAATTCTACCTATTTAGACCAGGATGATATCGATTCAATAATTACTTTACCCATTCCCGGAATTGACGAAGTAATGGGATTTAAAACCATAATTGACCTTATTGAAGAAGCAGAATTTGATAAATATATTGTAGATACTGCTCCAACAGGTCACGCTTTGCGCCTTTTAACTTTGCCTGCATTATTTGACGAATGGATTGCCGTAATAGCTAAGATGAGATGGAAATATAGGTATATGATTGAGAGATTCGCCGGGCAATACACACCTGATGAAGGGGATGACTTTCTAATGAAGATGAAAAGAACGGTGAAAAAAATTGAAAAGTTACTTACGGATAGTGATAAATGTGAATTTATTCCGGTTACAATTCCTGAATACATGGCGGTTATTGAAACGGAAAGGATGTTGGCTAATTTAAATGAAAATGAAATAAAAGTTAGACAAATGGTAATTAATAATGTATTCGAAGTAAGGGATTGCTCATTTTGCAGTGAAAGAAGAGTACAACAGCAGAAATATATAAACAGAATAAAAAAAAATGATCATATAGATATGACAGTTGCATACTCGCAACCGCGAGAAGTAAGAGGAATAGAAAGTTTATCGAATTTTAAGGAGATGTTATTTCGGGAATGAAAAACAATAAATCTTTAACTCTAAAAGTAAAGGAAGCAATAGCAAAGGATGTAGGTAGAGCGATTGCTAGAATTGACCCGGAAGATATACGGGAAATGGGTCTGGAGGTTGGAGAGATTATAGAGATTGAAGGTAAAAGAAAAACCCCTGCCAAAGTAATGCCCTGTTATAATAACGAAAGAGGGAAAAAAATTATACAAATGGATGGTATCCTGCGCGAAAACTCTCAGATAGGGTTAGATGAAAAAGTAAAGATTCATAAGATTGATTATAAGTTTGCCGACCAAATCAAACTGTTACCTCTCAACATTCCTGCTACTATACACCGTAAAGGAGAGGATACCAAATATATTGGATCGCTTTTAGAAGGTTTACCCCTGACCATTGGTGATAGAGTAAGAGCAAGACTATTTGGATCAAGAACTTTCGATTTTAAGGTTTTGGATACAAGCCCTGTTGGGGTGGTAACAATCAGTCCAACAACCCAAATTATAATGGAACTTAAAACTAAAAGCGCACCTGCTGAGGTAAAGCTTTCCTATGAAGATATTGGAGGTCTCCATTCTCAAGTAAGGAAGATCAGGGAAATGATTGAACTGCCTCTAAAATATCCTGAAGTATTCGGCAGGTTAGGTATTGATGCCCCCAAGGGAGTATTTTTATACGGCCCTCCGGGAACAGGCAAAACCTTGATAGCCCGTGCAGTAGCAAATGAGACAGATGCATATTTTGTTCATATCTCCGGTCCAGAAATTATGGGTAAATTCTATGGCGAAAGCGAGGCTCGTTTAAGAAGTGTTTTTGAGAACGCACAAAAGAACGCTCCGGCAATAATTTTTATTGATGAAATAGATGCAATAGCTCCTAAGAGAGAAGAGATGGGAGAAGAAAAACAGGTAGAAAGACGGGTAGTTGCTCAACTCTTATCATTATTGGATGGACTCGAATCTCGCGGACAAGTTATTGTTTTGGGAGCCACAAACATTCCTAATACTATTGATCCTGCTCTAAGAAGGCCTGGCAGATTTGATCGTGAAATTTCAGTTCCGATTCCTGATAAAAACGGGAGAAAAGAAATTTTGCAGATTCATACCAGGGGTATGCCCTTAGCTGATAATGTTAGCTTACAAAAATTAGCCGAGATTACTCATGGATTTGTTGGCGCTGATATTGAGGCATTGGGAAGAGAGGCAGCAATGTCTGCATTAAGAAGGATTTTGCCTAAAATTGATTTTGAAATGGCTGAGATACCTTATGAAACTCTTCTTAACCTTGAAATTACAATGAATGATTTTTGGGAGGCCATGAAAGATGTTGAACCATCTGCCATAAGGGAAGTTTTTGTTGAGGTGCCCGACGTAAAATGGGAAGATGTGGGTGGTCTTGAAACTATTAAAGAAGAATTGAAGAAGGCAGTTGAATGGCCTCTAAAATATCCGGCTGTTTTTTCGAAAACAAAAACACATCCGCCTAAAGGAATTTTGTTGCATGGAGCTCCCGGCACCGGCAAAACACTACTTGTTAAAGCGATTGCCAACCAAAGCGGGGTCAACTTCATACCTGTTAACGGTCCCTCTCTCATTTCAAAATATATTGGTGAGAGCGAAAGAGGAATTAGGGAAGTATTTAGAATGGCGAAACAAGCCTCTCCGACAATTCTTTTTTTCGACGAAATAGAGAGCATTGCTCCCGTAAAAGGAAATTCAACAGATGCTTCGGTTATCGGGAGAATGCTTAGTCAAATACTTACGGAAATGGATGGAATTGAAGAACTCAAAGGCGTAACGGTTTTAGCTGCGACAAATAGATTGGACAAGGTTGATCCGGCACTCTTAAGAAGCGGGAGGTTTGATCTTTTGCTTGAGATTCCAAGCCCGGATAAAGAAACAAGAAAAAAAATATTCATGATTCATTCAAAAAATAAACCTGTCGGGAAAGATGTGGATTTTGACGAATTATCCGAGGTTACTGAGGGATATGTGGGTTCTGACATTGAATTTATCTGTAGAAATGCTTCGATGTTTGCTATAAGAGATTACTTAAGTAAAGAAGTTCCGTTGGAAACCGATGAATCTAAAGTTGAGAAGAATATATCGAACCTTGTAATTGCCAAAAAATATTTCAATGAAACATTAAAAATATTTGAAAATCAAAGAGGGAGTATAAATAAATAATATAATATCCCGGAAGAGGCTTCAATATGCATAATACAAAACTATATATTTATGGCGTAGTTAATCAGGGAAAAGTAAGCTTTACTTCCAATGGTGATGTTTCAATTCATGAAAAAATATTTTCAATTAATTATAAAAACATTTCGGCAATTGTAAGCAATTCTAAAGTTCATGATTACTTTCATTCAAACAAAAAAAAATTAGCTGAGCAACTTCTAAAACATCAAACTGTAATAGAAGAATTAATGAACAACGGGTATACTGTAATTCCGATGAAATTAGGTACGCAGGCTGATGAGGAAAACGAAGTAATAGAGATACTGAAAAAAGGTTATGAAATAATAACGGACGTTTTTGAAAAAATTAATGATAAAATTGAGATTGACTTGGCTGCTACATGGAGTGATATGAATTCAGTTCTAAGGGAAATAGGAGAAGAAAATGATATTATTGAATTAAAAAACAAACTGCTCTCTAATTCTGAAAAAGTTACTTTTGAGGACAAAATAAAAGTCGGGCAAATGGTCCAGAAGGGGTTGGAAAGAAAAAGAGAGGAATATTCTGCCGAAATAAAACACTATTTAAGCGAATATTGTGAGAACCTCAAAATACATGAACTTATGGATGATAAAATGGTTATTAATACCGCTCTTCTCTTAAAAAAAACAAATTATCAAATTTTTGAAAAGAAGCTGGAAAATTTGAATGCAAAATATTCCGATAAGTTAAATTTTAGATGTATTGGGCCGCTTCCCACTTATAGTTTTTTTACGCTGGAAGTAGATAAAATCTTACCCGAAGATTTAAAATGGGCAAGAGATAAACTAGGCATTTCAGACAAAATATTGAATCAAGCAGAGATTAGGAAAGCCTATCAGAAGACTGCTTCCCTTTATCATCCGGATAAAAATCCTGGTATTACTGAAATAAAAAATGAATTCAATGATATAACGAAGGCTTATAAGTTACTCACCGACTATTGTGAGTTTCATAATGAATCCGCTCTTGAAGAAGATTATTCAATAAACAGTGGAGTATTGGAAAGCCCTTCAACATTGGTTAAAGTAAGATTATAAAATGGAAAAGGAAGGTAAATATATTTATTGCATAATCGATAGCGAACAAGAAAGAAATTACGGTCCCATCGGAATTGGAGGAAGAAACGACGAAGTTTTAACTATCGGTTACAAAGATCTGAGTATGGTTGTTAGTAATCATCCGCTAAATAAATTCGTTGTTGACCGTGAGAGTATGTTGGCCCATGAAAAAGTAGTTGAAGAAGTGATGAAGGATTCTTACAGTGTTCTTCCCGTAAGATACGGTACTGTTGCGGCAAATGCCGAGGAAGTACGAAATTTTTTGTATAGAAGATACAGCGAATTTAAGGATGCTCTCAGAGACATGAAATATAAAATAGAATTGGATGTAAAAGGATATTGGAAAAATATGCCCCTGATTTTTGATGAAATTGTAAAAGAAAACGAAGAGATTGATAAAGCAAAAGATGAAATCAGTAACGGCAAAAGCAAACTGAATATTGAAAATAAAAGGCACATTGGTATGCTTGTTAAGAATGCTTTGCAGAAAAAAAAAGAGGAAGAAGCTGAAAGTATAATCGCGCATTTCAAGTATACATATATTGATTGCAAACTCAATAACACTA
Organism: Ignavibacteria bacterium; assembly: GCA_050117315.1. Classification (GTDB taxonomy): domain Bacteria; phylum Bacteroidota; class Ignavibacteria; order Ignavibacteriales; family Melioribacteraceae; genus JANQIV01. The sequence goes on from JASFMY010000028.1 coordinate 48,175, forward strand.
TTATCGATGAAATGTTCTTGAATGCAGCTTTTTTAATAGACATCGGTAAAGAAAAAGAATTCGATAATATTATGGATGATATAAGTGAGATATACAAGGGTAGAATAAGGTTCGCTTACACAGGTCCCTTACCTGTTTATAATTTCGTTAATATAGTCGTCCATCAGGAGAAATGGGAAGTTTGAAATGAGTAATAATGTTCAAGAAGGAAAATATATTTATTGTATAATTGATGCTAAAGATTCGGTAAATTTTGGTCCGATTGGAATAGGTGGAAGAGATGATGAAGTTTATACTATTTCGTTTAATGATATAGCAGCGGTAGTAAGTAAATCTCCTATCATAGAATACCCTTTAAGTAGAAATAACATCCTTGCCCATGAAAAGGCAATTGAGAAAGTAATGAAATCTTACTCCGTTTTACCTACACGTTTTTCTACAATTGCCGAGAATGAAAATGTTGTAAAGGGAATGCTGGAAAGGGAGTACATTCGATTTATAAAACTGTTTGAATATATTAGGGACAAAAAAGAGAGCGGAGTACAAGCAATATTTAATAAAGATACCGTATATAAATCCATTGTAGAAAAATACGAAGATATAAAAGAATTAAAGAATAAAATTGACTCAATGCCCCCGCAAAAGTCACATTATCAGCGAGTAGAGATCGGTAAAATGGTTGAGTCCGCTTTGGAAAAAGAAAAAAATATTTGCAAGGAGTTGATACTGAATACTCTCTCATCTTTATCGGTTGATGTCAAAATTAACAATGTTTACAACGACCTTATGATAATGAATACCGCTTTTCTAGTAGAAAAAAAGAAAGGTGCAGAATTTGAGGCGAAGATTGAAGAACTTGCTGAAGAATATACTAATGAAATAAAATTTAGAATTATAGAAGCACTACCCCCATTTAATTTTGTGAATTTAATAATTAACATGAAAAAGGACAATGTTTCTAATTGACGATATTTTGCTTGCGCCGCTAAAAGGCGTAGTATGGTTGGCAAAAGAATTAAGTAAAATTGCTGATAAGGAATTAAACGATGAAGATGTTGTAAAAGAAAAACTAATGGCATTGCAATTACAATTTCAATTAGATGAAATTGACGAAGAAGAATATAATAAACGTGAGGCTGAGTTACTGGATCTTCTAAATGAAATTTTAAAAAGAAAATCGGAGGAATAGATGCATAATATAACGAGTGTAAGCAACGCAGCCGCCGAATTTCTAAAACAAAACTTCAATGTAGATTCTGCGAATGTAATAAAAGCAAAAAAAGTTGGTAATGCATGGGAAGTAGTAGCAGAAGTATTTGAGGATAGTTCCTTTATAAAATCACTTGGCTTACCAAGCAAAGTAAAAGACAGGAATTTTTATTTGGTTCAAATGAACGATAATTTAGAGGTCGAATCTTACGAACGCATTGAAAGATCTGATAAAGAGTAATATTGGGAATAATATAAATCATCCGTCACCGGATGAAAAAAGATGATTTTTATTTGTCGCAATTAATCTATGACGAGTTAGCAATGGAAACCGGGAAAAAAGATCTTATATATTTATATTGTATAACAAAAGAACCCCCGAGGATTAATAATTTAAAAAGTTTATCCGATGAGCTTTATTACATCAATTATCTTGGTGTTTTTGCAGTTGTAAGTAGAGTAAAACAAGATGAATTTGGCGAGGAGAATCTCCGCAATAATTTTACGAATTTAGAATGGGTAAAAACAAAAGCATATATACATGAAAACCTAATAGAAGGAGTAATGCAAAATAACTGCGTAATTCCTTTTAAGTTTGGTACCATTTTCACAAGCGAATCCAGTCTTAAAGCATGTATCAAAGAAAATACCGGCAAATTTAATGATAGTTTGAACTATTTAGAAGGCAAAGAAGAATGGGGCATTAAAATCTATTGCAATAACCAACAACTGAAAGAAAATATTAATAATAATAATGAAGAAATGATAAAGCTGGACAGCGAAATAGCAAATTCTTCGCGTGGAAAAACTTATTTATTAAAAAAGAAAAGAGAAGCATTAATAGATGTACTGGTGAATAATAAAATAAACGTGTATGGTCACGAGATTTTTGAAGTATTTAAAGAGCTTTCTCTGAATATAAGAACGAATAAATTATTACCGAAAGAAGTGACGGAAAAAAAGGATGACATGATTCTAAATCTGGTTTTACTAATGGGTAAAGACGCTGTAGCTAAAATGATTGAAGCTGCAAACTATATGAAAAAAAAATACAGCGACAAAGGTCTAAGTATCGATTATACAGGCCCGTGGCCGCCTTATAATTTTTGCTCTATTGATGAGGAAATACAAAAATGAATAATGTTGTTAATAATTCGAAAGAGGTCACCCTTTTGGAAGTGTTGGATAGGGTGTTGGATAAAGGCGTAGTCTTATCGGGAGATTTAGTTATTTCTATTGCAGATGTTGACCTGATATTCATAGGATTGAGAGCTATTATCAGTTCGGTAGAAAACTTTGAACACAGGGGAAGCAAGAAGAATGAAGAATCGGAAAAGGATTTCACCTAATATACCAAGGATTTGTTTATGAAAATGTATGCTTATTGCATTCTGGATTCGAATAAAAAAATAAAAAATAATATTCGAGGATTAAACGAAGCATTAGTATACTCTATACCGTTTAGAGATATTGGAATAGCCGTTAGTGACTTTAATGAACAAGTTCAAGTAACTAACGAAAACGTATTAAAACATGAAGAGGTTGTAGAAAAATTAATGGAAGATTTTAATGTTCTCCCTATGAGATTTAATACATGCTTCGGTAAAAATGATGAAGTTATTTCTGTTATAAAACTCTATTACCCGGATTTCATTAGAAATTTCGACGAACTAAAAAATAAGTTAGAATTTAGTGTAAAAGCTATTTGGAACGGTAAAAAACTATTTGAAAGTATATCCAGAAAATATAACGATAACTCTACTATACAGATGCCGGGTAAGTCTCCGGGAATAAGTTATATGAATAAAAAACTTAAAATACATAAGGCGGAAAAAGAATTTGAAGAAAAAGCTGAAATATACATTAATGCAATTGATAATTCTTTTTCAAGACTAATTTGTGAAAAAAAACTAATAAAACTTATAAGCCGGGATTTACTTTTAAAGGCTTATTATCTTGTTGAAAATGAAAAACGATTGGCTTTTAAACAAAAATTTGAACAAGTAAAATCCAGCCAGCCTGATCTGAAATTTCTTTTCAGTGGGCCTTGGCCTCCGTATAATTTTATTTCTTTACGTCCCCCAAAAAAACAAAACCTTGTTGATGGAAAAATTAGTATATCCGGCAGATAATTGAGAAGAGGAGATAAATGCCAATGGAAAAAATAACTGAAACCGATTCACCTGACTCGTTCATTGAGGAAGCAGAAAAATTGTGTTCTACTCCGCCGAATAGGATTATTGCAGATCCCAATAATGTAGAACAAGGATTAGCGAAACTGGTTCTTACACTTATAGAATTAATTAGGCAACTATTAGAAAAACAAGCACTTCGTCGTGTTGAATACGGCTCTTTGTCCGACGAAGAGATCGAACGGGTAGGCGAGACATTAATGAAATTAGAAGAAAAGTTGCAGGAGCTTAAAGAAATATTTGGTCTAAAGGATGAAGACCTCAACTTAAATTTAGGTCCGTTGGGAAATTTATTACCGGAAAACAAGGACGAATAAAAGTTAAGACAAAAAATAGTTTAATCAAAAAGGTGAAAGCATTATGACGAAACAAAAGCTTGTTCATGCAACCGAAAGTACTAATTTAGCCGATATTTTAGAAAGGGTTTTGGATAAAGGAATTGTTATTGCCGGTGATATTAAAATTCAGCTTGCAGATATCGACCTCTTGAACATTAAAATTAGACTCTTGATTTCGTCTGTCGATAAAGCAATGGAGATGGGTATAAATTGGTGGCAGCAAGATTCTTATCTCTCAACTAAAGCAAAAGATAAGGAAATAGAAAAAGAAAATACAAAGATTAAAAAAAGATTAGAAAATTTAGAAAAAAAATTATCAGCAGAATAGTTTTGTGATAACCTCCTTTTCAAGCAGTTTTTTAAAATTACAACTCAATATTATTCTTTCTGTCACCAAGATTACCATCATGCAGACCATTTAATGCCGGTGAAATATGTATAAAATCCAAACTCATTACCTTTACTAAGCTAAAAAGACTGCTGTTTATAGAATTCACTATTGCATTGAAGTATTTTCTTATTGGTCTTAAATTGCATTTGGGAATCTTTTTTATTATTGTTCGTAATATCTTATCGTTTTTAGATAAGTGATTTTACCGGTGGTTGTTTCATCTTATTTTGTCATATACCAATAAATGAAATTTGTTTGAAATGGAAAGTCAATTCGAATTCGTATTAAAAAGCAGCAGATTACTCAAAAATATTGACACATCTAAATTTAATTTTGAGCAAATAAAGGGCAGCCTGCTTACTATAAATGAAGGTGAAATTGTTTATAGGGAAGGCAACCCTGCTGATTCCGTTTATATAATTGTAAGCGGCGAAATTAACCTGTTAAAAAAGAAAGTCTTGAGTAGCACAAAGTCCTTTGTATTTTACGATGAAGATGTATTCGGTTATGAAGAGATTTTTGAAGGGACAAGTCGTACTTCAACTGCTGTAGCTTTGAGGGATACCTACTTAATACGTTTATCCAAATATGAATTTGAACTGCTGTTACACCAGGATAAGAGAATTTTAGATGAACTTAAAACGTCCGTAAAAATTGAGCCTGAATTTGAACATGAAGAAAAAATATTCGAGGAAACAAAAGAAATAAATAATCGGGAAAGAACAGACGAAACCGTTTTTCTTGATGATAAAGAACTGCCGGAAGAAATAAACAACTTGGAAAATGTTGACGAAACAATGTCACTACCCGAAGATGAACAGACGGCAACTGAAGAAGAGATAAATCAACAAGAATCGCTTGAAAAAGTTACTTTAAATGAAAGTCAAACGGAGCCGATCGAAGAAGTAGATGACGAGACCGATGCGCTATTAAAAGAACTGCAAAATATAAAAGATGATGAAGAATATCCCACCGAGATTGACTTAACTAATATCAGCGAAGAAGAAATAAAAGAATTTCAAAAGGAAGAAGAACCCTTTGATGACCAATCAATAATTGAAAAAGCTTTTGAAAGCGAGATTGAAGAACTACCTGAAGTCTCACCGGAGATAAGTAAGGAAGACGAAGAATTCCTTAACAGGCTTAACTCAAGCGATGATTTGAATTTCTATGATAACAAAGAAGATGATACGGAAACAGAAATAAAACCCGTTTCGCTTAATGATGATTCGGAATTTGAACCAATTACGATTGATGACCGGAATACTACTGAAGAAGAAAGTGATGACCAATCAATTGTTTTCAGAGATTATCCGGAGTTAGAGATTGCTGAGGATGATACGGCAATTCCTTTTGAAGAAGATACCGACTTTGATAATCAACCATCTGAAAGTAGTGATGAAGATCAAGAAAGTTTGATAGTTGAAGATGAATCTATTGATACTCTTGAAAAGGAGAAAGAGCAATTGGAAAACTTTCTTACCGAGGCAAAAAACGTTCCGGATTTCAAATCAATAATTAACGGAAGTGAGGAACGAGAAGAAGAAAATATTGAATCAAATGCTTCAAAAGATAATGATGAGAAAGAAATAAAAGATGAAGCTGATTCTGTTATGACGGCCGAGTTGCTTGAAACAATAAACAAAGCCGCTCAGCTTGTTAACTCAAACATTAAACTTGATGATGCGCTTGTAAACATTGTAGACGTTGCATGTGATCTTACAGATGCCGACAGAGGTACACTTTATTTAGTTGACACGGAGAACGAACAGCTTTGGTCAAAAGTTGCAATAGGCAATGATATTAAAGAAATCAGGTTAAACATTGGTGAAGGAATTGCGGGATGGGTCGCAAAAAGCGGTGAGACGGTTAACATTAAAAATGTTCAGGAAGATGCAAGATTTAAATCGGATTACGATAAATCAAGCGGTTACTTAACAAAGACAATGTTATGTTTCCCGATAAAAAATAAAAAAGAAGAAATTGTTGGTGTTCTTCAATTACTCAACAGTAACAAAGGAGAATTTACTTCATTAGATGAACTAATATTAAAAGGACTTTCTATTCATGCTGCACTTGCACTTGAAAATGCTTCCCTTGTTGAAAAACTATTGCAGACAGAGCGTGTTACCTCGCTTGGAAAGATGGCAAACTTTTTAATACAGGATATCAAAAAACCGATTCTTGTAAGTAAAAGATATGCCGAGCACTTGAAAGCGAAAGATGAATCGGGACAGTATAGCCAGGTAATTGATATGCTTTTAGAACAGCTTACTCATGTAGCAGATATGGTTCAAACAACTTCCAGTTATTCCGAAGGCAAATCGGTTCTTCATGCCGCCAGTATGAACTTTAATGATTTGCTGGAAGATTTGATAGTAAGGATTGACAGCCTGGTAAAACTGAAAAACTGCTCAATAGAAAAAAATCTGGATACCGATGTTAATGTAAAGATAGATTTAAAGGAGTTCAGTCAGTGTTTTAACCACATTGTTAGAAATGCCTGCGATGCTATGCCTGACGGCGGAGTAATAACTATTGCTTCTAAGAGAGATGAAAATCAAGTTATTCTTTTGATAAAAGACAATGGCCTAGGAATACCGGACAGTCTAAAAGAGAAAATATTCGAACCCTTTATGTCGCATGGTAAAAAAGAAGGCACCGGTTTGGGATTATCCATAACTAAAAAAATAATTGAAGATCACGGCGGCACCATTAGAGTTGAAAGTGAACTCGGCGAAGGCGCTGATTTTATAATTACTTTCCCCGTTGCTTCCCTTTATTAAAGAAAAATGAATTTTGATCTTATAACCGTCCTCGGTCCCACGGCAGTTGGCAAAACAAAACTTGCGGTTCAAATAGCAAATCATTTCAACGGTGAAATTATATCTGCCGATTCACGCCAGGTTTATAAAGGAATGGATATAGGTACGGGAAAAGATTTGAACGATTATTACATCGACGGACAAAAAATAAAATATCATTTAATTGATGTTATCTCCCCTAAAAATGAATTCAACCTTTTCCTATTTAAAGAATTTTTTTTCAGAAGTTATAGATCAATTAAGGAGAAAAACAAGATTCCTGTTCTTGCGGGAGGTACAGGTTTGTACTTAAGCTCGGTTTTACAGAATTACAATCTTGAAAAAGTAAGCTTTGATGAGAAAAAAATTTCGGAGCTGAATGGATTATCAATTGTAGAATTAAGAAAAAAATTATTGTCTATTAATTCCGAACTTCATAATACCACGGACCTGATAGATAAGCAAAGAATTATAAAAGCTATAATCGTAGCCACGCAAATCAATAGTAAAATAAACGGAGCGGAAAAAATAAATTCGATAAATATAGGAGTTGTTAAACCAAGAGAAGAAATTAAAAAAAATATTGAAGCAAGATTAAAACAAAGATTGAATAACGGAATGGTTGAAGAGGTAGAAAAACTTATGAACGAAGGAATTGATTATGATAAAATGAAATTTTTCGGATTGGAATATAAATTTATTGCAATGTATTTGAAGAATGAAATTAATTACAACGACATGTTTCAGAAATTGCGAAGTGCCATTAACGCATTTGCAAAACGGCAAATGACGTGGTTCAGAAAGATGGAAAAAGAAAGAATAAAAATTCATTGGATTGACGGACCGGATTTTGAACAAGCAAAGAAAATTATAAATAATTATTTATGACAAACAATAAGACAGACCTGCCTGAATTTGTAAAAAAATACAAATCTAAATTTGCATCTGATAAATGGAAGTTAGCAATTGATTGCTCTAAAAAGTACAAACTGATTGTTGTTATTCCTGTCTTATCAGAATCTGGAAATTTACCCAAATTAGTAAAATCACTAAACGAAAACGAATCACAATACTTCTCTGAAATTCTTGTTCTGTTTGTAATTAATTCAGTAGTAGATTGTTCACATAAAATAATAGACGATAATCAAAAGAGTATTGACTTCTTAGAAAGCATTATTTCACAAGGTAAATTAAAATTTGATCTCAGCTACGTTGACTGCAATTCAAAAGAGAATCAGTTGACTGAAAAAGAAGGCGGTGTTGGTTTAGCAAGAAAAATAGGAATGGATTTAGCCCTTGAGTATTTTGATTATTCTAAAAACAATAAAAATATTCTTTTTTGCCTTGATGCCGATTGTACTGTAAGCAAAAATTATTTTGATGAAGTGATCAACAATTTTAACAAAAATAATTACTCGGCAGCATATGTTAAATATGAACATCCCTTGGTTGGCGAAGAAAAAAATATTAAAGCGATTGTTTGTTATGAAATATTTTTACGTCACTATCTGCTTGGACTTAAAACAGCTTGTTCCCCGTATGGCTTTCACACAATTGGTTCAACAATGGCCTGCAATGCGGAAAGCTACGTAAAGATAGGCGGGATGAACAAACGCAAAGCTGCGGAAGATTTTTATTTTATGGAGAAGCTTTCCAAAGTAACACGAATCAATGAAATAAACACTGCATGTGTTTATCCTTCAGGCAGAGGTTCCTGGCGAGTGCCGTTTGGAACGGGGCAAAGAGTAAATAGATTTTTATCAAAAAAACAAAATGAATATTTGCTTTATTCATTGGACTCATTTCTGTTATTAAAAAAGTGGCTGGATGTTTTTAACAATGATGAAATTTTTTCTGCTGAAGATTATGTAAAACAAATTGAAGAGTTGCACCCGGGGTTAAAAAAATTCTTTAATGAAATTAAGTTCGAAAGAGACTGGAATAAAATTATATCAAAATTAAAACCGAAAGAAATTATAAAACAAAAGAGATACTGGTTTGACGGGTTCAAAACATTAAAATTTGTCCACTTTATTAGAGATAATATTTATCCGCTCGAAAACATGTTTACAGGTTTGGATAGGATTTTCGAATTTTTACAAATGAAAAATCCGCCTTGTAATAAATCAACTCAAATACCTGATTTAGATATTCAGATAAAATACCTTCAAAAACTAAGAGAACTTACTTAATCTGGATTATGCAATAGAAAAGAAGGAATTTAGTGATAGCTTTAGTTTCAATGAGTTACAAATAATATCTAAGATCAAAAAAGGTTAAATAGAAAATTGTGACAACCTTTTTATTTATTATAGGTTATTTGTTTTCCTCTAATGCATAATTGAACGAAACCGCCAAAGCGGCAGCAGATGTTCTTTGACAAAATGAAAGAGTATTTTTTTATATTCTCTCATCACCAACAAAGAAAAAGGAGTAAAAATGGGAGAATTAAGAGAAAAAATGC
>JASFMY010000029.1:0-57554 GCA_050117315.1 Ignavibacteria bacterium
CTGGTAGAACCTCTAAACAATATAACGGGTATTTCTATACTTCCAACCTTTACATGGGAAGAATTTGGGGTAGCACCGTCGGTATCGTATAAATTATTAATTAGTGAAAATAGCGACATGTCATCTCCGCTTTACGAGGAAAATCTTGGCAGTGATTTGACAATAACAATGGATGAAACAATTACCAATTTCCCTCTTTCAAACAGTTCAAAATACTACTGGCAAATTGTTGGTCTGGACGGCGAGGATAATGAAATTTATGAAACCGATATATATTTCTTTACGACCGTAGCAGGTATGAGTATAAGTCTTGCAAACCCGACAGATGCTTCAAGTTTATATGCATATGACCCTGTACAATTTACATGGTATTTAAGCCAGGCAGCCGGTTCATTAAAATATTACCTGCAAATAAAAGCATCCGGTACCGAACCTTCGGCGGCTGATTGGTTTGCCGATGTTCAAGCAGAGGTAACAACACCGGGAAGTATTGCTTTCTTTTATGATAACCTTACTAATATTTACCAAAGTGTGACCGGCTTAAGTGGTGCAACAAGATATTACTGGAGAGTAGTTGGATATTATGACGACGGTATAACGTCGGACTCATTCGATTTTGAAGACAGGGTAGTAGACCATTCCCCGGTATTTTATTTTGATACGCAGGGCGGAACGGTTATGGCTTATCCTTCATGGCCTACGGGTAGTTACACGGTTTATACATTAACGCCGACATTTTACTGGTATACAATGCAGTATGAACCTTCCGCAACTTTTGAAGTATTATATTCAAAAAGCAATACTACAGGCGGAAGCGGCGAATTAACGAACGGGGTTACAGCGCTGAGTGCTGGGACCAGTACCTTTGTTAGCGTAACATCAGACCTTGATTCGGACGAAACATATTACTGGCAGGTAAAAACTACTTATAACAGCGAGGTACTTTACTCAAGCGTTGTATCATTCAAAACTTATGCAGCAGCAGGAGTGATACCCACTGCGGTAACATTATCTTATCCAACGGGAGGAGTTTCGGTATATACAACATCCCCGACAATGTGCTGGTATATTGAAGGAGTAAATACAGGAGTTGTTACCTACACTGTAGAAGTAAGTACAACAGGCGGCGCACCCTGGACGGACAAAGGATCAACTACAGATACATATTTACAGATAAGCGGTTTAACGCCCGGCGAAGATTACACATGGCGCGTAAAATCATCCAAGAACGGTTACAGCGATGTTTATTCAAGTACGGCGGAATTCAGTGTTGCCGGAGGATTGAGCAGTTATCCGGTAGCAACATACCCCGTAGACAACCCGACACTTTACACTGCAACTCCAACGCTTTCCTGGTATATGGAAGGCTCAACCCTGGCTTGGGATAATTATGTAGTTGCATGGGCAACAACAGATAAAGATGAAACTGATTGGAAGACCCAGATGATTGCCGGTGGTTCGGATACTTATTCAACTGCAGACATGAATGAGGCCTATTATACGTTCCCGAGCGAGTTGGATTACGGAACAACATATTACTGGGCTGTAGCGGCTTATGACGGCAGCGGAAGTTCTGAGTCGGATTATTCTGATGTATCCGAAGGATCATTTACTATTGCCGGAGGCAGTGTTTCAATCATTCAGACTTATCCTTCCGACAATTCGGTGATTACTACAAAAACCCCGACGTTTTTATGGTATGTTACCGGGTCAACAATAGGCATAACTCATTATAAAGTTACTTACAGCAATACAGAATTATTTATTGCTTCATACACCGAAGAAATAATTACAACATCAGCAAGTGCAAGCGTTACATCTGCACTTTCAGAAGGCAGCAGTTACTGGTGGTATGTTTCCGTATCCTATGACGGCGAAAGCGGTCCTTATACGGTAGCATCTTCAACATTAAAATTTACAGTTGATCCGGGTGCAAGTTCGGTTGCGCCTGTAGCTGCATCTCCTGTTAACGGGGTAACGATCAGTACCAGTTCACCCCAGTTATCATGGTTTCTACCGGCACAATCGTCATCGACTCTTTCATATGACGTAGAATTGGCTGATAACAGTGAATTCAACAACTCAACTATATTATCCGTAGACGAATTGAATGCAAATATTGAAAATCTTGAAGACGGTGAATGCTTTTGGCGTGTAAGAAGTAAAACAAACGGAAAGGTTTCGGATTATTCAACCCCTAAAAACTTCAAGGTGGGCAGCACAGTAACAGGTACGAATGATATTGAAGTTATGCCCGAAGAATTTGTATTGGAACAAAATTATCCGAACCCGTTTAACCCGGAAACCAATATAAAATATGCATTACCTAATGCATCCGGTGTAACATTAAAAATATACAATATGCTGGGACAGGAAGTAAGAACATTGGTTAATGAATTCATGAACGCGGGAACTTACGAACTGGTTTGGAACGGTAAAGATAATAATAACAATAAAGTTACCAGTGGAGTATATATTTATAGAATTGTAGCTGGCAATTTTGTTCAGTCGAAGAAGATGATATTATTAAAATAGATTTTTATGCAACCCGTTTATTAACTCGGGATGCTGTTGGTGTTCTTTCTTTAATTAACTAATAAACAATAAGGAAGGAAAAAATGAGTAAATTTTTTATATGCATATATTTGATTTTATTTTGGGCGGTAGTAGCCGGCGCAATTTATGCATGCCAAGTTTCTTTTTTCTAAATCCAATACGGCTGGGCGCCAAAGCCCAGCCTTTTTTTGTATAGCAAAACTTCATGAAACTAATTATAAGATATAAAATTTGAAGCCTTTCTATAATTTCTGCATAAAAACAAAATAGAAATTTGGTGATAAAAAATGATTTATCTAAAACTTACTCTGACATTATGGCAGTTGAAATGATCATTTAATAAGGTCAATTGGTTATTTATTAGTTTTAGAACTCATTTAGAAGAATCATTCCGCCATTTATTGAGTTTAATTGATTATTTAAGAATATCAACTTCTCATTTATCAAGTTGAATTGATTATTTAGCCGTTACATTATTTATTTAATGAAATGAAATGGACTTTTAACAAGATAAACCGGGCATTTAGAAGTTCATTTTTGACATTTTGTCAGTATAAATTAGTATTTATTGATTGCAATTACGCATTAATTGATATTTAGGGGCATTATTGTATTTAAAACCGGTATTATGCCGGTTAATTGAAATAAATTTAAAATTTATTACTATTCCAGGGCAAACGCATCAAAAAAAATAAAAAGAGGGTCTGTTTAAAATAGAAAAGAAAAGTTAAGTTTGTTTTCAAAAAAGCATGGAAAACAAAATCGAAAAAGCGTTAAGTAGAATCACAGACCCCCGAGTAGTAAATCGATGTCAGCACAAGTTATGCGATATATTATTTATAGCCTTATGCACGTTAGTATGTAATGGAGAAGATTTCGGAGACATGGAAGAATTTGGGCTCCAAAGATATAAATGGTTAAAAACAATATTAGCATTACCAAATGGGATACCTTCCCATGATACATTTAACAGAGTATTACAAAAATTAAAGCCAGCATGCTTGTCAAAACTATTAGAATCAGAAGGGAAAATACTTTTAGATACAATAAAAGAAAAGTTAATCTGTATAGATGGGAAAAAAGCCAAAGGAGTATCCCCGAAGCAAAAAGGCAATAAAGGCTTATATATATTAAGTGCGTGGGTAAGTGAAAATAGTTTCTCTATAGGACAGATAAAAGTAAATGATAAGAGTAATGAAATTACAGCAATACCGAAATTATTAGACGAATTAGATATAAAAAGAGCTGTAATAAGCATAGACGCGATAGGTTGCCAAAAACGAATAGTTCGGAAAATAAAAGAGAAAAAAGGAGAATATTTTCTATCATTAAAGAAGAACCAAAAAGAGAGCTACCAACAAGTAGAAGAAGCATTTAGGTTTCATCCCCCCATTAACTATGACGAGAAAATCAAAACAAATCATGGCCGCCAAGAAATTCGCAAATGTAGTTCAATACCTATTGCAACACTCCCCCAAGAAGAAAGGCCTTTGAATTGGGAAGGTTTGGAAACTATAGTTAGAATCGAAGCAATTAGAAAAATGAATGGAAAAACCGAATCATCGGTAAGGTATTATCTTAGTAGTGAAAAGAACAATAATCCGGTTTATTATAATTTGTTAGCACGAGGACATTGGACTATAGAAAATCATTTAGATTGGCACCTTGATGTTACTTTTAATGAAGATGCTTCTAGAGCAAGAACAGGTTATTCGCAATTGAACTTAAATATATTAAGAAAAGTAGCTTTACAATGTATTACACAAATGACTGACAAATTAAGTAAAAAGAAGAGACGATACAGAGCTTCGCTTAATAATGAGTACCTTAAATATATTCTGAATTTTTGATGCGTTTGCCCTGAGATAAATCCTCTCTCTTTTTTTCTTTTAAAACTTTATCTTACATTTATTTTATAATCTCTATTGTTAAACAAACGGATGGTACTTAATGATTGCTAGGTTGTTTTTCATTTCAACTATATTGATAAACCTAATTGGAGCAAATATTTATATTCGGGTTAACCAGGTAGGATATTTGCCCGGAGACGTAAAGACTGGCGTTATTCTCTCGGATACCCCTTTATCAACTAGGGAATTCATAGTAAAGAACAGCAGGGACAAAAGTGTTGTTCATAAAGGAGTTATATCACAAACTTCCACTCCTTTTGGAAATTTTAGGTATGTCTATAAAATTGATTTTACAGAGTTAGATAAAGATGGAAATTATTTTGTAGAAATTGAAAGTACAAAATCACCTGTATTTAAGATTGGCAAAAATGTTTATAACGGTATTGCAAGTAAACTTCTAAAGTTTTTTGAAGTACAAAGATGCGGTTATACCAACCCTTACTTGCATGAGGTTTGCCACAGGTTTGATGCTACTTCAATAATAGAAAACGGGGAAGAAATTAACCGGCATGTAGATGTAACCGGGGGGTGGCACGATTCGGGGGATTATGTTAAATTTCTTAATACTACGGCTTACGCAGCTTACATGCTTATGTTTGCTTATGAATACGATCCCGTAAAGTTCGGATTTGATAATAACCGGAATGATGTGCCGGATGTATTGGAAGAAGCAAAAGTAGGATTGGACTGGCTGTTGAGATGTAATTATGAAAAACATAAACTGATAACACAGGTTCAAGATCTACGGGATCATGATGTGGGTTGGAGACTCCCGGAGGATGACCCTTTGGAGAACCAAAGGCCGGCATATACGGGTATAGGTAAAAACTTAATCGGAATTTATGTGGCGGCATTAAGTTTAGCCTCCAGAATTTGGAAAGAAAAATTTCAACTTGTAGAATTTTCCGAAAAATGCTTAAAAACCGCACAAGAGTTTTTTTCAATTCATAAAAAAGTAAAAGGCCTTGATTCAAGCACGGTAATGTTCGTAGATCAAAAATTTTACGGCAAACTTGCTCTGGGCGCTGTTGAGCTTTATAATACTACAAACGATTATGAGCTATTACTTTTGGCTAAAGAATATGCCGATTCGGCAAAATCGGATTACTGGTGGAGCTGGGGAGATATAAACTCATTGGCTCATTACAAGTTATCAAAGCATGATGCGAAATATGTTGTATATATTCAAAGCAATCTGAATCATTTTAACGAATATTATAAGCAGAGAGTTTTTGGAGAAGGTGCTGCTTATTCGTGGGGAACTAATAATACTTTATTGGGAATTTCTCTTCAAAATATTTTATACAAAGAATTAACTCATGATAACTATTTTGATACCCTGGATGTATTTCAGAGAGATTTTATTTTAGGTAAAAATCAATGGGGACTCTCTTTCATCAGCCAGGTAGGCGATAATTATGTGAAAAATTTCCATCATCAAGTTTCATATTTAAAATCTATTGACTTGCCCGGAGGACTTTCGGGTGGACCGGTTACCAAAGAGTTCCTTTCCAACTATGATATACCTTTTGAAAAATTCGATTATTTGAGTAAATTTCAGACTGATTCTTCTTATTTTAGAGATGATAGAAATGACTATATCTCAAACGAGCCGTCGATAACGGCCAATGCTACAGGTATTTTTGTATTTGGTTTTTATGGAAACGGAAGATAAGTAAAATGTTTGTAAATGAATCATTTATGTAGTATTTCTTAAATTGAGACATAAAAGGAGGTTTTAGTCGCTACTTTATAAACACTTTTAGTCTCTTTTTTTCGGCATGCTCTTTGTTAGGTATATTATACTAATAGGATTGGAAAGAATGAATAGTTCAGTACATTTAATACCATTTGGATTATCGATAATTGACCAGAATTGGGGAGGAATTTACAGAGGAGGAAGTTATCTAGCCATTGGGCCGCGTAAGTCCGGTAGAACTTTATTAGGATTGCAATATGCACTGGAAGCCGCAAAAGCTCAGGAAGTTTGTTTATATTTTACCAATATGCGTCCGAAAGATTTGATGATTCAAGCCGCCTCCATCAATTTTGATATACAGTCCTACATGAATCAAAACCTTATAATTGTTGTAAGAGTTGCACCGCCAAATGATATTTATGAAATGGCCAATCCTGACGGCGCTTTGGTAGAATATTTAAACGATATTCTTACAGTTGTTAACCAGTACGAGCCAAGCAGAATAATATTTGATGAACTTACTCCTTACATTGGATTTAGAAACATCGGGCTTTTAAGAGATTCTTTTTTGAGAACTATTGAAACTATTGAAGACAGAGATATAACAAGCTTATTTGTAGTTAGTGAACCCGCAACGGAGAGAGCCCAGTTAATTGTTGATACATTAGCACAATTTTGTACCGGGATAATTTTTCTCAAGAAAGATATTACAAAAGGCTTATATCACGGCGGTAAAATTATTATAAGCCCGAATGTAGGACACAACGAAGGACAATTTTCATCCAAGTATTCTATCCAGCCTTACAAGGGTATAACTATTGTTAGTGAAGAAACTCCGCAGTCCCCCAAACTCAAAGTTTTTGATTCCCCCGATGCTACCAATGTACATGAAATAAAGCAGGAACACCCAAGAGTAGAAAACAAAATAGAACAAATGAAAGAATCAAAGAAGACCAGCAGCCCGGATATGCTGGCTTTCTCAAACTTCTATAATGAAAGCGACTTTAAGCTTATACTGAACAACCAGATAGCATTATATAGAAGTACCGGGCAGAAGTTTGCAATCTTAACTTTGAAGTTGGACCAAACAGCACAGGCCAAAGGTCTTATCTCAATGAACCAATTGTTAAACACTATAAAACTGTCAACTGAGAAAAAAGACAAAATTTGCTCTGTTGAGAATAAAATTATTATTCTTATTGCAAGAAGCACTGAAAACAGTATCATAAATGTTTCAAACAAAATAAAATCAAACCTTCCAATAAACGACCCCGCATATGTGGCTAATACATTGGAGTACATAAGTGTCCTTAGTATTGAAGTGAACGAAACCGTAACCAGTGCAGATAGTATAATGAACTATCTTCTTATAGGTGAAAATGGTGACAGTAATTATGTGGCTCTCAATAAATTTACCGGGTAATGCTCTCATTAAAAAAAATATTGGTTATATTCATCTTTATTCTAAGTAACCTTTCTGCTCAGGGATTTAACGAGGGATTAAAAAGAGAGGCTATTCTCCAGATGCAGAAAGGTAAATACGGTGAAGCGGTAGATCTCTTAAATAAATATATTTCAGCAAATGCCAGGGTAGCAGAAGGATACAATTTACGGGCCTTATGCCGTGAAAAAAGACAGGAATACTCGCTCGCATTTTTTGATTATAAAAAAGCAATGAGGCTTGAACCCGAAAACGGTGAGTACAGAAGAAACTATGAAAGAATGATCTCTATTTGGTATCCCATATTATATGATAAGATTAATGGGCATAAAAGAGAAATAGCGATTGATCCGACTTATCCCTTTAATTATCTGGAAATCGGGAAATCATATAGATGGCTTGAAAATTGGGAACTTGCAGAACTTTGGTATGACAGGTATCTGGAACGGGACCCTGATCCATCGCCGGATGAAATAATTAGGTATACACTGATTCTAACAGAGACAAGACATTTAAGAAAAGCTGAAAGGATTTTAGATATTTATGTAGAGAAATACCCTGATGATTGGCGTTTATGGAGCAGACTGGGCTGGATTACATATTGGCTCGGGAAAAATAAGAAAGCTGAAAAGGCTTTTCTAAATGCTCTTGAATACAAACCGTTCTTTAAAGAAGCACAGGAAGGACTGGATTTTGCAAGAAGGCAGGGGTACATTATTCCTCTCGTAGATGACGACGACGATGAAGATGATTGGAGATATAGAGAGTATCCTATTGATATGTACTTTAGGATGTTGAGAAATGACCCCGATGATGATGATACAAGAGTTAAATTGATAGAAGCTTTGTTGGAAGTTGAGAGATACGAAGAAGCTTACCAGCAAGGTCAGTACCTTTTACCGAATTATGAAGAAGTTGATTGGTTCCAGGATTTATGGAAGAGGGTTATTGAAAATAGGACTGATGCTTATAACCTGAAAATTGATGAATATCAAACCTTATTGAAGCAGGACCCAACCAATAAAGAAGCCGTTATTCAAATTTCTCAATACTTTGCTAATCTGGAACAATATGAAGATGCAACGGAATTATTAACTGAGTATTTGGATTATGATGATTCTGATTATGAGGTCATGTATTACCTGGCCAAGTTTTTGAGTTATGATAGACGATTTGATGAAGCGAAAGAATATATTACAAAAGCGTTGGAACTTTCACCAAACAACTTGGATTATAAATTACTTGCTGCACAAATTGATATTTGGCTTGGAGTGGGTGATTTCTCAACCGCCGAAAGATATTTAAATGAAGTAATTTCTTATAACCCCGATAACATTTATGCATTAATAGCCCTTGGAGCACTATATTTTGATTCGGAACAATTTGAGTCTTCACAAGAATATGCCGATAAGGCTGCATTAATTGATGCTTCTAACCCTGATCTGATGCAGTTGCAGTCTTTGCTGGAACTTAATGCTATGAGATTGGAACAAGAAAGGAAAATGGTCCGCCTAGAGGAAGGTAGAGTTATATTTCGGAACGGCAACTGTGTTGATGCGATTCCTTATTATGAGGAATATATCTCTACGAATGATATTACTGAGGACTTATATCTTGAATTAGCGGATTTATATATGTGTGCGGATAGATACGATGAAGCCATAAGTTACTATGATTTGCTGCTTGAAGAAAACTATGATTTTGAATACGACAAGCAACGTGCAAAGATGATTTTCTGGAGCGGTGATTCGTTAAGAGCGCTCGATGAATTTCAAAGATTATTAGAGGAAGACTCGTCGGATGTTGAGGTACGGGTTTATCTTGCAGATTCGTATATGAAAATGGACCGGTACGATGAAGCAAGAAGAATATATGAAAACCTTGAGGATGAAGAAGAAGCTCAATATTTTATGATCGATCAGAGATTATCATGGCTTCCCCCGTCCGAAGAAATGCTCAGAAACCCTTTCCGGAAGCTAATCACAAACCTTTTCTCTTATCTGATAATTACACCCCAGGGATACTGGTTTAACGATAATCTTGATTTTGATTACCGTTACGGCGGAATAGGATTACAGACAGGACTTTACAGCAGAGTATCGGTAGGCGGTACATGGTTATCAGGCCGACTGGCAAACGAATACGGACATTTGAATTACCGTGTATTAAAAGGCAACTTATTCATCCGGCCTTCAGACAGGTTGGGCATTGTACTTGGGTATGGAAATATGTTTTCGTTGGGTACAATAAATCAACCTATATGGGAGGCATCCGCTACTTATGAGATCAAAGACAAATTTAAACTATCGCTTAATTACTTGAAAAACGATGGGGCAGTCGTTTTATATTCGCCGTATCTGGTATTCAGCAGGTTGACAGCGCACAACGTTAACTTGGACAGTTATTACCAAATGAAAGAAGGATTAAAACTAATTGCTAACTATCAATTGATATTTACCAACTCAACCTCCACTTATAAAAACAATGTAGGAAATGCATTATCTTTGAAAATCGGTAAGTATTTTTTACCGCAATTTGCTGCCGGTTATGAATTTTACTTTTCGGATTACAAGTACACAATTCCTCTTTATTATTCACCCCAGGAGTTTGTTTCTCATTCTATTTGGGGAGAATGGTTGGTTGCAAAAGATGATAAATGGGACATTAACATAGAGGGTAGAATAGGGTATGTCCCTTCAAATGATTTTGTCCTTTCGGATATTTCCACCAGAGTTAATTATGATATTTATGAAAGATTAAGATTATCAATGTTTGCTTTTCTCGGTAACTCAATAAGAGAAGATGTTTCATATGCATCAAGGTCAATAGGCTTGAATTTATACTGGTCAGCATTCTAATATAAATCAATAGGTTAACTTCCTTTTTTTGCACCATTTCTTTAATCAATATTTCTAATTTATTTTCTTGCAATAGGTTATAAAAAAAATTATATTCTTACTCGGTGTGTACTATTTTGATTCAGAACACTCATTTTGTAGAAATATGGGACATGATTATTAAAAAGGGTATACGAAAAAACGTTATATTTTAGGTTTCTGTGGCACTAAATTTGAGCATTTTTTTAATAATAATATTTTTGTTAAACAAAGAATGAAGCAGGAATTAAGGAAATATCAAATAGCACTTGACAATAGAGAAGTTACTCCCCCGAGGCGTAACGAGAAAAAACTAAAACTCCGTACAATAATTGCCAGTGGAGTTGTTTCATTGATACTGGTTTTGATAATTATTTATACAATGCCGTTAACTGTACTTTCGTTTAACGGGCTGTTGGTTTACGCATCGATAGTTTCGCTGGTAATTTTTCTTTTTGTATTGCTTTTTAGGTATTTCTCAATTTTGGTGATGGCTTATCTTTATATAACAAAATATACTGTTGAAGAAAAGGAAGGGTATTATCCCTTTGTATCGGTCATAGTGCCCGTTTATAATGAAGGTAAAGTTTTAAAAGATTCAATTCATTCGCTTCTACAGTTGGATTATCCTACATATGAAATAATAATTGTCAACGACGGTTCAACAGATAATACGGCGGAAGTAGGCAAAGAATTGGTTGGGCACCATCAGGGAAGAAACAGCCTTGTAAAAGTTTCCTTAATCAACAAACCTAACGGTGGAAAATCAAAAGCATTAAATGCCGGGATACAGTATTCGGAGGGTGATTTTGTGCTTTGCATGGATGGTGACTCACAGCTTTCAACAAACTGTTTAAAAATGGGTGTCCGTCATTTTGTTGATCCTGAAGTTGGAGCAGTTGCCGGAAATGTAAAAGTAGACAATAGGAAGAAATTTTTAACCGACCTTCAAGCTTTGGAATATGTTGAAGGCTTAAATTTGCCCCGCAGTGCACAGGGGTTAGTAAGGTCAGTAAACATTATTCCCGGTCCAATAGGAATTTTTAGAAAGAAAGCTTTAAGACAATCCGGTTTTTACTCAAGCGATACATTTGCAGAAGATGCGGATATAACATTAAAAATTCTATCCAACGGGTGGAAACTTGTGTATGAACCAAACTCAATAGCATTTACAGAAGCCCCGGAAAAATTACACCAGCTTCTAAAACAAAGATACCGTTGGACACGAGGAATTCTACAGGCAATAAGAAAACATAAAAAACATATCCTGAATCCTACACTAAATTTTAGCAATACTTTAATTCTGTGGGGAATGTTTTATGAAGCCCTCTTTTGGCCAGCAATGAATATTTTTGCTAATTTGTTTTTTATTATAGTAGCTCTATTTTACGGGATGTCAAGCTTGTTATTTTTTTGGTGGCTTGGTATAATGGTGTTGGATATGATGGCGGCTATTTATTGTATTGCTGCAGAAAAAGAAGCATTCAGAATGGTACCGTATTCAATTATTTATAGATTGGTTTTTATTCTTGTTATAGACATTACAAAAGCAATGGCTACAATTGAAGAATTCTTAGGAATTGAAATGACATGGGGCAAGCTGGAAAGAGTGGGTTCGGGAAGTACCCAAAAACCAAAAAAGAAATAAACTTGGAGAGTTATAAATGGAATTAATTCCAATACTATCTTTGATAATATTAGTGGCAACAATTTCAACATTTATTCTTGCTGTTGGGGCCTACATTCTATATAAAATTAGAGAAAGAAAAGGGAGGGTGGCACAAGCACCTCAACCTGCTGCAATTCCTGCTGAGTTAGTAACACCTGCACCTTTAGTTGCAGAGCAAAAGGTAGATCAATCAGCAGGAAGAAGAACATTTACGGAAGAAACACATGTCACTAGATTTACAGGAACGGATTATCAAAGACAACCTTTATATATGACTGGTCAGGAAGAAGTTAAGCAAAGCGGGCCGGAAATGAGACCGACATACGTAAATCCGCCAACTTCAGAGACAAGATATGAAAAACCCAAACCGAGTGTTACCGAGGCAGAACCTTATTCGAAGAGGAAGTTCATGAGATACACCAAGGAAGGCTATATTGATCCCGCTCGGGAAGAAAAGAAAAAAGAAGAGAAAAAAAGTAAAGAAGATACTTTGAGATGGCGGTAAAAAATAAACAGCGCAGCTTAAAAGTTAATTATCTTATTATTTTTCTGGGTGGATTAGTTTTGTTAACCATGGGAATTCTTGTTTTCTTAATGGTGGTTCAGAATGTTTATGGTAATTATGAACTGGAAGAAATTCTGCCTACTAAGAAAAATTTTGAGACTTTTGCTTATGAAGAAAAAGCTGCTGTTCTTTACTCTGTTTATACTGAAAATATGCTCCCTGAAGGAAGCACATGGTTAAGTGATAATATAGACACATGGGAGAGTTTTCTAAAAGCTACAAAAATAGACTTTGATTTTATTACCGACCAGGATATTGAACTGGGTGAGCACAGGAAATATAAACTCTTAATTTTGCCCGGTGCAAGAGCAATTAGCGACAAACAAATTATCCAAATTAAAAAATTTCTTGAAGAGGGAGGAAGTGTTTTTGCCACAGGCGGCCCGGCCACATTTTCAGACGAAGCAAAATGGAGAGGGTGGGAATTTTTTACCGAAGTATTCGGAATGAAATTCACCAAAGAAATTGATCCTGAAAAAGATAGATACAAGGTTCATACCTTAAGAGGCAATTTGCCTATTACTGCCGGCGTACCTAGCGGTTACACCCTTAGAATTGCTACATGGGACAGGCCTATATATGCAGAAGTTTTAGAGCCGAGAACAGACCAGGTTAGTTTTTGGTACGACTTCAGAAATGAGCAGGGACTTGTCAGAGAGCAAATACAATTAAGTACCGGAATTGCATACGGCACATACGGTAAAGGACGGTTCATATGGTTTGGTTTTGAACTAAACTCTGTTATAGGTAAACAGGAAGATTATATATATTTCGACAGGCTTTTCAGAAATTCAATTAATTGGTTAACATATAAACCAACAGGCTATGTGAAAGACTGGCCGGATCCGTTTAAAGCTGCAATGATCCTTACACCTGAGATTTCCAATTTACCCGGTAATATTCAAAATTTAACGTCTATCGTAAATGCGCCTATGACATTTATTGTAAACCCGGAAACGGCAA
The DNA here is from genome assembly GCA_050117315.1 of Ignavibacteria bacterium. Lineage (GTDB taxonomy): Bacteria > Bacteroidota > Ignavibacteria > Ignavibacteriales > Melioribacteraceae > JANQIV01. The sequence goes on from JASFMY010000029.1 coordinate 13,680, forward strand.
TTAATTACCCTGGTTTGATGAGAAGTATTTCCGGCAAAGGCGATTTTGCAGCATTGGTTGATGTCGGTGTTTACGAATCAATCTCGGATACGTTAAACGTTATGTCCAATAGGGAATTTCAATACAACAACATTGTTTATGTTAAGGATACATTAAATAGTATTTTAAATGAACCGTTAAAAGGAATATTCCCTGTTTTTGGCTTTTATGATGAATATACTCTCCAGATACTTTCGGAAGAAGGGATTGATTTTTTAATTACCGATTCGTTAACAGATAGATCTGTTCCTAAAATTGAATACCGGAAAAACAAACCGATAATGATATTAACAAGAACTGCTCGGGATGATTATAAAATTATTAAGGATTACGGTCTCACACAGACCGATTTTCAATACTATACCTATGAAGAAGATATTGACAGGCTCTTAATTGAGGGAGGTTTATATGTGCTGAAGTTACATACGGATTATCAATTGAGACCCGGGTATGTGAATGTTGTAAAAGATGTTTTGGCTTATGCAAAAGAGAACGATGTTTGGATCATATCAATTAAGGAACTAAGAGAGTGGTGGTTGCGCAAAGGAGGCATAGAAGTAAGATACGAAACAAGGAGTAAAAGAAGAATTTCTGTTGAAATATCGAATCCTACCGATAACCCGATTGTTGATTTTGTTGTTGAAATAAACTTAAATAAAAATGTGAAAAACGTAACTATGTCTTCCGATATTATCAACACTAAAATTCCGAGATACGAATTCAACCAATCCAACAATACTTTGTATATTTACATTAATGTTCTTGAAGAAGGTGATACAAGATCATATTTAGTTGATTTTGAAAACGTAAATGATGAAAAACTAATAAAGATTTTCTAGTGAGAAAAATAAATTTTCTATTTTTAACCCAGCCAAAAAATATTCAATTACTATGAACTCGAAAAAGTACAAAATATTAATCGCAGTAGGTTTGATGTTGCTGGTATTCCGTGGGTGTGTAGAGAATATTTCCGATAGTGATTCTACTAAGCCGTCAATAACATTGTTAAGCCCGTTGAGTGGAGATACAGTTGAAGTGGGCAGCAATGAGATAAGCTATACAGCCTCAGATGCATCGGGAGGCTCAGGATTGTCAAGCTATGAGGTTTTCATAAACGGAGAGTCCAATGAAGTATATTCGCAGAATGATGACGATACGAACCCCGATTTATATTTGACTGTTGACTCTACATTGGTAAACACCAAAATAAGTTACTTTGTAACCGTTTATAACGAGTCAGGCGCGTATAAGTCGAGTGAAACCCAAACAGGTTTATATGTTAGGGAAAATACAGACCCGCCGGAAGCGCCTTATGACCTAACCTTATCATGGGTAAGTGATACCGAAATTTTATTGGTTTGGCAGGATTCGTCGGATATTGAAGAAGGTTTTGAAATTTGGAGAAAAGTCGGCGATGCGGATTTTGCCTTATTGACCGAATTATCGGAGAATACAACAAGCTTTAGAGATCAAGGATTATCTTCCCTTGTAATATATCAATACAAAGTTAGAGCTTTTAACGAATACGGGTACTCCGCATTCACTACTACTATAAGCAGTACCGGCGGCGAAAGCAATGCTCCGACAAATCTGGAAGCCGAAGCCCTTGGTGCCAGCATTGTTTATTTAACATGGCAGGACAATTCCCTTTTAGAAAACGGTTTTAGGATTGAACGCAAAACAATTAGTGAAAGTGACTGGACAGTGGTCGGCTACGTAGGTGCAAATGAAGAAGAATTTACGGATGACCAGGACTTATCTCCCAGTGCTACATACCAGTACCGGGTTGCGGCATTGCTTTCGGATAACGAAGTATATTCCGGCACCGTCCAGGTTACTACAGCTTCTTCAGATATTCCTTCTCCCGGTGATTTAGTTGCATCTTTTGATGCATCTATTAATGCTGTTGTTGTTGAGTGGGTAGACGAAACAAAACAGGAAAATGGAACAATAATAGAAAGAAAAAACGGAAGCGGTGATGATTTTATAGAAATAGGAACTACTGATACCGATGTAAACACTTTTGAGGATTACAGTGTTGAACCGGAAAATGTTTACACATATAGGGCCCAGCATACAACTACCGAAGGAATTAATACACCATACTCCAATACCGATACTGCTTTCGTGCCGCAGTTGTTACCTGCAACACCGCAAAATTTAACTATCTTTGTGATTACGGAGAACCAGGAATACGGGTTAACATGGGAGTATTCGGACAGTGAAGAAATAGACGGTTTTGAACTTTGGATGCTCGAAGATACTGACGATGCATCTTATTCATTGTTTGAAACCCTGGGAGCATCCAGAGTTGCAACAAGTGTTACATTACCCGACACCAGCAAAGATTACTTCTTTAAGATAAGGGCTTTCAGCGGTACGGTTTACTCTAAGTTCTCAAGCGAGGTCGGTACATCGGGCGAGTCCAGCGATTTTACATTAACTGCTTCCGAAACTACGTCGGACAGTGTCGTCCTAGAATGGAATGATCCTTTTGACGACGAATATGGTTTTAGGGTGCAGAGATTAAGCGTTACTGCCAGTGAAACCGAATATACCAATTTATATATTTCCGGTTCGGGAAGCGGAGGCACATTAAGCTACACGGATGATGACATTAATCAGGGTGTAACATATCAATATAGAATACAAGCAATACTGTCAATTGAAATAGTATCTTCAAACGAAGTGGAGGTAACTATACCGGTTAATTAAAAAATGGATCACAAAACAAAAATAGAAGAGAAAAAGAAGGACAGTATCGGTAGGATAATTATCAATACTGATGAAATTTCCGGTATTATACGTGATGATAAGGTCCTGGAAATTATTGAAAAAATTAAATCATCATTTCCTTTTACCTTAATAGGCAGAACCAAGATTCAGAATGAAATTGATAAGCTGAGCGAATTTCTTTGGATTAAGGAAATAAGCGGTAAATATATAATTGTAAACGAATCTTACTCGGACTGGCTTGGATTAAAATTTACAAAGGTTGAGGGCAGAGAGGAAAAATCTTTTTTGCCCAGGTACCTTGCAGATTTTTATAACAATATTGATTCATACATTGTAGATACATCTAACTCAATAATATTTGAAGGCATTGGAGGGTATTCAAAAGAAGGATGCAGTACTAAGTTAGAAATTGTTGAAATACCTATATGTAATTTAGATAACCAGGTAATTGCCATTATTGGTGTTTCCCAAAAAAAAGAAATAGAAACGAAACCTGCAAAAAAAGATTTTGATTTGATTGAAAAAACTTTTCTTGAATTCAGTGAACCCGTGTTAATTGTTGATCTTAATAATAACATTATTCAATGCAGCAAGTCGGTAAATAAAATTTTTGATTTTCCCGACAAAGTAAGTTTGCGGAATAAAAATATTTCCAAACTACTTGACTACAATACACTTACAAAAATTGAATCGTTTATAAATGATGAGGATTTTAAAAATGTATTGAGAACATCATTCAACTTGACAGACAGCAGCGGGATGAATGAATTTGAAGTAACAATAAATAAGATTTATCATAAAGAAAAATTATCCGCGTTTTCGGTAGTATTTAAAACAGCAAGTAAAATAAATAAATCACAAGAGATCAAAATTAAAATGTATGATATCATAATGAGAACAAGCCCCGAAGCTATATTTATTTACGATGTAGACAACCTGAAATTCCTGGAAGTAAATGACTCTGCATTGAAATTGTATGGCTATACGAGGGATGAATTTTTACAAATGGACCTAACGGATTTATATGCACCAGAAGACATACAAACTTTGCTGGAATCTTCCGGAAATATAAAAGTCGAAAATACATTTTCCGGTCCGTGGCGTCACAAAAAAAGGGATAGCAATTCTTTGCTTGTTATGCTCAGCAAAACGTCGCTTGATTTTAGGGGAAAAAAGGCTCATCTTAATATAGTAAAAGATATAACCGGCGAAATTGAAATGGGTAAAAATATACAACTTTACAAAGCTTCTTTTGATAACTCCAGTGATTTAATATTTGTTACGGACAACGACGGATACATAACATTTGCAAATAAATCGGCAATTAATTTATTAGGTTTTTCTAAAAATGATTTTGATAAAAAACCTTTCTTAAGCCTTCTTTCAGATTCGGACCGGGCAAAGATTAATACGGAAGTATTTCACTCCGGCGATAATTCTTCAAAGAAATTTGATGTTAAGCTCAAAAAGTTATCGGGTGATGTTACTGAAGTAACATTAAATTCTACACCGGTAACAGATTATAAAGGTGCTGTTGCTACTTTTAATTTGACTATAGTGCCTAAGGTAAAGGAAAGAGTTGTTGAAAAAGAAATTGTTAAAACTGTTGATTCACCTTCTTCCTCCTCGAAAATGGACCCTAAATTTTTGTCGCATTTATTTCATGAATTATTGACTCCCATAAACGTAATAATCGGATTTGCAAGCGAACTAACAGAGCCGGATAATATAACTCATGAAGAAATTGAGGAAGCGGCAGTCCTTATTAAAGAGAACCAGCATCTGCTTATGCAGACAATGGATACCGCAATTGAATATACAAATATGGAAAATAATGATATCCAGTTTAAAGTAGATAAGTTTGCTTTTGTTGAATTAATTGAAAAGCTTGAAGAAAATATCAAAAAAGATGTCCATGTAAAGAATATGGAAATAGCTTACGGCAAAATATCTTCCTCGCTTGAAATAAGTTCAGATAAACAAAAACTTGAACTGATGCTGACACAATTGCTGAAATACTTTATTGCAATTAATGATGAAGCAAAAGTATATATTTCCGTCAACATACAGGACGATAAGCATTGGTCTTTTTGTTTAAGAAATAAAAAGAACGGAATAACCCCAAATGTTCAGTCCAACTATTCCAAGTTTATAACGGCTGAAGAAAGCGAAGTACGAAGAAGCTTTGGTGTATCAAGATTCTCTTTAAGACTTGTAAGAAAACTTATTGAACTAATGGGAGTTGAATTTGAAATATCCGAAAAGAAAGATTTGCCTTATGAATTAAAATTTATTATGCCTTTAGAACTTAAGAAAACCAAGGAACCTGAGACTGCTAAAGCTGAAATCGTAAAACCTGAACCTGAAGTCAAGGCAGAAAAAGAAAAAATACGGGAGCCTGAAACAAAAGAAGAGGTAGAAAAGAGAACCGAGGAAAAAGTTCCCGAACCGGTTAATGATGATTTCTTCACGTCCGTACTACCGGATAATAAACCTCAGGATAAAGAGAATATTTCAGTTAAAGAGATTAAGAAAGTTGATCTGAAAACATTGAGTTGTCTTTATGTTGAAGACCAGGTTGACTCTCAAATTTTATTCAAAGTTCAGATGAAAGAATTAAAGTCAATAGACGTTGCTGCAAGTTTTGAAGAAGCAATTCCTCTTCTTTCCAGAAGTCATTATGACTTCATAATACTTGACATTAACCTGCAAGGTGAATACAACGGACTGGATGCAATGCACATTATTAGAAGAATGCCTGGTTATGAGAAGATTCCTATAATTGCTTCTACTGCCTATGTTATGCCCGGTGATAAAGACAATTTTATTGCGGCGGGTTTTTCCGAATTTATATCAAAACCTTTATTAAAAGAAAAACTTACGGAAATAATTACCAGCTTATTTTAAGAATAAGTATTTAAATAAAATTGTTCTATTGCGGGTCAATTGGAATATTTTTTCTTATCCTATAAGCCAGGATTGTTCTTAATGCCAAGAAGTAAGTTATAGCTGCCGTTATTGCTCCTATTATAAATCCGCCGGAAAAAAAAACAATAATACCTTCGCTCCCTAAGGTAATAATGTTATCGATATTAGGGTTATCAATAATATTATATATTGCTTGCCATGAAATTTCAATACTGGTTACAAATTCACCGACTTTAAATGCAGCATAATAAATAGGGAACATTGTAATAGGGTTTGATATGAAAGTTGCAGTAGTAGCTAATATAACATTACAGCCTAACAATAATCCAATCGGAACAACAATAAGCGTTTGTAAACCGATCGGAATCAATAAACCGACAAAAACTCCTAGTGCTATACTTAAAGCTATTTTAGACGGTTTGCTTTTTAAGGTTAGAATTCTTCGTAAGTAGTTTTTTAGTTTTTCTTTATTAAAAAAATCCTTCAGGTTTGAGAAAGATATTTTTAAGTGGTGATGTTCATCCATATTTTATGACTATGCTCTTAAAGCTTCGTGTCTTTTTCTTGTTAAGTTATCAAATATTCTTTTAATAGTTTCTTTCGAATTTACCAATTTTTCCCCTGAGATTCTTATCTTTTTCACTTTGAAAATATTAGGGAATGCTATGGTACCCCGGGAAAAACTATACATTAAGAATAAATTCAAGTAATCAATGAAAAATAAAAGTCTGCGTCTCAATCTTACTTTTTCTTCCGTAAAGCCGAGCAGTTTTGCAGTTTTGCTGTTAAAAAAATAAGATATACCGTATAAATCGATTTTACCCGATATTTTTTCCTTTTCAATATCCCGAATAATATTCAATAAACCGTTACAATAATGAAGCATTATTGCTTTTCTTGCCCGCATCCCGTGGTCCGACCATTTCATATTCAATAAGTAGTCAAATGTGGTTCCATTGTGTATTTCCCAATTATTATCATTTGCTTTTATAATTAAAAGCATAGGTGAATAGTAATTGAAAAGTCCAAGCAGCCTGAATAGAGGAGCAATAGAAAAATGCCCGATTGTTTTTATAACAGGAATTAGCAAAATCCAAAAAGGAAAATAAACTACTTGAACTAAAGTTATTGAAACACCAACCCCAACTACAGACATAAATACTGCTACAGTCCACTGTGCTGGTTTGGGCAAATTATACAACTTTCTGATTGGCGCTAAAATGTACTGTGTCATTTGCCGCTATTATATATGTCCTTTTATTGATCCGCACAAATATACATTTTTTTTATTATTGAGCTATTAAGAAAATATTATATTTGAGTTAATTATTATGCAATAGATATATTTTATTCAATATAGATAAATCAAATAGTTGTGTGAGAAATAATACAACCGGTAATTTATAAAAGGTATTTCCATTAAGGCAAGCGATACAAAAGTTATGTTGTTTGAAAAAGCTTCTTGAAAAATTGATAAAAAACTACCAACGATGATAGAAAAACTATCAACATTGAACAAAATTATACCCCCAGTGATTAAATATGTGGATTTCCCCTGAAATTGATGATAAAGACCTTAACAGCTATTTAAGAAAATAACAATTAACCGTTTTATTTAACCGCCTTGGGATGAACGGTTTCTAGAATCATTTCACACAACGGGTTAAGTCAATTAGCTTATTTATAAAACCAAAATATGGCTGAATATTTAACTTGACATTTGCAATTAACATATTTAATATTGCCATACAAATGTATGGCATCTGCTCTCTTGGTTTTTCTTACCGCAAAGGGAGTTAGAGGTTATGAGTAAGAAGTTATGTTTAGGGAAATGCAATAAAAAATGAGGCCTACTTACCGAAGGTGTATTAAAACGTCAAAATAGAAGACCATGGCAAAAGAGTTAACACAAGTACAAAGCAAAATACTGGATTTTTTAATAGAAAAAAAATCATCAGGAGTGATCCCGACTTTAGCTGAAATAGCCGCATATTTTGGCTACAAAAACCGCGCAACAGTTCAGCAGCATTTAAATGCAATTGCAAAGAAAGGTTACATAAAACGTAACCCCAAAATATCACGCGGAATAGAATTAACAATAGAAGATAAGTTCTTTGTTCCGCGTCCGGTACTGGGTGAGGTAGCTGCCGGGAATCCCCTTACCATTTACCCTGATGCAATTGATACAGTCGAGCTGCCTACAATTGCACGTATGCCCAAGGATTCGTTTCTTTTGAAAGTAAAAGGAGACAGTTTAAAGGACGCTTACATTTTTAACGGCGATTTTATAATTGTTAATCCCAACATTGAACCGTTAAACGGACATATCGTAACAGCGGTACTTGACGATGCTGCAGTAGTAAAAAGATTTGTAAAAAAGCCGAACAAAATTGAACTTCACTCTGAAAATCCGGAATATAAACCGATAGTTATTAAAATGAATTACCAGGATTTTAAGATAGTCGGGGTGGTTGTGGGGGTTTATAGAAGCATGGATAGGAAAACTGGATAGCATATATTAATTGAAATTTAATATGACATTTGATCTCAAGTATAGATTCTTTAGCAGTATGTTGTTGAACTTAATTCCTAAGTTAACTTCAAACGAAATTAACGGGGAAATATCACATATTATATCTTTTGATTCTAGCGTTTTCAATTTTGGCGTACTTTGCTTCGTGAAAAATATAACCACCTAAATGGGATAGAAAATGAAAAGTTGGAGAGAAAAACTTCAGGACAAAAAGGATTTCCCTAGAGTAGAAAAGCTAACAGGGAAGATGGCGGAAAAGTGGGGAGAAGGTACTGTAGTAATTTCCCAACCTATCGAAGTTGATAATGTGATGAAAAAAATACCGAAAGGGAAGCTCATCACAATCAACCGGATACGGGGAATACTCGCCAGGAAACATGGAGCAACAATAGCATGCCCTATATGTACGGGAATATTTGCACGTATTTCAGCAGGTGCTGCAGGTGAAGATTTTGAGGAAGGCAAAAAGAATATAACACCTTATTGGCGTACCCTGAAAGAAGGTGGAGTAATTAATGAAAAATATCCCGGCGGTATTGAAGGACAGATTAAACTACTGGAAGCAGAAGGTCATACAGTTATACCAAAAGGTAAAAAGAATTTTATGGTTTTGGACCATGAAGAATCACTGGTCGATACGGAACAGATTTTTAAGAGTTTATTTTAGTTTTTTAAAGGAATTTCACGTAAAGCTCGCTAAGAAATAAAGGAAAGTTCGATGAATGAGAATGAAATATCTCACAAAATTATAGGTATTGCAATTTAAATTCATAAACAATTAGGCCGGGATTACTTGAATCTGCATATGAAAATGCTCTTGCTTATGATTTGAAAGAAAGTGGTTTCTATGTAGCTCAACAGGTGCCTATGCCGTTTGAATATAAAGCAGTAAGATTAGATGTTGGATATCGCTTGGATATTTTAGTTGAAAATAAGGTGATAATAGAAGTAAAATCAATTGAAAATATAGCGCCGGTTCACTTTTCTCAATTATTAACTTATTTAAAACTGGCTGATAAAAAATTAGGATTATTGATTAACTTTAATTCAAAATATTTTAAAGATGGAATTCATAGAATTGTAAATAATTTGTAAACTTTGCGTTTTTATCTTAGCGTTCTTTGCGTGAAACATATCCTCGTTTATCCTGGAACTCAATAAAGTACTTTAATATCAGCCGACTAGCAAGCATTCGCAACGTTTTATTTATGGAGGTCACTATATGAGTAAAGTATATAAGACATTTTACAAATCCGACATCGGTTACTTAGAAATAACTGCTTCCGATAAAGGAGTACGGTCATTATATTTTTCGGACACCGAACCGGAAATAATTGCTGGTTGTAATGTTCACATTGAAAAGTGCTTGGAACAGGTTGATGATTATTTCAGGGGCAAACGCAAAAAATTTATTCTTCAGCTCGATTGGCAGGGAACTGGTTTTCAAAAAAAGGTTTGGGAGTACTTGCTCACAATTCCTTTCGGCAAGACAGTTTCGTACATGGATATTGCAGTCGGCTTAGGTGATCCTAAGACTATCCGTGCTGTGGGAACTGCCAACGGGAGAAACCCGATCCCTATCATTGTGCCTTGCCATAGGGTAATAGGCAGTGACGGTAAACTTACAGGTTATGCCGGCGGGTTGTGGCGCAAAGAATGGCTGCTAAATCATGAAAAAGAATTCTCCGGTGTGGAGAAACAGATGGAGCTTTTTTGAAAAGTCATTCTTGGTCATTGGGTCATTTAATAGTCATTCGTTGTCATTAAATCATTTATAGGGAGGTTTTATGGAATTAGAAGAATTACAAGTTTATAAATTATCAATGGAGTTAGGGGAAAAGATTTGGGATATTGTCATTCAATGGAGCTATTTTGAAAAAGACACTATTGGAAAACAACTTGTAAAAGCAGCAGATTCTGTTGCAGCAAATATAAGCGAAGGTTATGGAAGATATCATTTTAAGGAAAACATAAACTTTTGTTATTACTCAAGGGGATCATTATTCGAAACAAAAACATGGATTACAAAAAGTTTTAGACGAAATTTAATTACTAATACAAAATATGAAGAATTGTTGGGAGAAATTAAAAGCCTTGGCATTAAGTTAAATAATTACATCAATTCAATCGGTAAACATAACCGACACAATTAATGACCACCAAATGACCTAATGACAACGAAAGGCCACCAAAAATGACTTAATGACTATAAATAACCTATTAACAAGAAATACAACACAATGAGAGAGATAACTAAACTAAAGTTCAAAGAATTAACAAAATCAACATGGAATGATTTCGAAAAACTCTTCGGCGAGCGCGGAGCCTGCGGCGGATGCTGGTGTATGTACTGGCGGCTGCGTAAGAAAGACTTTGAAGCACAAAAAGGAGAGAGCAATAAAGTAGTAATGAAAGACCTTGTTGAGCAAAAAGAAATGATCGGTTTGATTGCTTACTTAAACAAAGAACCAATAGGCTGGTGTTCTGTTGCGCCAAGAGAAAACTTTATACGTCTGGCCAATTCAAGGGTCTTAAAACCGGTTGACGATAAACCTGTCTGGTCAATTGTCTGTTTCTTTATTGACAAGGAATATCGTAAGCAGGGTTACTCGGTTGAGTTGCTCAAAGGAGTAATAGAATTTTGCCAAAAGTTGAGTGAAGCGCAATCCCGTTCAGCGGGAAAAGAAGCCGTAATTCTAGAAGGTTATCCCACCGAACCTTACAACGAAAATATCCCTCCGGCATTTGCATGGACGGGTTTACCCTCTGCATTTATAAAAGCCGGGTTTAAAGAAATTGCCCGTCGCTCAAAAGCAAGACCTATAATGCGTTACTACCTATAGGCAATTAACAGAATATAAAAAGGGTTACGGTATTATAAGCGACGACGTAACCGTACTAAAAACTATAGACGGTATTCCGTGTGCGTTGCCCGGAATAATTTATCCAAAATTATGAGAAAAAACTCTTGAACATCTCGGCGAAGATAAAACCGAGTGGAAGAAAATTAGGCCGAAACTGAATAAATATAGATTAAAAAAAATTGAGAGTAGGTTAAATGAGTATAATGAAGTAAAAAAAATGTTTATTATAAGCCTAAATAATGACATTTCGAACCCGTTTTTTGGGTGAGCCTGTCCTCCGTCTTTTTGGCGGGAAATCTTTCGATTAGAGTACGATTTCAAAGATTTCTCTCCCGATAAAAAACACCGGGATCGAAAATTGTAAAACGTTTAGATTTCTAATTTTTCAGAAACTCTAATATTATAATTATTCCTACCCCGTTACAGGTAAAGGAGTTAATAATTTGTGAAGAATTACCATTTTCTGATGCTTTGCATTAGAGTGTCTTACTATCTTACAATGAGTTAATAATATTCTAAATTTCTAATGCATCATTCGGGTTTTATATCAAAAAAATAAAAACAATTACAACACCCTTATGTCATACTTTCATTAAAACCGACAATGTAATCACATTAGGCCGGAGAAAGCCGGTATTAGATTAATATATTCCCACAAGGCGTTCACAAGAGCACGGAAGACGCCGGCAAGAACACGCAGGGCGTCGACAAGAGCACGGAAGACGCCGAAGAATACGCAGGGCGTCGACAAGAGTACGGAAGACGCCGACAAGAATACGCAGGGCGTCGACAAGAGCACGTAAAGTGCCGACAAGACAAGGTATTGTCCTGAATTTGCTTCGGAGTGTTTTTATTAAAAAATGGTGCTGTCCTGATTTTAATTATTTCGGAAAATGTATAGAAAAATGATATGGTTTTGGGTTGCTCTTTATAAAACAGCCCTCGTGTCTCCCCCATGCTTTTTATTTTGAACAAAAGGTTAATTACTCCTCTCATATTTGATTTTTCAATAAGTTTTCCCAAGTTGACAGTTTAGTTTCGCAATTATTTCAAAGTTACCTATGCGTCGTGGCGTAACGGTTTACAAAAGCAAGCAGTCAACTTGAGTAAGTTTAACATCATAATATTTCAGCATGCATACGGATAAAAGTAAAAAAAAACTCCGCAATTGCTCAACCACCGACTGGTGACATGTTGTTAATCATCCGAATATGTGTTTTAATTATTGAAAATTATTCCTTATGTTATGAATTATAAGTAATAATTATTGTTTAAATATCAGAATACATAATTCATCAATCTGTCGGCAATGTTATGAATTATAAAATTATTAAACCCCAAGAGTTTTTGGGAATAATAATATTTTTTTTAATTCTGGTAGGGGCATCCTTAATTACAATAAACAAGATAGAAAAGAATATCAAGGATGATGTTGAAAGCTCTCTCAAAACAGTATTAAACACAACCCGTATTGCTTTTCATCAATGGAAAGCTAGGAAAGAATCTGAGATATCAATTTTTTCAAGATATAACCGTTTAGTTGATATTACAAAAAGATTGTTGAAAATAGACCGTAATCCTGAAGTACTTATTAATTCAAAGGAACAGGAAGAAATTAGAGGTCTTTTTGCACCGTTTTTGAAAAGGTTTCATTATGCCGGGATATTTATTATCTCAAAAGATTCTATTAGCCTTGCTTCTATGAGGGATGCTAATGTCGGAACTAAGAACTTTATATATGATAAACGTCCTAAAGTTATGGAAGATGTGTGGAATGGTAAAATAAGATATGTCCCGCCTATAGCTTCGGATGTTCCGTTAAAAAGTGAAAGCGGTGAAATGATTCACGGCTATCCTACAATGTTTTTTGCAGCTCCGATTTTTAATGAAATTAATGAAGTAATTGCAGTATTTACTCTCCGTGTAGATGTTGTCCTTGATTTTGCAGGCATAGCCGAATTAGGAAGAATAGGCAAAAGTGGTGAAACATATGCAGTTGATGAAGATGGATGGCTGATAACAAAAAGCAGGTTCTCTGATCAATTAGAAAAAACAGGAAGAATTAAAAAAGAATTATTGGAAATAGGATCAATTAAAATTACAGATCCAGGTGGAAATACCCTCAATGGCTTCAGACCCGATATTCCGTTTGACCAATTGCCGTTAACGTTAATGGCAGCGGATGTCATTTCGGGAAATAGCAATTCAAATATGGATGGTTATAATGATTATCGTGGCGTAAAAGTTTTTGGTACGTGGTACTGGGATAACGAATTGGGAATCGGTGTTACTACTGAAATTGACGTAGCGGAGGCAATGAGTACTTTCCTAGTGATAAAATATGCTATTCTAGTTTTAATTTCAGTGTTAATTATCATTACAATTATTTTGCTCAGCGGAATAAATCGAATAAGAAAAAAATCAATAAATCAACTTAAAGAAGCTCATGATAAACTCGAGGAAAAAGTTATTGAAAGAACAGCGGAATTGAAAAAAGAACAATACCTCATGGATTTATTGATGAGTACTATACCCGATAACATTTATTTCAAAGATATAAATTCCAGGTTTCTCAAGGTAAATAAAGCAACATACGAAAAGTTCGGATTCAATAGCGAGGAGCAACTGATCGGTAAATCCGATAGTGATCTATTTGGTGATGAACATTCGGAAGCAGCACTAAATGATGAGAAAAAAATTATTGAAACGGGGATTTCAATCCTAAACAAGATTGAGAAGGAAGACTGGAAAAATGGAAATCTGACCTGGGTAGTTACATCCAAATTGCCTTTAAAAGACGAAGATAATAACATAGTAGGCACATTTGGAATTACCCGTGATATTTCGGAAATAAAGAAGGCAGAAGAAGAGTCAAAAGCAAACCAACAGAAACTGGAATTGGTTCTTGAAGCATCTAAAATTGCAACTTGGACGTGGGATATAAAAAATAATTTAGTATCGGGTGATGAAAGACTGTTTGAGCTTTTTGAAATTCCTTTTGAAAAGAAAGTTGCTTTAACTAAATTTTTAAGAAAAGTCCACCCTAACGATTTTAAGTCTGCAAGGAAGATATTTAAAGAAGCTGTTGAAAAGAATAAGTATTATAATTTTGATTTCAGGATAAAGAGAAACAATGGTGAAATTGTTTATTTAAATACTCTTGGAATAGTTAGTGCCTTTGAAAATGAAGAACCTGTTCAACTTAAAGGCGTATATATTGACATTACTCGGAGAAAGGTTGCCGAGGAAGAAATTATTAAAGCAAAAGCAGAAGCAGAAAAAGCCAATAAAGCTAAGAGTGATTTTTTAGCGAGGATGAGTCATGAATTGAGAACTCCTTTGAATGCTATTTTAGGTTATACACAAATTCTTGAAAGAAATGGAGGTTTATCAACAAAGCAGCAAAAGGGGCTAACCACAATAAAAAACAGCGGTGAACATCTTCTTGAGTTGATCAACGATATTCTTGATCTTTCTAAAATAGAAGCAGGTAAATTTGAATTATCCTCTGTACTATTCGATATAGAATCGTTGCTGAAAAATTTAGTCGAGATTATTAAAGTTAAGGCCGAGCAAAAAGACCTCAAATTCATTTATAATAAAAACTGTACTTTCCCAAAATCCGTTATTGGGGATGCGAAAGCAATAAAGCAAGTATTGATCAACATTCTTGGTAATGCTATTAAATTCACCGAGGAAGGAACAGTTTCTCTAACAATCGAAAAAAAATTGACAACCTATTATTTCCATATAAAAGATACAGGAATTGGAATTCCGCAGGACAAAATTCAAACAATATTCGAGCCGTTTAAACAAACCGGGCATTCCGGTAAAAAAGAGGAAGGAACAGGTCTCGGACTATCAATTACAAAAAAAATAATTGATTTAATGGGCGGCGAGTTGAAAGTAAAAAGTATTTTAGGAAAAGGGACAACTTTTACTGTAGTTCTTACATTAAAAGAATCTGAAAATATAATTGCTTCTAAAACTGAAGAAATGAAACAAATTATAGGTTATAGGGGTGAACGTAAAACAATACTCATTGCAGATGACAACCAAAACAATTCGGATATTCTGGAAGGAATGTTATCTCCAATTGGATTTTCTTTAATTATTGTTGATGACGGGGAGAAGGCTGTTTCCAAAACGTTGGAAAACAAACCTGATTTAGTTTTAATGGATATGATAATGCCTAATATGGACGGTTTCGAAGCAATACAAAAGATTAGAGCTAATGATGAATTTATGGATTTGCCTATTATTGCATTATCTGCCAGTGTTTTAAAACATGAACAGGAATCTACTTTAACCGTTGGCTCAAACGATTTTCTTGCCAAACCATTTAAAATAGAGTCTTTATTGGATAAAATTCAATTCTACTTAAATTTGGAGTGGATCTATAAAAAAATGTTAAATGAGAAAAAGGAATTCCTGAAAAATAATGTTGTGAACAATGTTGATGAAGATGAGTTGCCTGACAAACAGTTTTTGGAAACAATAAAAAACTTGACTTTGGAAGGTGACTTTGGCGGTATTATTACTAAACTGGATGAACTAAAGGAGAGGGGGAATCAATATAATAGGTTTATTGACAGAATAAAAAAATTTGCGGATGATTTTGACGAAGACGGTATAATTGAGTTTATTGATGGTATTGAGTAATTAAGCGATCTAAATTTTTTTTTAGATTTTCATCTGAAAAAGTAAATAAGAAAAATAAAACAAATTAAATAGCATAGTAATGGAAAAGAATAATATACAAACAGAGTTTGTAAAAATATTAATAGTAGATGATATACCCGAAAATATTCACGTTGCTAAAGAAATATTGGAAGGTGAAAATTATAAAGTCATTGTTGCAACAAGCGGGGAAAAGGCAATTGCAAGAACTGAAAAGACAAATCCGGACCTGATATTATTAGATATTAATATGCCCGGAATGGATGGATTTGAGGTCTGCCAAATCTTAAAAGCACAGGAACATACAAAGAATATTCCCATAATATTTTTATCCGCATTAGCGGATACCCAAAATATTGTAAAAGGTTTTGAACTTGGTGCAGTTGATTATATAACTAAACCCTTTAAAGCAGAAGAAGTGCTTGTAAGAGTTAAAACCCAGGTTGAAATGATGAGACTGAATTATAGATTAAAAAAAGAGGTTACAAACAAAAACAAGTTTTGCGCAATTATGGCTCATGATTTGAAAAATCCCTTTATCGCCTTGACGGGATTATCCGATATAATAATGCATGATTACGAAACTATGCCCAAAGAGGAGATAGTTGAACTGGTTGGTGAAATTCATAAGGCTTCAAGCAATACACAAAAATTATTGGAAAACCTTCTGGAATGGTCAAGAGCTCAAGTTGGTTCAATCAAAGTTTCACCTGAAAATTTTCTGTTAAGAGAATTAGTAGACCAAGTATTGGAGCTTTTGAAACCAAGTACTTTGTTAAAGAAGGTTGAATTACTATCCGATGTAAATCCGTCCGTTAGGGTTTATGCAGATAAAGATATGATTGAAACCGTTGTGAGAAATCTACTAACAAATGCCATAAAATTTACTCCGGAACATGGTGTAGTGAAAATATCCGCAGTACAAAAAGAAGATAAAGTTTCAATAATTATTGAGGATTCGGGTATCGGTATGGAAGAAGAGCTTAAGAAGAAGCTTTTCGATATAACGGAGAATGTCAAAAGAGATGGAACACTGGGTGAATCGGGTACCGGCTTCGGACTTATCATTGTAAAAGAATTCATATGTGAAAATTGGGGCGATATACAAGTTGAAAGTGAAGTTGGTAAAGGAAGCAAATTTATTTTTACTCTTCCGAATCCGAAGTAAAACCGTCCGGATTATTGAGGTTAATTTGAGATCGTAAAAACGTGACTATAAACGACCCAATGACAACACGTAACAATTCTTTTTATTCTTCCGATTTTTCAAGCAAATTTTGAGGTAATGACTTTGTAGCTTTTGCGCCGAGTTCCTTAATTTTTTCAGCACGACGTACTAAGTTGCCGCTGCCGTCGTAAAGTTTTTTCATTGCATTTGAATAAGAGTCTTTAGTGGAGTCAATTTTTTTCCCAATATCGATTAAGTCATCAACAAAACCTACAAACTTATCGTAGAGCGCCCCGCTTTGTTTTGCTATTTCAAGGGCGTATTTATTTTGTCTTTCCTGCTGCCAGATGTTGTTGATTGTTCTTAGAGTAGCCAATAGAGTTGTAGGACTTACAATAACAATATTTTTTTCGAAAGCTTCGTTAAAAATTGAAGGTTCGTTCTGCACCGCCAATCCGAACGCAGGTTCAATCGGCACAAACATTAAAACAAAATCCAAAGATTTTAATTCGTATAAGTTCTGGTAATTTTTTCCACTCAACATTTTTACGTGAGTTCTTATCGAGCTAATGTGTTCCTTTAAAGCGTTTGCTTTTTCATTTTCCCTATCAGAAGAAGTAAAACGTTCATATGCAGTAAGCGATACTTTAGAATCTATAATTATATTTTTGTTTTCGGGCAGCCTTATAATAACGTCGGGCCTTTGTCTTTTACCGTCTTCCGACGTAAAGCTTGTCTGGATTTCGTATTGTTCGCCTTTAGCTAAACCGGACTTTTCAAGAATACTTTCCAGAATAAATTCACCCCAAGCACCTTGAGTTTTAGTATCACCTTTAAGTGCCTTTGTTAAGTTTTCTGCATCCTGACTCATTTGTTTATTGAGTTCACTCAAGTTTCTTATTTGTTCTTTTAGTGCAGTCCTCTCTTTAGTATCTTCCTGGTAAATGTCATTAATTCTTTTCTGGAAATCGCCGATCTTTTCGCCCAAAGGATTCAACAAATTTTGAACAAGTTCTTTATTCTGTTCGGTGAACTTTTGTCCTTTTGCTTCAAAAATTCTATTTGCGAGATTTTCAAATTCTTTAGCAAATCTTTCATTCAGCTTTTCAAGCTCGGCTTTTTGTTCTTCCAATCTTTTTTCAAGATTTTCATTATTTGCTTTTAACCTTGAATAGCCTGCAGTTAGCTGTGTATTCTTCTCGCGTGTTTCATTTAATGCGGTTTCAATTTTTTCTTTGTCTTTATTTATCAGATGAATTTTTTCATCGGCAATTGATGTACTCTTATCTGCCTCATTTAGCTTTAACTCAAATTCTTTTATTTCTTTTTCATGCTTACGTTTTGATGTATATTTTAAAACTAAATAACCGAGTACAAAACCAATAACGATTCCCAAAGTAAACCCAAGCAAATCCATATTGTTCCTTCCTAAACTTTAGTGTATGTAAAATTATATTTATATGATGCTATTCGAAACTAAACATTGAAACACTAATTTGAGTTGAGCAATTTAAACCTGATTCTCAAAATATCATTTTCAAAACTTGTTGAAATGATTTTAAATTCACCAAGTTCGCCCGTGGAATTAACATGCTTACCTATACAAGGGCATAAGTCGTAATCTCCGATTTTTACAATTCTTACAGTGTCGCCGAATTTATCCGGCAGTTTTGAGAAATCGAACCGGTTTTTTACTTCATCAAAAGAATAAAATTCTTCAGTCACAGGTAAATCCGAATTTATCTTCTCGTTTACAATTGATTGTATTTGCGTTATTTCTTTTTCCGTTAAATTTCTGTCAAAACGATAATCACATTTGGATTTTTTCTTTTCAATGTGAGCACTGAACGATCTGCCTTTATCAAACATTCTCACCATTGTCTGGTTAAGTAGATGTTCTGCAGTATGCATATTTGGTGGATATTCTTTTGCCATATTTATTTTTTTTTGATTATTAAAACTAACCGCAAAATAAAAACGAGCCGATTATGAGACAACCATTTTTTTAACAAATTATTTATTCTTTGTTATAACTCATTTATCAATCCATACTACTTTGTCGGCTCAAATGGAAAGCCGGCTTTTTTTTTAGATGCTGGAGTGAGGCATCCGCTTCAATTGTAGTAATCTGAGTCAAGCGTTGTTTTCTATGGTTGAAGTTTCTTTGGAGATCACAAGTCTAAAATGACTGCCAAATTGGACAACTAAAAGCATGAATTTTAACCGGAATTTTTTGTTGTAATTACAGATTCAAAAAAGGTACGGGACTTGTCGAATCCTTTTACAGGATAAAATGTTTTATAATTCTTGAATAAAAATAACAATAAAGTTATTGTGATTTCTATCGTAAGGTTTTATTTTGCAACTTTGTTTTTGGATTTAATGAAATATTATTCTTTTATGGCATAAAATTTTATGTTTTAACTCATATTAAGGGCTACAATGGGAAAGACAAAGATTAAAAAAGGATTGAATTTACCTATTAAAGGAGACCCGGAACAAAAGATTTATGATGGGAAAAAAGTTTCAAAAGTTGCCGTTATAGGAGATGATTATGTAGGAATGAAGCCTACAATGGCTGTGCAGGTTGGTGATACGGTTAAACTTGGGCAGCTCCTTTTTACCGATAAAAAAATGAAAGGGGTAAAATATACTTCGCCCGGAGCAGGTAAAGTAATTGAAATTAACCGGGGCCAAAAAAGACATTTTGAGTCGTTGGTTATTGAACTTGAAGGAAATGAAGAGGAGACTTTTGAGTCATACAACGCCAATGAGTTACCTTCTGTTGATGAAGTAAAAATAAAAACTAACTTAATTGAATCCGGTTTGTGGACCGGTCTAAGGGCAAGGCCTTTCAGCAAAGTTGCAAACCCGGCGGATAAACCCCGTTCTATTTTTATTTCAGCAATGGATACAAATCCTTTAGCTCCTTCTGTTGAAAAGGTTTTGGAAGGCAGGGAATCTGATTTTATAAACGGTTTGATCGTTATCTCAAAGTTGACGGACGGTAAATTATTTTTATGTAAAGAGCCGGGCTTAAATATTCCAACTACCGAATTAGACCAGCTTGCAATAGAGGAATTTGAAGGCCCTCATCCTGCAGGTTTGCCCGGAACACATATTCATTTCCTTGATCCCGTGGGGAGAAATAAAATAATATGGTACATTAATGCACAGGATGTTGCTGCAATAGGCAGTTTGTTTATTACCGGCAAAATCAACGTTGATCGAATTGTATCCGTTGCCGGTCCGGGTGTAAAAAATCCAAGATTAATAAAAACAAGATTGGGTGCTTCAGTTGAAGATTTGTTAAAAGACGAACTAATCGAAGAAGAAACAAGAGTTATAAGCGGTTCGGTTTTCTCCGGTTTCAAAGCGGATAATACCTACGGTTATTTGGGAAGGTATCATCAGCAAATAAGTATAATTAAAGAAGAAAGGGAGAAAAAATTCTTAGGCTGGTTAACCCCGGGATTTAATAAACATTCGGTAAAACCGTTGGTCTTTTCGAAATTATTACCGGGTAAAAAACTTGATTTAGGTACATCAACTAACGGCAGTGAAAGGGCAATTGTACCTTTCGGCAGTTATGAAAAAGTTATGCCTCTTGATATTCTTCCTACCTATTTGTTAAGAGCATTGGCCGTGGACGATGTTGAAGAAGCTGAAAAATTAGGCTGCCTGGAACTTGACGAAGAAGATTTGGCTTTATGCACATATGTTTGCCAATCTAAAGTAAATCATGGTATTAACTTAAGAAGAAACTTAACTTTAATCGAAAAAGAAGGATAGGGAATAAGTGAAATTTCTTAAAGAATTATTTGAAAAGAATGAAAAGCATTTTGAAAAAGGCGGTAAACTCGAAAAACTTTTTTATGTATACGAAGCTGCATATACAATACTTTTTACTCCGGGCAAAGTAACTACAAAAGATTCTCACGTTAGGGACACGTTGGACCTTAAAAGAGGAATGACAATTGTTGTTATTGCACTAATTCCGGCTGTTTTGATGGCTTTGTATAACACAGGTTATCAAGCTAATTTGGCTTTACAGCAATTGGGACAATCATCATTGGATAGCTGGCAGGGAAGTGTTGCCGAGTGGCTTGGAGTTGGACACGACCCGGCAAGTTTATGGGCAAACGTTATTCTCGGAGCTCTTTACTTTTTTCCCGTGTATATAATAACTATTGCCGCAGGCGGGTTTTGGGAAGTACTATTTTCCTCAATTAGAAAACACGAAATTAATGAAGGCTTTTTAGTTACCAGTTTATTATTCCCGTTGATACTACCTCCGAATATTCCTTACTGGCAAGTGGTTGTTGGAATTTCATTCGGAGTTGTAATCGGTAAGGAAGTCTTTGGCGGCGTAGGTATGAATATTCTTAATCCTGCTTTGACTGCAAGAGCATTTTTATTCTTTGCATACCCGGCACAAATTTCCGGGGATAAAGTTTGGACTGCGGTTGACGGTTTCAGCCAGGCAACAGGATTGGCTCAACTTGCAGATACACAATTAACATTTGCTTATGATTGGATCGATGCATTCCTTGGTTTTATTCCCGGTTCAATGGGAGAAACATCTGTGGTTGCATGTCTGATTGGTGCGGTTATTCTGTTAATAACCGGTGTTGGTTCGTGGCGTATAATGGCGGGAGTTTTAATCGGAACAGTTGCAACTGTATTTTTGCTAAACGCAGTTGGAAGTTCTACAAATCCTATGTTTAATGTTCCGTTAGAGTGGCATCTCGTTCTCGGCGGATATGCTTTCGGGTTGGTGTTTATGGCAACCGATCCGGTTAGTGCGGCTTACACTGAAGGAGGAAAGTGGATTTACGGGTTGCTGATCGGATTCCTTGTGATTCTTGTTAGAGTTATAAATCCTGCCTTCCCCGAAGGAATGATGCTCGCAATTTTATTCGGTAACGTGTTCGCCCCGATAATTGATAAAATTTATATAAATGCAAATATTAAAAGGAGGCTTGCAAGAAATGTCGGCTGATGCAGGAATTAAAAAAACAGTTATGGTTGCTTTGGGAGTCTGCCTGGTTTGTTCAGTCTTGGTTTCTGTTGCTGCGGTCGGCCTCGGCGAAATTCAAGAAGCAAACAAAAAGAAAGATAAGATTAAAAACATTCTTAAAGCAGGCGGTTTGTATGAAGAAGGAATTTCCGTTGAGGATGTTTATAAAGAAAAAATAAAACCCATTTACGTTGATATGGAAACCGGTGAGATCCTTGAAAAAGATTTTGACGCCGAAATCCTGAGTAAAGATACTTATAATGTGAAAGATGTTGCTTCCGATCCTGAATATGGTAAAGCTGTTTCGGCGGAAGTAGATATTGCGCAGGTAAGAAGAATACCCAAATACATGCTTGTTTATGAAGTGATGAACGGCGATCAGGTTGATAAATTTATCCTCCCGATTTACGGTTACGGGCTTTGGTCAACCATGTACGGGTTTATTGCCTTATCCAATGACCTGCAGACTGTTAAGGGGATTACTTTTTACGAACACGGAGAAACCCCCGGTCTCGGCGGTGAAATTGAAAACCCTAAATGGCAGAGTACTTGGGAAGGTAAAAAAGCTTTAGATGAAAATTTAAACGTAACGCTGGAAGTTATAAAAGGGAAGGTAGATCAATCCGGTTCAAAAGCAAAAAGTCAGATTGACGGTTTAAGCGGTGCAACAATTACAACACGCGGTGTTGATGCAACTGTAAAATTTTGGCTGGGTGAAAATGGATACGGCCCTTTTTTGAACAAACTTAGGAAGGACGGTGAAAATGTCTAAATACCTCAAACAGTTAACTGATCCTATTTTTAATAACAACCCTATTGCTCTTCAAATATTGGGAATATGTTCGGCGCTGGCTGTTACTTCAAAACTGGAAACTTCTATTGTTATGTCGATGGCTGTGATATTTGTAACCGGTTTCTCAAATTTGTCCGTTAGTTTAATTCGTAAAATATTGCCCAGCAGTATTCGTATACTTGTTGAAATGACAATTATTGCATCGCTGGTAATTATTGCCGATCAGTTGATTAAAGCATTTGCATTTGATGTCAGCAAACAATTATCTGTATATGTAGGCTTAATTATTACTAACTGTATTGTAATGGGAAGAGCGGAAGCATTTGCACTTAAAAATGCACCTATACCAAGTTTAATTGATGGTCTCGGCAATGGAATAGGGTACAGCTTTGTTCTTTTGTTTGTGGGCTTTTTTAGGGAATTACTTGGTTCGGGTAAATTACTTGGTTATACCGTTCTGGTTTCGAATACCGACGGCGGCTGGTATATCCCGAACGGATTGGCATTGCTCTCGCCAAGCGCTTTTATTTTAATCGGTCTGCTGATTTGGATGATTAGAACTTGGAAACCCGAACAAGTGGAGGAGGAATAAGATGGAACATTATATAAGCTTGTTTATTAAATCCATTTTCATAGAAAATATGGCTTTGGCATTCTTCCTCGGAATGTGTACTTTTTTGGCTGTTTCAAAAAGGGTTGAAACAGCAGTTGGTTTGGGGATTGCCGTTGTTGTTGTTCAGGCTATTACACTACCTGTTAACAATCTCATTTATAAAAATATTTTGCAAAAAGGCGCCTTGGATTGGATAGGCCTTGAAGGACTCGATTTAACTTTCCTAGGTTTGATCACTTATATAGGTGTTATCGCATCAATGGTTCAAATCCTGGAAATGACTTTAGATAAATTTGTTCCAAAGCTTTATAACGCATTGGGAATTTTTCTTCCCCTTATTACGGTTAACTGTGCAATTTTAGGTGGTTCGCTATTTATGGTGGAAAGAGATTACAACTTCGGAGAAAGTGTAGTATTTGGATTAGGGTCCGGCATTGGTTTTGCGCTTGCGGTTATTGCACTTGCGGGCATCAGGGAAAAAATGAAATACAGCAACGTGCCCGAAGGCTTAAGAGGTTTGGGAATTACATTTATAACCGTTGGTTTAATGGCAATTGCATTTATGTTATTTTCAGGAATTCAATTATAAGGTGATATTTAAATGGAAGGTTTAACCATAATAGTTTCCGGCGTATTGATGTTTATTATTATTGTCTTGGCATTGGTAGCGGTCATACTTTTTGCCAAGTCAAAGTTAGTAGCTTCAGGTAATGCAAAAATTATAATAAATGAAGACGAAGATAAAAGTATTGAAGTCCCGCTCGGCGACAAACTCTTAAATGTACTTGCAGACAATGAAATTTATATACCTTCTGCTTGCGGCGGCGGCGGAACTTGCGGGGAATGCAAACTTCAAATTCTCGAAGGCGGCGGCGATGTACTTGCTACGGAGAAAGGTAAATTGAACAGGCGTCAGATAAGGGAGCATTACCGTTTATCTTGCCAGGTGCCCGTTAAAAGGGATATGAGAATTGATGTAGAACCTGAAATTTTTGACATCAAAAAATGGGAATGCACTGTCCGTTCAAATCAGAACGTTGCCACTTTTATTAAAGAACTTGTTTTGGAATTACCCGAAGGTGAAGATGTAAACTTTAGAGCAGGCGGCTATATTCAAATCGAAGCTCCGCCTCACGAAGTTGATTTCAAAAACTTTGACATTGAAGAAGAATACCGCGATGCATGGGATCACTTTAACGTTTGGAAGTATAAATCGGTTGTTAAAGAACCAATTGTTCGTGCTTACTCAATGGCTAACTATCCCGAGGAAAAGGGATTGATCATGCTTAACGTGCGTATTGCAACTCCTCCGCCAAATGTACCTGATGCACCTCCGGGACAAATGTCTTCCTTCATTTTTAATCTGAAACCGGGAGATAAAGTTACAATATCAGGACCTTACGGTGAGTTCTTTGCTAAAGACACGGATAACGAAATGGTCTTTATAGGAGGCGGTGCCGGTATGGCTCCAATGCGCTCGCATATTTTCGATCAACTTAAAAGACTTCATTCAAAACGTAAAATGACTTTCTGGTACGGTGCAAGAAGCTTAAGAGAAATGTTTTACGTAGAAGACTTTGACGGTTTAGCAAAAGAAAACGATAATTTTACCTGGCATGTTGCACTATCAGAACCACAGGATGAAGATAATTGGACAGGTTACACGGGATTTATCCACCAAGTACTTTATGATAATTATCTCAAGGATCATCCTGCTCCGGAAGACAATGAATATTATATCTGCGGTCCGCCAATGATGAATGCTGCTGTATTTAAGATGCTTGAAGATTTAGGAGTAGAAAAAGAAAACATCCTATTTGACGACTTTGGCGGTTAACCAACATTGTTTAATTTTGCCGGTAGAGTTTACTATTCCGCAAACTTGACTCGGCATTTTTTATTGTTTATAATAGAGCGTAAGTCTTATTTAGCCAAAAATTAAAAACACTAATAAGAGGTCTCGATTATGAAAACAGCAGAAGAAATGCTAAAAGATAAATCACTTGGAATGATTACTGTACCTAAAGATTCTACAATACATGAAGCAATTAAAATCATGAACGAAAATAAAATCGGTGCAATTTTAGTTAAGGACGGTGAAGATATTGTAGGTATCTGGACTGAAAGAGATTTGTTAAGAAACTCAATGGATGACGCTTTTGACAGAAAGACTGCCAAAATAAGTGATTACATGTCAACTGAATTAAAATTTGTTCAGCATAATGAAACAGTTTATCAGCTTCATGATAAATTTTTAGGAATGAGGCTGCGTCACCTTCTTGTTGAAAAAGGAGGAAAATATATCGGCATGATTTCAACCGGCGATGTCATGAAAACAGTTCTGAATGAAAAAGAAAAGGAACTGAAAGCTCTTAATGCAATGACAAGCTGGGAATACTACGATAACTGGAGATGGTCAAAGAAAAAATGAAAAGAAATCTTAATTCTTATTTAGTAATTCTTTTATTTCTTTTAGGTTGTCAACAACAAAACACTTCATTAATTGAATTAACCGGCAAAACAATGGGTACTGCTTATTCAATTAAAATTGCAGGAGTTGATTTTGAGCAAAATGAGAAAAGTGAACTTCAATCAAGAATAGACAGTATTCTTGCGGAAGTTAATAACCAGATGTCAACCTGGCAGAAAAATTCTGAAATCTCAACTTTTAATAACCTTGAAGATACAACCTGGTTCAAAGTTTCAAAAGATTTTGTTTATGTTGTAAAAACAGCAATTGAAGTTAGTGAAAAATCAAAAGGTGCGTTAGACATAACCGCCGGGCCGCTCATTAATTTGTGGGGATTTGGTTCTCAAAACAGACCCCGTAAAGTTCCCTCGGATGATGAAATCGCCGAAGAGAAAAAACGGGTTGGTTTTAATAAAATTCATGTAACTAATGATTTAACAAAAATCAAAAAAGATAACGAGAATATTTACATTAGTCTGGGTGCAATTGCAAAAGGATTCGGAGTTGACAAAGTTTCAAAA
This sequence comes from Ignavibacteria bacterium, assembly GCA_050117315.1. GTDB lineage: Bacteria > Bacteroidota > Ignavibacteria > Ignavibacteriales > Melioribacteraceae > JANQIV01. Next base: position 40,045 of record JASFMY010000029.1, read on the forward strand.
TTTCTTGAAAAAGAAAACTTATTAAACCATATGGTTGAAATTGGCGGAGAGGTGAGAGCAGCAGGTAAAAACCACTTAAACCATGATTGGCAAATAGGTGTTTCGGTTCCCGACGGTTCAATGCATATTCAAAAAATTGTACCGGTCTCCAATTATTCAATAGCAACTTCGGGAGATTATAGAAATTATTTTGAAGAAAACGGGGTAAGATATTCACATACAATTGAACCTACAACGGGAAGACCTATCACCCATAAATTAGCTTCTGTTTCTGTTATTCACGAAGATTGTATAGTCGCAGACGCAATGGCAACCGCTATAGATGTGCTGGGCCCGGAATTAGGTTATGAACTGGCAGTAAAAGAGGGACTTCCGGTTTTTATGGTTATTAAAGCTAACAACGGGTTTGTTGAAAAAATGACCCCAGAATTTAAAGCATTTTTGGGAGAAATTAAGTAGATTATGAAAGAGATTTTAATAGTAGTAGCTTTCTTTTTAGGTGCCTTTGGTATTTTTATCGGAGGACTTATTTTCAGTCAGTATAAAAGGCGAAAAAACGTCGGATGTTGCGGCGGAGGTAATTGTGCTACCGATGGAACCCCAGGTTCGTGTTACAAGGAAAAAGAAAAATTTGTCAAAGACTATGTAAGTAACAATGTTTAGTTTTTTACATACCTAATATTAGTAACAATAATATAACTATCCATAGTTATTGTAAGTAAAAGGCTTATGTGTTAAATTAGTACATATCTAGCCGATAAGTCTATCAATAATTATGTAATTAAATAGGGTAATTCTAATAATGAAATCTAAATTGAAAGAATTATTTTTAGCCGGTATAGAAAGGGTAAAACCTCAAAATCTATTCGATAACTGCCTGTCATTAAACAACAACTTATTAATGATAAAGAATTCACATGATGAAAAGAAAGTTTTTGATCTGAACCTGTTTGAAAATATTTTTATTATCGGAGCAGGCAAAGCATCGGCAGAAATGGCTTCTGTAATTGAAAAGATTTTCGGCGAATATAATTTGACCGGAAGTGTATTGACTAAATACGGCTTTACATCACCAACGGGAAAGATCAATATTCTTGAAGCAGGTCATCCTGTCCCTGATGAAAACGGAATTAACGGAGCGCAGAAAATTATAGAAGTTTTAAATTCAGCCACAGAAAAAGATTTGATCATAAATTTATTATCCGGCGGAGCCTCATCACTTCTTGTTAGTCCTGTTGACGAAATTTCACTTGAAGATAAAAGAAAAATTAGTGATTTGATGATAAACTGCGGTGCCGATATAACCGAAATAAATACTGTTAGAAAGAAGTTTTCAAATGTTAAAGGCGGAAAGTTATTGAATTATGCTTACCCGGCTACAGTGATTTCATTTATAATCTCTGATGTTGCAGGGGATAATCTTGAGTTTATTGGATCAGGTCCTACTGTAAACGACACTTCTACTTATAAAGATGCCTACAAGATTATTTCTAAATATGAATTGATAGACAACCTGCCTTCTAATGCAGTAAAATATTTAGAAGACAGATTAAACGGAATGGGCCCAAAAAGTGAATCAAATGCAGATATTTTTAAAAAGACTCACAACATTCTATTAGGAAACAATAAGCTTGCTCTGGAAGCTGTAAAGGAAAAAGCTTTGCAAGCGGGTTTAATGCCACAAATCGTAAATTATAATTTGACCGGAGATGTTCATTTTGCGGCTGAAGAAATTCTTTATGATATTGAAAAAAACATAAATGAAAAAAAATGTAATTGTTTGATTTACGGCGGTGAAACAACTGTAAATGTAAAAGGCAACGGTAAGGGAGGTAGAAACCAGGAATTTGCTTTAATACTTGCTGAAAAAATTAAAGATAAAAATAACGTTTACTTCCTGAGCGGTGGAACGGACGGCAATGACGGCAATACCGAAGCTGCCGGGGCTATAGCAGATGGAGCAACAATTCAAAGAGCAAAAAACAAAAAATTAGATTACCAGAAATATCTTTTTAACAATGACTCATATAGTTTTTTTAAAGAACTGGATGATTTAATTATTACGGGACCAACTAAATCTAATGTAATGGATATCCAGATAGTTTTAATTGATTGAGAAAATATTTAATTCATTTCATTCTAAACAATTCTTTGTATTTTTAGGAATTCTAAAATTTACAATTCTATGAAATTCTTTAAAGATAAAACAGCGCTGCTGATTTTATTTATAGGAACAGTTGCAAGAATTATTATCGGTTCAATTGTACCGCCGGGTTTTGATGAAGCTTATTACGGAGTTTATGCTAATCATTTGTCATGGGGGTATTTTGATCATCCGCCTTTGGTTGCTTTTACAGCCGGAATAGGGCAGTGGCTGTTTAGCTCAAACAGCTATTTCGCATTAAGGTTTGGGGCTATCTTATTATTTATACCAAGCTGTATTGTTTTATACGAAACAGCCAATCTACTTTTTAATAAAAAGGGTGCCGTAATTTCGTTAGTACTTATAAACATAATTCCATATTTCACTGTGGGAATGGGAGCCTTTGTTATTCCCGATAATGCTTTGGGATTATTTTGGCTGGTTTTTATTTATGCACTTGCTAAAGTACATTTGTCAAAAAACGATAAATGGTTTTTACTCGCGGGAGCCTGTCTGGGCTTTGCGCTTTTATCAAAGTATCATGCTGTTTTACTTTTGGGCGGATTGGGATGGCTTTTGCTTTTTAACAGGGATTGGAGAAAATATTTCAAGAGTGTTTATCTTTACAGTTCTTTTTTGATAGCGATAGTAATATTTCTGCCTAATATTATATGGAATTATCAACACAACTGGATATCTTACTTATTGCAGTTTGGTAAAAGTGCATCCGGTGGAGATATTACACTGACAAAATTTTTACAAGGCGTTTTTGTCCAGGCAGGTTATTTACTTCCCTGGATGATGATAATATTAATTATAGTTATTGTAAAAACATTTAAACGAAAAGACCAAATGTTTAATTGGCTTTTGCCGTTTGCAGTATTCCCTGTTTTAATTTTTACCCTTATTGGAGCAACAAGGCAAATACTGCCGCACTGGCCAATGCCCGGTTATCTGTCTGCAATAGTTTTGGCAGGCGGAATTATGTCTAAATGGAAAGAGAAATCAATTGAATGGTCACTGGTTCCAACGGGTGCCATTACAATTTTGGCGGCAATTCTAATCTGTGCCCAATCAATCTTCGGTTTAATTCCTTTAGATAAAAGAGGTGATATAACACTTGACGGACAAGGATGGGAAGAAGTAATTAAAGTGTTGGAAGAAGAAAATCTTCTAAATGAAAATAATTTTATTTTTACAAATAAATGGTTTACCGGCGGTGAAATGGCTTATGCGGCAGACGGAAAATATTTATCCACTGTTTTAAATCATGAAGCTCCGCACAGTTTTGATTTTTGGTATTCGCCGGGAATGTTAATCGGCAAAGACGGCATTTTTGTTTCTACGGATAGGTATCCGTTTGAGCCGGATGAACTGTACAAAGATTATTTTGAAAGTTTTGAACTCATAAAAAGACTCAAAACATATAGAAGTAAAAACGAAGCCCAGGTTTTTACAATTTGGTATTGCAAAAGTCTCCGTAAACTTTATTCCTCACCTTATGGAAACTGGGAAAATAAATGATAAATAGAGTTCTTAATTTCGCCGCTCCTTATAAAAAATATTTCGGGAAATTTGCATTAGTCGGTTCTTTGGGGATGCTTGTCAATCAAGGTGTTCTTACATTACTTACTTTAGTATATAATGTAAACCTGGAGATTGCAGGAATTGTATCTATTGAGTTTTCAATTTTGAGCAATTTCTTCCTAAACAATTCCTGGACATGGAAAGAAAAAAGGGAAAATTCTTTTCTAATTAGATTTTTAAGATATCATTTGGTTACGTTTGTTTCCGGGGCTGCTAATTACGCTGTTTTGTTGTTATTTACATACTTTGGCTTACACCATTTAATATCCAATTTGATTGGAATTGGCTGTGGTGTGGTAATCAATTTTTTTATGAATCACTATTGGACATTTAGGGAGTAAATCTCTATTTTATCGTAACTATTCACTTCTAAAATTCGTCTCATATAAAATTACTGTTAATTCTATCTAAGTCTATTTTAATAGTCTTTATCTTTAGCTAATTTTGATTATAAAATTTCATTATAAATTTGAAGTAATAATTAGGTGCATCCGTGATTAAAAAATCTATCAGGTGTTGTAATTTGTTGTTTGCATTTAGCGGAAAACTATTGCTTTTGCTTCTAATGATAGTATTACTTCCTTATTTATTTACACCTGTTTATGATTTTCCCGACCCAAAACCGTTTAGCGGCGATAAATTTTATAACCCTTACAAAGAACTGAACGGTAAATGGATAAAAGCAAACTTTGCGGTTAACGGATTAGCATGGAGCGGTTTTACAAACGGTGCAAATACTTCAGAAGAAATCTATGATAGATACACAGATTTAGGTTACAAACTTGTCGGGTTTGGTGATTATCAAAAAATAACCGGGAGAGTTAAAGGGCAGCAGCTTTTTATTCCTGTTTATGAACATGGTTACAATATTCTTAAAAGGCATCACTTATGTATTGGTGCATACGACGTGAACTGGATTGAATTCCCGTTAATTCAGTCGATACATCAAAAGCAATTTATGAATAACATTCTGAAAGATGATTGTGAAGTTTTAACCTTGGCTCATCCAATGCTTTTAAATGCCTATTCCAAAGAAGATATATCGAAGTTAACCGACTACGATTGCCTGGAAGTATTTAATAATTTTAGAAGCTCGGAAAAACTTTGGGATGTTGCGCTGTCATCGGGAAAAAAAGTCTGGATAATGGCTAACGATGACACTCATGACATTAATTCATCTGAAGGAGCCGGAAACTACTGGAACATGATTTTATCAAATGACTGCTCGTCTAACAGCATTATTAATTCAATTAAAACCGGAGCGCATTTTGCGGCATCAGGAAAAAACGGTGTAGTTGAGAACTCAATCAAGAGAGTAGTTGTTGAAAACAATAGGTTGGAAGTTAAATTAACGGAAGATGCAGAAGCATTTATATTTATTAGCGATAACAGCTATGTAAAAAAGATTGTTAATGAAAAAACAAGTTGTGCTTTTTATGACATTCAACCCGAGGATACTTATGTAAGAGTAGAAGTACATAATAAAAATTCCAGAATGTATCTTAACCCGGTGTTCAGGTATACTGGTGAAATAATTGAACAGCACGCTTCAATAAATTGGATAGCTTCAATTGCTTATTGGGTGATATACTTATTATTCTATGTGCCTTTTGTATATATAGTATTCACCCGTGTTTACGGGGTAAGAATACTAGGGAAATATATCCAATCCAAAAAGATTGGACGAATTCAACCTGCCGGGAATTATTTCAAAACGTAATTTCATTTCTTTGTTTTTAATTATCTTTATATTATTTTAAATTACTAAATGAGTTGATCTTTATAGACAACTACAACTAAATAAAAATATTCTATCAGGACTTGATCGTGGGACAGGTACCTAACACTGCAAATGAATTTGTATATCTCATAGTTGGCAACGGAAGGCTCGCCAAGCATTTAAGAAATTATTTCAAGTTATTAAACAAGAAATATTTTACGTGGCAAAGAAATACCGATATAGCTTTTTTGTCTGAAGTAAAACATTCCGATATTATTCTCCTGGCAATTAAAGATAATGCGTTGCCTTCTTTTATTGATGAAAATTATAGTAATGAATTAAAAAACAAAGTGTGGGTGCATTTTTCAGGTAGTCATGTTTTTGATGGAATTATCGGTATGCATCCTTTAATGACTTTTACCAAGGAGTTATATGCAAAAGAAATATATGAGCAAGTTCCGTTCATTATTGATAAAGAAGAGTTTGATTTTAGCCATTATTTTCCTGGCTTTAAAAACCCTAACTATTATATAAGGCCCAATGAAAAAGCACATTACCATGCATATTGTTCAATGGCCGGAAATTTAACCACTATCTTATGGCAAAGGTTTTTTGAAGTAACAAAATCAAAATACGGTATAGATAGAAACCATGCTTTGCCCTATATGCAGAGGATAATTGCTAATCTGGTTGAATCGGACGATCCGCTAACCGGCCCGTTAAAAAGAAAAGATACGGAGACAATTAAAATGCATTTAGACTCTTTGGAAGGCGATCCGTTTAAGGAAATTTATGAATCTTTTGTTAATACCTACCGCAAGTTGGAAAACAATAAGGTGAGAAATGGTTAGTGTAAATGAATTTAAAAAGTATAAAAAGGAAAACAGAAAAATTTCCGTGATAACATGTTATGATTTTACAAGCGCAAAAATAGTGAACGAAACAGATGTTGACTGTGTTCTAATAGGGGACAGCGCTGCAATGGTTATGCACGGCTATGAAACTACCGTTAATGCTAACCTTGAAATGATGTGTTACCATGTATCTGCTGTTGCGAAAGGGGCGACAAACAAATTTTTAATTGCCGATCTTCCTTTTCTTCAACACCGAAGAGGCATTGACAGGTTAATTGATAGTGTTGATAAATTAATGAAATGCGGCGCTAATTCTGTTAAAATAGAAGGGGCCGGTGATAATGTGAAAGTTATTGAATACGTTGTAAATTCAGGCGTGCCGGTAATGGGGCATTTGGGATTAACACCTCAATCAATTTACCAGTTGGGCGGATACAAAATTCAGGGAAAAAACGGAGATGAAAATAAATTAATTGATGCGGCTAAAAGCCTTGAGAATGCCGGATGTTTTGCTATTGTACTTGAGTTAATTTCTTCGGAAGTTGCAAAGAGAATTACAGAAGCAATTTCAATCCCTACTATTGGCATTGGTGCTGGACAATATACATCAGGGCAGGTACTTGTTTTTCAGGATATGCTTGGTTGTAATATGGGATTTGAACCGAAATTTTTGAGGAAATATTTGAATGGTTATGAATTGATTCGTGATGCAATTAATAATTATAATTCCGACGTGAAAAAAAACGATTACCCGTCACAAGAGGAAAGTTACTAATGACAAAGGTGTTTAAGAGTATAACTGATTGGCTGAAAGAACGAGAGCAGATTCCAAACGGTAAAACACTTGGATTTGTCCCGACAATGGGTGCTTTGCATGAAGGTCATTTCTCCTTAATTGAAAAGAGCATCAAAGACAATGATTATACGGTTGTAAGCATTTATGTTAATCCAACCCAGTTTAACAACAAGGATGATTTTGAAAATTATCCCGATACATTTGATGAAGACTTATCTGCATTGGAAAACTTAAAAGTTGATTATTGTATTTACCCAAGCTATGATGAAATTTATAAGGATAGTTATAAATATAAAATAAGCGAAAATGATTTGAGCGATAAACTATGCGGGGTCTACAGACCAGGTCATTTTGACGGTGTATTAACAATAGTAATGAAGTTGCTCAATATTGTAAGAGCTGATAGAGCATATTTTGGTGAGAAAGATTACCAACAATTTTTATTAATAAAAGGAATGGCTGATGCATTCTTTATGAAAACGGAAATTATTCCGTTGCCGACTGTAAGAACCAAAGAAGGTCTGGCGTTTAGCTCCAGAAACAAAAGATTAACAAAAGAAGAACTGCGTAAAGCATTGGAGTTCCCGAAACTGTTAAAATCAAATTTTACCGATAAAGAAATTGAGCAAAAATTATCTGCTCAGGGTTTTATTGTTGATTACATTGCAACTATTAACAATAGACGTTTTGGTGCAGTTCACTTGGGAAAAGTGAGGTTAATTGATAATGTCGAAATATAAAATTTTATTTAAGCTCAGCGGTTCAATTGCTGCTTATAAAAGTGCATTTTTAATTTCTAAATTAGTGCAGAATAATTGTGAAGTACAAACGGTTGCTTCTGAAGCTGCTTTACATTTTATAGGCAAAGCCACTTTGGAAGGGCTAACGGCTAAGCCGGTAGTTACAGATACATTTGCGGACGGTGAAATGATGAGCCACATTATTTTAGTTAAATGGGCTGATCTTACTATTCTTGTACCGGCATCGGCCAATACCATAAATAAGTATGCTGCAGGTATAGGAGATAATATTCTCACATCACTTTTTTTGGCACATGACTGGAAGACGCCTTATTTAATAGCTCCGGCAATGAACACATGGATGTACCAACATCCTGCAACGATGGCTTCGTTAAAAAAATTGAAAGATTGGGGAGTTGAAGTTTTACCCACAGACGAAGGTTACTTAGCATGCGGCGACATGGGTAAAGGGAAACTATTGAACCCGGACGATATTTATCAAATTATTATCCAGAAACTTGAAGCGAATAAAACCGAACATCAATACAGATTAAAAGTATTAATAACTGCAGGCGGAACAAGAGAAAAAATTGACAACATAAGATACATTTCAAATTTAAGCACGGGAAAAACTTCATCAACAATTGCCCAGTATTTTCTTGACCGAGGACACGAACTAACATATATACACAGTATTGATGCAAAATTACCGGAAGGTATTTTCGAAACTATAGAGTATTTCGACTTTAATGACTTAAATGAAAAAATAAAAGCAGCATTAAAAGAAAATAACTATGATGCGGTTATTCACCAAGCAGCTATTAGCGATTTTTCTTTGGACAGTATTCAGGCGGACGATAAAATATTATACACGCCCCTTAAAGAAAAACTCAATTCCGATGTGCAGAATTTGACCTTTAACCTGCGACCGAACTTTAAGATAATTAATAGAATAAAAAAATATGCCGATGATAAAAAAATAAAAGTAGTTTCATTTAAGTTTACCGACACTGATGATAAAGATAGTCAGATTGAACAAATAAATAAATTATTTGAAAAATCAAATTCCGATTATGTTGTTCATAATGATTATTCGGGTAGGATAAAGCAAAACTCACAAAATAATTTTACAATATATAATAAAGAAGGTAAAATTACTAATGTGGAAACTGCAAAAGACTTAGCCGAAGAATTGGAAACACTATTAATAAAGAAAAAGAAATAATATGATTCTCTGTTTGGACGTTGGGAATACCCAAATACACGGCGGTGTTTATAAACATGATAAACTTGTTTTTCAGTTTAGAAAAACGTCGCGGCAGATTTTTTCTTCCGATGAAATAGGTATTTTCTTTAAGAATGTTTTAAGAGAAAACTCAATAGATTCGGAAGAAATCGAAGCAATATCTATTTGTAGCGTTGTTCCTGAGGTAATGCATTCGTTAAGAGCCGGGTGTTTAAAGTATTTTAACCTGGAACCGTTCATTCTAAAACCCGGTGTTAAAACCGGGCTTAAAATAAAATACAGGAATCCCCTTGAAGTTGGCAGTGATAGAATTGCCAATGCAATTGCCGGGTTAAAGATTTTTCCCCGCAAAAATATTATAATTATTGATTTTGGAACTGCTACCACTTTTGATGTGATAACAAAGGAAAAAGAATATCTCGGAGGGACAATACTTCCGGGAATAAGAATTTCACTTGAAGCATTGGCTGCAAATACAGCCCAGCTTAGAAATGTTGAAGTGGTTCAAACAAAAAATGTTGTCGGCAGGTCCACTGTTGAGAGTATTCAAAGCGGTATTTTTTTTGGACAGATTGGAATGGTAAAGGAGTTAAAAACTAAAATAGCTGTGGAATCTTTTAACGGCCAGGACTATTTTTGTATAGGGACAGGAGGATTTTCAAGTTTATTTAATAATGCTAATTTGTTTAATTTAATTAATCAAACATTAGTTTTAGAAGGGCTTTACGAAGCCTATAAAATGAATTTAAAGTAGGTGGAATTTTTATGCTTAGAAAATTGTTAAAATCTAAAATCCATAGAGCAAAAGTTACCGGGGCGGATTTAAATTACGAAGGATCGATAGGTATTGATCCAAAGTTATGCAAAGAAGCTGATCTAAAAGAATTTGAAAAAGTAGATGTTTATAATATTTCTAACGGTGCACGTTTTACAACTTATGTTATTTTGGGTTCTGACGGCGAGATAAGTTTAAATGGTGCAGCGGCAAGGTTGGTGCAAAAAGATGACTTAATAATAGTTGCTAATTATGCAGAGTATGATGAAGAGGAAGTAAACAGCCACAAACCAATAATACTGCTTATGGACGAGCATAACAGAATAAAAGAAAAGTTATAAATAAAATTTTTACCGTTTCTGCTATCCGATACTTCCTCTCGATTACATTATTGTGATTTTTTGCGATAATGAATAAATTACAACAAAAGTGTAAAGATATTCTTTTATGAATAATAAATTTAATATTTTCATAGTTGAAGATGACTGGGGGCTGGCAAATCTTGTAAAACGGTATTTAAATAGAGAAAACATTGAAGCTGAAATTTTCATCAGCGGAAATGTTGCTCTCCAGGAAATTGCCAATAATCCTCCAGCTCTAATTTTGTTGGACTACAAATTAAGTGACTGCTCTGTTCAATATTTTATTGAACACCTCAAACAGATTAATGAAAATATAGAGTTTATCGTAATGACAGGCTTTGGTGATGAAAAGCTTGCCGTAGAAATGATGAAACTCGGAGCAATAGATTATCTGATAAAAGACGAATCATTCCAACAGCTAATTGTCCCCGTTATAAAACAAGCGTTAGAAAAAGTAAAACTCAAAAATGAATTGCTTCTCTCAGAGGCGGCTTTAAGGGAATCCGAAGCGGAAAAAAGAATTATTCTTGAAACGGTTTCCGAACTTGTTGTTTACTACAATACTAATTTAGAAATACAATGGGCTAACCCGGCTTTCATGAATTATTTTGCTAAAGTTAATGACAAAATAGTTGGCTGTTATTGCTGTGATGTCTGGCAAAATGCATGTATAGAAAAATTTGAATGTTTACTTAAAAAAACTATTGAAAACGGTACAACAAACACATTTGAAAGAAAAACTTATGACGGCAAAATCTGGGTGGCAAATTGTTATCCCATACAGGAAAACAATGAAATAATTGGTGCAGTAGAAACAGCAATAGATATTACCGAACGCAAAAGGGCAGAAGAAGCTTTAAAACGAAGTGAAGAAAACTATAGAATTATAATTGAAAACCAGACAGACCTTGTAGTGAAAATAGATACTGAAGGTAATTTTCTTTTTGTAAGCCCATCCTACTGTGAAACTTTTGGTAAGAGTAAAAATGAGTTAGTAAACAAAAAATCTATTCCCTTAATCCATGAAGATGATCTTGAAGCTACATTGGAAGAAATGAAAAAATTGTATAAGCCTCCATACGTTTGTGACTTTGAACAAAGAGTTTTAACAAAAAACGGATGGAGATGGTTCGCATGGTCCAATACAGCGGTGCTGGATGAAAATAATGAAGTAAAAGAAATAATAGGTGTGGGAAGAGACATTACTGAAAGAAAGAATTTTGAAAATGAGTTAATAAAAAAAGAACATGATTATAGGGGGTTGTTTGAAAACGCTCACGATGCAATTATAGTTTTTGAGCCTGAAAATGAAATAGTACTGGATGTTAATAACAGGGCTCTGGAGCTTTACGGTTTTTCCAGAGGAGAGCTAATCGGAATGTCGATAAAATCTATTTCCAAAGATATACAAAGAGGAGAAAGACAAGTAAAGATAACCCTGGAAAGAGGAAGTTTCTATAATTTTATAACAACACAATACAAGAAATCCGGGGAAGAAATGGTCCTCGAAATAAATGCTTCGGTTATCGATTATAAAGGAAGAAGAGCAATATTAAGTATAAACAGAGATATTACAGAAAGAATTAAAACAGAAAAAGTTAAGCAGACCCTTTTCAATATTTCAAATTCATCTAACAATTCAAGAAATATAAATGAGTTAATTACAGGAATAAGAACCCACTTAAATGAAATCATAAGTGCAGACAACCTTTTTGTCGCTCTCTATCAAAAGGAAACTGAAACTTTGAGAATACAATACCAGAAAGATGAATATGACGACCAAGTAGAAATACCGGCAGAGAAAACATTATCAAAATATGTTATTGATACTCAAAAATCATTATTTGCAGATTTTTCTAAAATTCAACAGTTAGTTAAAAAAGGTGAGGTAAAGCTTGTCGGACAACCTGCAAAACAATGGCTTGGCGTGCCACTGTGGTATGAAAATACTGTTGTAGGTGTTTTGGCTGTACAAAGCTACAGTGATGATGAAGAATTTAGTGAAAACGACCTGAAGTTATTAGAGTTTACTTCTGAACATATTTCAGTTGCGTTAATAAGGAAACAATCCGAAGAGGCACTAAAAGAAAGCGAGAGAAAGTACCGTGAAATTTTCAATTCGACGAGTGATGCTATTTTTATTCACGATGCAAAAACATCTGAAATAGTTGATATAAATAAATCTGTAGAAGTAATTACAGGTTATACAAGGGAAGAGATTTTTAATGAAAAAAATATTGATTACCTGTTAAAAAAACACTTCAGAAACGCTTACCGTCAACTATTTGTAAATTTTAGAAGGGCGACTAATGAAGGAATACGAAATTTAATATTGCCGGCTTACAAGAAAAACGGTGAAAAAGTTTGGCTGGATATTATATTCAAAGCTACTGAAATTGGTGGAGAGAAAAGGGTCTTAACAGTATCGAGAGATATTACAGAACGTAAATTAGCAATTGAGGAATTGGAAAAATATAAAAATGAACTTGAAGTGCTTGTTGAAAATAGAACGGAAGAATTACTAACAGTGAACTATAGGCTAAAAGAAGAAATTGAAAAACAAAAAAAATCGGAGCTTAAGGTTCAAAACCAGGTGTCTTTTTTAAGGTCCCTGGTAGATACCATACCTATTCCAATTTTTATAAAAGATAAATCCAAAAAATACATTAACTGTAATAAATCATTTGAAGAACTAATTGGTAAAAGCAAGGAGCAAATTATTGGCAAGACCTCGTTTGAAGTTATAAGCCTGCAGGACGCTGTTACTGCAGAAGAAATTGACGAACAATTATTAAGCAAACCGGGTAATATTGTACGCGAAGGACAGCTTGGTAAAGAGAATAAAACTAAAACATTAATTACCTTTTATACTACGTTTCATGATCATAACAATAAAGTAGCCGGCATAATAGGCGCAATACTCGATATTACACAGCAGAAGGAAATGGAAAAACAACTTAAGGTATCTTTAGAAAAAGAAAAAGAACTGAACCAGCTAAAATCGAGGTTTATATCTACCGCTTCTCATGAATTCCGTACACCGCTTACGGCTATTCTTTCTTCTATAGATTTATTAGATATCAACAGAAAGAAAGATAATATGGAACGTTATTACATTCACATTGATAAGATGAAAAAGTCTATTTATTATATGACTGAATTGCTTGACGATGTTCTAACAATAAATAGAACCGAGACAGGTAAATTGGAATTTAAGCCGGAATATTTTGACCTGAACAAATATGTCAAAGAAATTTTTGAAGAAAATAAATCAATATCCGAAAGTAGTCATGAAATGATATTAAAATTCAACAAAGACATTAGGGAGATTTATGCTGACAAAAAAATAATAAAATTAATTTTTTCCAATTTATTATCAAATGCAATCAAATATTCTCCAAACGGAGGCAAAATTCTAACTGAATTAAATGTTAATGGTAATGAACTTTTAATTACCGTAAGTGATGAGGGATGCGGTATACCTGAAAACGATCAAGTAAATTTATTTGAACCGTTTTTTAGGGCCGGTAATGTTGATAATATTTTAGGTACAGGTTTAGGTTTATCGATTGTTAAAAGATCTGTCGAACTTCATAACGGTACAATTACTTTTGAATCTAAGGAAAATTATGGAACTACCTTTAAGGTAAATTTGCCAATTGGTAAATTTATTGAATGAGCATATCAACTTATAATTATTTTGAATACTGCCTTTTCGTAAAACTAAAATTTTTTGAAGGTTAACAAAGTGGAACTATAGCTCAATTCTGAATAAGCGGTTCAAAAAAATTCTAGGAAAGGGATTGAGTACTTAGAATTATTGTAGATATGTTTAAAAAAAATACAATTTTTTAAAATATTTTAATGAATTTTTATGTTATATTTTTGTATATAAACAGAGCTTTTATGAACGGAATTAAATATTAAAATGATTTACTCACTCAATTGATTTTGTTTTAAACGAATCGGAAAATTATAGATTACGTCGTGAAACAAAGTAGTTGTGAGGATAATATTTCGGGGAATAAAAATCGAATTGATAATAACTAATTTATTAACAGATACAAGCAAATATTCACCAAATGTCGGTTCAATTTTAATTAAACTTGAATTTAATAAATCATTTTTGAAAATTTCGGTGCCGGATAAAGAAATTAGTGTACAAAAAAGCTGAGTATTCAATAATCTATGAACTTTTCTAGATGATGCAGTGTTGGTAATATTAAGGAGAACAGTATGTACCTTAGCTTACGTTCATGAAGGTTAAATTTTGAATTAATCTGGTGAAAATTCCGGGAATTTTTATATAAATTTATCCTTACATATAATAGTAGAATAAAAGATGGCTAAAATCCTTGTAATAGAAGATGATGCAAATATTCGTGAAAATATTTGTGAGTTTTTAGAGCTAAATGATTATAGTGTTGTTGTTGCAGTAAACGGCAAGGAGGGATTGCTCTTAGCAAATGAGTTTAAACCCGACCTTATTATTTGCGACATAATGATGCCCAAATTAAGCGGTTATGAAGTAAAAGAAAACCTTGCAGTAAATCCGGTTACATCCAAAATCCCTTTTATTTTCTTAACTGCAAAAACCGATCTGAAAGATATTCGTGAAGGGATGATGCTGGGTGCAGACGATTACATCGTTAAACCGTTTAAGAATGATGAGCTTCTAAAGTCTATAGAAGTTAGGCTCAGCAGAATTAGTGAACTTGCCTCCTCAGTTGAACAAGCACCTCCCGATGAAAATTATCGTGAGGGAAAAGTTATGATTAATGTTAACGGCAAGCCTGTAATAATTGAAATCGATGAAATAGAATATATAGCATCATCCGGGGATTATACTACTGTATATCTTAAAGATCAAAAAAAATATTTTATTAGAAAATTATTAAACCAATGGGAAAAGATATTACCAAAAAATGATTTTATAAAAATTCATAGATCAACGATTATAAATATTAATTCTATTGCAAGGTTTGAAAAATGGTATAATCGTTCATATAGAATATATTTAAAAAATGTTCGGGAACCTTTGACTATTAGTAAAAGTCATTTGTCCGAATTAAAATCCCGTTTTTCCTTCTAATCTGTTTCATTCTTCGCTTAAAAATAATTATTCATCTCAAATTTTGAACAGTTTATCTCATTAAAATTCACATTTTAGTATTTTATCCTAGATTAGCGTTTGAAATTTGAAAGGATTATGATGGAAAAGATACTAATAGTTGAAGATGATATAGAGGTGAGGGAAAATCTTGTTGAAGTACTTGAACTTAACAACTACAGCGTTTTGCAAGCCCAGAACGGACTGGATGCCTTAGAAGTTTTGAAAACTACTATACCGGATTTAGTGATTTCAGATGTAATGATGCCGAAGATGGATGGCCATGATTTAATAAAAATTATGCAAAAAAACCTTCATACATCTACTGTGCCTTTTATTTTTCTGACCGCAAAATCTAATTCAGTAGATATGCGGGAAGGTATGACTTTAGGTGCTGATGATTATATTACTAAACCTTATGATACTAATGATCTATTAAATGCAATAAAGACAAGAATAAGAAAGAAAAAATTATTTGAAGAAAAAGTAAAGAACATATCTGATAACATATCAATAACCGTTCCTCATGAAATGCGAACACCGCTTGTTTCTATACTTGGAGTTTCAGAATTAATTACCGAAGAGCATGAAAATATGAAGAAAGATGAAATTATTGATCTGGTTAGACAGATGAAAACGACCGGTAGAAGGCTTCATAAAACTATCGAAAAATTCTTGATATATTATGATATCAATATGCTTACCAGCTATAAAGAGTTATTCTATAAAAATGCTGGTAACGAAGAAACTGAAATTGAAAGCGTAATAGATTCCCTGAAATTAAAATTTTTCAGGAACAATTGCATGGGTAGATCAATAGACTATAAAATTAAAAATTGCAAAGTCAGTCTTGCATCCTACCACTTAGAGTTTGTTTTAGAGGAATTATTATGCAATGCCTGCAAATTCTCAGACGATAATACCGTTGTACAATTCAGTGGTGCCTTAAAGGATGAGAATGTTTATACCATTGAAATAAAAGATAACGGCATTGGGATGACACCCGAACAAATTAATTCCATAAGTGCATTTAGCCAATTTGATAAAGAAAAATTAAATCAAAGAGGTAATGGCTTAGGATTAGCAACTGTTATGAAAATATTGGAGCATTATGGCTGCGATTTCAAAATTAAAAGTGTATTAAATGAATATACAAAGGTTACAATTAATATTCCGCTAAGTAAAAAAAAAATAAGACTAACAAATAAACTAGATACTACAATGATAGTAAATTAATATGTAACCGGAACATGTAAGGATATACGAAGGAAATGATGTTGAAAAGGACTGAATTGATAAAAAGCTGGAAGCTAACATAATTTTAGATACTATCTGAAATTATTGTAAAAGTCAGATTCTATGTTTTAATTGTTCCGGTTACAACGAAAAGTTCTTTAGATAATGAAACTAAACTCCATGCTATAACCGTCGTAATCTATACCGTGAGGGCCGGTATGACTTTATGCACGAGAAATAGAAGAATTTGATTAGGTTGCGATTATTTGGGTGGTAAAAGGATCGCGGCGGTTATATTTTTTTTTGATGTTGTTAGGACTAAGAAAAGACATCACCAAATAGTAAGCTCATTGAATCATAACTTCCCTCCAAAAAGGGGCAGCATTAGCTGCCCCCCTCTTTTTTTAATCTCTTATATGTTTCTATATATTTTTAACTTTTGGTATTAGTTATTTTTTTTAAAGTAAGGAAAGTATAACCGCTGGTTGCTTATCAACTTTATAATCTTTTTATTTATTGCGTAATATGATAATCCTATCGTTTTGATTCCTTGTTTTATCTCATTTATGATTTAAAACTGACTGTTAATGTTTATAATTAATTCGAAAATATTTTTTGAATTGAAGAGTGATAACAATGAAGAAAAAAATGGCTATAGAAGAAAAATATAAAGCAGGAAAAAAGAATAATCCTTTTGATGACTTTTTACTTTATCTAACGACAGAGCAAGACAAAAATGCCCTTAGGCTAAAATGGTTGGATCATGAACTTGAAAAGATAGATCAGCTATTAAAAAATACAACTTGGAATTTATTAAAAAGTTGAACGAAACCGCCAAAGCGGCAGCACCGTGTTCATTGAAATATTGAGTGAGTATTTTTTATATTCTTCCATCACCACAAAAATAAGGAGTAAGAAATGGGAGAATTAAGAGAAAAAAT
>JASFMY010000030.1:0-55794 GCA_050117315.1 Ignavibacteria bacterium
AGTTCCTAATAAGGGGTGTGTAACACTTGACGGTTCCGAAGTTGCATCTCCTTCGAAATCATAACTTACTTCACTTCTGTATGCTGCACCTAGAGAAATTTTGTCTGAAGGTTTAAACATTATAGCTGCAGTAAATCCGAATCCGGTATCATCTCCTTCAACAGAAGCCAATACGTCTGGATTCAGTGCAGCAACTTCATAATTCTTTCTTTTAATTGTAACATCTGCCAGTGAAAAATTTACGCCTACACTTATTGAAATATTTTCGGAAGGTTTAAAAGCAACCACGGGCTGGAAAAAAAATGTTTGAAGTTCAGTTTCTATAGCTAAATATTTACCGGCCCATGCTTGGTCCCATTCTGTACCCAAACCGAAAGGAACATTAACGGCAAAGCCTACAGCCCATTGTTCATTTATTTTATGGGTAGCATAAAAATTAAACGGCAGAAATACCTTGTTCTCTGCATCTGTTGATGTAGTTGAAGGTGATGGACCTTCAAAACTATAACTTGGAGCAATTGGTGAAACACCAAGCATTATTTTTGTACCTTTATGAAATGCAATAGCAGCCGGGTTAAAGTATAATGCTGAAGGGTCATTTGCATATGCCGTAAAAGCATTAGCCATAGACATTGCTTTTGCCCCGTGTTCATTTAGTTGAAAACCACTAGCAAAAGCATTTGAAAAAATAATTAAAGCTAAAACGGCAGTTTGTAACGCTTTTTTCAACGTAAGTTCTCCTATATATTTTGGTGAGTAAGATAAAGATAATAATTTCTTAACATATTTTATCAAGAAATTACATATTATTCTATCTTTAAAATTATTTCTCCTTTTTCAACTGATTGTCCTTCTTCAGCCTTTATTTCAGTTATTATACCGCTGGCAGGAGATCTTAAATCATTTTCCATTTTCATAGCTTCCAGCGTAACAAGTGATTCTCCTATTTTAACTTCATCGCCTACATGCTTTTTTATCTTTAACACTAAACCCGGCATAGGAGCTTTTATTTCATCGGAGTGTGTTAGTCTCTCTTTATTTTTTAGGTATTCATAAGCTTTCTCTCTTAAGGTAGTCCGTACTGAAGCTTCGTAATAGTTACCGTCTATCAAAAAGGAATATGTCTCATTGCTCAGTTTGTTTGTTGTTAACTCAAAAGCTTTGTTGCCGATTTTTATTAAATATAAATGCTTGCTCACTTTGGAAACGCTGACTTTTAGCTCATTACCGTCAAATATAATTCTGTTTTGATCTAAAACTTTTACTTCCTTTTTAGAATCATTTATAGTAACTATGTAGTTATTCATTATTATTTTCAATCCAGTTGTTATTTTGCGACGAACTGTTTTGCGGTTTTAATTCATTTTCTTTGTGTTTTAATAATGCAGCTAAAATTGAGACTACATTTTCATATTCATCATTAATGTTTGATTTCCATTTCCCGGGAATTAAAGGCATTAATTCTCGTTCAACAAAATTAATGTCGTATTCACCGCTGATAAATAATTCGTTTTCAAGTATCCAGTTACAAAGGGGAATATTTGTTATAACACCTGCAACCTGGTATTCACCCAATCCCCTTTTCATTCTTTCTATTGCTTCGGTTCTATTACTTCCGTAAGAAATTACTTTGGATAGTAACGGGTCATAGTAAACAGAAACTTCGGACTGTAAATCTATTCCGCGGTCAACCCTTATGCCGGATCCCGAAGGCAGTCTGTGATGTATGATTCTACCGGTTGACGGTGAAAAATTATTATCGGTATCTTCTGCATAAATCCTGCACTCGATAGCATGGTTATTGATTTTTATATCATCTTGTTTAAAGGAAAGCTTTTCACCGTTTGCAATTTTTATCTGCTCTTTAACCAAATCTATGCCGGTCATTAGTTCCGTAACAGGATGTTCGACTTGGATTCTGGTATTCATTTCAAGAAAATAAAAATGCTTGTTTTGATCCATCAGAAATTCAATTGTTCCTGCATTATAATAATTACAAGCTTTTGCAGCTTCTATTGCAGCTTGTGTTATTTGCTTTCTTATTTTATCGTTAAGCGAAATTGACGGTGCTTCCTCAATTATTTTTTGGTGTCTTCTTTGAATAGAACATTCCCGCTCAAACAAATGAATGTAATTACCATGCGTGTCTGCAAGAATCTGTACTTCAATATGTTTAGGCGATTCTATAAACTTTTCAATATAGACATCTGAATTGCCGAATGCTTTTAATGCTTCGCTCTGTGCTCTTTCAATTGATTCCTGCAAATCATCTTCGCCCGAAACTTTGCGCATCCCTTTTCCGCCGCCGCCGGCTTTGGCTTTTATCATTACGGGGTAGCCGACATCTCTACATATTTGTTTAGCTTCTTCAAGTGAATTGAGCGAATCAACTGTTCCGGGAACAACAGGAACGTTATTCGATTTCATTAATTTTCGGGCTTCTGTTTTATCTCCCATCAATTCAACCGATTGGGCTGACGGGCCGATAAATATTAAATTTTCATTTCTAACATTTTTTATAAATTCAGAATTCTCAGACAAAAATCCATATCCCGGATGTATGGCATCGGCACTTATTTTTTTTGCTAGCGTTATGATTTTTTCCCGGTTAAGGTAAGATTCAGATGCCTGTGCAGGGCCTATTAGATAAACCTCATCGGCAATTCTAACATGCATAGAGTTTTTATCTATTTCAGAGTAAACTGCTGCAGAAGTGATTCCAAGTTCGCGGCATGCTTTTATAATTCTAACTGCTATTTCCCCTCTATTTGCAATTAAGATTTTTTTTATCATTAATTGAACTCAACTACTGTTATTCCTTCGCCCCCCATTTCAATTTTTGCAAAATAGTAATCTTTTACGACATTATTTTTCTTTAAAATATCATGAACGGTTTTCTTTAACATTCCCGTACCTTTTCCATGGAGAATCTCAACAGAGTTTAAGCTTGATGCATATGAATCGTCAAGAAATCTCAAGATTTCATATTCTGCCTCTTCCGGCTTTTTACCTCTTATGTCCAACCTAAAGCTTTCTACCCTGGGACTGTAACTACTAAATGAACGGTGACTTACCGTTTCCTCTTTGACCTTTTTTGAGTGCAGCAAATCCTTAGTTTTAACATTAAGCCTGAGTGTTCCTGAAATCACCACGGCTTTCTTTTTATTTTTATCTAATTCTTCAATAACTCCAAAAGTTGATGTATTCTTAATTCCAACATAATCACCAATTTCAAAATCCCGATCACCCCTTTCTTCAACAGCCTCAATCTGTTTAGAAATTTTTTTATGAGTTTCAAAAAGTTCGTTTATTTTTTTCTTCTCTTCTTTAATAACGGTTTTATCTGCCTTTGTTTCTTTTATAGTTTTAATTGTACTTTCAACTTTTTTATTAATGTCCCTTAAGTAGTGATCGGCTTTTTCTTTTGCTTCCTGTAGAATTTTCTTTTTTGATTTTTCGAGTTCATCTATTTTACTTTTGTAAAGATTTGTTAACCCGGCCAATCTTGTATTTTCTAATTCGGATTCTTTTAGTTTAATTTGAAGCTGTCTTGATTTGTTTTCTAAATTTAACAGCAAATCTTCCAGTCTGGATTTTTTTTCATCAAGATATTCTCTAGCAAGAGTTAAAAAATCATTTTCAAATCCTATTCTCCCAGCGACTTCAAATGCATAGCTTGAACCGGGCAGTCCCTGGTTAAAAACATATGTGGGCTTCAGGTTTTCCGTATCAAATTCCATTGATGCATTTTCAAATCCTTCCAGGTCGTTTGCTATGACTTTAAGTGAACCGTGATGAGTTGTTGCCAGCGTAATGGCCCCGGATTTCTGCAGTATAATTAAAATTGCCGCAGCAAGTGCCGAGCCTTCGGTAGGGTCTGTTCCTGTTCCTATTTCGTCAAGCAGTACGAGTGATTTATCATTACATTCTTTCAGAATATTTTTAATATTAGAAAGGTGCGAACTGAACGTACTTAAGTCATCTTCAATTGACTGCTGGTCGCCTATATCTATTAAAATATTATCAATAAATTTCAAATTTGTATCGGGATGTGCCGGGATATGAATCCCGCATTGAGCCATTAAATTCAGTATTCCGAACGTTTTCAAAACTACTGTTTTGCCTCCTGCGTTCGGGCCTGTTATGACTATTGTATTATTTTTGTCAACCTTAACATTTAACGGAACCGTTTTTTGCCTGCCGATTTTTTTTATTAAAACCGGGTGCTTGCCGTCTATTAGATTGACCGGTTTATCTTCATCAAACGACGGGAAGGAACCAATAATTTCTATTGAGAAATGAGCGTTTGCAAAAACCGCATCAATTTCAGCTATAGCCAGTAACGAGCTCTTCAGCTCATTTTTAACTGTACTTATTTTTTTTGTGAGTTGTTTTAATATTCTCTCTATCTCTCTTTTCTCGGCAAAAGATAAAGAAAGGATATCATTATTTAATTCAAGAGTTTCCTCTGGTTCTATATAAACTGTCTGCCCCGTATTTGATTCCGAGTGAACAAACCCTTTTACATGCCTTTTGTGTTCGGCTTTTATCGGCAGAACAATACGTCCGTCCCTTAAAGTCATGTAATCGTCCTGGGTTAAATATGAATCACTTAATTGCTTGAGCAGTCTGTTTACTACTTTCCTTAGCTGGTTACTTTTGCTAACTATATCGTTTCTAATCTCTTTTAACTTCGGGCTTGCATTGTCTCTAACTTCACCGGTATCTGTAAATATTGAAGATATATGATGCTCAAAAGTTTTATCTACAAACAGCTTATCCAAAAATCCTTTAGATAAACTTGTATCTTCTGCCCTTGTTGATAAAAATTGATACAGCTTTCTTGATGTTTCCGCTAATAATAAAATATCCAAGATTTCTTTATCGCTTAGGATTACTCCTTCAATTGATATGCTTGTTAAAGCATCCACAAGGTTCGGTATATAAGTCAACGGTGGGCTATCGTTATTAATCAAAATATCTTTGGCTTCTGTTACATAAGAACCTTGCAATAAAGTTTCGTTTTTATCCGGGAAAGGTATAGTTTGAAAAATTCTTTTCTTACCTAATTCTGTGTATATATACTTTGAAATAAATTCAAGAATTTTCCGAAATTCTAATTTTTCTAATACTTTGCTATTTATCATTTACCTCGGCCGGTTGTTCAATGGTTGTAGAATCGTTATCAGCTTCAATTTTGTCTTTGCTGTCAATATAGTCTTTTATTATCACTTTTGTTTTGAAATTTGTTCCCAATATAAAATCAATTGTGGAAGGTATTATTCCCGCTACAGTGTAATAAAGTAATGAACTTTCTTTGGCATTTTTATCAGGAATTCTAAAAACATTTAAGAAAATAAAAAAAGCACTCAGGAAAAATATAATCTGGATTATACCTGCAATACCGCCCAGAATTTGATTTACAAATTTATTTACTCTATCAAGCGGATGAACTATTCTTTTGATTAGCGCAAACACCAGAATGGTAAAAGCGAAGATGAGTATTCCGGCTACAATGTTTGCAAGGTAAACCTCATTACTAAATACCGGCGCAATAAAAAAACCCATAGGTTCTGAAAACTGAATTGCTAGGCCTACTGCAACTACTAAACCGACCATTCCAATGATTTTTCTTATAAGGCCGTCTTTGAATCCAAGTAAAAAACCTATAAGAAGAATTACAATTATAATGTAATCTAAATAATTCAAGTAGTTCCTAAGACTTGTTCCACTGCACTTTTAACAGCTTTTCCATCCGCCTTTCCTTTCAAAGCTTTTATAGCTACGGGCATAAGCTTAGCAAAATCCGCTTTTGTAGAAGCACCTATTTCATCAGCAATATTTTTTACTTCTTCAAGCAGTTCGTTTTCAGTTAACTGTTTAGGTAAATATTCTTGAATTACTTTCAGTTCGGCTTCTTCTTTTTCAGCCAATTCTTCCCTTCCGGCTTTTCTGAATTGCTCAATTGCCTCATGTCTTTTTTTTGCAGCCTGAGTAAGAATTTTTAATTCGTCATCAGTGGACATTTCTTTTTCCGCACCGCTTTTTTCAAATTCTAAAATGGAAGCTCTTATTGAGCGGATGGTTTGGAGACGAACATGCTCCTTATTCTTCATAGCAGTTTTTAGGTCTTCGTTAATTTTGTCTTTTAGTTTCATTTTATCCTCAAAAAAAAAGGCAGATTATAAATTAATATAATCTGCCCAAATTTTCATAATTAAGTTTTATTATTCTTTTAAGCGAGCTGAATAGTTTATACGTCTTGTGTCCGCTTTTCTTAAAGCCTGTTGTATATCAGTCACTATACCCATATCGGAATCTTTATCTACACGTAATGATACAATAACATTAGGTAAATCTATTCTTTTCTTGTACATCAATTCTTGAATTTCTTCTAATTTAACAATATTGTCATTTAATTGCACTCTTTCGTCCTGCCCTACCCAGATATAAGAAATCAATCTCTTGTTTTCTATTTTTTCAATAGCTTCAGCTTCCGGTAATCTAAACTGTACCGCCACATCAACTTCTCTTAAAGTAGTTGATACCATAAAGAATAACAAAAGCATGAATACAATATCAGGCATTGAAGAAGTAGGAATTTCCTGTTTTGTAGAAGCTCTTTTCTTATTAAATTTCATTCTTTATCCTCATTTATTTAATTTCTTCAGGCTCTGCAATTGATACAATCTTTGGAATTTTTGCTCTTACATCTTTCAAATCTTCCTCATTTAGTTCATCCACCGGTCTACGAAAAGTAGACATTGAATATTCTTCACGAACTTCTTCATATGCTGCCATAACCTGATCGAGCGCCTGTATATACAAATTATAATTTGTTTTTCTATCGGTTTTAACAGAGACTATAAGTTTTTTATTAGAAGGCAGGTTAATTTTACTTGTAATTCTTTCTTTTAGATTGTCTTTTATTTGAGGTATTGCAATTATTTTTTTGTTGAGAAGAACATCCCCGTTTTCATTTATCAACAGAGCAGCCATTCTATCACTCGAGACTTCCACCTCTTCTCTTTGGTCAGGAGGTATATATTCCGGAAGTGTAAGACCAATACCGGTATCAACATCTATAGTAGTTGCAACAAGAAAGAATAAAAGCAATAAGAATGCTATATCTGCCATAGAGCCTGTTGGAATTTCAGCTTCCTTAGTTTTTTTCTTTTTTAATGAAACCATAATTTTTAAACTCTTTTAGTTTAGTTTCCGGTTAAGCTTTTTTCATTTCATATAAAGCATCAATCAATTCGATTGAACTTTCTTCCATGTCGCCAACTAATTTATCTATTCTTGCCACAAAGTAATTATAGAATACTTGAAGAATAATAGCCGTAACAAGACCAAATAATGTAGTTAAAAGAGCAACTGAAATACCGCTTGCAACAACACCGGGAGAAATCTGAGCAGCTGCTGCAATAGCATCAAATGCTTCGATCATACCCTGTACAGTACCGGTAAAACCAAGCATCGGTGCAATTGTAATAAAAGTAGAAATCCAGATTAAACCTCTTTCGAGGAATCCCATTTCAATCGCGCCGTAAGCCATAATAGCTTTTTCTGCTGCATCCAAACCTTCATCAGCTCTTAAAAGCCCGGCATGAAATACAGAAGCAATTGAACCTCTGGAGTTTTCACATATTTTCATAGCTTCTTCTACACCACCTTTTGTTAAAGCGTCTTTAACTTTAACAATGAATTTTTTTGTATTCATAGTAGCACGGGATAATGTCCAAAGTCGTTCTAAGCAAAATGCAAGTCCTAAAACCAAACATACCAAAATTGGCCACATGAATCCGCCGCCTTGTTCAAATTTTGCCTGAAGGTAACTTAAAACACCCGTTTCTTCGACTTGCGCAATTGCATAGGACAAAAATCCAAACATTTCTGTAATTTGCATAAGAGATAACCTCCGATGTTATTTATTATATTTAATTGACATTCAATTTTTGATATTACTATCAGAATTGAGCTCAGTAACATTAAGGATTTACCGCAAAAAAGTCAATAAATAATTTGATAATGGTATCCATTTCATTCAATATTTACGGCTCCTTGAAGCTCAATTACGTTGCATAAAATTATATTGTAATTGTCAAATAAATTATTTTAAAAAATCACTTTTTTTGACCATACAATGGTAATATTATTTCAACCCACTCTTTACTCTTTTTCATTTCCAGTATTAACGGCGTAATAGCATTAGTTGTGAAATTAAATTCAAAAACAAAACATTTAACTGTAAAATTTGATGCATTTTTTGATTTTCCGTAAACGATTTCTTCTGCTTCAGCGGAATTCCTGCTCAATAAAGCCTTTGTTCTTTCTAAAATTAAACACATACACGCATTTTGAGCAACATATTATAAAGCGAAATGTTATATTTTGAATCTAATAAATTTCCAAGAATAAAATAAATTCAAAAAAGATAGGCCATATTATTTTTTTGTAAACAAATCATAAGACAAAATTACAGATATGAAAGAGAAAAAAAAATTCGTAATAATAGATGCTATGGCTTTGGCATATAAAGCCTATTTTGCTTTTATAAGCAGACCTTTAAAGACCAAATCCGGTGAACCAACATCAGCGGTTTTTGGATTTATAAATCAAGTATTAAAAATAATTGAAGATACAAAACCGGATTACATAGCAGTAGCATCGGATTCCAAAGAAAAAACTTTTAGGCATGAAAGGTATGATAAGTATAAATCTTCCAGAGCGGAAATGCCGGAAGATATGGTTCCGCAAATAGGCAGAATAAAGGAAGTAATAAGTGCTTTTAATATGCCTCTTTATATTCTACCGGGTTACGAAGCGGATGATTTAATAGGAACGGCCTGTAAAAAAGCCGACAAGCTGGGATACGAATGTTTTGCCATTACCCCCGATAAGGATTATATACAATTGATCACCGAAAATATAAAGGTAATAAAACCTGGTAAAAGCACTGATCAAATAATAATAGTAGATAAAGAAAAAGTAATAGTGGATTACGGATTTGAGCCTGAAAAAATGATTGATTACCTTGCTTTGGTCGGTGATTCTTCAGACGACATCCCTGGAGTTGCAGGCATAGGGCCTAAGACCGCAACCCCTTTAATCCGGCAGTTTGGTTCAGTCGAAGGCATTTATGAAAATATTGCTTCAATAGAAAAAAAAGGGGTAAAAAACAAGTTATTAGAAAACAAGGAAAACGCTTTCCTTTCCAAAGAACTAGCGACTATAATAACAGATGCACCGTTTGAATTTAATATTGAAGAAGCAAAATTTGAAAAGCCAGATATAGATAAACTTTTTAAATTATTTGCCGAACTTGAGTTTAAAAATTTCGGCCCACGCCTGGCAAATATTTTCAAAGTTAAATTAGATGTTGAAAACATTAAAACAGAAGAGGACTTCAGTGAATCAAAAACTTTTGATAAAAATAAAGTTAACTACAAACTTATTAAAAATTATGAAGACGCGGAGGAATTAAGTAAAAAACTAAGCAGCTCAGATTTGTTTGTGTTCGATACCGAAACAGATTCGCTTGATGTCCTTAACGTTAGGCTGGCCGGGGTCGCATTTTCCGTAAAAGAAAAAGAAGCATATTTTGTAGCAACAGATCCGGGCGGCACATCCGGCGATATTTTCAGCCAGGATTTATCAGACAGGCTAAGTATTGAAGATTTCACAAAACTTTTTAAACCTGTTTTTGAGAATGAAAAAATCAAAAAGGTTTGCCAGAACGGGAAATATGACATTGCAATTTTAAGGACATACGGAATAGAGTTAGAGAATTTTTACTTTGATACAATGCTTGCAAACTATATTTATAATCCCGACCTAAAACACGGGATGGATGAACTTTCCGAAATGTATTTGAATTACTCCCCTATTTCATTTGAAACAATGATCGGCTCAAAGAAAAACCCGGAAAAAATCTTTGATATTGACGCTGAAAAACTTTCTAATTACGCAAGCGAAGATGCCGACGTAACCTACAGGCTATTTAACATTCTTGATAAAAAATTAAAAGAGGAAAAATTAGAAGAAGTTGCATATAAAGTTGAGTTCCCTCTTGTTCCGGTTTTGGAAGATATGGAAAGAACAGGTGTAAAAATCGATATTGAAATGCTTAAGAGCTTCAGCAATGACCTGCTGAAATTAATGAATGAACAAACGGAAAAAATTTACGAACTAGCCGGAACGGAATTTAATCTAAACTCTCCAAAACAGTTGCAGGAAATTTTGTTTGATAAATTAAATCTACCTAAAACAAAAAAAACAAAAACGGGTTACTCAACAGACGCACGTTCGCTTGAAAGTTTGAGAGGTAGTCATGAAATAATTGATTACATGCTGGAGTACAGGCAGGTAACAAAATTAAAATCAACTTATGCCGATGCACTTCCTAAGATGATCCGTCCGCAAACCGGGAAGGTTCATACGACTTTTAACCAAACTGTAGCTACAACCGGAAGATTATCGAGTATTGATCCCAATCTTCAAAACATTCCCATAAGAACAACTATGGGTAAAGAAATAAGGAAGGCCTTTATTGCAGATAACCCGGGTAATGTAATTCTAAGTGCTGATTACAGCCAAATAGAATTAAGAATTATGGCAAGCATCTGTGAAGATGAAAGTTTAATGCAGGCATTTGTTAACGGTGAGGATATTCACAGAAGCACTGCGGCATTAGTTTTTCAAGTTCCCCCGGAAGAAGTAACTGCAGATATGCGCAGGAAAGCTAAAGAAGTAAACTTCGGTATACTTTACGGCATAGGCCCATTCGGATTAAAAACAAGACTGGGAATTACACAAACACACGCAAAAGAAATAATTGATACTTACTTCAATACTTTTAAAAATGTCCGCGCATATATTGACGGTTCAATCCAAAGCGCAAAAGAAAAACTTTATGCAGAAACTTTAATAGGGAGAAGAAGGTTTTTACGAAACATCAATAGTAAGAACAGGATGGTTAGCCAGGGCGAACAAAGAATAGCAATTAACATGCCGATACAGGGAACTGCTGCAGATATGATAAAGCTTGCCATGATTAATATTTTTAATGAATTGAACAAACGAAAATTAAAAACCAAAATGATTCTCCAGGTACATGACGAACTTTTGTTTGATACGCCAAAAGAAGAAGTAGATATAATGCAGCCTATGGTTAAAGAGTTAATGGAAAAAGCATTCCCGTTAAAAGTACCTGTAATAGTTGATACAGGCGTTGGCGAGAACTGGCTCGATGCACATTAAAAAGACAGGCAACTTAAACTGTCATGAATCTTATTGCCAACTTTAGGTACTTTATTCTTTCACAACATGTTCTTCGTACAAAATAGCATCGTTGTAATAACAATGAATCGTATAACTGCTAAGATATAAAGCCGTAAACTCAGCATGTATTAAGTATGGACAAATGCAGTGGCATAAATTTGCTGCGGTATCCTGAACACTTATGGTAATTATGTTTTCTTGAATCTCATAACTTAATTCGAACCGATCCTCTTCAGGACAACAATTAGCGGTTACACAAAAATCAAGAATTAAATTTTCTTCGTAGGTATATTCAAAACAGGAATCCTCAACAGCGACTTTCGCGAGAGAATTTCCGCCGCATCCTCCTACTTGATTGATAGAAGCCTTAACATCTGAGATTTCTGAATTTGTTGACTTATCGTCTGTACATGATAGTAGTAATATTACTGCTGGAATAATTATAACCTATAAATTAAAATTTAATTTTCAATACCTGGCATATATTTTATTTGTTCGTTGTCATTGGTAATATAATTTGTGATATACCTCTTGAGAACCGTTCAAATCCCATTTATATACTTGTTGCAAATTGGTTTTGGGACTTTGTTTTTATTTAAAACTCACCTAAATCCTCTCTTAAAAAGAGAGGACTTTATGGCAAAATCCCAAAACCAATTTGGCTTGTGTATACTTAACATACATAACTTTATCTACAAATTCGTAATAGGGTGTTTTTATTATTTCAAAATCAGTCGGTAAGAACCAGGTATAATAGCGCAGCAAAATTTACCTGGAGAGTGCCGAAAGCAATACCACTTACTAAATCATATTTATCAGTATCATCTAAAAACTTTTGCTGATTTGTTTCTTGATATTCATCATAACTTTGGTCTGCCTGTATTTTATAATAAGCTGCTATTCCTCCCAAAACAACGGCACTTCCTATCAAAGCTTTAAACCATGGTGTATTAATAAATCTGCCGTTCTTTCTTACACCGTTAAAATCAAGCTTAACCGGTGATAAAGCTTTATCATAATTCAATTGAATTGTTTTTGATTCATAGTGCGGTTTGGTTAAATGCAGGGTTGTAATTCCATTGGGAATAAACATGGGGGAATTTCCAATCAGCGAATCGTTGTTAAAAACGTAAACATCCTGCGGTGTGGAATCAAAATAAATCAATTCATTAAACGAATAATTAAATTCATACTCTTTACCGCATTCCGTAATTTCAATTTTTTCTTTTATATGTTTTGCATTCCAGCTTAACCCGGATTCTCTAATATACAAATTGTATTCGCCTTTAGTTAATTCAATTTCAACGCTGCCCGTTCCAACTAACTCATCGTTCAAATAAATTGAAGCATTAGGATCATCAATATTAAAAGTAACTTTACTTCCGCAATTCTGAGCGGTAACAAAATTACCTATTAACATGAACGATATAATAAAAATTATTTTCATATTAATTAAATTTGGTTTTATAAGCGAATAATATTCCTCTATCAATCCCGATGTAAAGTGTGTTGTCAAAATAAACCGGCGTCATTTTAACTCTTGAATCATATTCAAATTCCTTTTCGATATTGCCGTTGTTAATGTTAATAAAGTGCACTTTTTTATTCAAGTTCGGCTGAACCAGAATATTATTGAAAAGCAAAGGAGTTGTATTTATTATTCCCTCTACAAAAGTCGTCCAATCAATTTCCATTTCGTTTATATCAATTGAATAAATATTACCCGACATATCGCCAATGAACAGTTTTGAATTATTAATAACCGGATTGCTTTTAGTTCGTGCGTCAAGCATTATCCTATCTTCAACTACCCCCTTATTTATATTGATCTTAAAAAGTGTTCCTTCAACATCGCCGATATAACCGCGATTCTCAATAAGTGTTATGCCTGCTTCTATCCTGCTGTTTGAAATTTTATTTTTATAATTCAATTCCCCATTGCGTGCATCCACAGAGATTAGGTTTCCTTTTACAGTACCCCAATAAATATTATCCCCCATACATGCCGGGTCGGAAATTGAAATTTCCTTTGAATCATATTCCCAGATATTCTCACCGATAAAATCAAACTTCAATAACCGTCCTTCTTCGGTGAGTATTATTAAACCGTCCGAAAGTTTCAACGGTTCATTTGAACATTTACCCTTGATTTTAATTTCCTTGTATAACGATCCAAATCTATAATTGAATATATTTAGAGTGAAGTATCTTTCCTTAGTGTTGTTGATAAAGTAATAAATTTTATTGTTGTTAATATTCACAGTGACAGGCATTTCCCCATCGTTATCTTCGTGTCCGTACATTTTACCTGTCTCTTTATCAAAAACATAAACTCTCCCGGCAAGGTCCGGCACAAAAACAAAGTTATCGTACATTGTAACTGAAAAATTATCAAAACTTCCGTGTGTTTCATTTTCCCAAAACACTTCCAAATCTTCATAATTTAATTCTTCATTTATATAAAAATTCCTTTGTAAGTTCGGTCCGTACGTCATAATACCTATTCCGTTATGATTAGCATCTTTTAATGCAATTGAGTTTCTACAGGCAGTTATCATAAAAAGTATTGTAAACGATATTTGAACGACGAATCTCAAAAGTCCCACCCGAAAAAGAATTGATAAAAAAGTTTAGGCTGAAATTGCGTAAAATTCTTTTCAATTTTTTTGCCGATATCATAACGAAGAGCTATAAAGTTAAATACATTTATACGAACTCCGAATCCAACACTGCCGAGGGTTTCTACGTATTCTTCATCCCAGGCACCACCCGCATCAAAAAAGAGTGCCCCTCTTATACTTGTAAATCCGAGTCCGAAAAACGGGAAACGGATATAAAATTGGTCAATAAAAGGATAACGCAATTCTATAGATGAAAGCCAAAGTTTTTCGCCTCTTATAGACCACTTGTTCCATCCTCTTAAATCCCAGCTTCCGCCGGCTATAAATCTTCTAGCCTCTTTACCATGGTTTATGAATATAGAACCTTTTGTTGCTAAAGTCACTCTTCTTCCTAATCTGAAATATTTCCTGTAGTCTGCCATTAAAGAATAATAATTGACATTACTATATTTAATATCGGAAGTATATCCCGCTAATAACCTGAACCGTGCTCCGTCTATAGGGCCGGTTGGACCCCATATCGAATTATCATGAATAAATTCAACGGAGTTTGAAACAAGCAACGATTTCCGGGGTAAAATATCAACATCCTTTTCCCTATCGGAATTTGCAATTGTAGCCGTCATTTCAAACCTTTGGAATTTGGAGAACGGGTAAAGCAAAGTTATGTATCCGCCGAATATACGTTCCCAAAAATATGAATTGGATTCCCTAATATCGTAACGTCTTCCGCTAAAGTTAAAAACTCCGTAGGCAAAATTAGTTCTACGTTTCTGATTAACCCGTGAAATTGCAACATTTATATTTTTTAAAAATTCGCTCTGGACTTCAGCAGTATTATAAAGGGCAATAAAATATTTATCATCACTCAAAAGATCACTTAATGAAAGTAAGGCACCTCCGCGTGGACCGTAAATAGGATCTGTTGCGAATTGACTTACGGCATAATCGAGGGTATAATTGTTTTTATAAATTATTTTATCAACTTTCGAATCAAGTTTTATTTTTTCCGCAAGCCATTTTTCCGATTTATAATCCCATTCAAATTCTACATAGGTTTTTAAACTATCGGGAATGATATTCTCGTCCATTGAATAGAGCTGCATTGAAAATTTTTCAAACCCGGAAGTAATTATTTTATCATTTTCCGTAATTGTAAAATCAAATATGCTTGTAGCAAACCTTGAGACCTGCTCAATACCCTTTGGCTGACCATTATCATCATTTACCAATTTCCAGATATTAAAAGTGCCGTCATAATCGGAAACAAAATATAGTTCATTAAAATCATGAGAGAACTGCGGCTTATTAACGTTGGCGTCAAGGTAGGTTACATAGTTTACCTTTTTTGAATCTAAATCATAACTGAAGAGATTCTGAAACCCTTCACATTCGCCTTCTGTTCTGTCGGAAGCAAAATATATAACATTATCATTCTTACCGAATGTAGGCTCTTCGTCG
This sequence comes from Ignavibacteria bacterium, assembly GCA_050117315.1. Taxonomy (GTDB): domain Bacteria; phylum Bacteroidota; class Ignavibacteria; order Ignavibacteriales; family Melioribacteraceae; genus JANQIV01. The sequence goes on from JASFMY010000030.1 coordinate 15,366, forward strand.
CTGTAGTAATCATTGGTTAACCTTTTCAGTTCTTTGGTTTCAAGCACATAAATAAACAAATCGTTAAAACCTTTTTGGTCAATAGCATTAAAAACTATCTTACTGCCGTCGTTTGAAAATTCGGGAGCCTGTATGGAAATTATATTATCCCATTGCAAGGTCTCCACTACCTCTTCTTCCAGGATAGAATAAATGTGGATAACGTCTGATTTACCTGATTTAGTTACGAAAATAACTTTGTCAACATGAACATCAAGTGAATTATCTAAAAGGTGAAATGCTTCAAATGCTTTTTCTTTTTCACCTTCTATTAATAATTCAGCTTCTTCCTTATCGGCAAGTGCTGTATCAATTCTCATTCTATAAAGAGAAGTGTAACCGCTTCGGTTGGCCATGAAATAAAGGTCTTCGTTTGGGCCGTTAAAATTATAATTTGGTGAAAAATTGAAACCGTTCGTTGTCAGTTTATGGGCATCAATGTGATGCGGATATTTATCTTTGTAAAGCGTAAAATATCTCTGCTTTAAATAAAAATACCATTTCTCGCTAATATACTCTATAGGTTCACCAAGGGTAAATTCAATTACATCATAAAAGTTTTTAAATCTCCAAAAGTTTTCGAGGAATAACAAAATTCTTTCTTCACCATAATTTTCGGCAACCCATTCGAGAAATACCTGCCCTTCTTTATACATTAAATAACCACGCAGGTAAATTAGATCTTCTAGGCGGAAAAATATATTATTTAGAACCGCATCTCTTAAAACCATCTCGGCTTGAGTATCCCAGGATGTTGACCAGTACTCCGCCAGTCCTTCCACAAACCAGAGCGGAGGTAATTTACTAGTCTGTAGTCTTCTGTCTTTGAGTATATTGTAAACTTTATTCACCATAAAAACATGAACAAGCTCATGCCTTATCACGTGTTCAAATTGCGCAAGTGAACCCATATAGGGTATTACAACCCGTCCCTTCATAAATTCAAAAAAGCCGCCGACGCCTTCCGGAATAAAACCCGGAGATGTATTTGTCTGCTGAAAATGAATATGTGTATTGTAAAATATTAGTGGAATTTTCCTTGTCACATAATTATTAAATTTGACTTTTAACTCAGCATAAGCTTCTTCGGCATAATTGGCGCCTATCTTTGCCATTTCCTCAAATTCACCGTAATAATAAATGTCAAAATGATCCGTATTTAAAACTTTCCAGTCAAAATCTTCGTATTGTACTTTATTTCTTCCGAAAAAATAAAATTGGGCATAAAATGAATTGGATGATATGATTATTAAAAACAGAAGATATTTGAACAATTTTTTCGACAAAACTTTCTTTCGAGTAATTAATATTTTTGTTTTAGATGAATGCAAATTTTGTTAAACGCACAATCTCAAACAATGTAAAAAAAATTATCCTAACTAAACATTTATTTAATATTAAAGAATTGTCTCTGTTTCAGCAATTAGATGTGTTTGTAAAAAGTGTTTAAGTTCGTTACTAATTTCTATTTCTGTTTTATATTTTAGGCACCTATCCGCAAGCTTTTTAACTTCTTTATATTTTATTCCTCTAATAACTTTTTTTATGTATGGTAAAGCCGAAGGGGAACTACTTATAGAATTCAATCCCAAACCAACCAGAAGAGGTATTGCTAAAATATCTGCCGCCATCTCCCCGCATAAACTTACTTTTGTTTTACATTTTTGACATTCATCAAAAATATGCTTAAGCATCCTAATAACCGATGGGTGAAATTCCTGGTACTGGTCGGAAACGATATCGTTGGTTCTATCAACCGCAAGTAAATACTGGATCAAATCATTTGTTCCAATACTTATAAAATCCGCTTCTTCAGCAAATTCTCTTACCATAATTGCGGCAGAAGGTACTTCTATCATAATACCTAATTTCAAACTAGCATCAAACTTCAATTCTTCTTTTTTGAGTTCTTCTTCACATTCCTTTATAATTTCTTTAAGCTTTCTTACCTCTTTTATTGAACTAACCATAGGAATTAAAAAATAAATATTTTTGTGTATGCTTGCTCTTAGCACAGCCCGTATTTGAGTTTTGAAGAGCGGCAGGTTGTCAATCAAGAACCTAATTCCCCGCCATCCTAAAAAAGGATTTGGTTCTTTTACATCAACTGGCAATACTTTATCGCCGCCTATGTCAAAAGCTCTAATCGTAACAAATTGCGGGTAAATTTTTTGTGAGATATTTTCATATACTTCATACTGAAGTTTCTCATCCGGGAAACCGTCAATCTCCTGGAATATCTGTTCTGTTCTAACCAGGCCAATTCCTTTTGCACCGCTCTGAATAATAAATTCAATTTCGTCAAGCAGATCCATGTTTCCCATCAACTCAATTTTATGACCGTCCAAAGTAATTGCCGGTTCATCTTTAATTTTTAATAACTCGGAATCATATCTGTTGAGCTTTTCAATTTTTTTGTTGTAGTGCTCCAGTTGTTCCCGATCCGGGTTAACAATTATATCCCCGTGAAAACCGTCAATGATAAGAGTATCATCATCTTTTATTTTTTTAGTGGCATCGTGAACACCAACAACAGCAGGAATATTTAACGACCTGGCAACAATTGCCGCATGAGAAGTTAGCCCGCCGAAGTTAGTTACGTATCCTTTTATGTTAGACCTTGAAAACACTACAGTATCAGCCGGTGTGATGGATTCGGTTACAACAATAACTTCGTTTTTTATTTTGGACTGCCACTTCTTCTTTTTGAGATTTCTTATTATTCTATTTTTTATGTCCTCAATATCATGAGAACGTTCTTTCATGTATAATTCGTTAGAGGCTTTCAGCAGATTTTGATATTTCGTTATCTCGTCATCTACTATATATTCGGGCAGTTTCTTTTCGTTCTCTATTCGTTCAATTATGTTTTTCATCAATACCGGGTCGTCAAGTATCATCATCTGGGCTTCAAAAATCGCAGCCCTTTTTTCGCCGAGTTTATCAACAGCGAGACTAAAAATTTTACCAAGTTCTTTTTTAGATTTTTCTAATGCCTCATGAAGATTTTTTTTTGCTTCTTCAACATCTGTTATAAAATCATCCTGGACAGCTTCAACTTCCTTGGTGTAAAGGTAGGCGGAACAAATTGAAATACCCGGCGCTGCCGCTACCCCTTTCAAAATATTTTCTTTAGTATCATTCATTAGATTTCGTCGAATCCTCTTTCAAAATATTTTATAATTTCTGCACAGGCCTCTTCTTCATCCTCGCCGTCAAAACTTAATAACAATTGTGATCCTTTTTCCGCAGCTAAAGTCATTACACCAATTATACTTTTCCCGTTAATATGGAGCCCGTCCTTGTTAATATAAAATTCACATTTATATTTTGCCGCTATTTTAACAATTGTTGCGGCAGGTCTGGTATGAAGTCCTGCTTCATTTATAATTTCAATAGTTTTTTCAATCATAATTATTTACTTCTATTCAGAAGTGAATTTGCCAGCCATTTAAGCGTATCTTGGGCAAATAAGTTATCTAATTTATTTAACGATCTTAAGGCTGACTTTGTATATTTATCAACTTCCTTTTTTGTTATATCTATTATACCCAAATCATAATAAATATTTCTGTACCTGTTCACCTGGTTTTTTCTAATGCCTTTATTTTCACTTATTTTTAGTAAAGCCTTTTTGTCTTCCCCTTTTGCAAGCTCAAGCGCTTTTAAGAACAAGTATGTTTTCTTTCCTTCAATTAAATCGCTTCCAACCGGCTTTCCAAATTCCTGCTCGTCCGCAATTACATCCAGAAGATCATCCTGGAGTTGAAAGGCTAAGCCTAAATTTTTGCCGTAACTTGCAAGCGCACTTATTTCCTGTTGTGCACCCTGTCCAATTAAAGCACCTAACGAACAGCACATTTTCGCAAGTTCGGCCGTTTTTTTGTTGATCATTTCAAGGTATTGATCTAAAGTTACTTTTTTCAAAACCTCAAAATCTTTATCCAGGCTCTGCCCTTCGCAAACTTCAACCAATCCTTGATTGAACGATGATAAAATTTTTTTTGCGTTTCCGTTACAATCTTTTAATAAAAAATCATAAGCAATTGCCAGAAGACTATCACCGGCAAGAATGGCAGTGCTAAGATCATATTTAACATGTAAAGTCGGGTTACCTCTTCTTTTATTGGAATTGTCCATAATATCATCATGAACCAGCGTAAAATTGTGAAGCAACTCAACTGCAATTGCTGCGTTGTAGGAATTGATATTACCGTTTGCAACAGCATAGTTCGATATTAAAACAAGAAACGGTCTTAACCTTTTGCCGCCTCCGTGCATTACATAGTTGCACGGCTCGTATAATGATCCTGGATATTTCTTTTCAAAAATTTTTGAAAACTTTTTCTCTAACTTGGCTACTTCTTTTTCATAAAACTTTTTAAAGTCGATATTTTTCGTCAATAAGTTTCCCTCTTCTTCAGTACTTTTACTTTTTTTAATTCTTTTAGATTATCCGCACCTGTTAAATACATAATTCTTTTGACAGTTAAGAACCACGAATCAATTAGCTTTGTTGTCTCTTCAACACCGCCATTAACAATAGATTTAAGTAACGGTTTTGCAGAAGCCACTAAATCTGCTCCGAGAGCAATTGCTTTTGCTATTTGTTCACCATTTGTTATCCCTCCCGATGCAATTAATGCAAAGAAGAAATTTTTCTTTAGCTTTTTAACTTCTTTTATACAATATGTAGTTGGCAAACCCCAATCCCGAAAACATGATTCAATTTCTTCTTCATTTCTTTTTGCTTCTATGGCCGACCAGCTTGTTCCGCCGGCTCCTGCTACGTCAATACCCCTAACACCCGCTTCGAGTAATTTTCTTGCAACTGCCCGGCTTATACCCGAACCTACTTCCTTAGTGATAATAGGAACTTTTATTGTCTTTGCAATTTTTTCAATTGACTTAAGCAAACCGTTAAAATTAGGTTCGCCTTCTTTCTGAATTATTTCTTGAAGCGGATTTAAATGGATCACTATTGCTTTAGCTTCAATCATATCAACTAATTTTGTTATTTCATCAACACCGGAAAATTTTGCAACCTGCGCAGCTCCGATATTGCCCATCAACGGAATACCATCTGCATACTTTTTAATTACCTTGTAACTTTCAAGGTAATTACCGTTTTCCAAAGCCTGACGCTGACTGCCCACCCCCATGGGTATCTTCAATTCATATGCTACCTCGGCAAGTTTTGAATTAATTCCAAGCGCTTCTTGAGTTCCCCCGGTCATACATGAAATAACAAAAGGATAATTAATCCTTTCTCCAAAAAATTTACTTGTCAAATCAATCTTATTAATATCTACTTCCGTTATGGCATTATGCTCAAAGTCATAATGTTCTAACCCACTAGTTTTATGCTTAAAATCAACTTCATCATTTAAGCAAATTTGGATGTGGTCTTTCTTTCTTAGTGAAGTATCTGATTTCTCAGACATAATAAGTGACTTTTATTTAGTAATTTCGAAAATACAAAATTTTCTAATAATTTTTATAAATATTTGAGAGACAGTTTTCAACTTACTATACATAGAATTTATAGTTGATTAACCATTCATAGAAAATTCCCATGTAAGAAATTAACTAAATTTTTCTAATTTGATTATTTATTTCCCTTTTAAAAAAGGCATTACCTACACCCGCTTTATTTTTAAAGACACCTATCAATTGATTATCATCTTTTGATAATTCTAATTCAAAACTGTCTAAAAAATATGAAGTTGATGCTCCCTGATGAATATAGGTATATGAAATTCCACTAAGAATGATGCTTCTACTATTTATTGATCCAGTAAGTGTTTCTTGTACAATTGTATATTCTTCATCAATTCCCAAAGTTACAGTCATATGACAGGAAAGTTGTTCCTCCTTCTGATTTATTAAAATTATTCCTAAATGGGGAATTATGCCGTTTGATCTCATCCACTCACCTGTCCACGTCCCGGCAATATTAATGGCTTTTGATTTTAATGTAAATTCTTCCTTCTGAAAAACGGGCACAGGAGCAACATCAATCTTTACTTCAATTCCGTCTAAATACTTTTCCGGTTTTTCTTCATTCAAAATTTTTTTAACCATATCTTTAATCGCTTCAGAAAGATTCGTTCCCCAAAACGGATCATTAACATCATAAAAACGGTATCTTATACCTTTAAGATCAAACGGAACATCCTCTTCGTTTCTTGTCAATAGAATAGTTGGTTTGCCAATTGCATGTGCAAGTCCTATCTCATACATAACATTAGGATTTCGCTCTGTTAATTCAGCTAAAATAAATCTGCATTCACGAATGGATTTCCAGATATCCGACATGATGTTCTGTCTAGAATAAATCTCATTTCCTCTAATGCACTTAATCCCCAGAGATTCTATTGAAGGCTTAATAACATTTTCATATTGGGACTGAAAAAGTGCATCAAATGGCATAATTACAAAACATGTATTTAATTGCTGTTGTATTTGGATTTCAATTGTGTTTTTTCCTGCCATTTTATTTTCCTTTATCCAGTATGAAAATAATTTTGTTTGATATTAAAATCAATTATTTTACATACAAATAATAACATATTTTAATTTTCCATTTAGATTACTTTATTAAACAATAGATTTGAATTTTTTTACGAAAACAATACCTGGGACTTAGGTATGAAGTTTAATCCTTTTGATATGGCTCAAGCACAATTCGAAAAAGTTGCGGAAAAAATTAATTTGGATGAAGCAACGAAAGAATTATTACGTAAGCCAGTATGGGAATATAATTTTGATATACCAATAATAATGGATGATGGAACGGGGAAAGTCTTTAGAGGGTATAGAGTACAACACAATCATGCGTTAGGCCCATGTATAGGTGGAATTCGTCTTCATCCTCAAGAAAGTATGGATACAGCAAAGGCACTTGCTATGTGGATGACATGGAAGCATGCAGTTGTTGGTTTACCACTCGGTGGGAGTAAAGGTGGGATAAATTGTGATCCGCATACTTTAAGTCTACATGAGCAAGAAAAAATCGTTAGGGGTTACATCAGGGCCATATACAAATACATTGGAGAAGACATTGATATTCTCAGTACTGATATTCTGTCAAATAAGCAACATATGCTCTGGATGATGGATGAATATGAAAATATAATTGAAAAAAAATGCCCTGGATGTGTAACCGGTAAACCCATCGGGATGGGTGGGTCAAGAGGAAGAAAGGAAGCAACAGGTTACGGCTTAATCTATGTAGTACGTGAAACATTAAAAAAAATCAACATCGAAATAAAAAATACTACTGCCAGTGTACAAGGTTTTGGGAATGTTGCACAAAATGCTATCCGGCTTTTTACACAAATGGGCGGTACAATAATTTGTGTTTCTTGTTGGGATCAGGAAGATCAAAAAACTTATACCTACAAAAAAAATGATGGAATAGACTATAATAAATTATTAAAAATTACCGATCGCTTTGGAGGTATCGACAAAAATCGAGCTAAGGACATTGGTTATGAAATCTTAGATGATGAAGCCTGGATTGAACAAGAAGTTGATATTTTGCTCCCATGTGCTTTAGAAAACCAAATCAGAAGTGATAATGTGAATAAAATTAAAGGATCTGTGAAACTTATAGCAGAGGGTGCAAACGGTTCATTAACGGCGGATGCTGATGAAATAATAGAAAAACGTAATATTTATCTGATACCTGATTTTCTTGCCAATTCAGGGGGAGCCATATGCCGTTATTTTGAACTTGTGCAAAATAAAATGAATTTTTATTGGAGACTCCCTGAAGTACTACAACGTTTGGATGAGATAATGACGGATTCATTCCATGAGGTTTCTTCAGTGGCAGAAGAAAAAAAATTATATATGCGTGATGCAGCATATGTGCATGCCATAAATCGAGTAGCAGAAGCATGTCATGCTAGAGGACTAGTTTAAAATTGCCTTAAAATATTTAATCTCATGATCACAAAAAATCAAGATAAACAAAGTCAGTTAATTACTAATCTTTACGATAATGAAAATCCGGGAGGTAAAGCAAATGGTTTAATCAGAGCGTATAATATATTATTTAAAGAATATCCTAATGCTTTTTCCAACTCAGTATTTATTCAAAGTTTCTATTCAATTAGTATTAGTGCCTTTTCTGATTTTATAATTTCTAACAACCTGTCTTTTAATTTTTTATCAAAGTATGATGACCAAGAAATATTAAAAAAAAATTATTCTATAATATCGAAAAAAATATTAAACAGTCCGTTACCTAAAAAATTGGAAGAAAAGCTTTTAGATTTACTTAAAAAAAATGAAAATCATCCTCTCATAGTTCGTTCGTCTAGCCTTATTGAAGATAGCTTCAATGTTTCAATGGCAGGTAAATATGATAGTGTATTTTGCCCGAACCAAGGCTCAATAAAAGAGAACTTCCTTTTTTTATCAAACGCAATAAAAAAAGTATATTCAAGTACATTTAAACCTGATGCTATCCAGTATCGTTTACGGAATAGGCTAATAGATTATGATGAAAAAATGGGGATTCTCATTCAGAAAGTAAACGGCTCAAAATATAAAGAATTCTTTTTCCCGGCAGTTTCAGGTGTCGGTTTGTCTAAAAATATTTTTCGATGGTCCGAATATGTTAACAAAAATGATGGGTTTCTAAGATTAGTAAGTGGACTTGGGACAAGAGCAGTAAATTCGTATACCAATGACTATCCTAAAATAGTAGCTCTTAGTCACCCTTCATTAAATCCAAACATATCTACAGAAACTATTGCCCACAATTCACAGTATTATATAGATATTATAAACTTAAAAAAGAATGCTAAAGAAACGGTAAAAAAAACAGATGTGTTTAGTTTAGACTATCCAGACTTAGAAATCATTTCTTCATATTTAGGCGACGATTATATTAAGCCCGTTTCATTTGTCACTCATGGATTTAAACCAGAAAAAATGATAATTTCTTTTGATTCGCTAATTAATAATACATCATTTACCGAAACAATTAAAACTCTTTTAAAGAGGTTAGAAAATGGAATTGGAGAACCGGTAAGTATAGAGTTTACTGTAGGTATTTCCTACAAAGGAAAAGAACCGCGGATAAGAATATTCCTTTTGCAATGCAGACCTATAAAAGCATTTAGTGAGGCAAAAAATTTTTCGGTTCCTAAAGAAATAGAAAAGAATGATCTCATATTTTCCGCAAACAAATTAATCCCGTACGGTGAAATAACTAATATCAAATATATCATTTATGTCGACCCCCAGGTGTATTCCTCAATAACTGAGCTTACGGTTAAATATGAACTACCAAGAATTATAGGGAGCCTTAATAAAAAACTTGAAAAATATAATTTTATTTTAATGGGTCCTGGAAGATGGGGAAGTTCGAATATTGATCTTGGATTGAAGGTGAATTTTTCAGAACTATATAATACGAAAGTATTGATAGAGATAGGATTAAATCCTAATGATTCTTTAGAAGAGAGTTCAATAGGTACGCATTTTTTCATGGATTTATTAGAAACAGGTATATTTACCTTTCCAATTTTCCCAAGTCAAAAAGATAATTATATAAATCCATTCTTTTTTCAAAATGCTCAAAATTGTTTGAACGACATATTAGATATAGATAGCAATTATAAAAAATATATAAAAGTAATCGATATCCCATCTAATTATGAAGGCAAATATCTCAACATAATATTAGATGGTCAGAACGACAAGGCATTGGGTTTTTTAAGAAAGCCTTAATTGATAAATTAAAAACTAGCATATGTTAACAATTGATTTATTACATCTCTTTGAATAATTCTCCTTTCAACCATATCTCTTTTACAGTTATTTCTTTCCTGACGGAATTAGTTAATATCATTTTATCCGATTGGAGAATATCAGCTAAAAGTAATTCCTTTTCCGTCACATTATTTTTTTGTATAAAATATTTTCTATAACAGCCTTCCAATAATCCGCAATCTGTTTTAGGTGTAAACCATTCTCCTTTTTTTTGTAGGAAAATATTTGTTATAGCTCCTTCGGTTAACTCGTTTTTTTCATTTAAATAAATTACTTCGTCGTATCCCTGCTCTTTATATTTGTTTAAATCATTATCATACATTTTCCTATTGGTTGTTTTGAAATATTGGAATTTATTTTGGCTGTCTATTCTGTTATTTGAAACAGTAATCTTCAAAATTTTCTTTTCTTCTTTTATTTCTTCTGCTTTAATTTTGATATCTCCCCATTTTGAGAGGAGCAATTTCATCTTATATCTTTTCAATTCTGACAATTCATCTAAATAATTTCCTACTTCTGCCTCAATTTCGTCTCTATTAAAATTGAATAAAAAATACCCGGCACTTTCTTTAAGCCTATCGAAATGAATATCGAACAAAAATATTTCCTTTTTATCAACCAATATTGTTTCAAATAGTTCAAAATAGTTGTCACTTTTTGTAAGAAAATTTGCTTTCAGTTTTACTTCTTCAAATTCCTCTTGCGGATTACTGTCCCAAACTATACCGCTTCCTATTCCAATTTTGCCTGAACCATTTTCTTCAATCTCAATTGTCCTGATCGGTATATTAAAATTGTAATTATCTTTTTCTATTAAGCAAATAGACCCTGTATAAATTCCTCTTTCTTCATTTTCCATTTCTTTGATGATCTGCATTGTTTGTACTTTTGGCGCGCCTGTTATTGATCCGCACGGGAATAGATTTTTCAACAAGTTAAATAAGCTGTTGGAATTTGTTTCAGCATTAACAATTGATATCATCTGGTGAAGCGATTCGTAAGTCTCAATTTTATGAACAGCCTTGGGTTCAACAGAATCTATTTGGGAAATTTTCCCCAGGTCATTGCGGAGCAAATCCAGAATCATCGTGTTTTCAGCTTTGTTTTTTTCGCTGTGCTTTAGCTGCTCAATCCTAAGTTTATCCTCATTTATATTTATTCCTCTATGAATGGTTCCTTTCATAGGATGGGCAGAGATCTTTTTCCCGTCTACTGAAAAGAAAAGCTCAGGCGAAACAGATATTATTACTCTTGACTGATCGTTTATTATTGCAGAATATTTTGCGGATTGGTTAAAAATTAATTTCAAAAATAAATCGGCAATATTCCCTTCAAAGCGAAATTTGCCTTTTACGGTATAATTAACCTGGTATGTGTCTCCTTCCTTGATGTAGTTTTTAATCTTTTCAATATTCTTTAAATACTCATCTTCAGTTACATTTAATTCGAATCCGTTGATTACAATATCCCAATCCGTGTTTATATCATATTCTATTTCGTTATAGTTATACTTTTCTACCTCCCTTTTGTCAAATAAATAAAACTTCATCAGTGGAGTTGAAATTTCCTTTAAGTGTTCCCAAAACTTCTTTTCGAATAAATAACCGGCTTCATAATTTATTAATGTAAAACCAACTTTACCTTCGTTTATCGCTTTATGAATCCGCTCAAATTTCTTTTCGCATTCATCAAGTGAGTTAATTTCCATAATCTCGGATGCTTTCCCGAACAAAACCGATTTGCCGTTTTTATAAATTTTTGGGGTATAAAAAAAAGCAGAGCTTGTTTTATCTTTTATACGGTTTAATATTTCTATTAAATTCATAGTCTTAGAATAGAACACAAATTTTTATGCTCGTTATGATTTATTATGATTCGTTAAATAAGTAGTCTTTGTTTTTCTTACTTTTACTTTTTAATCATAATCTGTTTTACGAAATTAAAAAGTATGATTGAAATTTAATAAAGCAATTACCTATAAACACACATTATATTTCATTTTCAACACAAAAAAAGACAATTATTCCCGATCTAAAAACTATCCATTCATGTAGTTATAAGCATGTTGATATTTTTCTTATCTTCAAAGTCAAAATAACTTATTGATCTAAGGAAATTCAAATGGAAAAACCCCGGCTAAGTTTTTGGCAAATTTGGAACATGAGTTTTGGATTTCTCGGGATCCAGTTCGGTTTTGCTCTTCAAAATGCAAACGTAAGCAGAATATTTGAAACCCTTGGAGCCAATATTGATGAAATTCCGATTTTATGGATTGCTGCACCGGTAACAGGTTTGATTATTCAGCCTATTATCGGGCATATGAGCGACAAAACATGGAACAGGCTCGGCAGAAGAAGACCGTATTTTTTAATCGGTGCCCTGCTGGCATCAACAGCAATATTAATTATGCCCAATTCCCCGATTCTCTGGTTTGCCGCAGGGATGCTCTGGATAATGGATGCATCAATAAATGTTTCGATGGAACCGTTCAGAGCTTTTGTTGGTGATATGCTGCCTTCTTCTCAAAGAACTTTAGGTTTTTCCATGCAAAGTTTTTTTATCGGAACCGGAGCTATAATTGCTTCAGCTTTGCCGTATGTAATGACAAACTGGTTCGGTGTAAGCAACACTGCCCCTGAAGGCGAAATACCTTTATCGGTTAAACTATCATTTTATATTGGCGGAACCGTGTTTCTTTTAGCCGTGTTATGGACAATCTTCAGCACAAAAGAATATTCTCCTGAAGAAATGCAAAAATTTGCAGAAGAAAAAAACGCTTCCGAACTGAGCCGTGGAAATGAATCTCTGGTTGAAGCAAATAGGTTTATAAAACTCGGATTAATCTGGCTTTTAACAAGCGTATCATTATTCTTAATTTTTTATCTCTTTATTTATATGGACTATGGTCTGGGAGTGTTCTTCGGAGGCGGAGCAGTATTTGGAATAATTCAATTGCTTGTCGGCTTTCTAACAAATTCCGACAAAACCGGAAGCGGATTAGTCACGATTCTTAATGATCTTTATAAAATGCCGAAAACAATGGTGCAGCTTGCTTATGTTCAATTCTTTTCGTGGTTTGCATTATTTGCAATGTGGATATATACAACACCGGCCGTGACAAGACACATCTATGGAACGAGTGATACAACATCAGCACTTTATAATGAAGGTGCGGACTGGGTTGGTATTTTAATGGCTGTATACAACGGCTTTGCTGCAATAATGGCTTTCTTTTTAATCTGGCTTGCCAAACGAACAAGCAGAAAGACCGTTCATGCGGTAAGTCTTGTTTGCGGCGGACTTGGCTTAGCTTCATTTTATGTCATTAAAGATCCGAATTTGTTATTGATTTCGGAACTGGGAATAGGTCTTGCATGGGCATCTATTCTTGCAATGCCTTATGCAATTTTAACAGGTTCGTTACCGCAAAAGAAGCTCGGCGTTTATATGGGGATTTTTAATTTTTTTATTGTGATACCTCAAATAACAGCAGCAGCTATTTTAGGATTTTTTGTAAACAACCTTTTTGGGAATGAAGCAATTTATGCCCTTGTTCTCGGTGGAGTTTCAATGATAATAGCCGCTGTTTTAGTTGGTAATGTTAAAGATGAAGATTAACGAGTACCCCCTTTCTTACACATAAGCGCCAACTTAAGACCTTTAAAAAGGCATTTGCCTTTAATCATTAAGATAGTGACCGCCGGAGTGGTGGGCACCAACAGGTAAAATATTTATTCTTTTGCAATAACCCCAACTTTTTCTTAAAGAATTAGTTTCGGGACAAGTTTATCAATATAGGTTAACTTGTTTGATTGTCTGTCTTTTAGTCATTGATTCATCCGGCTTGTTATTTCTGCCGCTGCAGTCTTCCTTCTGTGAATGTAAGTTGTCATTCCGCGAAATTTTTTGCCATTCCGTCGATGTAAGCTGCCGTTCTGTCAATGTAAATTACCATTCCGCCGTTGCAGTCTTCATTCCGTGAAATTTTTCGGCATTCCGTTAATGTAGCTTGTCATCCTGCTGAGGTATAATCTATTCCATAATTGTAATTTTCTATTATGTGTGTACCGGAACAAATCCCTAACCGTAAGTGAATATCCTTTCAAAATAAAAATCACAAAACTGTTTTTTAGAGTTTATTAATCGAAAACATCTTTTTTATACTAAAAAAAAAGGCAGGAAAGGATGATAAAAGTATAAGGGAAAAAATGTTTTCTCCTATATTTGTGCCGTTTATAAGAGAAACATAATATTTTTTTAAGTTGACGTGGTTTTATACGGGGTTTGAATCATGCTGATAAAGTCTGGTCTAAAATCCCCGAAATCTCAAAGATTCCGGGGATTTAAAAACTCAAGGAGATTTGCTTAAACTTTATTTTAACAAACACCTATTTTTTGCTGAAAGAAACTTGTATTTCGTATGAAAATTTTCTTTCGTTACTGCCATCGTAATCGTAAAATTTAACATGTATTAACTTTGTCTTATCCCCTTTTGTGTTTTTGTAAGAAACAACATTAGAAAGATTTTTGGGATGTCCAAGTTTTTTCGTTTCTTTTGATTCACTCCAAACAGTATTTGTACAATTCTTAATTTCCCGGTTCAGAAAATTGAATACGGAATCTGCTTCACGAAAATTATTACCGTAATAAAAACTTGAAACGAATTCGTAGTTACCCGGTTCATTTTCCAAAATCAAATTTTGAATTGAACCCGGCAAGTTAAATTTGGAAGTCCACTGCTCCGGATCTAATTCAATTAATGTTTCTCTTATAAAAAAGTAGCCGTTGTTTGAATGCTCAGAGATAAAATCAAAGTAAGTACATAAGTCAGCACCTTTGCTAATGAATAAAGAATTAGCCGCAGCATATCTGCCGATTAATTCATAACTACCGGAATCTGTACTATCTCCTACAATTGACAAAAACCAAGTTCCGTCTTCATCTATTCTTTTGTTAAAACTTATGTAATCACTTCCTTCAAACGGGTATTCCAAATAATATTTCTGAGACGGAGCAACAATTGCAAGCAACGGAGGAAATTCTGCAGTTAGGGTAAGGTTAAGCATATCGCCGGACGAGAGATAAAATTTAACAGCGTCAAATCTACCTAAATTTGGATCGACCGGATCATCGGTACTTAATTCCCCTTCGATTACAAACTCTTCCGATCTGTATTCGATGTTTTGAGAATAATTATTTACTGCTAATAGTATTGTCAACAATAAAACAAAAAATCTCATTTAGCCCTCTTAAAATGATTTTCAAATATATAATTCTTTTTATAATTATTTTAGTCAATTCAAAAGTAATAATAATATTTTCACATTGCGATGAACAAAATCAAGCTATTGATAATAATTTTTCTCTGCTCATTTTCGTTTGCACAAATAAATAACAAACTTGATGAGTCGGTGTTGTACCTAATTGATTATTTATCAACGCCGGAGTATTCGGATTTAAAATCAAAAAATAGTGATATACAGATTGTTGACAGCATTTACTCGAAAATGCTTGATTATCACAATAACGATATTTCCGAAACTTTATTATCACTTACTTTTCTGTTTCTACCATTCAAAGAGATGGACATTACTATTCCCTTGTTGAACATGAATTTTAAAGCCGTTCTAATAAACGAGACAGAAAATAATTTTAGTCAAAAGAATGCGTTGCTGCCGTCAAAGATCTTTATCGATTCAGGAAAACAAAGTTCAGACATTGACAAGTTAGCACATTTTTTTGGAAATGCCTTTATTTCATATAATTTTAATTATTTCAAAATTTCCAAAATATTGGGTATTTTTGTAGAATTATTTGAAGAGTCATTTAAACTACAAGGGAAAATCGACACGCGGGATTTATATGCAAACGAACTGGGCAGTTTTTTCGGCAAAGCATTGGTTAAAAACAAAAAACTGCTTCCGTCTGATGTTTTATGGCTTTACAATTACAGGTATTTTAGAATAAAAATTTAACGATATGAATACAATACTAATTATTGATGACGAAAAAGAAATATGCGAAAGCATTAAAATGATATTGGAATATGAAAACTATAAAGTTGATTATTCCAATGATGCCAAAACCGGCTTGAATAAACTGAGCAACGGCTTATACAATGCAGTTCTATTGGACATACAGATGCCGGAAATGAATGGATTTGAAGTTCTAAAATTTATCCAGGAAAATAAAATTGATGTAAGCGTTGTAATGATTTCCGCATTCAGCTCATTGGAGAACGCAATAAAAGCTACAAAGCTTGGTGCTTTTGATTTTCTTGAAAAACCGATTGACCGTGATAAACTGCTGATCTCCGTTAGAAATGCAGTCGGCCAAACAAAATTATTAAAAGAAAATAAACAACTCAAAGAAGACTTAAAACCAAGCGAAAGGATTATTGGTTCAAGCAAGGCTATAAAAGGAATAATGGAAACCGTATCGAGGGTTGCAAAAACTGAAGCAAGAATTTTAATAACCGGTGAAAACGGTACGGGAAAAGAACTGGTTGCCCGTTCAATTCATACCCAAAGTAATAGAGCTGAAAAAGATTTGATTGAAGTAAATTGTGCTGCAATACCCACCGAGTTGATTGAATCGGAATTATTCGGGCATGAAAAAGGTTCATTCACAGGTGCTTTGAAGCAAAGAATCGGTAAATTTGAATTAGCTCACAAAGGAACGTTATTTCTCGATGAAATTGGAGACATGAGTCTGCAGGCACAAGCAAAAGTACTAAGAGCAATAGAAGACGGAAAGATAGAGCGCGTTGGTGGCGGGGAAAAAATCGACGTTGATGTAAGGATTATTTCTGCTACCAATAAAAATATCAAAGAAGAAATTAAAAACGGTAATTTTAGAGAAGACTTATATCACAGGCTGAATGTAATTCCGATTCATGTTGCTCCCTTAAGAGAAAGAAAAGAAGATATTCCTTTATTAATAAACTACTTTTCAGATATAATTTGTCAAAAGAACAAATTCCCGAGTAAAGAATTTACCAAGGAAGCAATCAAAGCATTGCAGAACATGGATTTTAGCGGGAATATAAGGGAGCTTAGAAACCTGATCGAAAGAATAGTAATTATGATTCCAGGTAACGAAGTGACCGAGCAGGATATTTATAAATTATCTCCCCCGTCGGAAGACAAATTTGATGACTTAATGGATGTATCAAATTCTTTCCAGGAATTTAAAGAAAATGCTGAACGTGCGTTTATCGTTAAACAATTAGAAATAAACAATTGGAATATCTCAAAAACATCTGAAATTTTGGGAATTCAGAGAAGTCACTTATACGGTAAAATGAAAAAATATAATATTGAAAAAGAAAAATAGTAAAACAGATTGCCAGCAATCTGTTTTACAATGGAGGTAAAATGGGTGAAACGATTTTCGCTAAAATAATTAGAAAAGAAATTCCGGCCGATATAGTTTTTGAATCAGATAATGTATTGGCTTTCAGGGATATCAACCCGCAAGCGCCGGTTCATATCTTAATAATTCCCAAAATAGAAATTCCGACGGTACGCGAAATAAAAGGTTCGGAGCATGCTTACCTGCTTGGAGAAATGTATGATGCCGCCAATAAAATCGCTAAGGACGAAGGAATTGCCGAAGATGGTTTTAGATTGGTTTTTAACTGTGGCAACAACGGCGGACAGGATGTTTATCACCTCCATATGCATTTACTGGGCGGCAGACAAATGTTATGGCCTCCAGGCTGAGGCAAGTAGACAGTATAATAAGTAATTGGTAAACTACCTTTTTATGTAATGCCAGTTCGTATTGTCTAATATGAAAGAAATGCTTTATCGGAAATATCTTTTCTGTAAAACATCCCTTCAAAATTTATTTTCTCTAAAGCATCGTAAACTATTTCTTTACTTTGCTTTAGATTATTTTTCTTATTAATCGATGTTACTCCTAAAACTCTACCGCCGTTTGTCAGAATCTTGCCGTCTATTTCTTTTGTACCTGCATGAAAAACCACAACATCTTCAGAATCAGCATTTTCAAGACCGATAATTTCATACCCTTTTTCGTAAGCTCCGGGGTATCCCTTTGATGAAGTGACGACACAAACAGATGAACCGCCGTTATATTTTACAACATCTGAACTCAAATTACCAATTGCGGAAGAATAAAGTAATTCGAGAAAGTCACCTTCAATTAGCGGCAAAACAGCTTGCGTTTCGGGATCACCAAATCTACAGTTAAATTCAACTACCCTCGGTTTATTATCTTTTATCATTAATCCGCAATAAAGACAGCCCGAATATTTGCGTCCTTCAGATTTCATTGCTGAAAGTGTTCTTTCAACAACTTTCGTTTTAATTAACTCTAATATTTCATTAGTGACAAGAGGAGCCGGAGAATATGCTCCCATACCCCCGGTATTAGGACCTTCATCATTATCAAATATTCTTTTGTGATCCTGTGAAGAAGGTAACAACACATAATTATCGCCATCTGTGACAGCAAAAATTGATGCTTCTTGACCTTCCATAAATTCCTCTATTACAATTTTTGCTCCTGATTCCCCAAATCTTTCATCAAAGAATATACTTTTTACTGTATCTTCTGCTTCAATTTTATCTTTGCAAATAATTACTCCTTTGCCGGCAGCCAAACCTGATACTTTAACTACAGTCGGATATATTATTGTATTTAAATAAGTTACAACTTTTTCATAATCTTTTTTATCAAAGACTCTGTAAGCGGCAGTGGGAATTTTATATTTTTGCATTAAATCTTTTGAAAACGATTTATCACCCTCAATTATTGCTGCGTTTTTGTTCGGGCCGAATACTTTAATATTTTCTTCTCTCAACTTATCTGCAAGGCCCTCAACAAGGGGCTGTTCAGGACCTATTACTACTAGATCAATATTTTTTTTCTTACAAAAATTGATTATTTCATCATTCTGTAACATTACATTTTCAGCTACTTTTGCTATACCTGGATTTCCCGGAGAACAGTACATTTCACTTAATTTTGGGCTTTGAAAAATTTTCCATGCTAATGCATGCTCCCTTCCGCCGCTTCCTATAACCAATACATTCATTTTATGCCTTTAAGAAAAATTGAAATTCTTTTATTAATAATTCAGTTAATTTTTTCCTGCTATGATTTTCAACAAATTCTTCATTACATTTCGGTAAATCATTATGAAAGTACATTTTGTATATCTCGACTAAAGATTCTTTTATTTTACAAATGTCTCGCGGAGCAGTTATTATTGATGCTTTATACTCTTCCAAAACAATTTTGGCAGCACCGTCAGGAATGTTTGCAAAGATTGGTTTTCGTGCTCCGGCATATTCCAAAGTTTTTCCCGGAAGAATTGCTTCTATACTTTTCCTGTTGTCAATCATCATCCATAAAACATCACTTTCCAGCAATTTTTTTACACTTTCTTTATGATTTAGGTAACCATGCAATTTTACATCCGGTTCTAATTTCAACCTTTTTATTAATGAAATATAATTATTGCTGACAAGTCCCACAAAATGTAATTCTATTTTTGACGCAATTTCCGGATTTTCTTTTTTTAATAATCGATAAGCTTTTAACAAATATTCGGGTGTGGTATATTCAATAAAATTACCTGAATGAGTAATAATAATTTTTTCGTTTTCTCTCGGAGCAGGAAAATTATTTTCAAAATCCGAAGAATCATAACCATGCCTAATGATTATTATATCATCAAAAGTTAAAAACGGAAATTCATTTAGTAGTTTTTCTTTAATATTTCTATTAGTTACAATTATTCTATCGGCATTTTTGAGAGAATTATACTCAAGCTTTTTATGAGCTAATTTATGTAATGGGGTTAAATAAAACGAAAAATAGCTTTTATACCATAAATCTCTATAATCTACAATTAAGGGAATATTCAATTCCTTTTTTAATTTGGAGAATTCAACAAATGTAGAAAACGGCGGAATCGTAACAAAAATTAAATCATACTTTTCTTTGCTGAGTATTTCTTTTGCTTTTATGGCTGCTTTTTTTGCCCATGATTTTTTGTTGTCGGGAATAAAAATAGATTGAGTAATTCTATTGTATATTTTTCTGATCCATTCACTGGGAATTTTTATTGTACCAAAACCTTTCAATAACGAATTAGGATCATTTGCTCCCACTCTAACAACCGTGATCCCGGTGTTGTCAACTTCTTTTTTTAGACTATTATCATGGGCAAAGTAACCTGCATTACCCGTGGTTAAAACTGTAGGCTCCCAGTCAAATTCTTTCATAAATTTTGTGAACTTTAATGTTCTCTGAACCCCGCTTAAACCCATGGGCGGATAATAATATGCAACAACCAAAACTTTGTACATAATTATATCTTCAGATTATTTATTTTGACTGATAATTAGGGGATTCTTTGGTAATTATAATATCATGAGGGTGACTTTCCCTTAATCCGGAATTTGTAATTTTTATAAACCTGGAATTATCTTTTAATTCGTTTATATTCTTTGCTCCGCAATATCCCATTGATGCCCTCAATCCTCCTATAAACTGGTAAACAGTGTCGGCCAAGGGACCTTTATAAGGAACTCTTCCTTCAACACCTTCAGGTACTAATTTTTTAATATCATCTTCCGCATCCTGAAAATACCTGTCCTTACTTCCCTGTTTCATTGCTCCTATTGAGCCCATACCCCGGTATACTTTGAAGCTTCTTCCTTCAAATAATACTTTTTCGCCGGGAGTTTCGTCCACACCTGCAAACATACCGCCAATCATTACAGTATCTGCACCTGCAGCAATTGCTTTTGGTACATCTCCGGTCTGTTTTACACCGCCGTCGGATATAATAGGAATTTCATAATTTCTAAGTGCATTGCTTACTTCAATAACAGCACTAATTTGAGGAACACCAACACCGGCTACAACTCTTGTTGTACAAATTGATCCTGCACCAATTCCCACTTTAACCGCATCTACACCGCATTCGTAAAGAGCTATTGCAGCTTCTTTAGTCACAATATTTCCCGCAACTATTTGCATATCTTTAAATTTTTCTCTTATTACTTTAATAGTATTCAACACACCTTCTGAATGACCATGTGAAGTATCTACTACAATAACATCAACATGAGCGGCAATGAGCGCTTCAACCCTTTCAATTACATCCTTAGTAACCCCAATTCCTGCCCCAACGCGTAATCTTCCTAATTCGTCTTTGCAGGCATTCGGGAATTTTTTCTTTTTAGTAATATCTTTAAAAGTAATAAGCCCTTTTAAAGTTCCGGTCTCATCTACTACAGGAAGTTTTTCAATTCTATACTTCTGCAAAATCTTTTCTGCTTGCTCTAAAGTGGTACCAACAGGTACTGTAATTAAATTTTCCTTTGTCATTATTTCGTTTATAGGCAAAGAAACATTTGGTTCAAATCTTAAATCACGGTTGGTTAGAATACCAATAAGTTTCTGTTTATCGTCCACAATGGGGATACCTGAAATTCGATACTTAGCCATTAATTCCAATGCATCACTAACTTGCTTCTCAGCAGTTAAAGTAATCGGCTTATGAATCATCCCGCTTTCGGATCTTTTTACTTTATCAACCTCATCCGCTTGTTTTTCGATGGACATGTTCTTGTGAATAATTCCAATACCGCCTTGAGCAGCCATTGCAATTGCCATACTTGATTCGGTAACTGTATCCATTGCAGCAGAAACTAAAGGTATATTTAATTTTATTTCTTTTGTAAAGTATGAAGAGATTTCTGTTTCTCTCGGTAGTACAGAGGATTTTTGAGGCAATAACAATATATCGTCAAATGTTAATCCTTCATATGCAAATTTGTCGTTCATCTTTTTTCCTTATTCAAATGCTGAGATTCCTGTTATTTGTTCACCCAATATTAAGGTGTGCATTTCGTGAGTTCCTTCGTAAGTTTTAACAGACTCTAAATTAACAGAATGACGCATCACCGGGTATTCGTCTATTATTCCGTTTGCACCCAGTATTTCGCGGGATATTCTTGCAATTTCAAGAGCCTTTTCACAATTGTTTCTTTTAGCCATGGAGATGTGGTAATGCTTAGCTGCACCCTTATCTTTTAATACTGCAAGTTGATGATTTAACAACTGTGCTTTGGTAATTTCAGTCAACATATAGACCAATTTCTGCTGGATTAATTGATAAGAAGCAATGGGTTTTCCAAATTGAATTCTTGTTTTAGCATAATCAAGAGCTGTTTCATAGCAATGTTTCATCGCACCTGTCACTCCCCATGCAATACTGTACCTTGCCTGGTTCAGACACATCAATGGAGACTTTAGACCGTCACTTCCGGGCAGTAAATTTTCTTCAGGAACAAAAACATCATGAAAGATTAATTCCGAGGTGATAGAAGCCCTAAGTGAATGTTTGCCTTTCATTTCAGGTGCTGTAAAACCCTCGAAATCCTCTTCAACAATAAATCCTTTTATTGTGCCGTCAAGTTTAGCCCAGACAATTGCAATATCAGCAATGGTTCCGTTAGTAATCCACATTTTAGCGCCGTTTAACATATAGCCGTCTTTTACCTTTTCAGCTTTTGTTATCATCCCGCCGGGATTGGAACCGTAATCCGGCTCGGTTAATCCAAAACAACCAACTACTTCACCCGAAGCCAATTTGGGAAGCCACTTTTTTTTCTGTTCATCACTACCGAACGTAAAAAGAGGATACATTACTAAGCCGCTCTGGACAGAAACAAAACTCCTAATTCCGCTGTCGCCGCGTTCAAGCTCCTGCATAACCAACCCGTAAACAAGATTGTTCATTCCGGCACATCCGAACTCTTGCGGAAGCGTTATGCCGAAAACACCGAGTTCGCCCAATTTTATAATTAACTCCATTGGGAATGTCCCGTTACGGTAATTTTTTTCTATTACCGGGATAACTTCTTTATCAACAAATTCTTTAACCGAATCTCTTACTAATTTTTCTTCTTCGGTTAAATTTGTCTCTATGTTGTAAAAATCTATTGAGCTCATGTAAATGATTATTTAAAAAAGTAACTGCGAAAATTTAGTTGTAAAATTAAACAAAAGAAATCAACTTAACCAAAAGAAAGTAGATTATTAATTCAATTTCAGTTCGCTAAATACCGATGAGATTATTTGATCGTTAAAGCCTTTGTATTTAAGAAAAGAATACAATTTTCTTTTTGTTTTTATTTCGCTTTCCGATTTATTAATAAATTTCAATTTTCTCTTTGCCGCTTCGATTGCGTTTACCAACAATTGGTTTTCATCATAGTAATTTGCTTCAATACCGGAAATTATTTCCCTGCTTATCCCTTTTTTATAAAGCAGCAGTTTGATTTTTTGACTGCTATCTTTTTTATTTTTTAATCTATCAAGATAGAATGCTGCCGCAAATTTTTCATCATCCAGGAAATTTATTTTTTCCAGGTAATTAATAACTTTATCTACTGTTTTGGTTTTATATTCTTTTTGTTTCAGTTTAATTTTTATTTCATCAGTAGAATGGCTTCTTCTTGATAACGATCTTAGTGCGCTGTTCTTTGCATTATAAAATTCATTTTCAGATATAAGTTTTTTTACTTGGTCATTCGATACATTATCCTGCCTTTTGATTTTATTTTCAATAAAAACTTCTTCATTGATTTTGCACTCTAAGTCGTTATCAAATCTTAAAAGAACATATTTTCCTTTTTTGGTTACGGAAAGTAGTTTCATATGTTTATATCACAACATTACGTGTCAAATAAACGTAATTTATTTTTCTCCAACATGTTTTAGAATTTCTCTAATTAGCTTATCGCTAATCCAAACATCCTTCTTAGTCAACTCAAAAAGCAACGGTTTTATCTCTTCAATTACCCCTACTTTTTTTGCTTTTGCAAGTACACCAATCGTTCCAGTTACTTTTAAATCTGCATGTTTCGCATGAAATCTGCCTAGTTTCTCATCAAGGATTATCAAATCAGCGTTTAATTCTGTTGCCAGAACAATTGCTTCGGCCTCTCCTGCATCCAAGTCTAAAAAGTATTTTACCGATTGTTCATCTTGAATTTCAAGAATGTTAATCCAATCAAACTTTGATAAATCTTTATAATAACCTTTGTCTTTACCCGCCTCTATTTCCTGATAAACTGCGATAGGGATATTAATCTGAGAATACAATTGTTGCAGTATTTCAAGTTTCCCTAATTTTAGCAGGGATATAATTGGAGTTGTGTTCGAAACTACCTTAGGCATTTGTTATATCTTCATTTAAATCATCTATGTCATACTGACCTAGAACCGAGACATGGTACCTTGATAATAATTCTAAAAAATCAAGTCGAGATAATCCCAAGACTTTCGCTGCAACACCTGAAGATACTTTGCCAAGTTCAAATAATTTTACTAAAGAAATAGTTTTCATCTCAGTTTCAAAATCTTTTCCTCTAAGCCTTAGCGTATTAGCTAAAGATTCTGGATATTCTATATTTATCGTTCCTTTCATTTTAAATCCTTTTTAATAAAGATACTGAAATTATCGACGATTTGACAGTTACACTGTATCCTCTTTTTATGTTTGCTAATGCTAACGGCTATGTTATGGTTTGTGGAGCTTCGCCCGATGGATGAGATAGCACGTGCCTGTAGTTATTTTATTCCATAACGACTTTAAGCAATAGCTATATAGTTGGCGTACCACTAAGGCCGCTATGAAATTTTCACCTTTGTTGTACGCAGTAATTTGTATCTATTGGGAAGATTCAATTTTCATATGCACCATTGAACATACACCAAGCATATCAGGTATAAAGAGAATCAATTTTGTCGGCAAAGGAAGTCCTTTGTACATACCTTTAGACATTGGTATTGCATTTATTACCTTAATTCTTTTATCCCATTTTTCAAGGGTTCTTATTGGTTTCAGTCCCCATCCACCATCCATAGACATACCCATATCGCCCTTCTTTAATACTTGCTTCTTCCCAATCTTTATTCCCATAGGCGACAGTGAATCAAAGAAGAAATCACACTCTTTGAAATAGTCTGCTGCTTTAATGAAGAACTCTTTAATCTGATCTTCTTCGAAATAATAGAGCACACCCCCGGCCAGAAATAGTAAACCGTCCCGGACCTCTATTTCCTCAAACCATTCAGTATCCAGGAATGAAGAAGCAATGCTTCTGTGTCTATCGCTGTCTTTATAGAAGTTCTTTCTGAGTGCAATAACATCCGGCAGGTCAAGCTCGTAAAACATGATATTGCCGTTATCTATACGGCTGAAAGTGGTGTCCATCCCGCAGCCGACATTGACAATTGTAGCTTCAGGATGCTTTTCTATAAACTCAAGGGCCATTCTGTCTGTATGCAAGCTGCGTGCTACCCAGCCATGCTGCGACATGGATTGAGTTTTTTCGATATTTGAAAAATCGTAATCAATTGTCTTAATGATTTCCACAGCTTTATTATCAATTAACCGCGGGTTGTTCTTCTGTGTTTCATAAGCTCTGCCCCATAAAGGCAGTAAGAGGGTTTCCTGAATGGTGCCTTTTTTAATTTTAATTTTTTGTTCCATATCTTATTCTCCTTGTTAACTATATTCTGAATACCTTGTGGTTTATTGCGTACAAACGGGAAACTGTATGAGTAGTGGCGGATATTAATGTGTGATTTTCCGTCTGAAAGACGAAGAAAATCGAGCGGGAATCCGACCTGCGAATTGCACCAAGCCCCGCCATTACTTATACAGATTGTTATCGGCTGGCATTTGTACCCTTGTCATTTCGCAAAATTAGCAAAAAAACCTTTCGTGCGTAAAAGCTCACACACGAAAGGAATTTTCAAATTAACATTTTAATCAAACCACAAATTTACGGCTGACTTCATTCTCTAAATCTTCTTTCCGATATAAAATACATAACCGTAATATGCTTTGTATTTATAATACAACTCGGCTTCATACCGCTGATAGCCTATAAATTCTTCTGCGGTTTTGTTGCCGTTATATTTTTTCAGAAAAGATTCTTGAGTCTCTTGCATAACGGAATAATAGTCTGTCCAACAAGTTTCGGGTACGACAAAAGTGGCAATCGGAAAATAACCTGCTTTTTGCATTTGAGCAACCTTGTTCGAGATTGTATCTATTTCGGGATAGGCTTTTTGCCAAAATTCCTGAATTTCGGCAGGTCGCTCTTCGGTAAACCAAGTATTTTCTGTAACTGCGATATATCCGCCCTGTTTCAGAAATTTTCGCCACTCGTTTAGTCCACGCTTAAATCCAATGTTATAAATCGCACCTTCCGACCAAATCAAGTCTAAATCTTCCTCTTGAAACGGAAGATTTTCCATATTGCCGACAATGCCTTTCATTCTGTCGTGAAGATTTTTATTTTGGGCGTTTTGGTTGAATTGATTGATAAAATCTGACCATAATTCAATACCTATAAATTCGCACGGAATGTTTTGTGCCAACACCATTGTTTGACCGCCTGTACCGCAACCAATATCGGCAACTTTGGACTTTTCAGTGAGACCGTCTATAAAACTCAATGCTTTGAGCGTTATTTCGGGACTTCCTGGGCCTTGTCGTTCTACATTTGAAAAATATTCATAAATTATATTCAAGTCAAATTCGTGAATTGTTTGTTTTTCTTTGTTCATTTCATTCTCTTTTATTTTGTTATATACACGAAAAGCATTACAATGCTTTCATCATTGTACGCAGATTAAAAACTTAAATTAACTCATTAGAAAACTGCTCTCGAAAAGGATTATCCGAGAACAAACAAAGATACAATCTATACAAGAAGT
Organism: Ignavibacteria bacterium; assembly: GCA_050117315.1. GTDB lineage: Bacteria > Bacteroidota > Ignavibacteria > Ignavibacteriales > Melioribacteraceae > JANQIV01. The sequence continues at coordinate 41,976 of JASFMY010000030.1, forward strand.
ACAGATTGTTTACAGAACAATATCCGAATTAAACATAAACATCCAATTGTTTTTAGTAGGTGCAAAGGTATAAAAAATTACATAGTAAAACTTAAATTTTTTCTCAAATCTATTTTCTTTAGTCGTTATCTACTGCACCGCGCCTCGCTTGCCGATAACGTCTGTGTAAATTCATTACGCTTATACAGCTAATTTAGAAGTACAAGAAAATTCTATTTATTTTTCTTTTTGCTCTTTTCTTCGCCATTGCCTGACTGAGTTTCAGATTCATTTTTCAGCGGCATCTCAATTGCTTTTCTTACTTCTTTTTCAATTCCAGCAAATAAATCTTCTCTTTCCAGCATAATTTGCCTGAACTGTTCTCTGCCCTGGAACCTATCATCGCCAAAACTAAACCATGCACCGCTTTTCTTTATAATATTGTGACTTACTGCAAGATCAATTAAGTCCCCGGCTTTACTTATTCCCTCGTTGTAAAGAATATCAAACTCAACTTCTTTAAAAGGCGGGGAGACTTTGTTCTTAACAACTTTTACCTTTGTTCTATTTCCTATTACATTTTGTCCTTCTTTAATTGCGGCAATTCTTCTAATATCCATTCTTATGGAAGCATAAAATTTCAACGCATTACCGCCGGTAGTTGTTTCGGGATTGCCGAACATTACACCAATCTTGCTTCTTAACTGGTTTGTAAAAACAACGCATGTTTTGGAACGGTTAATTGCACCGGTTAATTTTCTTAATGCTTGCGACATTAAACGGGCTTGAACCGCCATATGAGGATCTCCCATCTCACCTTCAATTTCTGTTCTTGGAACAAGGGCTGCAACTGAGTCAATAACTATTATGTCAAGAGCGTTGCTTCTTACAAGAGTATCTACAATATCCAGCGCCTGCTCGCCGTAATCGGGTTGCGACAGCAATAGATTGTTAACATCAACTTTTAATTTTTTTGCATAGCTAACATCAAGTGCGTTTTCAGCATCAATGAATGCTGCAAGTCCGCCTTTTTTTTGTGCTTCCGCAATCATGTGCAGGCACAAAGTAGTTTTACCCGATGACTCCGGCCCGTAGATCTCAATTATTCTTCCTCTCGGTACTCCTCCTATTCCCAGTGCTTTATCCAATGACAACGACCCTGTTGAAATAGCTTCAACCTTATTTATAACACCGTCACCCAATTTCATTATAGAACCTTTGCCGTGCGTTTTTTCAATATTGAAAATGGTATCTTCCAAGATTTTAATTTTGGCTTCTTTATCAGACATTGTTCCTCCTAGTTCAATTCAAAACTTTTTATTGTTTTATAAGTTGATCCCGATGGTTTTAATTCACTTTCCATAAGGGAAATTTTATTTATTCTGAAATTAGTTTTATCAAAGTTATAATCTAAAAAGCTATATAGCTTTTCAAAATTTTCTTTTCCTTTTATTCTTAACAAAGTAATGTGAGGTTTAAATCTTCTATTTTCTCTTTTAAATCCTAAGCCGGACAATTCTTCATCTATTCGATCAAACAAATAAAATAATTTTTTATCGGTAAATAATCCCAGCATTAAAATCGACGGAATTCCGTTTCGTTTAAACATCCCGAATCTTTTTATTTCTGCATCTATAGAATCAACCCTTGCTAAAATATCTCCAAGCTTTTCCTCAATTGATTCAACCAATTCAATTTCTGTATCACCAAGAAATTTAAGAGTTATATGTAATTTTTCTTTGCTCTCCCACTTTACACTTGAATCAATACCGTAAATATTATTTCTAATTTCTATAATATCGTCTATTATATCTTCAGGGATTTCAGCAGAAATAAACAAGCGTTTATTCGTCATACGAAATACCCAAAAGATGCCTTCTAAGCAGTTCCAAAGCTGCTTGCGAAGTTCTGTCTTTATTTAACAATCTGTCATCACCGAATGTAAATTTTTTAGCCGTACAAATTTTCTCATCGCATAAACCTACATAAACCAATCCGACTTTTTTTTCTCCTGATGCCCCGGTGGGTCCCATTATTCCTGTTGTTGACAACCCGATATCCGTACAGGAAATTGCTTTAACCCCTTCTGCCATTTGTCTGGCAACTTCAATACTTACTGCGCCGTTTTCCTGGATTGTATCTTCATTAACTTTTAACAATTCTACTTTCGCCGCATTGCTGTATGCAACCACTCCTCTTTCAAAAAACTTACTTGATCCGCTAACATTTGTAAGCCTGTTTGCAACCAGCCCGCCTGTACACGATTCGGCAGTTGCAATTGTTAATCCTCTCTCGGTAATAATTTTTGCGATAACACTTTCCAACGTATCGTCTTCTTTACCGTAAATATATCTTCCTATTTTACCGCGCAGTTTTTGTTCAATTTCCAGCAGCTTATTGTTGGCACTTTCCTTATCTTCCGATTCAACCGTTAACCTAAGCTTAACGCCGTACTGGTTAGGTAGGAATGCTAATTTAGAGTCATCCAGTAATTCATCAATGTTACCAATTTTTTCGTATAGAGTAGATTCGGGAATCCCTGTGGTAAGAATGTTCTTAATTACTTTAGCGCCTTTCTTATCCGATAGTAATTCCTGCATCTTCGGAATTAGAAAATCATCTACCATTTCTTCCATTTCATAAGGCACTCCCGGGAAAACCGCAAAATACTTTTTGCTTTTTTCAATCCATATTCCCGGCGCTGTTCCGGAATAGTTTTTAATAGGTGTTGCGATTTTAGGAACCAATGCTTGTTCCCTATTAATTTCGGTTAATTCTCTTCCTTTTTTTGAAAATAAATTTTTAATGTCCTCCAGTACGCTGTCGTTTTGAATTAACTCGGTTTCAAAAAAATCAACAACACATCTTCTGGTAATATCATCATGTGTTGGACCTAATCCCCCGGTAACAATAACCAGATCACATTCTTCAAATGCAACCTGAAACTCCTTCATTATCTGGTAGTAGTTATCACCAACAACAACTGTTTTATCTACATGAATATTGTTTGCAACAAGCTTACTGCTGATATAAGCAGCATTGGTATTAACGGTTTGCCCGATTAAAATTTCATCGCCTATTGAAATAATATATGCTTTCATAAAATTTATATTTTGTTTATAAAATAGATAAACATATGAACAATTAAAAACGAATAAATCCCGGCAATAACGTCATCCAGCATAATGCCGAGTCCACCTTTAAATTTTTCAACCTGTCTTGCGGGAAAAGGTTTAAGAATATCCATCACTCTCCAAATCACAAAAGCAAGAACTATAAAAATAATTTTTTTAGGAACAAACAATAAACTTATCCACGTTCCGGTAAATTCATCAATAGTACATTGTTTCGGGTCCTTTCCATAAACCTCTTCAAACTTATTTCCAATTTGAATCCCGATAACAAAAAAGAGAGAAATTAAAAATAACAGCAACGCAGGGTTTTCAAATCCCGGGATAAGAAAAATTCCTAATGCAACAATACTCCCGGCTGTTCCCGGGGCAACCGGGAAATAGCCGGAATAGAACCCCGACCCAACCAGTTTTTCAATAAAATTAATTTTCAAATGTGAAGATACTTTTAATTAGTTTTTTATTTTTAATTGAATATGTTATACCCGTCCAGAGAGTAAAAAGCGTAATGAAAAGCATTGTATAAAAAATAAAATCCGGGTCTGTTAAATGCGCGAATATTTTTTCATTCCCTTCGTAAATCCAATCCACTGTTTTTAATACAAAAACACACAATAAATAATAGATAAAGGCCATTTGAAAAAAAGTTTTCCACTTCGCCGATTTTATCGTGTTTACGGATTTATTTTTTATCTCGGCATAAAACCTTAAAAAAGTAATTAAAAAATCTCTGATTACGATTATAAGCACCATCCACAAAGCTAATACATTAAGATATACAAACGCAAAAAAAGCAGTAGACGTTAAAATTTTATCGGCAAGAGGATCTAAAAATTTGCCGGATGCCGTAATATAGTTAAACTTTCTTGCAAGCCATCCATCATACCAGTCGGTAATTGCAGCAATAATAAATACAACTATAGACAACTGTTTATAAAAAGGATCATCGGAAATAAATAATATTAAAAATACCGGTGTTAAAATTATCCTTAAGACTGTTAGCTGATTTGGAAGTATCATTATTCTTTATTCAGATAATCTTAATAATTCATTGAATTCATAAATTCCGGTGTTATGACCGTCTTTCCAGGTAATTCCAACTCCATACTGACCAACCATATTAATTTGGGAAACCGCCAATTGTTCGTTTGAAAAAATCGGGATATAAGTTTTACTTTGTTCATCTCTTGCAGCATTACAAACAGCACACGGACAGTATCTCCTCAAATTGGATAATTTAATTTCACTATTTGAATTATTATCCCAGTCAATAGATAAAAAATTTTCCTCTTTTATTTGAATTTTTTTTGGAGACATTATTAAATCTTTTCCCCGGTCAATTGATATAGTGCATCAATATATTTTTTGCTTGTATTTTCAATTACTTCATCCGTGAGATCGGGCGCCGGAGGTTTTTTATTAAAATTGATTGATGTCAAATAATCCCGCACGTATTGTTTATCGTAACTTTCCTGACCCTGTCCCAGAATATACTTATCATTCGGCCAAAAGCGGGATGAATCGGGCGTCAAAATTTCATCAATTAAAATTACTTTTCCGTTATAACGGCCGAACTCCAATTTAGTATCCGCTAAAATTATTCCTTTTGTTAAAGCATAGTCTGCACATTTTGTATAGATATTTAAAGTAGCGTTTTTTACTTCCTCGTAAGTTTCTTTACCAATAATCTCGATTGCTTTTTCTTCTGTTATATTTTCATCATGTTCGCCAATCTCTGCTTTAGTTGAAGGAGTAAAAATCGGCTTTTCAAATTTCTCCGACTCTTTTAATCCTTCCGGTAATTCAATTCCGCAGATCATACCGGTTTTCCGGTAATCCTTCCAGCCTGATCCTGTAATATATCCCCTTACAATACATTCCAGTTGAATCAATTCTGCTTTTTTAACAAGCATTGATCTATTCTGAAGAACCTCTTTATATACATGACATTCTTCGGGGTACTCATCAACATTCATGGTTATAAAATGATTTTCAATAATGTCGCTTGTATAGTCAAACCAAAATTTTGAAATCTTCGTAAGTACTTCGCCTTTTTGGGGAATACCCTGGTTCATTATTACATCGTAAGCAGAAATTCTATCTGTAGAAACAATTAAATAATGTTCTCCCAAATCGTAAATGTCTCTAACTTTTCCTCTTTTAAATAGGTTTAGATTCTCAAAATTTGTTTGCGTAACTACATTATTAAACATTCTTTCTCCCTTAAATTTGCATTGAAATATAAATAGACGTCCCCCTTAATTCAACTTGATAAATAAATATAATTTTTTCTATTCAGCGATAAATTGAAATTATCACAAAAGAAAGGCAGACAGTCTATTCTATTTAAAAACAACAGTTATATTCTATTTCACTATTCAAAAGTCAAAATTATGATTAGAAAATTGACAGTGTAGTATCATTTTAGTATCATTGTGTATGCCAAGAAAAATTAGAGAATTAATTAAAGATTTATTAAATGCCGGATTTGTAAATAGAGACGGAAAAGGCAGTCATAAAAATTTTATTCATAAAAAAGGTGTTGCCATAACTATATCAGGTAAACCTGGAGATGATGCAAAACCTTATCAGGAAAAATTAGTTAAAAGAAAAATCGAGGAAGTTAAAAATGAAAGAAAAAGATAGATATATAAAATTAGTAGAATGGTCTGAAGAAGATGATTGTTACGTTGGCTCAATTCCCGGATGGATTGGAAAATGCTGTCATGGAGATGATGAATATTTAGTTTACAAGAAATTAGACAAAATTTTAGAAGAATGGATAAGTATTTATAAAAATGATAATATAAAACTGCCTGAATCAACAAATAAAAAATATTCAGGAAAGCTTATATTCAGAACTGATCCTGAAACACATAAAATATTAAGTCTTCGTGCAGCAAATGAAGGAAAAAGTTTGAATAGTTATTTGAACCAGAAAATAAAAAAAAGTTTGTAATGTAATCTTATGTAATTCCTCCAAGTTTTTTTAAACTCCAAAATCAAACTTATCGAATTGGTGAAATTATTATTTCACTTGTGGTCAAGGATAGTCATTCATGGCCATCTATTGTTTAAACAAAAAATGACTACGAGTGGCCTAATGACAACACATGACGAATATTTTATTCCTTGCAGTTTATTTTGAACCCCTTTATCTTTGAAACTTTCGAAGAATACTGAATAAGGATTTTTCATGTCTAACACTAAGATTTCCCTAAAAGAATTCCCGCAAACTTTCTGGATAGCCAATACCATGGAAATATTTGAAAGAATGGCGTGGTACGGCTTTTTCGCTGTTTCATCACTTTATATTACAGGCGCTGTTGAAGACGGCGGACTTGGTTTTTCCGATGAAGACCGGGGTGTTCTGCAAGGAGTTGTTACCTTTTTTTTATATTTATTCCCTGTTGTTTCCGGCGCTTTGGCAGATAGATACGGTTTTAAGAAATTACTTTTTGCTGCTTTTGTAATTTTGGTTCCATCATATTATTTACTGGGACAATTAAAAACTTTCCCGACTTTTTTCTTTGCGTTTATGCTTGTGGCGCTCGGCGCCGGTACTTTTAAGCCGGTTATTATAGGTACGATTTCAAAAACAACCAACGAAAAAACCGGCTCTATGGGATTCGGAATTTTTTATATGATGGTTAATATCGGCGGATTCTTAGGTCCCATTATAGCAGGTATTGTAAGAGCAATTTCCTGGGATTACGTTTTTATAGCATCTGCATGCTGGATAGCAATTAATTTTATTTTTGTTTCTTTATTTTATAAGGAACCTGTAATTCAAACCGAAGAAAACCAAAGCAGAAAATTGAAGGATGTTTTCGGCGGAATGGTTGAAGTACTAGGCAACGGCAGGTTTTTCCTATTCGTATTTGGTTTGATTTTAATTTTAGTGATGGGCTCAAAGTTTACTTCCGATAACACAGTTACCTGGGCACAAATTTCTTTAATTTGCCTGGTATGGATTATTATAAATGTTGCTTATGACTTTCTATTGAAAAAAAATACGAATTCGAATAAAAGCTGGTATTTGCTGCCAATGAAACTTGGGGATTGGCGCTTTGGTTTATTTCTTCTTTTAATGTCCGGATTCTGGGTAGCATTCAATCAAATATTTTATACATTACCCTTACACATTAGAGATTTCACCGATACTTCCGATTTATTCAATTTTATGTATAACTCACTAAGTTTTATCGGCTTGGATTCCGTTGCTGAATCACTTAACAGCGGCATGGTAACCGAGGGACAGGTAAATCCCGAATATATCATAAATATAAACGCTCTCGGAATTGTTTTATTCCAGGTTATAGTTTCCTATTTTGTTACAAGGTTAAAACCTTTCACAACTATTTTCTGGGGCACAATAATTTGTATAGTTAGTTTTGTAATTTTAATCTGGGGTTCAACCGGGTGGATAGTCGCAGCAGGAATTTTTGTATTCTCGTTCGGTGAAATGATGGCAAGTCCTAAACAAAAAGAATACACAGGCAGAATTGCTCCACCGGACAAAGTTGCAATGTATATGGGTTATTTCTACTGGTGTGTCGCTCTTGGTAATTTATTCGGAGGAATTCTCTCAGGACAAATGTACGGACTGTTTGCCCGCGATATGCAAAGACCGGATTTGATGTGGGCAGTGTTTGCGGCAATTGGTGTTTTAACTTCCGTACTGATTTATTTTTACGATAAGCTGGTTATTAAGAAAAATGAACAACTTATAACTTGATTCACCTTAATTTTAGAGCTGTGGTTTTTGCTGAGGCTTTATTATTAAGTCACGTTACGCAAATTGTATTGTATTAATCATAATCCTAATCTTAAACATAACTTCTTAATCTTTATCTTAATCATAATCTTCTTCATCTTTTTTTAGAGTATGATTAGGATTAAGAGTAAGAATTCCCTGCGTAAGGTGAGTTATTAAATATTACTGAGAAAGAAAGGTAACTCTGAACTTTGTTCCACTCTCCTTTTTGCTTTCCACCTTTATCTCAGCGCTATTTAATTCACAGTATTTTTTTACCAAAGACATCCCCAATCCGTTACCGTCATAATTTCTTGAATAACCGTGATCTTCCTGGGTAAACGGTTCAAATATTCGGGGCAAAAATTCCTTAGATATCCCTATCCCCGTATCAATCAATTCAACTATTAAATTGTTATTATTATCCCGGTCTATTATTATTTTTACTTCTCCTTCGTCGGTATACTTTAAAGCGTTGTCTACAAGGTTTGCAAATACCTGTCCAATGCTGTACTTATCAACATTTATTCTTGTACTGCCGGCATTATTTATTAATGTAAATTTCAGTTTTTTTTCATTCGCAATCTCTTCGTAATCTGATTTAATTTTAACCAATATGTCGCTAACTTCTACTTCAGTTTGATTAAAGTCATAAGTACCCGATTGAAGTTCCGAAATATCTAAAATTGATTCAACAGTTCGTATTATTCTTTTACCTGCAGTTGTAAGCCCTTTCAAATACACTTTTAGATCAGGATGATCGATGTTGGAAAATTCTTCACCTATTAAACTGGCATAACTGGAAATTGCCGTAAGCGGTGTTCTTATTTCATGAGACATTTGAGCTAGAAATTCCGACTTTAATCTATCCGATTCCTCTGCTTTTACCTTTGCCTTAACGATTTCTTTTTCATATTGCTTTTGTTTTGTTATATCTTGTACTACTCCTTCACACACCATTTGGTTGTCAATTTTAATTGCTTTTGCACTTTCCCTAATATATTTGCTTTCGCCATTCACAGATATTATTTCAAAATCATAACCATCAATAACTTGTTCTTTTTCCAATACCTCAATAAAAACTTTTCTGTCAGTCGGGTCCTTATATATTTCAAAGAGATTTGAATTATTGTTAAACTCATTTACAGATTCAATTCCAAGAATATTTAGGAACATTGGATTAGCCAATAATAGTTTACCCTCTTTGGTAGAACGGTAAATGCCAACAGTAGCATTTTCATATAAATTTCTATATCTGTCTTCACTTTCTTTTATCTTAATACTAGCTAATTTTTTATCGGTAATATTAGTGTGTGAAATAACAATTCTCTTAGGTCCAACTCCATTAAACGATGATACATTCACAATAAACCATCTTTTTCCCGAGGGTGAATTGCAAGGATATTCTAACTCAAATCCCTCTAAATTACCATTAATAACTTCATTGATGTTTCTTAGTATTTTTACTGCAAAATTGTCTCCTTCTTTTGAGGCTGTTTCATACACTTCAAGATAATTTGCTCCCTCCGATACTTTATTTACATCCACATAATTTTCTTCTGCAAATAACTTCCATGATTTATTTGCAGACAAAATTTTCCCGGTATCATCAATTACTACAATATGCTCTTGCAAAGCGTTAATTGTAGATTTAGCAAATCTTTCAGAATCTATCAATTTTAATTTGGCTTCTCTATTTTGGGATTCTACATCATTTGTATATAGTGCCAATCCAATATCGTCGGCTATTTCCGATAATAATTTTTCTTCTTCCGGATCATGAATTAAGTTGGAGGATTTGGAAAGTACTAAAATGCCGTATCTAATTTTTTTATGGGAAATATCTACAGCCATTACCCCTTTGTCGGTATACAATTTTGCCAAGGGACAGTCACCGCATGATTTTGAAGTTTCATAAATCTTAAAAACATCGTCGGTTTTCAGTAACTCTCTCTCGCAAAATAGTTCTGCCCCGGTGTTTAGATGTTCCCTAAACTCATCAATGTAATCTTCAACTCCCGATTCATAAATACTGCCTATTTTTCCGTCATTATCAAAAAGTCCAATCCACACAGATTTATAATTTTTATTTGTATTCAATAACTCACAAGCTTTTTCCAATAATTTAGTTTTACTCTTTTCAGTAACTATTAAATGATTGATACTGCTAATCGTTTTCAAAAGCAAATTTAACTCTTCAATTCTTTTCTGTTTATTTATTAAGTCCGTAATATCCCTTAAAGTAGCAACCTTAGCTTGTTTATTATCCCACTGGTCTTCAAAAATTTTTAATTGCAAAATCTTCTCATTCCCTTCGGAGTCAATTATTCTTTCTTCCGTAATATCATTTTCATTTAGATTAAACCATATTTTTTTCCCGATAAGGTTTTCTGCTTTTGTACTTAATAGTTTTTCGGCAGCAGGGTTGAAATATAGAATATTTTTATTTTCATCAGTTACAATCATACCGTCGGCATTTTTTTCAATTATTTCCCTAAAATGCTTTTCTTTTTTCTCAATAATCTTGGTGTATCTATCTCTATCAATTGAATTCTCAAAAGAAAGTATTTTCAAAAATTTTGCAATTGCATGCGTAGATTCAATTAAGAAAGGCTTTAGCTTTTCACCGGATCTTTTGGTTAAGTCATGTTTCATTAACACATTCCCTATTTTAGCAATCTCAGAAAAAACCTTTAAAATGAAAATTGTTACATCAGAAATATTATTTTTGAATCAAATAATTAAGCCTATATTTTTACATATCAAAAAAAGAAACTAAAAAAATAATCACACTCAATTGTAATGAGATAAAAAGGACAATTACAGCAATGAAAGGTACTATTATACGGTGAATAGAATATTTATGACTAATCCGGGGATTTAACTTCTTGAATAATTATTATAAGATATAAGATTTATTACTTTAGAATATAAAAACTGCATGAGGCATCACGACTTTAAATAGTGAAAATCCTAAAAACTTAACTCCATATTTTGGGTAAAATTACTACAATAGTAGTACCTTCCCCTACCTTGCTTTGTGCATTTACTTTACCGTTAAGGGAATCAACCATTTCTTTCACGAGCATAAGCCCTAGTCCGCTTCCTTTTTCCTTGTTTGTGCCTTGTTTTGATTTTATATACTTGCCTGAAAACAAATCATCTAACCTATCCGGTTCAATACCAATCCCGTGATCTTTAATTGAAATTTTTATAGAGTCTTTTATTTCTTTAGCACTTATAATTATCCTACTATTTTCATTTGAGTATTTTATACTGTTGGAAAGTAAATTTTGAATAATGGAATGAAGCATATTTTTATCGGTTCTCAGCGAAATGTTTTCATCAATTGTAATATCTACCGCCAAACACTTTGCTTGTATGTTGCCTGTATAAAGTTCTTTAATATGATCTATCTCTTTAACCAGGTTTATATTTTCAAAATTGACTTCTGTTTTTTTCATTTGAAAGTGAGCCCAGCCCAGGAGGCTTGTTAGAAGATTTGAAAGCTTATTTGAAACTTCATAAATATTTTTATTGTACAGTTTTATTTCGTCTCTGCTTAAAGTTGGTAGATCGGTTAATATTAATTCCGAGTAACCAATAATAGAGGCAAGCGGGTTTCTTAAATCATGGGCTAGCACGGAAAACAGCTTATCTTTATTCTGGTTTAATTCCTTAAGTTTAATTGCCTGGTTTTCAATTTTGGTATTTTTTTGTTGTAATATTAAGTTGTTCCTTTTTTTAATACTGTTTGCCCAAAAAAGAATAAATACGATAATAAATAGAATAATAAAACCTATAATAAAAGAATTCCTTGTTAAGATTTCCTTTTCAAGTTTAAGTTCGTTTATTACTTTTTCTTTTTGGAGTAATTCAACTTCATGCTCTTTCTTCTCAAGTTCATGTTTTATCTGCAGTTCATTTACCTTAACCGAAATGTTCTCATTAAAAAGAGAGTCATTTAAAGTACTGCTTTTTTCAAGATACTGGTAAGCTTTTTTTATATTTCCCGTTTTATAATATGCAGATGCGGCATATTTATAAACATCAATTGCAATGTTCAGGTTTATCTCCTCAACATCGCTGAAGCATTCTTCAAAATATTCTATTGCTTGCCCGGTTTTCCCTAATGCAAGGCATGTCTGCCCGAGATCAAGTGCAGCGGTGATAATACCTTCTCTATTCCCTATCTCTTTTGCTATAGAAAAAGCTTCATTGAGATACCTAAGAGCACTCTTATAATTTTTTATATTTTTATAACTACTTCCAAGATTTGTTAATGCAATAACCAATGCAGGCTTTTCATCAAGCTGTCTTTTAACGGCTACGGCTTTGCTGAAACATTCTATAGCTTCATCAAAGTTTCCCTCACGTATTAATATTTGTCCAAGGTTAATGTAACAGTTGGAAACAACAACCCGGTTGTTAGTCTCTAAACTCAATTCTAAAGCTTTTTCATAGTTTTCTTTGGCTTTGTCATTATCTTTCATTTCATAATAAATTGTCCCGATATTCAAATATGAGTTCATTGTTCCGGTTTTACTGCCTATTTTCTCACTAATTTCCAGCGATTTAAGATAGTATTTTATTGACCTTTCATAATCACCGAGATTTCCTGAAATTACCCCTATGTTATTTATGTAATGAAGCAAACCGGTCGTATCACCGGATTCTTCTGCAAGCGGAATGGCTATCTCATAATACTCAAGAGCTTTCGACATGTCACCGGTAAAATAATAGTAGTTGCCTATACTGTTAATAGCCTTTCCTTCCAAATCTTTTAAGGAGTTCTCTTTTGAAATTTTCAGAGCGATTTCAAAATCTGTTAATGAGTTTTCAAAATCACCCGACATTGCTTTTATCCTTCCCGACATTAAAGAAACTCTAACCAGGTATTCAGATTTATTCCCGGTTTCAGATAGTTCTTTAGCTTCATGCAGAAGTTCCAGAGCTTTTTGGGGATTTGAATTTGTTATCTTTGAAGCTGAAGAAAGAAGTTCTTTGATTTTGCTGTCCAACCGGGTATCATTTCCGGTCTGGGATACAATTATGCTGCAAGAGAAAAGTAAAGCAATAACAGCCTTTATTATCAATTGCAAATAATTGTTTAACAAATTGAGAAAAACCAATTGCTTCATAGTCCCAACACTATAGTATTTATGTTCAGAATTGAAATTCATTTCTATAAGTTCTAAAATAAACCCGGTATATATAAAAAAATGCTATGATTAAATGAATTCAGGAAACGTTTAAGGGTTCCTCCAACTCTTCCGGCCAATCTATTTCAAATTATTTTCTTTGAGCAAGAAGTCCTAAAAGTGATTCTTTAGCGGGGCAACTCATACTGTATAACAAACCATATAATCGCAATATCTACACAAACGTATTCATGAATAGTTCTATTTCCAATCTTTACTTATAACAACACCATTTATTACCAATAATAATTACATATCTTGAAAAGGCTTTTTCGTTTTTTAATTACTTCTAAAAATCTCTTTTTACAAATAAGCTCAAATTTATAACTGAATATAAGAAATTTTTGATCGATTTGATATTTGATAAAATTATTCCGGGAATTAGCCGGATTAGTCGGAAAGACTACTTAAAATGAAAAACCCGAGTTTGTGATTTTTTGTGAGCAGAGATCACGCACTGCGCATAGGCATCAACTTAACTATGAATGTAGTCTCCGACGTTCCGTGATTAAATTCTTTTTGTGGAGTTTTACGCTGTATGGAATTTTTTCCAGCATAATTAAACGGGTTTACGGTTGTCGAAATTTGGATAAATACCGGTAAGTGGAATAAATATTATTTGAAGTCCGGTAGGACTTCCATGATGGGTGTGCCGGGCATGTATTAAAACTAACGGGTGCGTGTTAAAAAAAAAAAGCACAAGTCTCGAGAGAGCCGAGATGACCGGAATCTCATAGCTAAGGCAAGGGTGT